>JBEBIT010000141.1:0-3642 GCA_040080215.1 Steroidobacteraceae bacterium
CGCAGCGCCTTGACGGAGGACCGCGCGACGACATTGCTGCCGATCGCCGCCTGGATGGCGACGTCGAACATCTGCCTCGGGATCAGCTCCTGCATCTTGTCGACCAGCTCGCGGCCGCGGCTGTAGGCATGGTCCTGGTGGATGATGATGGACAGCGCATCGACACGATCGCCGTTGATCAGCACGTCGAGCTTCACGAGCGGCGCCGACTCGAAGCGGCTGAACTCGTAGTCGAACGACGCATAGCCGCGGCTGCAGGACTTCAGCCGGTCGAAGAAGTCGAGCACCACATCCGCCATCGGCAGCTCGTACTGCAGCGACACCTGGTTGCCCAAGTACTGCATCTTCTTCTGGCGGCCGCGCTTGTCCGTGCACAGCTTGAGCACGTTGCCGATGTACTCGGGCGGCACCAGGATGTTCGCGATGATGATGGGCTCGCGCAGGTCCTCGATCTCGTTCGACGGCGGCAGCTTCGACGGGTTGTCGACGTAGATCGTCGTGCCGTCCGTCTTGGCCACTTCGTACACCACCGTGGGCGCGCTCGTGATCAACTCGAGGTTGTACTCGCGCTCCAGGCGTTCCTGCACGATGTCCATGTGCAATAAGCCGAGGAAGCCGCAGCGGAAACCGAAGCCGAGGGCGGTGGACACTTCCGGCTCGTAGTGCAGCGCCGAGTCGTTGAGCTTCAGCTTCGACAGGGCGTCGCGGAAGGCTTCGTAGTCGTCGGTGCTGACCGGGAACATGCCGGCAAACACGCGCGGCTGGATCTGCTTGAAGCCTTCGAGCGGTGCGTCGCACGGCCGGTTGTCGAGGGTGATGGTGTCGCCGACGGGAGCACCGTCGATTTCCTTGATGCCGGCGATCACAAAGCCGACTTCACCTGTCAGCAGCGTCTCGGAGGGACGCGACTTCGGCGTGAAGCGGCCGAGCTTGTCGATCTGGTGCGCGCGGCCCGTCGTCCACACGCGGATCTTCTGGCCGACCTTCATCGAGCCATTCATGACGCGCACGAGCGAGACGACGCCGACGTAGTTATCGAACCACGAGTCGATGATCAGTGCCTGCAGCGGCGCCTCCGGGTCGCCCTTGGGCGGCGGAATCCGGCGGACCAATTCCTCGAGGAGGTCCGGCACGCCTTCACCGGTCTTGGCGCTGACACGCACGGCGTCACTGGCCTCGATGCCGATGATTTCCTCGATTTGCTTGATGACCTTGTCCGGCTCGGCCGAGGGCAGGTCGATCTTGTTGAGGACGGGCACGACTTCGAGCCCCTGCTCGAGGGCCGTGTAGCAGTTCGCCACGCTCTGCGCCTCGACACCCTGGGCGGCATCGACGACCAGCAGCGCGCCTTCGCACGCTGCCAGCGACCGGGACACCTCGTAGGAGAAGTCCACGTGGCCGGGGGTGTCGATCATGTTGAGCTGGTACAGGACGCCGTCGCGCCCCTTGTAGCCGAGCGTGACGCTCTGGGCCTTGATCGTGATGCCGCGCTCGCGCTCGAGCGCCATGGAATCCAGCACCTGGCTTTCCATTTCCCGCGCCTCAAGGCCGCCGCAGAGCTGGATGAAGCGGTCGGCGAGCGTGGACTTGCCGTGGTCGACGTGCGCGATGATCGAGAAGTTGCGTATGTTCTGCATCAGGACAAGGGGCAAACCCTTCAGCGGGCGTCGGGAACGGCCGCGGATTATATAGGAAGGGGGTGTCCGGCAGGGGCCGGCCGTAGCCCCGGCGGGCTAGGCAGCCAGATAGGCCCGGACCCGAGCGGGGTCGAGCCTGTAGGCACAGACGAATTCGTCGTCAAACGCGAGCACGGGGATGCGGTGACCGAAGCGGCGTTCGAGGTCGGCGTCGCCTTCGATGTCGACGACCCGGACAGCGGCCGCGAGGGGACCGAGGAGGGCCGCAAGCTCGGCAATCATGTCCTCACACAGGCTGCACCCCGCGCGGGAGTAGACCGTCCACCCGGGATGCACCTCACCCACCTGAATCGGCCTCAGCGGCCGCCGGCGGATGGGGCCGGCATCCCGGCTGCCGGCTGCTGCGCCTTGGGTGCCGTAGAGCGGGCGGCCTGTACCGATCCGGCAATGATCTGGACCGTGACGGCCGGGACCTCGCCTACGGCGGTCACCTGATTGCCACTGACTTCGGTCGAAAACGCGAACGCGGAACCCATCCTGGTCAATCCGTGCAGCGGCACGGCACTGCGTGGGCGAGGCTCGATGAACACCGACACCGACGCCAGCCCGTCCGAGAAGACGAGGTGCTGCACGGCGGCGTTGCCACCGGTGGCTGCCTGGACGCGCTGGTCGGTCAACCGGAAGCCATTGGGCAATCGCGGCACTCGCCACGCTTCGGGCACCTCGGGGTCAGGGGCGAGCACGGCCTGCCGGAACCAGCGGAAGCCTTCCGCCGAGGTCTCGGGTTGCAGGCTGGCGGCCGGGATCCGCTCAGGCAAATCGATGGTCGCGAACAGGATTTCCTCGATGACCTGGCCCTCGCGATCGCACAGCTGCGTCTTGAGCGGCATCGCAGTCTCGTAGTCGATCCAGAGGTTGTAGCCGTACCGGAATTCGTCCTTCGGCTTCACCGTGATCATCTGCGTCTTGCGGCCGAGCAGCTTCGACACCTTGCCCGCCTCGATGTCGTAGTGCTCGTCGATTCCCTGGCTGTAGCTCGGCAGTGCCCCGAACAGCGGCCCATCGCCCGTGCGTTGCTCGACGAGCACCAGCTTGCGATCCGGCAGGTAGCAAATGACCTCGGCTTCGTTGCGGATCACCTCGCGGCCGCTGCCGTCGAGGGAGACCAGTCGTTCCGAGATCTTGCCACCGTCCACGCGGTGGATGATCCTGAAGGTGTCGGTCTGCTCGCCGCGCATGTGGAAGAACTTGCCGTCGTAATTGCGGGTAGCGAGCGCCTGCGACATGCGCTCGAGCCACATCTTTGCCTCCGCGCTTTCTGCCGCGATCGCCGAACCGAGGCCGCTCGTGCTGACGAGCAGGACGGCGAGCCCTTGCGTGGCGAGCCGCGCGATCATGGCGAGACCTGCCGGGCCGGGCCTTCGTCCGGCACAAAGCCCGCCGGGATCACGGCATCAGGCGACATGGAGTCGTCGGACAGCATGTTCGACAGCACGTTGCGCCGGCCGATCGGGGACGAGTATTCGCTGTGGGCCATGACGTAGTTGGTGAGGCGCGCCGACGGCACCAGCGGGCCGGTCACCGTGATCTCGGGCACCACATAGCTTGCCTCGGAAAGGGACGGATCGCTCGCCACCGTCCGATCCACCACCGTGGCAACGGATTGCGGCGCATCGGGAGCGCGATTCATCAGGCCAACGGCCACGACGGCTACCCCGGCCGCGATCGAGAGTCCTGCAAGCGGACCGAACCTGCGCGGCCTGGCAGTCGAGCCGGCCGCGCCCTGGCCGGATTCGTCAGACGCGCCTGAGTCTGCCTCGATGGCCGCACTCACCCGCGAGGCGAACCCGCTTCCGGCGACGACACCGCCCCCGTTGGCCGGTGTGCGCATCACTTCGCCCATGAGCGCGTATCTCGACAGCGACCGCTTGAGGGCGCCATCGCGCTCGAGCCTGCGGATGAAGAGGTCCATCTCCTCGTCGGGCAGCTCACCATCCAGGAAGGC
>JBEBIT010000013.1:0-65464 GCA_040080215.1 Steroidobacteraceae bacterium
AGACAGCAGACCCCCAGGACGTCGCCTGGTATCAGTACTCCGCCGAGGAGACCTACTCGCTTCTGGCGTCTCGCCGCGAAGGACTGAGCGCCGAGGACGCCACGAACCGACGCACGCGCTACGGTGCGAATGTGCACATCGAGGCGCCACCTCGCTCCCCGTTCACGATCCTCGCGGCGCAGTTCAAGGACTTCATGATCCTGGTTCTGATCGGCGCGGCCGTGGTATCGGGAGCAATCGGTGATCTCACCGACACCCTGGTCATCGTGGCGATCGTGATTCTCAATGCCGTGCTCGGATTTGCACAGGAATTCCGGGCGGAGCGCGCCTTGGCTGCGCTGAAGTCGATGGCCGCTCCCTCGGCGAAGGTGGTGCGAAGCGGCAGCCCAGGCACGATTGCGGCCGCCGAACTGGTTCCCGGCGATATCGTGCTTCTCGAGGCTGGCTGCATCGTCCCTGCGGACCTTCGCCTGGTCGAGGTTGCGGGTCTGCGTCTGAATGAATCCACATTGACGGGCGAGTCGGCTCCGGTTGACAAGATCATTGCAGCGATTGCACAGCCTGATGTTGCCGTCGGGGATCGCAGAAACCTCGCGCACAAGGGAACCTTCGTAACTTACGGTCGCGCGGTGGGTCTGGTTGTAGCGACAGGGATGCACACCGAGTTCGGCCGTATCGCCAGGTTGCTGAATGAAGCACGCTCTATCCAGACCCCCCTGCAGCGCCGTCTGGTAGGGTTCGGTCGCCAGCTTGCGCTCATCGTCATCCTCATCTGCGTCGTCGTGTTCGCCACGGGACTGCTGCGCGGAGAGCAGGCCCTGCACATGCTGCTCATCGCGCTGAGTCTCGCCGTGGCAGCGATTCCGGAGGCACTACCCGCGGTCGTCAGTATTTCGCTGGCACTTGGAGCACGCAAGATGGCCGCAAACAAGGCGCTCGTCCGGCGCCTCCCAGCCGTTGAGACGCTGGGCTCAGTGACGTACATCTGTTCCGACAAGACGGGTACTTTGACTGCTAACGAGATGCAGGTGGAACAGTACTTCTGCGATGGAATGCGGGCGACGACACCCGGCTCGGGTGGGCCCGCCGCGATGCTGCTTCATGCGATGGCGGTCAGCCATGACGCACTCGTGGACGCAACAGGCGGGGTCGTGGGTGATCCGACGGAGGTAGCGCTACTCGTTGCCGCACAATCGGCCGGCCTGAGTCGCGATGCCGAGGTGGCTCGCGCCCCAAGGATCGCAGAACTTCCGTTCGACTCCGACCGGAAGTGCATGACGACCGTGCACGGCAGACCTGATGGCACCTTCGTGTCGATTACCAAGGGTGCAGCCGAGGTCATCATCGGTCTGTGCGTTCATGAACAGCGCAGCACCGGACTTGTGAAGGTCGACCTGGGGGCTTTGAACCGCGCTGCGGATCAGATGGCGACGGAGGGACTGCGCGTCCTCGGCATCGGGATGCGCCGTTGGCAAGCGCACCCGCCAAGCTTGGCGGCGGAGGAACTCGAGCGCGACCTGGAATTCATCGGACTGCTCGGCCTGATCGATCCACCTCGAATAGAAGCGCAGCAGGCGATTGCCACCTGCATCGCCGCGGGCATCGTGCCTGTCATGATTACCGGCGACCATCCCCTGACGGCACGCGCAGTGGCGAAGCGGCTCGGCCTTCTGTCAGATGATGCGGAACTGCTAACGGGCCCGCAGCTTGCTGCGCTTTCGCAGCAGGACTTCGAGCGCCGGGTTGGCCATGTGCGCGTCTATGCTCGCGTCGCGCCCGAGCAGAAGGTGAGGATCGTCAACGCGCTGCAGAATGCCGGTGAAGTGGTCGCCATGACGGGCGATGGTGTCAACGATGCGCCGGCCCTGAAACAGGCCGACATTGGTGTTGCGATGGGAATCCAGGGGACTGACGTCGCCAAGGAGGCGGCATCGATCATTCTGCTCGACGACAACTTCGCGACCATCGTACGCGCTGTAAACGAAGGGAGGCGCCTCTATGACAACCTGCGCCGCTTTGTCCGATATGTGCTCACGACAAATTCCGGAGAGATATGGACCATCTTCCTGGCGCCGTTTCTGGGCTTGCCGATCCCACTGCTGCCAATCCACATCCTCTGGATCAACCTGGTGACTGATGGCTTGCCCGGCCTTGCACTCGCCTCGGAGGCCGCTGAACACGACCTCATGAGGCGCCCACCCCGACCGCCCACCGAGAGTCTGTTCGCGAGGGGTCTGGGCTTGCATGCTTTTGTCGTTGGCCTTGCCATGGCAGCACTCGCCCTGGGACAGCAGGCCTGGCTTCTGCGCTCGGGCTCGGCGGCGTGGCAGACCGCCGTTTTCACTACACTGTGCTTCGCCCAACTGGCGCACGTGATGGCGATCCGCTCGGAGCGCACATCGCTCTTCAGGATGGGTATCGCGTCGAACCGCCCGCTCCTCGGTGCGGTTGTTCTCACCGTGGTGCTGCAGATGGCGGTGGTCTACGTTCCTGCATTCAATGTCCTGTTCAGGACGGTGCCACTGCGACCTCAGGAACTTGGATTGTGCATTGGCCTGTCTCTCGTGATTCTCCTGATCGTCGAGCTGGAGAAGTGGATGCGCCGCCGCGGGATGCTTGGCGAGAAGCGGTGATGCAGGGATCGTCCGCACCTTTCTCCGAACAAGGCCTCACCGAGGCCGAAGCGCACCGGCGCCTCATGGAGCAAGGCCCGAATGAGTTGCCGGATTCAAGACCGCATGGTGTTTCGCGCCTGCTGCGCCAGATCGTATCGGAGCCGATCTTCCTGCTGCTGGTGGCCTGCGGGGCGATCTACATGCTGCTGGGTGATCGGCACGAGGCTTTGATGCTGCTTGGTTTCGTCCTTGTAGTCATGGGTATCTCGTTCGTGCAGCAACGTCGTACGGAGCAGTCGCTGGAAGCCCTGCGCGATCTGTCCAGCCCGCGAGCCCTGGTCGTTCGCGAAGGCCAAACGCGCCGCATTGCCGGACGTGAACTGGTCAGCGACGACATAGTGCTGCTGGCCGAGGGGGACCGGATTCCCGCAGACATGCATGTCCTGGCATCGTCAAACCTTGCCATCGACGAATCCCTGCTCACGGGTGAGTCTGCCCCGGTGCTCAAGCAGGCAAGCCAGCTTGTTGATGCGGCAGCGCCAGGCAGCGGCGACGTTGCACGTGTGTTCTCGGGGACACTGGTGATACGGGGGACTGCGCGCTGCCGGGTCGTCGCTACTGGCGCGCGTAGTGCCCTCGGGCGGATCGGCAAGTCGCTCGAGAGCATCGGCAGCGAGGAAACGACGCTCCAACTCGAGACACGTCGCATCGTGAAGCGTGTCGCCTTCGTGGGCCTTGTCCTCGCAGGTACGCTGGCATTTGCCTACCGGCTCTCGACCGGAGACTGGCTCCAGGGCTTGCTGGCAGGCCTCACGCTGGCAATGGCCATCCTGCCGGAGGAACTGCCGGTAGTACTGACACTTTTCCTCGGCCTTGGCGCCTGGCGACTGGCGCGGGAAAGAGTATTGACACGCAGCATCCCCGCTGTGGAGTTGCTGGGAGCGACGACGGTGTTGTGCGTTGACAAGACCGGTACGCTGACTGCGAATCGAATGGCCGTCAGAAGGATCTGGTCAAGAGCCGCGACATTCGACGGCGCGGGAGACGCATCGGGACCGCTCGAGGAAGCCTTGCATCCAGTCCTCGAGTTCGCAGTTCTGGCGAGCCATCGCCGCGCCTTCGATCCGATGGAAACAGCCATCGGTGCGGCAGGGCTGCAGCTGCTGGCAGATACCGAACACCTGCACGCGGACTGGACTCTCATCGACGATTATCCGTTGTCGAACGAGATGATGGCGATGTCCAGGGTGTGGCGTTCACCCGATCGGCGCGAACGGTTGATTGCCGCGAAGGGCGCACCGGAGGCCATCGTCGACCTCTGCCATCTCGATGCCGCACAGCGTGCAGAGATTGTCGACAAGGTGTCCGAGATGGCGAGTGACGGACTGCGTGTCCTTGGCGTCGCGTCGGCCACCTTTCATGCCGAGGCTCTCCCGGGAAACCAGCATGACTTCGAGTTCGCCTTTCTTGGTCTGATAGCGCTGGAGGATCCGGTAAGGCCTGAGGTGCCAGGGGCGATCGCGGAGTGCCTTGCAGCTGGCATGCGCGTGGTGATGATGACCGGAGATCACCCGATCACCGCGGTCTCCGTTGCGCGCCAGGTGGGACTACCCGCCGACAGCGCGGTCATTACCGGGTCCGAGCTGGCTGCGTTGAGCGACGATGAGCTGCGCGCGCGCCTTGCCGATACAAACATCTTCTGCCGCGTTCAGCCGGAACAGAAGCTGCGGCTGGTACAGGCGTTTCGTGCCTGCGGCGAGGTCGTCGCGATGACCGGCGATGGCGTGAACGACGCCCCGGCACTCAAAGCGGCTCACATCGGCGTGGCGATGGGTGCGCGCGGCACTGACGTGGCGCGGGAAGCCGCTTCGCTGGTGCTGCTCAACGATGACTTCGCGTCCCTCGTAACAGCGGTGCGTTACGGACGTCGAGTCTTCGCCAATCTCCGCAAGGCCATCGTCTTCGTGCTAGCCGCGCACATTCCGATCATCGGGCTGTCGCTGGTGCCGGTGATGCTGGGCTGGCCGATACTCCTGATGCCTGTGCATATCCTTTTCCTGCAGCTCATCATCGATCCGGCCTGTTCGGTTGTATTCGAGGCAGAGCCGCTCGAACCCGGGGCCATGACCGCGCCGCCGCGCAGCCCAAGCCAGCGCCTGTTCGACGCAGACGTGCTCACACGTGGAATGTGGCAAGGAGTTGGCTTGCTGATGCTGCTGCTCGTGGTCTACGCGAGCGTTCGGTCAATGATGCATTCGGACGACATGGCGCGCGCCGTTACGTTCATGGCGCTGGTACTGTCCAACCTCGGCCTGATCCGCAGCAACCGGTCCTGGAGCAGGAGTTCCTGGCACGGCGCAGCGGCGCCTAACCGTCAATTCGGCTGGATTGTATTGGCAACGCTCGCTTTGCTGGCCTGCGTGCTGGCCATTCCGGAGGTCAGTCAGCTGTTTGCGTTCACGCAACCGACAGTTCCCATGCTCGTGGCGGGCGCCGGCATGGCCGTGGTCAGCCTGTTCTGGTTCCAGGCCGTCAATTGGGGGCTGAGCCGACGCCAAAGCAGTCACGCTCCGGCCCAGAATTGGGCCGGAGGGCGAGCGCCTGGCACGTAGAGGCGGTCGATGCCGAGTGATCAGCCGTGATGCAGGCTGAAAGCGTGCGCGTGCCGCGCATGATACGCGAGCGCGTAAGCCAGTTCGCCCGGGCTCTCTGCATGCACCGTCATCAGCGGCTGGCCGCGCTCGACGGTCTGGCCGACATGAGCATGCAGCTCTATGCCCGCCGCCTGCGCCCGCGGTGCACCGGCCAGTTTCGCAATCCGCGAGATCAGCCGATTGTCGATCTGGGAGATCACTCCGCGGGCCGGTGACAGCACGGGAGCCTGATACTGTGCAATGCGCGGCGTGCGCTGCCCCCCCTGCGCCGCGCAGATCGCGGCAAATTTGGTTTCCGCCACGCCGCTGTCGAGCAAGGCCGTCGCCTTGTTGCGCCCCTGTCCAACGGATTCGCCGCCGAGCTCGAGCAGATGGCCTGCCAGGTCGAGAGCCCTCTCGCGCAGATCTGCAGGAGCGGACGGGGCGCGCGCGAGGACGGCAAGCACATCGCGCGCTTCGAGTGCGGGACCGATGCCGTTACCGACAGGCTGGGTGCCGTCCGAGGGATGCAGGTGCACCCGCAGGCCCAGCGCATCGGCGACAGAGGTGAGCCGTTCTCCCAGTTTCTGGGCGGCTTCCTGGGTGCGGATCTTCGCTGTCGGGCCCATCGGCATGTCGAGGATCACGTGTGACGCGCCGGCAGCGATCTTCTTCGAGAGGACGCTGGCGACGAGTTGCGCGTCGCCATCGAAGTCGAGCGGCCGCTCCACGCGGATCAGGATGTCGTCCGCAGGACTCAGGCCCACCGACCCACCCCATGCGATGCAGCCGCCTTCCTGGTCCACGACTTTGCGCATCTGTGCCAGAGTCAGCTCGACTGGCGCCAGGGTGTCCATCGTATCGGCCGTCCCGGAGGGCGACGTGATGGCGCGCGAGGAAGTCTTCGGGATCCGGTAGCCCGCCGCGGCCACAATGGCGACGAGGATGGGCGTCGTGCGATTGCCGGGCAGGCCGCCCACGCAGTGCTTGTCGAGGATGATGCCAGTGCCCCAGTCAAGCGTTGAGCCCACGCCCACCATGGCGCGTGTCAGGGCCACCGTCTCTTCGGTGTCCATCGATCCGGCTGCACACGCCGTGAGGAAGGCGACCAGCTCGAGGTCTGATAGCCGGCCATGCACCGCATCGCGCATGATTTCTGCGTAGTGCACGCGTTCGAGCCGCTGCCCGTAGATCTTCGCGCGAATGTGAGCCGTGGAGTCGGCGGCGTCCGCGTGCCGGAACCAGGCCTTTTCGCCGGGCTTCGGCTCAAGATGACGCCACGCCGCTTCCGACAGGCCAGCCTGATGCGGCGGCAACCACGGGCTCGAGACGACGTTGAGGGTTGCGATGATCGAACGATCGCCCACATGCACGGCGATGCGGGTTTGCGCTTCAAAGCCCTCTGCGCGGCAGACCGTGCAGTCGGCGCGCATGTAGACGACCGGCTCCTGGTACGTGTCGATGCCGGCACGCACCAGTTCAAGCGCCTCGGCTTCCGGAGCGGGTCTCATTGCTGCGCGTTCGTGTCGAGATCGTAGGTGTCGCGGTACTCGGGCACCGTGACCGGCCACTTGAGCTCGTGATCGATGCGGAACCGCAAGCCCTCGCTCGCTTCCGGTTCGCCGTGGATCACGAACGTGTTGCGCGGGGGCTTGGGCAAGCGACGGGCCCACGCCAGCAACTCATCGGCGTCGGCGTGTGCAGAGCTCGCCTCCAGCTGGCCGACTTCCGCACGTACCGGAAACTCCATGCCGTGGATCCGTACCGTCGGTGCGCCCTTGATCATCGCTGCACCGCGTGTCCCGGGTGCCTGGAATCCCGCCAGCAGGACGAGATTCTTCGGATCGCCAACGAAGGCTTTCAGGTGATGGAGCACCCGGCCTCCTGACGCCATGCCGCTGGCTGACAGCAGGATCATCGGTTCGCGTCTGGCGTCGAGCGCCTGGGATTGCTCCGGCGTGTTGACGAGCGTTGCGGCCCGACACATGCGCCGGCAGTCGTCCTCACTGAGCTTGTGGTCGTCGCGGTGCTCGGCGTACAGCAGGGTTGCGTCCACAGCCATCGGGCTGTCGAGGTAAACGGGCAGGTCGGCAATCTCTCCCTTGCGCTTAAGCCGGTCGATGTAGAGCAGCAATGCCTGGGCGCGGCCCACGGCAAAAGTCGGGATGACGGTGATGCCATCGCGATCGCTGGCGCGCCTGAGCCAACGAGCGAGCTCCTGCTCCGGATCGATGACGGGGTGACGGCGGTCGCCGTAGGTCGATTCGATGACGAGATAGTCGGCAGGCAGCGGCGGCTCGGGCGCATTGAGAATCGGATCGTGGGGCCTGCCCAGATCGCCTGAAAACAGCACCGACGTGGTATCGCTGGAGACCCGCACGGTACAGGCACCGAGCAGATGACCGCCGCGGCTGAATTCGGCTTTGAGTCCTTTGGCGACCACGAAGGGATTGTGCAAGTCCACGGCGGAAAATCGCTCAAGGCAGTCGTCGGCATCCTTGCGCGTGTACAGCGGCAACGCGGGCTGATGCTTCGAGAAGCCGTGCCGGTTGGCAAACTTCGCGTCCTCCTCCTGCAGGTGGGCGCTGTCGGGCAGCAGGATGCGGCACAACTCCAGCGTCGCGTGCGAGCAGTAGATGCGGCCACGAAATCCCGAACGACAGAGCAGCGGCAAATAGCCGCTGTGGTCGATATGCGCGTGCGTGAGGACCACGGCGTCGAGCTGGCGCGGATCGAATTGCAGCGGCGCCCAGTTACGCAGCCGCAGCTGCTTGTAGCCCTGGAAGAGGCCGCAGTCGACCAGGACGCGGTGGCTACCCTCTTCAATCAGATAGCGCGAACCCGTGACGGTACCGGCTGCGCCGAAAAAACTTAACTTCATCGTCCCCGCCCTGCTTGCTCGCGTGTTGCTGGCAGTGTGGCGCTACTACGCCCAAAAACAGTCCGTAGAAGTGCGCACGCCGCTTCGGTACCCGGCTACCTGACCGGATACTGCGTCAGGCTCGCGTAGGCGGATTCGATGAAGCCCGGCAACTGATCGTAACCGACCCAGTCCCTGTATTTCTCAAGGCGAATGGACTTCTTCATGTCGTCGAGCGTCTGGCCTGCGCGGATGCCGGCTGCGACAGCGGCCTGGAGATCCTCCAAGTACTGGCGAACGGCGACAAAGTCTTCGCGGGAGCCGCCTTGCCAGTGGCTGCCGACGAACGTGTCGAAGTCGAGGCGCTCCAGGTTCTTGAGCGAGTTGATCCACGTCGCCATCGGCATGCGGTCGAACGCGAAGTTGCAGCACAGCCGCTTGGGCCAGACATAGTCCTGCGCGAAGAGCACGCGCTCGGCCGGGAAATAGACGTCGACCAGATCGGACGTATGCCTGCCACCCGCGTGGATGAGCTCGACGCGCTTTCCGCCCAGCGTAATCGTGTAACGGTCGGTGAAGGCAATCTCGGGCGAATGGACATCGGCCAGCATTTCGGCTTGCGTCAGGAAGCGGTCATGGTTCGCGTCCATCGTATCGAACTGGGCGCGGGTGCCCGTCTGCGCTTCCTGCTTGTCCAGGCGATCGTCGCCATCGAGATCGTTCGTGTCGCCGGGCGGCCTGGCATCGCGGATCTTCGCCGTGAACTTGCCTGGCATGGAGGCGTGGCCGACGAACTTCGCCGTATCGGCGAACACGTTGCCTCCGCGCGCATGGTCCCAGTGGTAGTGCGTCTGCACGACGTACTTGACCGGCTTGCCGGGAAAACGCGTTGCCAACTCGGCCTTCAACCAGGCCGCAAAGTCGTTGTTGATCGGATCCAGCAGGACGATGCCATCCGGAGTCACCAGAAACGCCGTCACCGCGCCGATCCCCGGACCGCTCTGCACCTTGTAGAGGTCGCCCCGCACCTGAGTGATCGTGCGTACGAACGGTACTGACGCGGCGGCACCGGGCGCTCCTGCAGGTGCTTCTGCCGCGAGGCTCGATGAAGTAAGTGAAAAGGCGTTCGCTGCAAGTAGCAGCGCGGCTGCCAGGCGAGGTGTGGTTCTCATGTATCGCTTCCGGCGGGAACGGGTGGGGAGAGTGGCAGGATTGGACGCGAAAGGTCAACGCCTTGCCTGATCAGGCAGTCAGGCGGCTTCTGCCCTCCGCGAACAGGCCGAAGCGCGCGATGATGGCGTAGCAAACCACCGGCACGATGAGGCCTGCGGTGAGTCCGAAGGCGTCAGCGGTCAGGCCAACCAGGACAGGAACAATCGCGCCACCGACGATGGCGGTGCACAGCAGGCCAGAAGCCTTTGGCGCTTCCTCCTTCAGTCCTTCGGTCGCGAGTGAAAAGATCGTCGGGAACATGATCGAGTTCGCGAAGCCGACCAGCACGAGTGCCCAGCCGGCGAGGGCTCCGCTCGTAAAGGCCGAGAGCGCAATCAGAACGATGGCGCCGGCAGCGAAGGTGGCCAGGATCCAGCCCGGCCGGAAGCGCCGCAACACGAACCCGCCGAGCAGACGGCCAACCATCGCGCCTGCCCAGTAGTAGCCGAGCAGCACGCCTGCCGCAACCGGCGCGAGATGCAACGTCCGCTCGAGACCGAGGTAGTTGACCATGACGCTCGCAACACCCACCTCCGCGCCGACGTACAGGAAGATGCACGCGCAGCCAAAGCGGAGTCGGGGATTCGACAGCAGCGCGAAGGCGCCTTGCAGCTGCAACGTCGTGAAGCTCGCCTGGTCGAGCGCCTTGCGCCAGAACCAGAAGATCACGGCGACGACGGCGAGGACAGCTGCGAGGCCCAGGTAGGCATCGGAGATGACGACACTTTCGGTGGTGCGGTAGCTGTCGAGCGCTGTACCGCTCAGCGTGGCGGGGTCCACGTCCGCAGTCTGGCCGAGGATCAGCTTCGCACCGAAGGTCACGATCAGGAACACGCCGACCGAGTTGAAGAACTGCGCGAACGTCAGGCGGCTGTGGGCAGTCTCGGGAGCACCCAGGGAAATGATCAACGGGTTCACCGCTACCTGCAGCAGCGTGATCCCGCCGCCCATGACGAACAGTGCGGCGAGAAACGGTGCATAGGCTCCTGAACGTGCCGCCGGCAGGAACATCAGACATGCGGCAATCATGATGCCGAAGCCGATCATGATGCCCTTGAAGTAGCCGAGCCGGTTCATGAGCAACCCGGCCGGTATGGAGAAGATGGCATAGCTGGTGAAGAAGGCGAACTGCACGAGCATGGCCTGGGCGTAGTTCAGCGAGAACAGGCCCTTGAGCTTCGAGACCAGCAGGTCGGACACATTGGTGATGCCGCCGAACAGGAAGAAGACCGCCACGACCAGCAGCAGTAACGGCAGGGTCTTTGCCTGTGAGGCAGGGTTACTCGCGACTGGCGTCGGGGCGGTCGGTGGCGCTGTCATTTTCCATCCTCTTCCCTTTGGCGCTCGGTTTTCTGGCGCCGGCTACAACCAGCGCCGCACGCGAGCTTTGTAAGTCTTGAAGTCCGCGCCAAAGCGCTGCTCGAGCTGCCGTTCTTCCGGCTCGATCTGGAACCGGTTGATGTAGAAGACGAACAGGATGGGGCCTGCCAGCGGCCACAACGCCGCAAGGAAGACGGTCCAGGCGAGCAGGAAGCAGACGACTCCCACGTACATCGGATTGCGCGAGAGAGTGTAGATGCCGGTCGTCACCAGCGCTGAAGTGTTCTGCGGTTTGAGCGGATTGATCGTCGTCCGGACCTTGCGGAACGCGAGGAAACCGAGCAGATCAAAGGCCACGCCCACCGCCGCAATGGCAATCGCAATGGCGACCCGGACTTCAAGGGCCAGATCCAGTTTCGGGCCGCTGATGGAATTCATCCACATGGCGGCTGCGACAATCAGCGCGACGACAGGCGGCGGGATCTTGTGCTCGAGGGGATGCATGCGCTGCGATGGGTCCCGGGTGGTGGCCGTTCTGGGCGGGTGGGACCGGAGGATACAGCCATCCTCGGCGGCACGCAGCACGCCCCTTGCGTCGATGCAGCGCTTGCCGGCGACTGATTCCCGGTCGGGCGCTGCAAGCCTGCCTAACGGATCATCGCACCCGCTGCACCTCATCCATGATCTGCCTGCGAACATCGGCGATGTCCCTGGCCCGCTTGCCGCGCTCAGCGTCGCAGCGATCCGTGCGCGGGCAGTTCGAACTCCTTGGGCAGATGATGCGTGCGGGTTTCGTCAGGGCTTCCTCGAGCCATGCAATACCGAGAATGCTGACGATCGCGTTGATGGCCTTGGCCGCCTTTGCGGGAATGGTTGCCTCGCCGTGATGTGACAGGCACGCCGTGGTGATCGACGCAATGATCTCGGCGGCGTCGAGGCCATTGGAACGCAGCGCCGGCGCGAGATCGACGCCAACGGACAGATAGCGCTCGGGCGTCAGGAAGCGCCGGAAGGGAATCTTCGGGCACAGTAGCGCCCCGGGGAAGAAGCTGCACTCGAAGTCGCGCCACGCATGCAAGACGTCGTACGCGCCGAGCCCGGCTTCGCTGTTCACTGCTCCCTCCGGGCTGCTGCCGATCTCGCCTCCCTTGGCATGGACGGTCTTGAGTCCGTCGCCGCCGTGCAATCGCGGTCTCGGTCGCCAATATCGTCATCGCAGTCTGGCGAACCAGACTCGGGCCGGCCCGGAAGTGAGTTGACTGCTGTCGAACAGAACGCGGCGTTCGGTCCTGGATCGGCTGCACCCATCCCCTACCCGCCACGAGGAATTCCTGTCGACAACGCTGCCCTCGAGGGTGATGATAGGGTTTAAGTTTTGACAGAAGACAAGTGCAGTCGCTTTTAGACCCTACCTGTGAAGCCCTCAAGCAAGCAACCTGCCAGGAATCAGTCCTCCCGCCCGAGCCGGCACGGCAGCGTGAGACCGAGCGGGAGCGACGGTCACGCTTCCGGCCTGTTGGGGAGCGTTTTGTCTGGATTGCAGCGGCTGTTCCACTCCGACGCGCATCCTCCAGCTGCCAGCACAAACGACATTTCAATCACGTTGCGCAATCCATGGCGAGCGGTGCGTATCGTGTCCAGCAAGGACTGCTGTGAGGCGTGCCGCAGGGTCGACGGCCTCTTCCTGTGCGCCGAGGCACCCCGACTCCCGCTCAAGGCTTGCACGAACCCCAAGGGATGCCGGTGCAAATACCGCCATTTCGAGGACCGCCGTCAAGGCCCGCGCCGGCATCGCGACGACGAATTTCGCCCCCAGGCCATTGAGCACGACTTCGGCGCTGCTGAGCGTCGGCGCAGCAGGGGACGACGGCTCACGGACTAGCGTCCCTCGCAGGTGTCCTTTGCCATTCGGCCGGCAAAGCGCGCATCGAACCAGTCGGGCAGCAGCGCAGCAGATGGCGGTACCGCATCGGTATGCCCGACCCCCGGCAGCTCATGGTATTCGACGACAATCTTTTGCTCGCACAGGTCGCGACGCACGGCTTGAGTCAGCCGGACCGGAACATCGATGTCGGCATCGCCCTGGATGAGCAGCACGGGAATGCTGGTGGGCAACGGCAGGAACCGGTCGTTGGCTTCGAGGCGTGCTCGCCAGGGCGTGCCTTCTGCAAGCGCTTCGCGTCGCGCGAACGGCTCGGTGAGCTGCGATGCCTTGGCAAAGATCTCATAGCAGCCCCACGACATCACGGGCAGCATCTCGAGGCCTGCCGGCGTCAGGATGTCACGCAGGTGCAGCTCGGGATGGCCGACCTGCAGCCCGGCCATGCGCGCGATGAAATAGCCGGCGTTCTCCGGAATGCCAAGGTCGTAGAACGAGAGATCAAGGTGACGCGATGCGGGGGCGATCGGCGCAATGCCGACGACCTTGAATTCCGGGGCGTACGTCGCAGCAAGATGCGCGGCCCAGAGGACGGTCTGCCCGCCTTGTGAAAAGCCGTACAGCCCGACTTCCGTACCCACGGACGCACCGGGGATCTTCATCGCAGCCCGCGCTGCGTCGAGCGATGCCTTGGCCTGCAGCGGTCCGTCGAGATAGGCCGTACCACCCGGGACGCCGAGGCCCTGATAGTCGCTCATCGCGACGACATAGCCGCGATCCGTCAATGCTTCAATCGCCGGGACCCGAGTAGTGCGGTTCTGCCGATAGAGCGGCGTTCGCGATGGTGCGCATGAGTCCTGGAATCCCGCCGTACCGACGCCCCAGACCAGGAGGCGACGTGGCGATGTGGCGGCGGCCCGGGGAACGTACACCTCTCCGGATGCGTACTCGAGTCCCTTGTTCGCGCTTTCTGTTACGTAAACGATATTCCAGGCGCGTGCATTTCGCGGTGCATCGTTGCGTTCCTGGATCCACAGCAGGTCGCCCCGCTTGGCGTCTGCAGGTACGCGGGTCGGCACCGTGTCCCAGAAGGCGCTTCCCTGGGGAGGTGCGGGCAATGAGGGTGCTGCACCGTTCGCGGTGAATGCAATGGTCGACAGCGCATAGGCCAAGGCCAGCGAGGCAAGCCGAGGCAGTCCGATCCTGGAATCCATGATTCGTGGCACCCGCCCGACAGCCTGTGAAGGAGTCGAGTCTAACCGACACCAAGCCGCTTTCAAGCCAGCAGCATGGCGCCAATCTGCGTGCGAAATCCCGCTACAGCCGCGTCAGGTGGTCAATGCTCTTCTTGAGCGCGACATCCGGATTGGCCACGTTGTCCTGTTCGACGAAGAAATGCTCGACGCCCGACTTGCGCCCCTGTTCGAGGATGGCCTTGAGGTCGAGGGAGCCCTCGCCCGCGCTGACCATGTACGGGAACAATTCAATCCACTGGTTTGAATCGCCGCCGTCACCGGAGAAGCGGCGGCGGCCCTGCATGTCCTTCACATGCATGAGGCGATAGCGACCCGGGTTCTTGCGCAGCAGCTCGATCGGATCCGCGCCGCCCGCCGTGGTCCAGTACAGATCCATCTCGAAGAATACGAGGTCGGGATCGGTGTGAGTCAGCAGGTATTCGACCGGAATCACGCCTTCCATCGGTTTCAGGCCGTAGCCGTGGTTGTGATACGCGAAACGGAGGCCCGCGGCTTTCGCCTGCTTCCCGATCCGGTTGAAGGTATCCGCCGCGCGCTTGTAGTCATCCAGGGTCTTGCGTTGGTCTGCCGGTAGCGACGGGAGCCCGACATAAGTGAAGCCGAGTTCGCGCCCGGCTTCACCGAGCTGCGGCATCTTCTTGTCGAGGGTGGCAAAATCCGTATGCATGGAAGGCGACGTCATGCCGTGGCTGGCGAGCAATGCCTTGAACTCGGCGCCGGAAAGGCCAAAGTAACCGCTGCCGCTGAATCCGAGCGACGGCGTGACGGCTTTCCAGCGGGCGATGGCTTCGGGAGCGCTGTACGTGTACGGGCCGTAAGGCTCCACTTCGCGATAGCCCATGTCGGCGAGCATCGCGATGGCTTTGCGCACATCGCCCTCGAGCAGCTTGGGCAGCGAGAAGAGCTGGATGCCGAAGCGTTGCTTGCCCTCGGCCGAGGACGCCGGACCGCCCAGGGCGAGGGCTGCAGCCGCCGATGCGGACGCCAGCAGGAATTCACGCCGATCCATGGGAAGTCTCCGGGCACAGAGGAATGGAAACGATTACAACTGGATCATACGCCCGCCACCGACCAAGCCAAGGCCCTTCTGCAATCGCAGTGCAGCGCCGTGAGCGGCCAGAAGATCAGGGGTGGCTGTCGATCCATGCGCTCAAGGGCGCAAGACCGTCGCGCAGCATGCCGGAGTGGGCGAATGCGAGAGCCTGGACGACTTCACCCTGCGCCACGATCCTGTCGACGAGGCTGCGCAGCGACGCTTCGTTCTGCTTGAGGTCGTCGCAGAAGATCCAGTGCCCGCTCTGCAACTTGCCCTTGTCCGTTGCGTCGGCGGAGTCGCCGAGGAACAGAATGCCGTTGATGAGATAGGCGGCGCTGCCAGCCGTATGACCCGGCATTGCGAACACCTTGATCGGGGTGTCGCCGAGCATCAGGGATTGGCCGTCTTCCAGCGCGCGTGTCACCTTGAGGCCGGTCGGTTCCACGGAAAAGAAGCGGACGAGGGGTCCGCGAGGCTTCTTGAGTCCCGCGATCAGATCCACCTCGGGCGCCAACGCCAGCAGCTGCGCACCCGGAAATACGCCTGCCGCGGCGATGTGATCGAAGTGTCCGTGCGTGAACAGGATGGCCTTGACGGAGTCGGCGGCGAGGCCGCGCTTCTCGAGGTCCGCAAGGATGGGTGCTCCCGTGGCGTCGCTGCCAGCGTCGATGAGCACGACCTGGCCTTCCCCGATTGGCACGATGCCCACCGTACTGCCCGAGCCACTCGTGACTATGCGGACCTGGTTCAGCTCGTCGCCGTCCGATGCCGACTGCAACCCGCTGAACGTGAGTCCGAGTACTGCGGCCAGCACACCGAAGATGAGGGCGAAGCCGAAGCCTATGTATTTGATGGCGTGTTTCATGGAGAGGAGTCTACCTTGGGCCGGAGGAACCATCACGCGTACACCAGCCTGCCTGGGCTTGGAGAGGAGAGGCCGAGGCTAACCTTGCAGCGTCGCGAGAGAATCCGCCGGGAAGGTTCACAAAGTTCACGCTCCCACTGGATCGTGAACATGAGCTGGCATTTCATCGGGCGCCGGTGCGGCGAGATCCAGCAGTTCGTCCATGTCGGATTGAATTGATTCATTCAGCAACAGCAAGTCCGGCAACGCGCTCCGAAAGCTGTCGGCATCGATGCCCTGCAGGTGCCTCTGCAGGCTAGCGACATGCAGCCGCAACGCCGCAGCCTCAGACGCCGCCTCATCGAATTCCATCAGGCGTTCGATTGTGGCCTGCAATTCGTTAGCCTTTTCCAATGACACCCTCGCCACGGAAGACCAGTTCCCGTCGTTGATTTTCGCCGTCTCCAGCGCCAGCACTTGCTGCGATGCTGCCACCGACTCCAGTGCAGTCCTGTAGCGTTCGATCTCCGGGGTCGAGGAAACATCGGATTGATTCGCTGCTTGCGAAGGCTCTGTCTCCGGACTCCGAGAGCAGCCCACCAACAGCAGGGCAGCGGCGACCATCACGGCGGAACAATGACAAGCACGGTTCATGCTGATCAGAATCCCGCCTTCAGTGTTCCTTTCTGGCGCGCGACTTCAAGCAGCGTCGGATAGAACTGCACGAAGCTCATCTCCACGGCTGCATTCTTGCTGTGGCAATCAAAGCATTGAGCGCGCTTCAGCTCTTCGCCCGCGAGCGGTTCGGCGGTATCACGTATCGCGCCCCCGCGACCAAACAAGTAGAAGGCCCAGCCCTCAGGCAACCGACTGTCCTTGACCAGTGCCTCCATCCCGGCGAGCTCGGTCTGGAACCAGCCATTCTTGTTGATGGATCCAACGGTGCTCGACCGGCGTCCTTCCAGGACAAACACCGTGCCATTCGGCCATTTCCCGGTCTTCAGGAAGCTGCGATAGGAAGACGGATTCACGAAGACATTGCCAAACCCCGGCCCGGCCGGTGAGCCCGCTGGCGGATCCCCGACCGGTGGGTCGTAGCTCATGCCGATCCCGGAACTCAGGAAGATCCACTCGCGGTAGTCGGCAGGGCGCACGAGCGTTGTGCCGCTGGAGAAGCGAGGGCCGTCTTTGGACGATGGCTGTTGCGCACTCGTCGGCAGCGAGAAGACGATCCCGTACGCGGCGCAGACTACACTCAGCCACTTGTGAAACGTCATGTGCTTATCCTCGGCAGGTGCTTCTCGATTGGGATTCTAGCGTAACGTCCTGCTGTACACAGAGAGGGGCTGTTCCCCCCGGTTTCCGGACTTGAGTTGTTGGGTTCTTCTTGATGGACTATCGTCCTTCAAGATGGATACCAACACCCGATGGCTCAAGTCTGGCACGAAGGCCTTGTGGCTGTCGGTGTTCAGGAGGGGCGGATGCCCGAAGACAGAACATCTCATTGGCAGACCGTTTACAGCACCAAGCAACCGGATTCGGTGAGTTGGTTCGCGCCGCATCTCGGCAGCTCACTGGATCTGTTGAAGGCAGCGGGACTGAGCGAGACGTCCAGGGTCATCGATGTCGGCGCGGGCGCGTCCACGCTGATTGATGACCTGCTGGACTTTGGTGTCAAGTCGATCACTGCGCTGGATATCTCGGAAGCAGCCCTCGCCGTCGCGCGTAGTCGGTTGGGTGATCGTGCATCGCAGGTACAGTGGCTTCCTGTTGATATCCTGAAAGCCCAGTTGTCCCCCGGTTCCTACGATCTCTGGCATGACCGGGCCGCTTTGCATTTCCTGACGGATCCCGCCGATGCGGCCCGGTATGTCGAAATCGCGTGCGCAGCGCTCGCCAACGGGGGTCATGCGGTCATCGGCGGCTTCGGGAAAGAGGGACCCACCCAATGCAGCCAGCTCCCGGTGACACAACGCGAACCGGAGGACCTGGCCCGTCTGTTCGGACCGCGGTTCTCGCTCGTGCAGTCCCGACACGAAATTCACCAGACGCCGTGGGGCTCGCCGCAGTCGTTCGCGTTCGCAGTGCTGCGCAAGATCGCTTGAAGCTTCAGCCGCAGTACAACGGACAGGGTTGCTTTCGACTCGCCAGTCACTGAGTCGGGGAACTGGATCTGTTCCATTCTTCCCGTTCCAAAGACCAGAGTGCCATGGCCGACCCGTCTTCCAACAACGCGATCGAGCTCTACGAACGCCATGCCTCGGAGTGGGGGCCGACCGGAGGCTGGCTGACTTCGCGGAGCGCGGGTCGATTCCTCCCTGCTCTGCCTCCTGATTCCAGTTCTGACTTGCCGGTAGGCCTTTAGCCTCGTAGGGGCTACCTGGCATTTATGTCCTGTCCTTTTACACCCTGGCCGCAGGGTGTAAAAGGACAGGGCATCAATCGGCAGACCCGACCGGTCGCGTCTCCGTCTCGTTCCTATTGCACCGCACCCACTTCCGCTGCTAGATTCCGCCCATGCGTAATTCCCAGCAAACAGGAGCCATGCCCCGTCTCGGCAGCTCGTTGCTGGGTGCGCGCCTGCACCTGCGTCGCTAGACGCAAAGCTACCCCGTGCAGGCGCCTCATTCATGGCGCCACTGAAATCCCCCGATTGAGTTGGCTGATCCCTGAAGAGGATCTTGAATCCATGTTGCAGCATCCCGCTTCGAAGTATCCCCCATTCCAGCCGATCGCCATTCCCGATCGGACTTGGCCCACGAAAACCATCACGGCACCGCCGACCTGGTGCAGTGTCGACCTGCGCGATGGTAACCAGGCGCTCATCGAACCGATGGACGCCGCGCGCAAGCGACGCATGTTCGACCTGCTGGTGCGCACCGGCTTCAAGGAAATCGAAGTCGGCTTCCCCGCTGCGTCGCAGACAGACTTCCAGTTCGTCCGCGAGCTGATCGAACGCGGCCTGATCCCCGAAGATGTCACCATCCAGGTGCTGACGCAGGCACGGCCCGAGCTCATCGCACGGACGTTCGAGTCACTGCGCGGTGCGCGGCGCGCGATCGTGCATTTGTACAACTCGACATCCACACTGCAGCGACGCGTCGTGTTCAATCTCGACAAAGCGGGCATCGTCGAAATTGCCGTGCAAGGCGCGAAGTGCGTACTGGAGGAAGCGCGCAAGCAGCCGGAGACGGACTGGTTCTTTGAATACAGTCCCGAGAGCTTCACAGGCACCGAGCTCGACTTCGCCGTTGAAGTCTGCGATGCCGTCACGGAAGTGTGGCAAGCGACGCCGGAACGCAAGGTGATCCTGAACTTGCCTGCAACGGTGGAGATGGCGACACCCAACACGTATGCGGACCAGATCGAATGGTTCTGCCGCAACGTGGCGCGCCGGGATTCGGTGGTCATCTCGGTTCACCCGCATAACGATCGCGGCACGGCCGTTGCTGCTGCCGAGCTCGCGATGATGGCGGGCGCCGAACGCGTTGAAGGCACGTTGTTCGGCAACGGCGAACGCACCGGCAACGTGGACGTCGTGACGCTTGCGATGAACATGTACACGCAAGGTGTCCATCCGCAGCTCGACTTCTCGAACATCAACGAGGCGGCCCGCTGTGTCGAGCAGTGCAATCAGCTGCCCATTCACCCGAGGCACCCGTATGTCGGCGACCTCGTGTTTACCGCGTTCTCGGGTTCGCACCAGGATGCGATCAAGAAGGGCTTTGCCGCGCGCAAGCCCGGCGATGCATGGGAAATCCCGTACCTGCCGATCGATCCGCGCGATCTCGGACGTACTTACGAATCCGTGATTCGTGTGAACAGCCAGTCCGGCAAGGGCGGCATTGCCTACCTGCTCGAGCGCGACTACCAGCTCACGTTGCCGCGGCGATTGCAGATCGAATTCAGCCAGGCCGTACAGGCCGTGACCGATGCGACGGGCAAGGAACTCAGTTCAGCGGAGATCTGGGCGCTGTTCGAAGAGGAGTACCTGAAACAAGCGGGGGCCTACGACTACCGCTCGCATCAATTGGCGACGGCTACGGACGGCTCCGACGGCGAACGCCTGACGATCAAGCTGTCATGCAATGGCCAGGGTGCGGTGCTCTCGGGCCGGGGTAACGGTCCCATCGACGCACTGATCGATGCGTTGGGCTTGTCGTGCGACGTACTATCGTACGAGGAGCACTCGATCGGCTCGGGCAGCAATGCCAAGGCAGTGGCTTTCGTCGAAGTGACAACGCCGTCGCGCGTCACGCTGTTCGGCGTCGGTCTGCACGCCAATATCGTCACGGCCTCGTTGCTCGCCGTGCTCTCGGCGATGAACCGCGCTACTGGCCGCGGCTTGCTCGACGACTCGATGCGGGTGGCCGGAACCGGCAGCTGAAACATCGGCGCCGTTACTGGTCGCGACGCCGAGTTCGAGCAAAGAAAAAGGGGGCGATGTCGCCCCCTTTTTCATTCAACACTTGAACTGCAAGCGTGACCGGCTCACATCACCTGGCCGGTTTCGTCAATGGCCCGATGGCCGACGCCGACCTTCACCGGTGCCGTCTCACGCAGGAACATCGAGGCCACGAAGCCGAAGATCATGCCGAACAGGGCCACGTACAGCGGGCCGCCAAAGCCATAGTTCGGGATGACGAACGAGCCGGTGATCGGTCCGAGACCGCCGCCGAAGATCTCGCCCACGCCGACGACCAGGCCGATCGAACCCGCCACTGCACCCACCGGTGCCGATTCCGTCGCGATCGGGCCCGTGATGAGCGCGATGTTGCCGAAGCAGAAGTAGGTAGCCAGGAACAGCGGCAGGAACAGCGCGCCGACCCCAGCCTGCACCTGGATGAACCAGTAGAGGCAGATCGCCGCCATCAGGAAGCCCACGATGGTGACGGGCTTGCGGCCAAACTTGTCCGACAGGCCGGGCCACGAGAATTGCCCGAAGAATCCGCCGAAGCCGATGGCTGACGTGACGACGCCCATTTCGGCGAGCGGCAGCTTGAGCTGGAGCTCGAGGTACACCGGCACCATTGCGGCGAGCGTGAAGAGACCGCACATGGCGCCGAACAGCGCGATCATGCAGACCACGATGTTGTAGCTCTTGAGAGGCGCCAGGGCGCCGGCGCCCTGTCCGGCAACATGCTGGACGACACCGAGGGCAGCGGCACCCATGGTGTCCTTGGGCTCACGCAGCACCTTGATCAGGAACAGGCCGACGATGAAGCCGGGCGCTGCAATGATGAAGAAGACCCAGCGCCAGGAAAGCCCTGCGTTAAGCAGCTGCGTGGCGAAGATCGGGGCCAACGCGAGTCCGAGCAGGGAGACGCCGCACTGCTGCAGGCCCTGGTTCAGTCCGCGCCGGCTTGGCTTGGAAGCCACCGCCACCGCCGTGAACGAGGTCGGCGTGTAGCCGCCTTCCATCACGCCGAGCAGTGCCCGGATGAGCACGAAGAACATCATGCTGCCGGAGAAGCCGGTGAGGCCGCCGACCAGCGAATAAAGGAACACGGCCGGGATGAGAATCTTGCGGTGGCCAATCTTATCGGCCAGGTTGCCGAAGATGATTGCGAAAATGCCCCAGAATACGCCTGTGAGGCCGGCCAGGGTGCCGATGGCACCAGGATCCAGCTTCAAGTCTGCGGCAATCGTGCCCCACATCGAGTTGATGACGAAGCGGTCCATGCCGACGAGGCCGAAGCCGATCGCCAAGAGGAGGACGATCTTCCACTCGTAGTCGGTATCCCAAGGCTTCTTGTTATCTGCTGGCTGCATTACATAGTCCCCTTACACGTTATTGAGATGGAAGGTTAACGACCTGGGAAAGGACCCTGCGGTGAAGGCCTGCTTTCGCCTCTCGAATAAGACCTTGCGCTGCTGCCTGACCTTTCCGTTTGACGATTGCGGCACCGTGAATATGCCAACAAGGGATCTGGGCTCACAGCCTGGACAAGACCCTCGATTTCGTGGACCGACGGTCGAAACGCGCGGGAAGTATAAAGAGGCTTTCAGGAATAGGCTATCCCGTTTTGACTTAGTCGCCCACCCCGAAAATGGGCCATTTCCGCGGCCGGAATAGACGCTCCCTTTTTTTGCAGTTGCAAAAAAAAGGGGTCAGCTCGTGATGAATTGCTGCAACTGCACGATGGTTTCCTGCTGTTCCTCGATCACCGCCCTGACCAGATCGCCGATCGACACCAGACCGACAAGGTGGCCGCGGTCGACGACCGGGAGATGGCGCACCCGTTGTTCGGTGACGAGCTGCATGCAGTGGCTCACTGTGTCTTCGGGCGTCACCGTCAGGACCGGTGAAGACATGATTTGCCACACCGGCGTCTCGCCGGAAGAACGGCCAAGCAGGATGACTTTGCGTGCGTAGTCCCGCTCGGACACGATGCCGACGAGTTCAGGGCCGCGCATCACCGGCAGCGCACCCACTTCCCGGTCGGCCATGACCTGGATGGCTTCGAGCACCGGGTCTTCCGCCTCAACCGTCCAGATCTCGTGCCCCTTGGCGATCAGCAAATGCTTGACGCGAAGCATGATGCCTTCCCCCCGTGGAAGCTCGGCAGGGTAATTCCTGCCGGACAGTCACGGCCGAGTCTACTCCTCCGTCGGCGGGGGAGATCAACGGAAACGGGAGAGAATCTGCTGCTCGGCTTGCAGCCAGTCCTCGACGTCATGACCCGGAGTGAACCCGCGACTTGCGGCGATCAGGTAGGCGGCCTCTGCAATCATGGCCGTGATGTCGACGATTTCCGGAAGGTCTTTGACGATCGTCTTGGCTTTGCGGACTGCGGGCTTCCTGGCGACTGCGGTCAGCGAGGTCTTGGATTTGGGCGCGACGCGCTTCAGCGATGCGGTGGGGATGGGTGAGGTGGCAGCGGCTTCCATGGTGTCTCCTGCTAGAACAGGGTCTCGTCCAAGGATGGACGATCCTGATGCCAATAAGCAGGATTGATGCCAGGCCCGGGAGGGGATGGAAATTTTTTTCCTGTCCCCTCCCTGAGCCTGACATCTCGCGCCGCAGTGCGTGGCGCGAGTTTCTTAAGACAGGCACGCAACAGCGGGCCAATCTACATTCCTCGCGTTACCGGACTGAGGTAGCGCAGAACCAACGGTTGTAGTGGTGTTGTATCCACAAACAGAAACGCCACAAGCAATGGTGCTTGTGGCGTTACCTGATACTGACCCTGCCTTATCGGGGTGCGCGCGTGGGCAACGTCTGCCCCACGTCGGAGCCTTCAATTCAATCGTGGTGATGACCGCCCGGGCCATGCACGTGGCCGTGAGACAGCTCTTCTTCGCTCGGGTCGCGGACTTCCGTGATCTCCACTGCGAAGTTGAGGGACTCGCCGGCGAGCGGGTGATTGCCATCGACGGTCACCATGTCACCGACGATGCGCGTGACGGTCACCATGCGCGGGCCCTGGTTGGAGTCGGCCTGGAACTGCATGCCAACGGCGATGTTGTCGATGCCCTTGAACGCCCGACGCGGCACGTCTTGGACCAGCGAAGGATCCTTGGTGCCATAGCCTTCCTCCGGGGACACCTTGACGTTCAGCTTCTCGCCTGCGCCCTTCCCTTCGAGGGCCTTTTCGAGCCCGGGGATCAGGTTGCCGTTGCCGTGGATATAAGCGAGCGGGTCACCGCCCGAGGAACTGTCGAGGACATCGCCGGAATCGTTGGTCAGCGTGTAGTGGATCTGAACGACTTTGTTTTGCGCGACGACCATGACCGGAACCTCAGGAGACATTGA
Source organism: Steroidobacteraceae bacterium (assembly GCA_040080215.1). Classification (GTDB taxonomy): domain Bacteria; phylum Pseudomonadota; class Gammaproteobacteria; order Steroidobacterales; family Steroidobacteraceae; genus CAIUGU01. The sequence continues at coordinate 23,412 of JBEBIT010000013.1, forward strand.
AAGAGGCGGCCATGGTAGCTGTTTCGGAGGCTACGGCCAAACCGGAAATGGGCGTCGATCCCCTTGGGGGATGAGCCCGCGATGTCCGGGGCAGGCGGCTATTCGACAGTGACGGATTTCGCGAGGTTGCGCGGCTGGTCGACATCGGTGCCCTTCAGGATGGCGCAGTGATAGGCGAGCAGCTGCAGCGGTACCGTGTAGACCGCAGGGGCCTGGAAGTGGCTGACGTGCTTCGGCATCGTAATGACCGTGACGCCTTCCGACTCACTGATACCGGCGTCCGGATCGGCAAATACAATCAGCTCCCCGCCACGTGCCCTCACTTCCTGCAGGTTCGACTTGAGCTTTTCGAGCAGGTCGTTGTTCGGAGCGACCACGACAACGGGCATGTCCGCATCGACGAGCGCGAGCGGGCCGTGCTTGAGCTCGCCGGCCGGATAGGCTTCGGCGTGAATGTAGGAAATCTCCTTGAGCTTGAGCGCGCCTTCAAGCGCGATCGGATACATCTGTCCACGTCCGAGGAACAGCGCGTGATGCTTGTCGGCGAACCGCTTGGCCAGCTCCTTGATCCGGGGCTCCAGGTGCAACGTCTTTTCGATGAGCGAGGGGATCTCGATCAACCGCTGCACGAGGCCACGCTCGCGCTCGGCATCGGAGCCATGGAACTTGGCCAGTGCGACGATCAGCATGCCAAGCGCAGAAAGCTGCGTCGTGAACGCCTTGGTTGACGCAACGCCAATTTCGGGGCCCGCGCGCGTGAGCAGCACGAGTTCGGATTCGCGTACGAGCGAACTCTCAGGCACGTTGCAGATGGCCAATGTCGACAGATAGCCCGACTGTTTGGCCATGCGCAATGCAGCCAGCGTATCGGCAGTTTCACCCGACTGCGAGATCGTCACGAACAAGGTGTTCTGCGGCACGACGGGATTTCGATAGCGGTATTCGCTCGCGATCTCGACCCAGCACGGCAGGCGGCAAATCTGTTCGACGAAATACTTGGCAACCGCACCGGCGTGGTAGCTCGTGCCGCAGGCAACGATCTGCACCGCATCGGCACGCTTGAAAACAGCGGTGGCAGCCGGCCCGAAGGCGGCTTCCAGCAGCTTGCCGCCGGCAACGCGCTCTTCCAGCGTCTGGGCAATGGCCTGCGGCTGCTCGTAGATTTCCTTCAGCATGTAATGGGCGAACTCGCCCTTTTCGGCAGCGTCTGCGCTCAAGGTGCTGTCGCGGGCTTCGCGGTGTGCCGTATTGCCCTCGGCGTCGAGAATGCGAATGCTGTTGTGGCGGATTTCGGCTACATCGCCCTCCTCCAGGAACATGAAGCGGCGTGTGACAGGCAGCAGGGCCGCGACATCGGAGGCGACGAAGTTCTCGTTCTCACCGATGCCGATGACGACCGGGCAGCCCATGCGGGCGAGTACGATGCAATCGGGATCGGCTTCGTTGATCACGGCGAGTGCATACGCGCCTTCGAGCTCGGCCACCGTTGCGCGAACTGCCTTGAACACGTCGCCCAGCTTCTTCTGGTGATAGTGGATGCGATGCGCAATCACTTCGGTGTCCGTTTCCGACGTGAAGACGTAGCCGGCCTTCTGCAGTTCTTCACGCAGCTCTTCGTGATTCTCGATGATGCCGTTGTGGACGATCGCAATGCCGTCGTCGGAGATATGCGGATGCGCATTGCGTTCCGAAGGTACGCCGTGTGTAGCCCAGCGTGTATGGGCAATGCCAAGGTGGCCTGAGGTGGGATCGTCGTCCAGGGCTTCCTGCAACATGCGCACCTTGCCGACGGTGCGCAGCCGCTTCAGGTGCTGGGTGCCGTTCAGGACGGCGACGCCGGCAGAATCGTAGCCTCGATACTCAAGGCGGCGCAGCCCGTCTATCAGGATGGGAACGATATTGCGTGTCGCGACAGCGCCAACGATTCCGCACATGCAGATTCAGCCTTTCTCTATAAGAGGTTGAGGCATTCTACCGGAAGGGGGTGGCGGGATTATGTTGCCAGTCACACTCTGGTCGCCCGAAGGCGGGCCCGGACGGGGCCGCACCGGAAAATAGCGGGGGAAATCCGGCAAAGGCGGTCTTCAGCGCTTCTTTTCCGGCCGCTTCCAGCCGTCGATGGTCATCTGCTTGGCTCGCTCCAGGGTCAGCTTTCCCTCCGGGGCGTTCTTGGTCAGCGTGGAACCGGCACCAATGGTGGCGTTGGCACCTACGGTGATCGGCGCCACGAGCATGGTGCCTGAACCGATGAAGCTGCCGTCGCCGATTTCGGTCCGCGACTTGTTCACGCCGTCGTAGTTGCAGGTAATCGTGCCTGCACCGATGTTCACGTTTGCGCCTACGGTCGCGTCGCCCAGGTAAGTGAGGTGATTGGCTTTGCTTCCCTTGCCGAGGACGGTGTTTTTGACCTCAACGTAGTTGCCAATATGTGCACCCTGCTCGAGCCTGGCGCCAGGCCGCAGGCGTGCGAATGGACCGACGATGCACTGCTCGCCGACGACCGCACGCGTGATGACACAGTTCGCCAGCACCTCGGTGTCTGCTGCGATCTCGCAGTCCTCGAGCCACGTGTTCGGGCCGATCCGCACGCGGTCACCCAACTTCACGTTTCCCACGAAGATGGCATTGACATCGATGACGACATCGCGACCGACGCTGACGGTTCCGCGGACGTCGATGCGCGATGGATCGATCACGGTGACTCCCGCAAGCATCAATTCCGTGGCGCGCTGCTTGCGCAAAGCGGCTTCGACCTCCGAGAGATGGACCTTGTCATTCACGCCGAAGACTTCAATCTCGGTGGGAGCAACGGCTGCCTTGACGCGCAAGCCCTCTCGTACCGCCATCGAAACAATATCGGTGAGATAGTACTCGCCCTGCGTATTGTCGTTCTTGAGCGCCCCGAGCCATTTGCGCAGCGACTTCGCGGACACGGCCAAGACGCCGGTGTTGCCTTCGGGAACGCTGCGCTCCTTGGTGTTCGCATCCTTGTGTTCGACGATGCGCACGACATGCCCTGCATGATCGCGGATGACACGACCATAGCCCGTGGGATCGCGCAGGATCACGCTCAGCATGGCGATGGACTGGTCGTCGACACTGGCCAGCAACTGCTCCAGCGTCTCGGTCTTGATGAGGGGCACATCGCCGAACAGGATAAGGACGAGATGGTCATCGGGGATGGCCGGCAACGCCTGGGCCACGGCATGTCCGGTCCCGAGCTGCTCCGCCTGCAGCGCCCACTGGACGGACTCGTTGGCGAGCGCTTGCCGCACGCGGTCGCCGCCATGACCGTACACCACGTGGATGCCCTCGGCGGACAGTCGCTTGGCCGTATCGAGCACGTGTGCCAGGAGCGGCTTGCCAGCGAGCGGCTGCAGCACCTTCGGCAGGTCCGACTTCATGCGCTTGCCCTGGCCGGCAGCGAGGATGATGACGGAGAGTGGAGGCCGGGAGGGGCTGGGTGTTGTCATAGTGGCTTGAGGGGCGTGGTGCCTGAAGTTCGCCTGCGGGCCACTCTAGGAGGTCTGCGGAGGCGGAACAATCCCTGCTGCGTGTCTTGGTGCACAAAAAGGAACGCGCCCATCGGGGCGCGTTCGCGATCGATACCGAAGGGGTGGCGCGCTCGAGCGCTATCCCCGGATCTTCCTGAGCTTCTCGAGCGCCTTAAGCTGTGCAACGGCACGTGCCAGTTCCACCTGCGCCTCGGCCATCTCGATCTGGTCGCCGCGATCCTTGAGCGCTTCTTCCGCGCGCTGCTTGGCCTGCATGGCAGCCGCTTCGTCGATGTCCTTCGCCCGCAGCGCCGTATCCGCCAGCACCGTGACGAGGTGCGGCTGGATCTCGAGTGCACCGCCCGACACGTAGAAGAACTGTTCTTCGCCCGCTGGCGTCTGCACGCGCACTTCACCCGGCTTCAGCGTGGTGAGGAGCGGAGCATGGCGGGGCGCGATGCCGATTTCGCCCATCACCGCCGGCGCAAACACCATGGCAGCTTCGCCGGAGAAGATCTCCCCTTCGGCGCTGACGATATCGACGTGGATCGTGGCCATGGGAACCTCTGAATGACCTATACGCACTCGCGACGGCGAGCCATTTCGTGCAGGGCGAGGCGCGATCGACCGCCGTGTACTGAATGTACACAAGGGAGGAGCAACGCTGCCATGCACGAAATGGATCCCGTCCCGATCAAGGTATGAATGTTCATGTTGTGGGTTGCGCCTCTAATCGCCTGCTGCGTCGTTACGGACCTTGTCCATATTTCCGATATGGCCTGCGGCCCGATGCCTCGCAGCAGACGATTGGAGACGCAACGCGAGCGCGTATAGGTCATTCAGAGGTTCCCTACTGCAGCTTCTTGGCCTTTTCGGCCGCTTCTTCAATCGTGCCGACCATGTAGAACGCCTGCTCGGGCAGGTGGTCGTAGTCGCCGGCGAGGATGCCCTTGAAGGACTTGATCGTTTCCTTGAGCGGAACGAGCTTGCCGGGGTTGCCGGTGAACACTTCGGCGACATGGAACGGCTGCGACAGGAAGCGCTGGATCTTGCGCGCGCGGGACACGGTGCGCTTGTCATCTTCCGACAGTTCGTCCATGCCGAGAATCGCGATGATGTCCTGCAGTTCCTTGTAACGCTGCAGCACGGCCTGCACGCCGCGGGCCACGTTGTAATGTTCTTCGCCGATGACGAGCGGATCGAGCTGACGGCTGGTGGAGTCGAGCGGGTTCACGGCCGGGAAGATACCGAGCGCGGCGATCTGGCGATCGAGCACGACGGTCGCATCCAGGTGGGCGAACGTGGTCGCAGGAGACGGGTCGGTCAAGTCGTCCGCGGGAACGTACACGGCCTGGATGGAGGTGATCGAGCCCGTCTTCGTGGACGTGATGCGCTCCTGCAGCACGCCCATTTCCTCGGCGAGCGTCGGCTGGTAGCCCACGGCAGACGGCATGCGGCCGAGCAGCGCGGACACCTCGGTGCCGGCGAGCGTGTAACGGTAGATGTTGTCGATGAACAGCAGCACGTCGCGGCCCTTGCCCGACTCGGTCTTCTCGTCGCGAAAGTATTCGGCCATCGTGAGGCCCGAGAGCGCGACGCGCAGGCGGCAACCCGGCGGCTCGTTCATCTGGCCGTACACCATCGCCACCTTCGACTCGGGCAGGTTCTCGAGGTTGATGACGCCGGCATCCGCCATCTCGTGGTAGAAGTCGTTGCCTTCACGAGTCCGCTCGCCGACGCCCGCGAACACGGACAAGCCCGAGTGCGCCTTCGCGATGTTGTTGATCAGCTCGAGCATGGTAACGGTCTTTCCCACGCCGGCGCCGCCGAACAGGCCGATCTTGCCGCCCTTGGCGAATGGCACGAGCAGGTCGATGACCTTGATGCCTGTTTCGAGCAAGTCCTGGCCGCCTGCCTGCTCGTCGTAAGACGGAGCTGCACGGTGAATGGGCCAGTACTCGGTAGCCTGCACGGGGCCACGTTCGTCCTGCGGAGCGCCCAGCACGTCCATGATGCGGCCGAGCGTCCCCTTGCCGACGGGAACGGAGATCGGGGCACCGGTGGCCTTCACGGCGAGGCCGCGCTTCAAGCCTTCCGACACGCCCATGGCGATGGTGCGTACGACGCCGTCGCCGAGCTGCTGCTGCACTTCGAGCGTGAGGCCGCCCTCCTCGAGCTTCAGCGCCTCGTAGACCTTGGGGATCTGGTCACGCGGGAATTCCACGTCGATGACCGCGCCGATGATTTGTACGATCTTGCCGCTAGACATTTGCTCGTTCCTCTATCCGAATTCTTCAAACCGCAGCCGCGCCGCCGACGATCTCCGAAAGTTCCTTCGTGATCGCAGCCTGGCGGGCCTTGTTGTAGATCAGTTGCAGCTCTTCGATGAGCTTGCCGGCATTGTCGGTCGCGCTCTTCATCGCAACCATGCGGGCGGCCATTTCGCAGGCGACGTTCTCGACCGCGCCCTGGTAAACCTGGGACTCGATGTAACGCATCAGGATGCCGTCGAGCAGGTCGGAGGCGGTAGGCTCGTAGATGTAGTCCCACATCTTCTGCAGCTTGCCCTCGTCCTCGGCGGACGTGACCACCGGCAACAGTTGCCGCACTTCGGGCTTCTGCGACATCGTGTTCACGAACTCGTTGTTCACGACGAACAGCCGGTCGACCTTGCCTTCCTTGTACAGGTCCAGCATCACCTTGACGGTACCGATGAGGTCGGCCGCACGCGGGCGATCACCCAAGTGCGTGATGGTGGCCAGCGTCTTCGCGTCCGACAGGCGCTTGAAGAACTGCACGCCCTTCGAGCCGATCAGGCACAGCGACACCGAGGCACCCTGTTTCTGCCACTCACGGATGGATGCGATCGCTGCCTTGAACAGGTTGACGTTCAGGCCGCCGCACAGGCCGCGGTCCGTGGTGATGATGATGAAGCCCACCGACTTGGCTTCGCGTTCGACCATGAACGGATGCTTGTAGTCGGGATTGGCGTGGCTCAGGTGCCCGAGCACGCGCCGGATCTTCTCGGCATAGGGACGCGTGGCCCGCATCCGGTCCTGCGCCTTGCGCATCTTGCTCGCCGCGACCATTTCCATGGCCTTGGTGATCTTCTGCGTGCTCTTGAAGCTCGCAATCTTGACGCGGATTTCTTTTACGCCGGGCATGGCTTGCTTCGCTTCGAGTGCTTAGTAGGTGCCGGTCGCGACGAATTCTTCGCACAGCTTCTTGAGCGAAGCCTCGACGTCCTTGCTGAGCTCGGGCTTGGCCGCAATGCCATCCATCAGGCTCTTGTAGTTCGTCTTGGCAAACGACTGCAGCGCGGCTTCGAAGTCACCGACCTTCTTGATTTCCACCTTGTCCATGTAGCCGCTGTTGACGGCATAGATGGACAGCGCCATCTCCTCGACGGACATCGGTGCGAATTGCTTCTGCTTCATCAGCTCCATCGTGCGCTGGCCGCGCTCGAGCTGGCGGCGAGTGGCCTCATCGAGATCGGAAGCGAACTGCGAGAAGGCCGCGAGCTCGCGGTACTGCGCAAGCGCGAGACGGATGCCGCCGCCCAGCTTCTTGATGATGCCCGTCTGGGCCGCACCACCCACGCGAGACACCGAGATGCCGGCGTTCATGGCGGGACGGATACCGGCGTTGAACAGGTCGCCTTCAAGGAAGATCTGGCCGTCGGTGATCGAGATGACGTTCGTGGGCACGAAGGCCGTCACGTCGCCTGCCTGCGTCTCGATGATCGGCAGGCCCGTCAGCGAGCCCGTCTTGCCCTTCACGCGTCCACCCGTCTTCTGCTCGACGTATTCCTCGTTCACGCGAGCCGACCGCTCGAGCAGGCGAGAGTGGAGGTAGAACACGTCGCCCGGATACGCTTCGCGGCCCGGGGGACGGCGCAGCAGCAGCGAGATCTGGCGATACGCCCAGGCCTGTTTGGTCAAATCGTCATAGATCACGAGGGCGTCTTCACCCTGGTCCATGAAGTACTCGCCCATCGTGCAGCCGGTGTACGGTGCAAGGTACTGCAGGGCGGCGGGTGTCGATGCCGATGCCGCAACGATGATCGTGTTCTTGAGCGCGTCATGCTCTTCGAGCTTGCGCACCACGTTCGCGATCGACGACTGCTTCTGGCCGATGGCGACGTAGATGCACTTAATGCCGCTCGACTTCTGGTTGATGATAGTGTCGATCGCGAGTGCGGTCTTGCCGGTCTGGCGGTCGCCGATGATCAGCTCGCGCTGGCCGCGGCCGACGGGCACCATCGAGTCGACGGCCTTGTAGCCGGTCTGGACGGGCTGGCTCACGCCTTTACGAGCGATAACGCCCGGCGCCACGCGCTCGATCGGCGCCTTGTGCGGCGTGTTGATGGGGCCCTTGCCGTCGATCGGATTGCCGAGCGCGTCCACCACGCGACCGAGCAGTGCTTCGCCGACGGGCACTTCGAGGATGCGGCCCGTGGTCTTGACCGTGTCGCCTTCGGTGATGTGCTTGTACTCACCGAGAACCACGGCGCCTACCGAGTCCTGCTCGAGGTTCAGCGCGAGGCCGAAGCTGCCGCCGGGGAACTCCAGCATTTCGCCGTACTTCACGTCCGCGAGGCCGTGGATGCGCACGATGCCGTCCGTGACGGTGACGACCGTGCCGACGTTGCGCTCTTCGGTCGCGCCGGAGAATTTCTCGATTCGCGCCTTGATCAGGTCGCTGATTTCGGATGCCTTGATGGACATAGCCTTTTGGTTCCTCGTAACTCTGCGCGGACCCTCCCGGAGGGAGCCCGTCTGCGCCGTAAATCCTAATTCGTCAATTCAGTCGTCAGGCGCTTCAAGCGCGCGTTCAGCGACCCGTCGATCACCAGATCCTGCGAGCGGATGATGGCGCCGCCGATGAGCGAGGCATCAACCGTGCAATGCAGGCGGACGTCGCGGCGCAGCCGCTTCTTGAGCGCACCGGCCAGCCGCTGGCGCTGGGCATCGTTCAGTTCGACCGCGGAGACCACCTGCACGTCGGCGACATTCTCGATGTCCGCACGCATCACCTCGAACATTGCCGCGATCTCGGGCAGATACGCGAGACGGCGGTTTGCTGCGAGCGTCGTGATGTAGTTGCGCAACGTGGCATCGCTGCCAACGCCGCCAATGTCGATCACCAGCGCCGCCAGCTCTTCGGGCGTGACCTTCGGGTTGCCGAGCAGGCTCGCGACGCGCGCATCGGAAACGACGGCGCTCCCGGTCGCGAGGACTTCGGACCAGCGAGACAGGGCGCCCTGTTCACGCGCGTGCGCGAACGCCGCTTTCGCGTAGGGCCGCGCTATGGTGGCTTTTTCGGCCATATGGAAGCTCGGGTGTACCTGTTAGTGCCGGTCAGCCGTTCTCGATCTCGACGGCCAGCTTCTCGAGCAGGTCGGCGTGGGCGCGTGCGTCGATCTCGCGACCGAGCAGCTTGGACGCACCGGCAACCGCGAGCGCAGCCACTTCCTTGCGCAGCTGTTCGCGGGCACGGCTCTGGTCGAGCTGCACTTCCGCACGGGCGGCCGCGACGAGGCGTTGACCTTCTGCTGATGCGCTCAGCTTGGCTTCGTCGATGACTTCGTTCGCGCGGCGGCTCGCCTGGTCGACGATCTTCGTCGCCTGGACGCGAGCGTCCTTGACGAGCTCGGCGACATTCGCCTGCGCCTCAACGAGGCTCTTCTCGCCCTTGTCGGCGGCAGCGAGGCCATCGGCGATCTTCTTCTGCCGTTCGTTGAGCGCCGCGGTCAGCGGCGGCCAGATGAACTTCATCGTGATCCAGCCCAGGATCAGGAAGACCACTGTCTGGACGATCAGCGTTGCATTCAGGTTCATGGGAACATTCGCTCTTGTCGTTCGAGGCCGGCCGCTGGTTGCGCGTCAGCGCAGGTCACGGCGCCCGTGAGTGTCCGTTAGCCCGCAAACGGGTTGGCGGTTGCGAACCACAGCGCGATGCCGGTGCCGATGATGAATGCCGCGTCGATGAGGCCGAGCAACAGGAAGACCTTGGTCTGCAGCACGTTCATCAGTTCAGGCTGGCGGGCCGAGGCTTCGATGTACTTGCCGGACATGATGCCGATGCCGATACAGGCACCGAGTGCACCGAGGCCGATGATCAAGCCGCAGGCAAGCGCGACAAAGGAAACGTCCGTCATGAGTCTTCTCCGCGATTAAGAACCAAGAAAATTAAGGGGGTCGGATCAGTGCTTGGCGTGAGCTTGGCCGATATAGACAAGCGTCAGCATCATGAAGATGAACGCCTGCAGCAACACGATAAGGATGTGGAACACGGCCCAGATCGTGCCGGTGAACAGATGCATGCCGATGCCGAACACCGTGGCGGTGCCGCCGAGGCCTGCGATCAGGAAGAAGATCAGCTCGCCGGCGTACATGTTGCCGTACAACCGCATGCCCTGCGACAGCGTGTTGGAGACGTACTCGACGAGGTTCATGAAGACGTTGACGATGGCGAGCGCGAGGCCCGCGAGCCAGGACAGGGGATTCAGCGTGATCTTCGCCATGCCGAACGGCGAGCACAGCAGCTGGTGCACGAAGCCGCCCACGCCCTTGATCTTGACGTTGTAGTACAGGACCAGGACCAGCACGGCGACGGACATGCCGATGGTGCCGTTGATGTCGGCGGTCGGCAGCGGGCGGAGGTAGTGGATGCCGAAGGCGCCAGCCAGCGTCGGCAGCCAGTCGACGGGCAACAGGTCGACCGCGTTCATGGTGGCGACCCACAGGAAAACGGTGAGTGCGAGCGGTGCGATGTAGTCCAGCTTGCCGTGCACGAGGCTGTGCGCCTGCTCGTTGACCCACTCGATCAGGAGCTCAACGGTCAACTGCAGCTTTCCCGGCACGCCGGCGGTGGCACGGCTCGCAGCGAGACGCAGGAAAATCAGGACCAGGGCGGCGCAGAACAGCGAGAAGAAGACGGTGTCCCAGTGGACGACCGAGAAATCGACAAGGGAATGCTGCTCTTGGCTCTTGAGATGGGTGAGATGGTGAGAGACATATTCGGACATGCCCTCTTTTTCAACACCACCTTCACTTGCCATCCCGCTCACTCCCACCATTCACTGATCACATCACGAATCACGCCGACCCGAGTCAGTCGGACTTGGGGCCGGCCGTACTCATCGCCAGCCAGTAGGCCACCAGTGCGCCACACAACCCTGCCATCAGGAACGCAGGCGGCAACTGCCTCGACCTGAACGCGATCAACAGCAGGCTCATGACCAGCCCCAACTTGATCGCCCAGCTCAGGAACACATCCCAAATCAACTTGCCGGGCTCGACTCCCGGCCGCACCTTGAACAGCGCGATCCCGAGATAGGCCGACCCCAGCATCGAAATGCCCCCGCCGACCAGCACGGCGACACCTGCACGTCCACTCGAGGCGATCGCCGTCGCGATCCCGAGTACGCAGGTCATGGCCGCCTGCCAGATGAAGGCGCGCACAGCTTGCTGCCTGGCAACCGTAAATGGGCTGGCATTCACAAGCCTGTCTCGCACCTGGTTGGCGGGCAACAAAAACGCCACTGTGCAGACCGCATGGGCAGCGACGGGTGGCGTTCAAAGTCCTTCAAACCCCGTGTCCGCTTGCGGGCCGGCCCGGGAAAGGCCGCGGATTATACGCAGCGTTTTGCAGTGCTTCAAGGAATGAAAGTCACAGGACAGTTGCGGATGGCGCTTCGGATTGCCGGTTTGGTAACCAGTGGCCCGGAAGGCCGGCGATTGGAGTTCAAATTCGACGCAAGCCGATGATCAATAACGATTATCTTCCGTCATTCGAACCTGGCGAGAAGATCTTCGAGATTCACAGCCGATAACGAATTTTTACGAGAATCTGGTCAGCATCGCGTACCTGGTCCACATCACCGATCAGTGTCCCCAGTCCCCGGTCGTCATCGTCGCGAAACTGGAAACCGCCGCGGCTGTAGACCACGTAGATGTCGGACAGGGGGCCGAGCTGGTAGCGATACCGGACCTGTATCCCCAGGTTATTCACCGTGAAGGGCGTGAGCGGGTCGGTGGTGGGAGTCAGATCGCCCTGTCCGACTGTCCGGTAGGCAGCGGTTGGGTCTGCATGGATGCCGATCCACTGCAGCTTGACCCTCAGCTCATGGCCGGGCGCCGGCAACCAGTCGATCCGCCCGTAGGCGTCGAGCCGCCGCGCCGTGTAGTGGCCGAACAGGTTCCCGTCCTGCCACAGCAGCCACTCGCTGGACCGCCGGGGGTAAAGCGTGAGGTTGAACGTCAGGCCATCGCGCGGGTACCAGGAATTCGTGAACTCGAGTTCGTAGCCGTTGCCGTCCGCTCCACCCCGGAAGACGTAGCCCGCGAAAGCCTGCTGCCAGGCGCCGTACCTCGGCGTGGTATAGCGGCCATAGACGAACTCGCGGCGGGGAATCTGCACGAGTCCATTGCCTCTCGACAGCAGGTCGTCAGGCCCGGTGGATTCGTAGCTGAGTTCCTCGTGTCCCTGCCAGCCGCTCTCGTATTGGGTGTGGCGCACCAGCGTGGCGTAGTTGGGCAGGCGCAGTCCGTCGTTGTCCTCGCGATAAGTGAGCTTGAGGTCGTAGTTTTCACCCGAGAGCCAGCTGCCAGGCGCGAAACCAGCACGGGTCCAGCGCGTATCCCAGCTTGCTCGATGCAGGTTGTTGCGCGCGAGGTAGCCAAGATCGTTCATGTCGAAGCGCTTGTCGATGTGCTGCAGCTGCAGTGAGTGCGTCAACGCAGGCGTCTGGCTGAAGTCCGTCTGCAGCCAGGCCTGGTAACCGGTGGACTCGACTCCCGCTTGGTCGATATCGGAGCGGATGAACTGGCCCGACCAGCGCCAGCGGCCTTCCGGGTGGAGCTCGTAGTCGATGGCATTGACGAGCGCCGTGCGGTCAAGTGCGGGGCGGTCGGCGAACGTCGCCAGATGGCCGACGCGAAAACCGTCGAGCGGCAGCGAGATTCGCGTGGCGGCGAACAAGCGGCCGAGATCGTCTTCGTAACGATCCTCGAGTGCAGTGAAGGCGCCGTAGACAACCTTGCCGGCGCTGCCGTTGATCTTCAGCGCCGCATCGATGTCGGTCGTCGATCGCTGGCCATCATCGGAAGCCGCGCCGACCCGCCGCGAGTAGATGAGCTGTCCGTCATCCGGGGTGCGCAGGTCGAACGCGCCCTGGTTCTCGGTGAAGAAGGGTCGCTTGTCCGTAAGGAAGGTTTCGATCGCCGAAAAGTTGATGACGAGCTCGTCGCTTTCGACCTGCCCGAAGTCCGGGTTCACGGCGGCCACGAGCTGGAAGTCGCTCGAAGGCTTCCAGAACAGGTCCGCCCCGACCTTGAAGCGCGAGGTGTCGTTCAACTGGTCGGACACCCAGGTGGCATAAGGCACGAAGTCGAGCTGCTTCGCGCGATGCTGATCGATCGTGTAATGCCTGAAGTCGGAAAGGAACACGGGCCGCTCGATGCTCGCACCCGGACAGGCGTAGCGTTCGTTGCGGTCGTACACCGTACGCTCGAAGAAGGCCGCGATCGTCCGCTGGTCCGTGTTGCCGTTGCGCATGCTGGCCGTGGACCAGGGAATCAGCAGCTCGACGGTCCAATCGCTGTCTGTTTCGCGCACCGCGTGCTGCCAGACGCCGTCCCAGTCGGTAGAGCGCTCGTTCTGGTTGGTGATCAGGCCGTCCCGCACGCCCTCGCCCAATGCCACCGAAAATTCGAAGCCGACCCGACCGTCGGCATCGAAGTCGACCATGAAGCTGACCGAGTCGCCGTGGAAATCCCCGGCATCGCGCGGTGTACGGGGCTTGGTGCGCTGCTCGCCGGAGTGTTGCTCGAGGACAAAGGCGACGGCCAGCCCCTCGGGCGTCGATACCATGCGTGCTTCGTTGTGATTCCGGGGTGCGTCGAGCGCGAAGGGTTGTGTTCGCACCCAGTCGGTGCACGCCATGGCGCCTTGCCATTCGGACTCATCGAGTCGACCGTCGACGACGATCCCGGCGACCGCAGCTGCGACAAGCCACTGCGACGCCAGCAGGGCAGCAACGGTCAGCCAGGGTGCAGGCAGGCGTGCCATGCGACTAGCTCTTCCGTGAGGGTGGTGATCTGCGGTCCTTGCATCGATCTTGTGCCGTAGTGCCTTTGTGTGGCCGGGGTCGGGTCGGGTGGCGGCAGGCCCTTCAGCGAATGCGCTCCAGGATGCCATCCAGCTCATCGAGGCTGGTGTACTGGATGACGAGCTTGCCCTTTCCCTTCGCACCGTGCTGAATCTGGACGCGCGCACCGAGCTTGTCGGTGAGGTCGCTCTCAAGTTTGCGAATGTTCGCGTCGGCCTTCGGCGTGTCGGTGGCAGCAGACGCGGGACCCGGGGCCGCCATGCGCCGGACCAGCGCCTCGGTTTCCCGCACGGACAAGCCCTTGTTCGCCACCAGCGCCGCGACCTCGGCCTGCTTCCGGCGGTTGTCGAGCCCGAGCAGCGCGCGCGCATGTCCCATTTCGATCTGCCGCTCCTCGACCAGGGTCTTCACTTCATCGGCGAGTTCAAGCAGGCGGAGGAGGTTCGACACCGCGGCTCGTGAACGACCGACTGCGTCGGCCGCCGACTGGTGCGTCATCTTGAATTCGCTGATGAGGCGCTCGAGCGATCGCGCTTCCTCCAGCGGGTTCAGGTTCTCGCGCTGGATGTTCTCGATGAGCGCCATCGCGACGGCAGCTTCATCGCCGACAAGGCGCACGACGGCAGGGATCTCGTGCAGACCCGCAAGCTGCGCAGCGCGCCAACGGCGCTCACCGGCAATGATCTCATAACGCTGCGGCTGGCCGGGCGCGGCACCGGCCACCGGACGCACCACGACAGGCTGGATCACACCCTGCGAACGGATGGAGTCCGCGAGCTCCTGGAGGCTCTCGGTGCGCATGTCGAGTCGCGGCTGGTACTTGCCCCGCTGCAGCAGATCGACCGGGAGCTTGAGCAACAGCTCATCGGACCGCTGTGCGGCAGGGGAATCGTCTGCGCGCGACGTCGTAACCGGTTGCCCGAGCAACGCGCCGAGACCCCGACCCAGACTGGGCTTCTTGGTAACCATGGTATCGATAGTAGCGGGTAAGCGGGCAGGCGCGTAAGCGGGCGCGCGAAATCAGCTTGCGTCGGTTACGGCATCGGCGGGCGCTTCGCCGGGTACTTCGTCCGCCCGGCGGATCATCTCGCCGGCAAGCGCGAGATAAGCGAGCGCACCGCGTGATTCCTTGTCGTGGTAGAGGACCGGCTTGCCGAAGCTCGGTGCCTCCGCGAGCCGCACGTTGCGCGGGATGATCGTGCGGAACACCTTGTCGCCGAAATGCAGGATAAGCTGCGAGGACACCTCATTCGCAAGGTTGTTCCGCGGATCGAACATCGTGCGCAACAGGCCCTCCACTTCCAGCGACGGATTGGGGCCTTCCTTGATCTGCTCGACGGTGGCGATCAGCGCGGACAATCCCTCGAGCGCGTAGTACTCGCACTGCATGGGGATCAGGACGCTGTCCGCGGCCACGAGTGCATTCACCGTAAGCATGTTGAGCGACGGCGGGCAGTCGATGAGGATGACGTCGAAGTCATTGCGGATCGGGGCAAGGGCGTCACGCAGGCGGCGCTCGCTGCCGGCACGTCCGGCCAGCTGCACTTCGGCAACCACCAGGTCCTGGTTCGCAGGCATCAACTGGAACGCGCCGTGCTCCACCGGCACGAGCGCGGACGCGGCATCGCTTTCGCCCATCAGCACTTCCATTGACGAGCGCGCTACCGTGCGCTTGTCGACGCCACAACCCATGGTGGCATTGCCCTGCGGATCGAGGTCGATGAGCAGCACGCGCCGCTTGGTCGCCGCGAGCGACGCCGCCAGATTGACGGTGGTCGTCGTCTTGCCGACGCCGCCTTTCTGATTGGTGACTGCGATGACGCGGTGCATGGAATTACTTTTGGAGGACGCCAGGGAACCGCTGATTAACCTATACGCGCTCGCGACGGCGAGCCATTTCGTGCAGGGCGAGGCGCGATCGACCGCCGCGTACTGAATGTACGCAAGGGAGGAGCAACGCTGCCATGCACGAAATGGCTCCCGTCCCGATCAAAGTATGAATATTCATTCAATGGGTTGCGCCTCCAATCCTCTGCTGCGTCGTTACGGACCTTGTCAATACTCCCGATATTGCCTGCGATCCGATGCCTCGCAGCAGAGGATCGGAGACGCAACGCGAGTGCGTATAGGTTAATCAGAGGTTCCCTAAACGCGGTCGTGGGAGCGGCAGATTTCCACAAGATGACGCTCCTCGTCCAGCGTGGGCACGCTGAGGCGATGGACGGCGGCCACTTTCCAGCCCGTGGGGATCGCGGCGATCTCCGCTTCCGGGAAGCGTCCCTTCATGGCCAGCAGCCGGCCACCGCCGATCACGAGCGGACCACACCAGTGGACGAATGTCTCGATGGGACCGACGGCCCGGGCCAGCACGCAGTCGAAGCGTTCCTTGGGCTTGAAGACTTCAGCGCGCGCATGCGCGGTGGTCACATTGGTCAAGCCCATCTTGGCCGCAGCGTGCTCTACGAAGCGCAGCTTCTTGGCTGTCGAATCGAGCAGCGTGAACTCGCGGTCTGGATTGACGAGCGCGAGCGGCAAACCGGGGAATCCTGCGCCCGTGCCTATGTCGGCAATGCGCTTGCCGCGCAGGAAAGCGTGGATGGACAGGCTGTCGAGCAGGTGCTTGGCGATCTGCTGGTCCCGATCGCGGATCGCGGTCAGGTTCATACGCTGGTTCCAGTCATCCAGCTCGTCGAGCAGCACGAGCAGGTATTCAGCCTGCGCTCCCGACAGCACCACGCCGAGCCCGGCAGCGCCTGCTACCAGCTTTGCGGTCTGTGCCTCGCGGGTTGCCTGCATCGTCGCGATCCTCGAAAGGGCCATCGCCCCGAAAAAACAAGGCCGGGCAATGCCCGGCCTGTCGTGACTATGGCCGCCGGCCTGCTGGCCGGCGCCCGACTGTTACTTGCACTTGCCGAGCTTGCGGATCTCGTCCGTTGCGCAGAGGCCCTTCTGGCTCGAGAAGTAGGCGGCGATGGCCTTGATGTCGTCATCGGTCAGGGCCGTGACGAAACCCGCCATGATCGGGTTCTTGCGAGCGCCACTCTTGTAAGCGTGCAGCGAATGCTCGATGTAGTCCGCCTGCTGGCCGGCCAGCGTCGGGTAATCGGGGGTGATGCCCACGCCATCGTTGCCGTGGCAGGCAACGCAGGTGGCAGTCACCGCCGGCGGGGTGCCCTTGACGGGGTTGCCAGTCTTGACCTCATCGGCCTGCAGGAACGCCGCGATGTCGGCCATGTCCTGATCGCTCATCGTCGCGGCATGCGAATACATGGTGGGATGCGACCGCTGCTGCGAGCCGTAGCCCTTCAGCGCAGCAACGATGTAATTGGCATGCTGGCCGCCCAACTTCGGAACGCTGTAGGTCGGGTACGCATTCTTGTAATCGGGGATGCCATGGCAGCCGTGGCAGGTGTAGGCCAGCGTCTTGCCGCGACCGGCATCACCCTGGAGCGCCGGCGCCTGGGCGTGGGCAGCCGACGACAGGCCGGCAAATACAAGGCTGAACGCAAGCAGGGTCGAACGAAACTTCATGCCAATCTCCATCGCATCTTCCTTCCGTGCCGGCTTCTTGTCCCCGGCTGGGCGCGCAATGTTAACGGAAAAGCCCCGTTCAGGGAAAATTAGGGAAAACCGTGGCATCCTCAGGCCGGACTTGCGCAGTCCCGCCGGCGCAATTCCAGCGGACACAGCTAATGTAAGGAGAGCCTGATGCGAGCCACCCTCAAGCGGAAGGCCGGATTATCGTCCTGGCTCGGCAGTGCATTCGGCGCGCTGGCGGTAGGCGTGGCCCTTTGCGGCTCCCCGCTCCATGCCCAGACGGCCGCGTCACCCCCTCGTACTTTGAGCGTTTCCGGGCAGGGGGACGTCCGCGCCGAACCCGACCGTGCATTCGTCACCCTGGGGGTCGAGGCGAGAAACCCAAAGATGGACGCCGCCCGCAACGAGGTCACCCGCACCGTCGAGGCCGTGCTGAAGCTGACGCGCGACCTCAAGATCGACCCCAAGTTCGTCCACGCCACCCGCATCAGCATCCAGCCGGAGTACAACTGGGACGGCCAGGCGCGGGCGCGCACGCTGCTCGGTTATCTGGTGTCGCGCCAGGTGCAGGTCGAGCTGCGGAACCTGGACCAACTTGGGCTCCTGCTGGAGAAGGCGGTCGACGCCGGCGTGAACCAGGTCAGCGATCCGCAACTCGATGCCAGCCGCAAGCGTGAACTCGAGCGCGAGGCCCTCGCCAAGGCGGTAGAGGATGCCCGGATGAATGCGGAAGTGGTCGCCCGCGCCGCGGGCGTGAAGCTCGGGGCTGCGAGGACGATTGCGGCACAGTCGGTCTCCGCACCGCAGCCGATCGCCTACCGGATGGCGGCGAGGGCGGAAGCTGCGTCGGGTGCGGAAAGCACCTACCAAAGCGGAGAGATCACCTTCAACGCCTCTGTCCAGGTCGAGTTCGATCTCATCGCTCCATGACAGGCAAGCACTCCTTGCCGGGCAGGGCAGCGCTGCTTGCGATCGCCGTGTTCGCAGCGGCAACTACGCGCGCGCAGGATGTCCTGCCTGCCGGCGAGTTCGTCACGCATCTAGAAGACGTCGCCCACCGCCAGCTGTTCAGGGGGCTAGGGATCGACTCCAGGGTCATTGCCGCACTGGCCCAGGCCGATTTTGCCAGTGCCGTGGAGAGCCTTTCGACCGGCGCAGCCCAGGGCAATCAGCCTTTCAACATCGCGCTGATCAGGTTGCAGCACGACTGCGCCCGCATCGTGCAGTCGCCGACCACCGTGAACCCTGCCCAGCTCGACAAACTGCGCGCGGATCTGCCTGAGGCCCGGGCCACAAGGATCATCGCGGTGCTCGACGCGCAGAACGAGTACACCAGAAAGGCGCAGGCGAGCTGTCGCACCGCGCGGTTCGATTTGCGGCGGATAGAAGCAATGCTGAAGCAGGCCGCGGAACAGGGCGACGCCGTGAGCGCCACGGAGCTCGCGCGCTACACCGGCGATGCCACAAGGCGCGAGGCCATGCTCGTCGCTGCCGCTGCCAAGAATTACGCGCCCGCACAGCACGCGCTGGCCCAGAGCCGGGTCGTCGGCGTGCAGCGCGGACTGTCGACAGAGAACGTAGCGTCCATTCGCATCCTGCTGAAGCAGGCCGGGCAGACGTTGCCGCTCGCCAAGCTCGATTTCGCCAATTGTGTTGCAGTGGGGTGCGACGGGCACCCGGCCGATGCGCCGACTGCAGCCGTGTTCGGTGTCGATGCGGCTCGCGACGGAGAGGCGGCGGCCTTTCCCGCGATGATGCGCATGCCCTGGCGCCAGCGCCTGAAGCCGGAGGAGCTGATCGCGTGGCAGTACTTCGGCGACCGGCTCAACGAGTCCGGCTGCACCGGCGAGGGTTACATCGGTGCGGCGATCAATTTCACGCAGATGCTGGGCCAGCTGGAAAAGACCGTGCGGCCCGATGTGGTCACCGCCGGCAAGCAGCTGGCGGAGCGCTACTGGACGGATTTCGGCGACAGGGCGAAGAAAGAGCAGCTGTGCGACTGAGGAATCAAGGTGGGGCTGCCGTTGTCGCCAGGTAGGCTGCCGCAGGTAGGTCATGGACGTGACGAGTAGGCCTGTCGGCGGGCCAGAGCGAACGGAGTCACAGCGATTCGCTGCGATCCCTGTGACGTTGCAACATCACCAGCCGGAAGGGCACTTCTGATTCTGGCCTGCCGACAGGCCTTCTTGTCGCAGACCCACTTGCGGCAGCCTACCTGGCGACAACGGCAGCCCCTCTAGCGACTTCGCGGCTCCGCCGTTCAGGCCGGCACCCGATCCACCAGCAACACGGTTCCATCCACGCCAGTCACGCGAACCTTTGCACCCGCGGGCAGTACAGGGCCGCGGATGGCCCATTCGCGATTGCCGAGCCGGATCCGGCCCTTGCCGTTTTCCAGCGGCTGCTCAAGCACCAGGGCCTGGCCGATGTGCTTGAGGCCTAGGCGATGGTCAGCGGTCGGGCTCTCGAGTTCGCGCTGGCGCGCACGGTACTGACGCCAGAAATAGAACCCGAACACTAGGGCGGCAAAGACGAGGAACCAGGTCATACGCGGGAGGGTTTGCTTTAGTTGAAGCCAAGAGTGGCCGCACCGTAGCAAACCCTGCCGCCAGGCGTTGCCGAACTGTTCACAGTCCCCAAGGCGGCATCCGCGAAAGTCCGGCAACGCCGGTGGCTCGATCGCGACCCGCGAGGGCGGGGAGTCAGCGCTCCGTGCCGGTCGATGCGGCGCGGCGGGCGAGGAACGCGCCGTGCTTCTTGAGGTGGACCAGCAGCAGAGATAACGCCGCAGGCGTCACGCCCGGAATGCGGCCGGCCTGCCCGAGCGTCTGGGGCCGCGCCTCGGCGAGACGCTGGCGTACCTCGTGGGACAGGCCACGCACTTCAATGTAGTTGAGGCTGGCAGGCAGCGCCGTGTCCTCATTGCGGCTCTGTCGCTCGATCTCCTTGCTCTGGCGGTCGAGGTAACCCGTGTACTTGGCCTGCACGTCCACCTGCAGCGCGATCTGCTCCAGCAGGCGCTCGTCACCGGCCAGCGATTCATCGGCGAGCACGCCAACGCTGCCGACCGCGGTCAGCCGCGCGTAAGTCACTTCCGGCCGCCTGAGCAGGTCGAAGGCCCAGGCCTCTTTCGTCAGCGGCGCGCCGAAGGTCGCGGCAGACTGTTCCTCATCGAGATGATGTGGCTGCACGATGGTCTGCTCGAGCCGAACCACTTCGCGTTCAACCGCGACGCGCTTGGTCTCGAAGAAGCGCCACCGCTCGTCGTCGACCAGCCCCAGCTCGCGGCCCTGCGGCGTCAGCCGCAGGTCGGCATTGTCCTCGCGCAGCGAGAGGCGGTATTCGGCGCGGCTCGTGAACATGCGGTACGGCTCGGTGACGCCGCGCGTGATCAGGTCGTCCACCAGCACGCCGAGATAGGCTTCCGACCGCTTCGGGCACCAGGCAGCCCGGTCGCTGGCCTTGAGGGACGCGTTGAGACCCGCGAGCAACCCTTGTGCGGCGGCTTCTTCATAGCCCGTGGTGCCATTGATCTGGCCCGCAAAATACAGGCCCCCGATGAACTTCGTCTCGAGGCTGTAGTTCAGATCGCGAGGATCGAAGTAGTCGTACTCGATCGCGTAACCCGGCCGCGTGATGTGCGCATTCTCGAAGCCGCGGATCGAGCGCACGAGTTCGTACTGCACATCGAACGGCAGGCTGGTGGAGATGCCGTTCGGGTAGATCTCCGGCGTTGTCAGGCCTTCCGGCTCGATGAAGATCTGGTGCGAACCCTTGTCCGCGAAGCGCACGACCTTGTCCTCGACCGACGGGCAATACCGCGGGCCGACGCCTTCGATGACACCCGTGAACAGCGGCGAGCGGTCGGTGGCTGCGCGAATGATCTCGTGCGTGCGCTCGTTGGTAGCGGTGATGTGGCACGGCAGCTGCTCGGGATGCTCGCTGCGCCGGCCGAGGTACGAAAACACCGGCGCGGGCTCGTCGCCCGGCTGCACCGTGAGTCCGGCGAAGTCGATGGTGCGGCCGTCGATGCGCGGCGGCGTGCCTGTCTTCAGGCGACCCACGCGGAACGGCAACGCACGCAGGCGCTCGGCGAGGCGATTCGACGGCGGATCACCGGCGCGTCCCCCTTGCGTGTGCGTGAGACCGATGTGGATCTTGCCGCCGAGGAACGTCCCGACCGTCAGCACCACGCACGGCGCGTTGAATTCGACCCCCATGATCGTTACGACGCCGCGCACCTGGTTCCCCTCGACAACGAGATCCGCGACCTCCTGCTGGAAGATCGTGAGGTTCGGCTGATGCTCGAGCATCGAACGGATAGCCTGCTTGTACAGCACTCGGTCGGCCTGCACGCGGGTGGCGCGAACCGCAGGACCCTTGCTCGCATTGAGCGTCCGGAACTGGATGCCGGCGCGGTCGGCAGCCCGCGCCATCGCGCCGCCCAGTGCGTCGATTTCCTTGACCAGATGTCCCTTGCCGATGCCGCCGATGGCCGGGTTGCAGCTCATCTGGCCCAGCGTCTCGACGCTCTGGGTCAGCAGCAGCGTGCGCGAACCCCTCCGGGCAGCGGCAAGCGCAGCCTCGGTGCCGGCATGGCCGCCGCCGATCACGATGACGTCGTAGGGGGTGGGGTAACGCATAGGGGGCGGCATTCTAAGGCCGGATCGTGCCTGCGGAACAGGTCAACGGTGGAGGCGTGACCCAGTCTGCTTTACAGGTCGAGGGGCCACGGCCACCATCCACGCCGTGCACCTCCCCCCCGCTCCCGAGATCGCAGTTCGCCGCTTGCCAGCCCGGTTTGGCCTGCTGGCGCTGCTGGCCGGGACGCTGGTCGCGACCTTTGGCGCGACGTCGGCCGCCGAGGGCCCGGCCCCGCCGCTCGATTTCAGCGACTGCCGCCTGGAAAGTCCGGCCGGCATCGGCGCCATCGCGGCCCGTTGCGGAGCGCTTACGGTCCCCGAGAATCCTGCGGCGCCCGGCGGACGGCAGATCACTTTGCACGTGGCGGTCGTTCCAGCCCTGAACCGCCGCGCCCAGCCTGATCCGCTGTTCGTGTTGGCGGGGGGTCCCGGGCAGGCCGCCACCGATTTCTACGCCGCCTACGCGGGCGCGTTCTCGGCCATCGGTCGCGACCGGGACATCGTGCTGGTGGATCAACGCGGCACTGGCAAGTCGGCTCCGCTGATGTGCGACTACCCCGAGGATCCTGAGGCTCCGACGGTCGGTCCTGAGCAGCTCAAGCGTGCGACGCTCGAGTGCCTCCGCAGACTCGACCACGACCCGCGCTACTACACCACCACCGTTGCCGTCGGCGACCTGGACGCCGTCCGTCGTGCGCTCGGGGTGCAGCAGGTCAACCTGTATGGCGTGTCGTACGGCACCCGGGTTGCCCAGCACTACCTGCGCCGTTTTCCGCAGCATGTGCGCACGGTGGTACTCGACGGGGCCGTTCCTCCGCAGATATTGCTCGGTCCCGACATGGCGCTCGACGCGCAGCATTCGCTGGATGCGATCCTGGCCCGGTGCAAGCAGGACACCGCGTGCAACGAGCGCTTCCCCGACGCTGCCGCCGAATTCAAGTCGCTGCAGCAGCGTCTCAAGACACCGGTGCAACTGACATTCCCCGATCCGGCGACCGGCAAACCCCAGACCCTCGACTTCGGCGCTGAACATCTTGGCGGCGTCGTGCGTCTGCTGTCTTACTCCGATGGAACCGCCGCACTCTTGCCGCTGCTGATTCATTCGGCACAGGCTGAAAACAACCTCGCGCCGCTCGCTGCCCAGTACCTGTTGATCGAGCAGTCGATCGAGAGCCAGTTTGCGTACGGCATGCACAACGCGGTCGTGTGCACGGAGGACCTGCCGCTGATCAACCGCCGGCAGGTCGATGCGGGCGCGCTCGCCGCGACGTACCTCGGCACCGCTTCGCTCGACGGGTTATCCGCACTCTGCAGCGTGTGGCCTGCCGGTGTGCTCGATCCGGATCTGCATCATCCGCTGAGAAGCGACACGCCAGTGCTGATCCTGTCGGGCAGCAACGATCCCATTACGCCCGTGCGTTATGGCGAGCAAGTACTCGCGCAGTTCACGAAGGGTCGACACCTCGTCGTCGAGGGATACGGCCATGGGCAGCTCGCGTCACCGTGCGTCCCGGGACTGCTGGCGCGTTTCATCAACCTGGGCGACATCCGGGGACTCGACACGCGCTGTGTGGCCGGACTCAAGGCAGCTCCTTTCCTGCTCGACTTCACGGGACCGGCGCCGTGATCGAAGTTCGGCAGCTCGCGAAGCGCTTCGGCCAGGTTGCAGCGCTGCGCGATATCTCCTTTGCGGCCCGCGACGGACGCGTGACCGGCCTGCTGGGTCCGAACGGCGCAGGCAAGTCGACTTGCCTGCGCATTCTCTACACGGCGATCCAGGCGGATAGCGGCTCGGCGACGATCGACGGACACGACTGCACGCTGGAACCTCTTGCCGTACGACGTTGCCTCGGCGTCCTGCCCCACGCGACCGGCCTGTATCCCAACCTGACTGCGCGCGAGAACGTGCGCTATTACGGCGAGTTGCACGGGTTGGCGGGAGAGCCGCTCGAACGCGGCATCGAAGCGCTCGTCGCGCGTCTCGATCTTGCCGACATCGCCGACCGCCCGGCACACGGCCTCTCGCAAGGCCAGCGCATCAAGGTCGCCCTCGCACGTGCCCTGGTGCACAACCCGCGCAATGTCATTCTCGACGAGCCGACGAACGGTCTCGATGTCATGGCGATCCGCACGCTGCGCGATCTCATTCGTGGCTTGCGCGACGAGGGCTGCTGCGTCTTGCTGTCCAGCCACGTGATGCAGGAGATCGGTGCGCTGTGCGACGACCTCGTGATCATCGGCAAGGGTCGCGTCGTCCTGCAGGGTTCCCCGGACGAGGTTCGTACGGCGACGGGCTGCGACAACCTGGAAGAAGCGTTCGTGCAGCTCTCACAAACGGAGCAGGTCGCGTGAGATCGCCCGTGCTGGTCGTCGCCGCCAAGGAGATCCGCGAGAACCTGCGCGATCGGCGCACCTTGTTCTCGGCCCTCATTTTCGGACCGCTGTTCGGGCCGATCCTGTTCGCCCTGATGATGACACTCACGCTTGATCGCGCTGTCAGCAATCTCGATACGCCGCTTGAGCTCGCGGTATCCGGCCAGGCCATTGCGCCCAACCTGATCCGCTTCCTGGAGGAAAACGGCACGACGATCAAGCCGGCGCCCGACACGCTCGCGGACGCGCAGTCGGCCGTGCGAGCTGGCGAGATCGACCTAGCACTCGTCATCCCCGAGCGTTATGCAGAACGCCTGCAGCAGGGCCAGCCCGCGCCCCTCGAACTCGTGTGGGACAGTTCCAACAGCCAGGTCGCCAAGCATGCGGCTCGGGCGCGTGGGCTGCTCGACGCGTACGGACGACAACTGGCTGCAGTCCGGTTGCAGGTACGGGGCATCAGCCCGGTCACGATCCTGCCGATCGACGTCCGCACCGTGGACGTCTCAACGCCTGCCAGCCGCTCGGTGCTGGTGCTCGGCATGATGACTTACCTGATCCTGTTCGCGACGCTGATGGGCGGCCTGTACCTCGCGATCGATGCCACGGCGGGCGAGCGGGAACGCGGCTCGCTCGAGGCGCTGCTGACGTTGCCCGTCGAGCGGGGCTCGCTCATCGGCGGCAAGATCCTCGCGACGTGCGTGTTCATGACGCTGTCACTCGCGCTGACGGTCACTGCGTTTACGGTGAGCCTGCGCTGGGTGCCGCTCGAAACCCTCGGCATGTCGTCGAACTTCGGGGTGCTCGTGGCGCTCGCGGTGCTGGGTGTGACGCTGCCCTTCGTGCCGCTGGGTGCCGCACTGATGACGGTCATCGCGTCATTCACCCGCAGCTACAAGGAAGCGCAGACCTGGGTGGCACTGGTGCTGCTCATTCCCACGCTGCCCATCCTGGTGGCCAGCCTGTACTCGCTGAAGGAGAACGC
This sequence comes from Steroidobacteraceae bacterium, assembly GCA_040080215.1. Taxonomy (GTDB): domain Bacteria; phylum Pseudomonadota; class Gammaproteobacteria; order Steroidobacterales; family Steroidobacteraceae; genus CAIUGU01. The sequence goes on from JBEBIT010000013.1 coordinate 48,555, forward strand.
ATGGCTGATGTCGCTGCCTTCGTTGAGCCAGCACCTGCTGATTACCCAGCTCTTGCGCGGGGATTCGCTGTCTGCCGGCAATATTGCGATCTCGGCCGGCGCCAGCCTGGTTCTGGGCGGGCTGCTGGTGGCGCTGGCTGTACGCTTGTACCGCCGCGAAGCCCTGCTCGGCTGATCGCCTGCCCGGGCGATTCAGCCACTGTTCACCGGCGCGGGCCCATTCTTCGCCCATGAGACCCTGAACGCGGGTCTTTGGGCGGAGAATATTCAGATGAAAACACCCTTGATCTTGCGAGTCCGCGCGTTGGCCCTGGCTGCCGTGCTCAGCTTCCCGTTGCTGCAAGCGGCCGCCGCCCAGGAAGTCGCGGAAGGCGAAGACCCCCCGGATCGCGTGGCGCGGCTGAGCTACCGCCAGGGGGATGTGTCCCTAGAGGAAGCCGGTTCCGAGGAACGCGCCACGGCACCCCTCAATCGCCCGCTGACCACCGGCGACAGGCTCTGGGCCGACCAGGATGCCCGGGCGGAACTGCAAGTGGGTTCTGCCGCGCTGCACCTCGACGAATACACCGCCATCGAGCTCAAGGATCTCGGCAGCGACAGCCTGCGGGTTGCACTGGATGAAGGCGTGCTGACGGTGCATGTCCGCGACGTCGGCCGCGAAGAAACCATCGAGATCGATACCCCGAACGCGGTGGTCTCGCTGCTGGAACCGGGCGAGTACACCATCGAAGTCAACCGGGGCGGGGACACCACCGTAGTCAAGGTTCGCGAGGGCGCGAGCACCGTGGACAGCGGTGAGCGGGGTGCTCGCACTTATCACATCGATTCGGGTCGCCAGGGCATCTTCACCGGCAAGGACCGCCTGTCTGCCGCCATCGATTCGGTCGAGCGCCGCAGCGGCTTCGAGCAATGGGCTGACGATCGCGAAGATCGCGTGAGGCGCGCGGCTTCAACGCGCTACGTGTCGCGCGAAGTCATCGGTTACGAAGACCTCGACGAGTACGGCGATTGGCGCTCCTCGCCGGAGTACGGCTACGTGTGGTATCCGCGTTCCATTGCCGTGGGCTGGGCACCCTATCGCTACGGACATTGGGCCTGGGTTCGACCGTGGGGCTGGACCTGGATGGACGACGCGCCATGGGGCTTCGCTCCGTTCCACTACGGCCGCTGGGCTTTCGTCGGCAGCCGCTGGGGCTGGGTGCCTGGGCCGCGGTCGATCCGTCCCGTGTATGCACCCGCACTGGTTGCGTGGGTCGGCGGCCCCTCAGTCAGCGTGTCGGTCTCTTTGGGTGGCGGCGTCGGCTGGTTCCCGCTCGGCCCGCGTGAGGTGTATGTGCCCGGCTATCGCGCCAGCCGCCGTCACATCAATGACGTGAACATCTCGAACACGGTGATCGTGAACAACAACTACATCACCAATGTGTACGAGAGCCGCGGCCGGAACGAACGCTACGTCCATCAGGGCCGCGGCGACGCGGTGACCGTGGTCTCGCGCGAAGACTTCACGCGCGGCCGCCCCGTGGACCGCAACCAGATCCGCTGGAACGACCGCGACCGCGGCGTCATCGAGACCAACACGCTGAGTCCGGAACGCGATCCGGGCGCGGTGCGTGATCGCGACCCGGGCCGCGTCAGCACTACACCGGGACTCCAGCGGGGGCGGAATGTCGTGACGCGCGACGGCCGTGCCGATCGTGATGCGGCTCCCGAGCGCGAGACCCGTCGCCAATCGTCAGGCGAGCCTCCGTCCATCGTGGACAGCGAGCGGCGCAGGGGTCGCCTGGAGCGCGACAACGGCAGGGCGGACGCCGAAGCACCGCCCCGAGTGATCGGCAGGCAGAACATCGGCCGGCCCTCCGCCTCGAGCGAGAAACAGGAACGCTCACGGGTAGAGTCTCCCGCGGGGGGACGTGAACCCGTCTACCGCGAACCGTCAGCGCCCTCGCTCGAGCGTCGAGTGCCTCGTGCCGAGTCCCGTATCGACCGGCCACAGGAGGAGGTGCGGGCACCTGCCCGGCGTATCGACAGCCCTCCCGTCTATCGCGAGGAGCGGGGGCGTTCGATTGAATCTCAAGGCGCCCCTGCGCCCGCGCAGTCCGCGCCAGCACGCGAACCCACCCGGCAAATCGAGCCGCGCGGGGGCGGCAATGAAGGCGGTGAACGCCGCGGCCGGCAGAATGGCCAGGGTGAGGACGGCGATCGCAAGGGACGGCGCTAAGGTCCTGCGGGAGGGCGATGGCTTAAGCCATCGAGAGTTAACCGGAGCGTCGAGAACGTTGCTGGTTTCGACAGGATCGTTAAGATGGCTTAAATGAGCCCATCTGGAAAGCGTGTGTTTCTGCTCGGCCTGACGCTGGTGCCGCCCTTGGCGCTGCTGGCGTCCGGCTGGCCTCTCGCGGCGCTGCTGATGCTGCTGGCTCTGCACCTGCCGCTCGTGTTCGCCACGCTGTACCCGCATTCCACCTGGTTCGGGCCGGTTGTGACCCGGCTACCTGCTGAGGGGCAGGCCATCTGGCTCACTATCGACGATGGCCCCTCGCCCGATACGGCCGCGGTGCTGGACCTGCTCGACGAGTTTCAGGCGCGCGCCACGTTCTTCCTGGTGAGCGAACGGGCGAAGCAGCGACCTGATCTCGTTACCGCCATTCGAGCGCGAGGTCATGACATCGGCAATCACAGCGCGACGCACCCTGCGGCCCGGTTCTGGTGTCTGGGTCCAACGCGAATGGCCGAGGAGATCGGCGCAGCGCAACGGACGCTGCAATCCCTGACCGGAGCACGCCCGCGCTGGTTCCGCTCAGTGGCGGGACACACCAATCCCTTCGTCGCTCCTTCGCTCATCGAGCAGGGACTGGCCCGCGTATCCTGGAGCGCACGCGGCTACGACGCTGTCAGTGGTGACCCCGAGCAGGTCGCACGACGAGTGTCGCGCGATCTTCGCCCGGGCGCGATCGTGCTGCTGCACGAGGGAGCCGCCCATGGTCATTCCGTGGCGATCATCCGGCGGGTGCTGGAGACGGCGCGGACCCGGGGCTTGCACGCGGTGTTGCCCTAGGGAACCTCTGCACAGGTTTCGCGACCGCGTTGCGTCTCCAATCCTCTGCTGCGAGGCATCGGGCCACAGGCGATATCGGGAATATCGACAAGGCCCGTAACGACGCAGCAGAGGATTAGAGTCGCAACCCATTGAATGACTATTTATTCTTTGATCGGGACGGGATCCATTTCGTGCACGGCAGCGTTGCTCCTCCCTTGAGTACATCAAGTACACGGCGGTCGTCGCGCCTCACCCTGCACGAAATGGCTCGCCGTCGCGGCCGTGAAACCTGTGCAGAGGTTCCCTAGGCCGCTGCGCCACGACCAGCCAGTTGTTGAACGGCGTGTTCCCCCACAACGGACTGAACTGCACTTCCAGACCGTGTGCGCCGAGCTGCTCCAGCAGGAAGGCCTGCGTGGGATAAGCGCGGGGCGCGGCGTTCATCCAGCGGATGGCGCTCGAGAACCAGTCGGTTGCCTTGGTGACACGCGTTCGCCAGCTCGCATCCTGCAGACCGGTGCGAATGACGAGTCGGCCCGAGTCCGTGACGCAGGCAGCGGCCTGCGCGATCAGGACGGCCATGCCCTCGGGCGGTAGAAACTGCAGCACATCGAGGAGCGCGACACTGCCCTGATGGGCCGGTATGCCCTGCGCGAGGTCCAGTGTGTCGAAACGGCAAGCGCTCAATCCCGCACGGGCTGCGGCAGCTCTTGCGAGCTCGATCTTGGCTGTGTCGTTGTCGACCCCGTGATACGAGAAGGCAACGCCGCGAGCGCGGCAATAGTGGGCCATCAACCCCATTCCGCAACCGAGGTCCAGCAGGGGTGCCTGTGTACCGGCAAGCGCTTCGGCAACGGCCGCGTAAAGTGGATCGGTCGCCAGCTTGGAGCGCGCATAGTAGTAATGCCAGCGGCTGGGCAGATACTGTCTGGCAATGCCTTCAACCTGCGCTGCTTCCAACCCCTGCCCTCCCGTGCACTTGTATTACCAACCGCCTGACTTCAACCCGCTTGCTATTGCAGAGCGCCGTTCGAGATCATAAGCGACCCGCCCTCAGGGTATCGTTTCGTTTCCATCGTTTCCAAGAGCGCCGGGCAAGCCCAGAGGTTCCCTGAATCCGCATGCAGCCAGTAAACGTCCGTCACTACACCGCTGTTTGTGCGGCTGGCCGCGGCCGTACTGCGCTGTGGGATTCCCTTGCGACTGGGTGCTCCGGACTCGCGCCGAATGATCTGCCTGGCGTCTCCTTGCAGACGCATGTCGGACGGGTGCGTGGTCTCGAAGAATCGCCCCTGCCTGCCGAATTTGCGGAATGGGATTGCCGCAACAACCGGCTTGCTCTCCTGGCCTTGCAACAGGACGGCATGGAAGACGCCGTCATCGCCTTGCGGGAGCGCTTCGGGCCACGCCGGATTGCGGTGGTGCTCGGCACATCGACCGGCAGCATCGGGAGCACGGAGGAAGCTTACCGGCTCAGGGACAACGACCTTGAGCTCCCCGTCGCCTATCGACAGCCCTTCGTCCATTCGCCCTACTCCCTGGTCGATTTCGTTCGGCGCTATCTCCGGCTCGAGGGTCCCGCATTCTGTATATCGACCGCCTGTTCATCAAGCGCGCGCGTATTCGGCAGTGCCGAGCGCCTGCTGCGCCTCGGGCTTGCAGACGCCGTGCTGGTCGGCGGCACGGACACGTTGTGCCAATCGGTGCTGTACGGCTTCAACTCCCTCGAACTGATGTCGCCGGAGGCCTGTCGCCCCTTCGATGTCGCACGCCAGGGCTTGAGCCTGGGCGAGGGCTCGGGCTTCGCGCTGCTGGAACGCGGAACGGGAGACGGTATCGTTCTCTTGGGGTATGGAGAAACCAGCGATGCCCATCACATGTCCAGCCCGCATCCGGAAGGACTGGGCGCGAGACGCGCGATGGAACAGGCGCTCGCTAGCGCGGACCTCGATACGACAGCCATCGACTACGTGAACCTCCATGGCACGGCCACGCGGCTCAACGACCAGATCGAGGGCGAGGCGATGCGGACGCTGTTCAAGTCCCCCGTGGCCTGCAGTTCGGTGAAAGGCTGGACCGGACACACGCTGGGCGCCGCCGGGATCGTCGAAGCCGTCTGTTCGCTGCTGAGCATGACGCACGGTTTCGTTCCACAAACCCTGAACTGCACGGAGGTCGAGCCACGGTTCAAGGACTACGTCCGCACCGCGCCTTCCCGGGAATCGCTGCGCACGGTCATGAGCAATTCCTTTGGTTTCGGCGGCAATAACTGCTCGCTGATTTTCGGGATGACACCGTAGTGCGCGCAGCACCAGTGCGGGTCTACATCGAAGGCATTGGGGTCTGGAGTCCGGGCCTCGAGGACTGGGCCCGCACAAGTGCAGTCCTGCGGGGCGAAGCGCCCTTCAAACCGGAGGCGGTGCCACTCCCGTCTCCCGCAGTCCTGCCTGCAGCGGAGCGCCGCCGCAGTCCGGCAACCGCAAGAATCGCGGTGCAGGTCGCATCGGAAGCTTGTGGTCACGCCGGAAACGATGCTTCGCTGCTGCCCAGCGTGTTTGCTTCGAGTCATGGCGACACCGAGATCAGCGATTACCTGTGCCGGGAGCTCGCCGGCAATGCGCCGCTCTCGCCGACCAAATTTCATAACTCGGTCCACAATGCGGCGAGCGGCTACTGGACGATTGCGGTGGGCTGCATGCAAAGCGCCACCGCCTTGAGTGGTGGCGACGAGTCGTTCGCCTACGGATTGCTGGAGGCGGGCCTGCAGGCGGTCGGCAGCAGCCGGCCTGTCCTGCTCGTGGCTTACGATCACGCGGCACCTGCGCCGCTCTCTTCCGTCTGTTCGATCTCGCGCACCTTCGGTGTCGCGTTCGTACTCAGCCCCGTCGTCACGCCGCACAGCATTGCGCTTGTTGAACTGCGGGACCCCGATCAACGGGCTCGCGATGCAGTCATGCTTGCCCCTGAGCTGCTGTCATTGCACAGCGGGAATCCTGCCGCAAGGGCATTACCACTGCTATCCTGCCTCGCAGCCGCAAGGGCCGCCACGTTGTCCGTGTCGCCTTTGTGCCTGGAGATCACGCCGTGCAGGTAACAGCACCACAGGACGAGCTGCCCTTTCGCCGCCAGCGGGTGCAGCCGGTTCTCAAGCTGCTCGCAGAGCACGTCGCTGTGGTGATTCCCGCTCGCAATGAAGCCCGCTCCCTGAGGGCCGTCGCAGCGGCCTGTCTGTCCGAAGCGCGCTGGGTCATCGTCGTGGACGATGCCTCGACGGATGGAACCCTGGAAACCATCGCGGACCTGCCCTTGGTCGCTGTCCGTAGCGATACGCACCTCGGCAAAGGGGGTGCGTTGGCGCTTGGTTTCTGCAAAGCGATCGAGCTTGGCGCGCAGGCCGTCGTGACACTGGATGGCGATGGCCAGCACGAGCCGCGGGATATTCCGGCGTTCGTGGAAGCCGCGAACCGGCACCCTGGCTCACTGATCATCGGCGCGAGGTTGCAGGCTGCAGAAAGCGCGCCGCTGGCCCGCCGGTTTGCCAACCGCGTCGCTGACTTCTGGATCTCGCGCGCAGCCGGACTTGCAATCAGTGACAGCCAGTGTGGACAGCGGCTGTATCCGCGGGAGTTGCTGTTGAGCGTCAAGCCGAGTGCCGCGCCGGAAGACGGTTTCGCTTTCGAGAGCGAGATTCTGATCGAGAGCACGTGGCAAGGCTTCGGCGTGGTCGCCGTGCCCATCAAAGCCCGCTATCCCGAAGATCGGCGCGCGAGCCACTTCCGGCCGGCCCGCGATGTCTGGCGCATTACCCGCGTCGTCGCCCGCAAGACTTTTGCCGGTGATCGGCCCCAGTGGACGCGGGACATGCGTCGCGCGACTGACTGACCCGGTGCGCACGAGAAACCCCATGAAGATCTATTCCTGGAACGTCAACGGCATTCGCGCGGTACTGCGCAAAGGCGAGTTCCAGCGCTTCCTGGCGCTGCATCAGCCTGACATCCTGTGCCTGCAGGAAACCAAGGCAGAACGCGGCCAGGTCGAGATCGACCTCCCCGACTACGTCGAATACTGGAATTCAGCGGTCAAGAAAGGTTACTCCGGAACCGCGATATTCTCGAAGCAGCAGCCGCTGTCCGTCATCAACGGCTTCCCGGAAGAGATCAATGCCAAGTACGAGTTTGCCGACGCCTTCGGCGACAGCAGCAGCGAGGGGCGTGTCATAGCAGCGGAGTTCGAGAAGTTCTACGTTGTCACCGTCTATACCCCCAATGCCAAGGACGACCTCGGCCGCCTGGCGCTTCGCCACCGCAATTGGGACCCCGCGTTTCTCGCCTACTGCAAGTGGCTCGAGAAGAAGAAGCCGGTGATCTTCTGCGGCGATCTCAATGTCGCTCACACCGAGCTCGATCTTGCCAACCCCAAGCCCAATGAAGGCAAGAAGGGCTTTACTCAGGAAGAGCGGGCTGGGTTCCAGAGGTTCATCGACGCGGGCTTCGTCGACACGTTCCGACTCTTCAAGCAGGGCAATGGGCACTACTCCTGGTGGAGCCACTTCGCCAAATCGCGGGAACGCAACATCGGATGGAGAATCGACTACGTGCTGGTCTCCGCTGCGCTGAAGCAGTCGGTCAAGGCAGCAGATATTCATGCCGACATTCTCGGCAGCGATCACTGCCCGGTCAGCGTTACGCTGGCGCTATAGCTCCGCCGGCCTGCCCGTTCTTCGTGATGGCGCGGCACACGAGCAGGATCTCATCGACCCTGTCCGTTGCGATCATGCCGGCATCGAGCCGCAGCTCTTTCTGGAACCACAATCCCATGGGCATGAAGGCCCGGTTGTACCACCACATGGCCCGCTCGCGATGATGCTTGAGCCACCACATGCCGGTGTCGACGAGCCGTGACGAGCGCGGCTGCATCCCGAAGATGGCGCTGCGTTCCACCCTGAGGTGATGCTGAGCCAGCTTTTCAAGCAAACGCGCCGGTTCGTAGCGCCGCTTGTGGCCGACGAGGTCGTCGAACAGCGTCCAGCGGGAGGGATGCAGGGGTGCCGAAATCAGCACTGCCGCCTCGGGCCGCGCAACGCGTGAAAGTTCCGACATTGCGCCGTCCTCATCGTCGACGTGCTCGATGATATCGAGGGCGCACACCAGGTCGAATGCAGCATCGGGGAATGGCAGCGCCGTCACCTGGCCCAGCACGGCATGCCCACCGCGCGCGCGAAGCGTCTTGAGCGCGGGCTCGCTGATATCGACGAACGAAGTTCCGTCGATTGGCAGCCTTGGCCGCAGACCGGGCGCCACCTCGAGCCGGCGAGGCGTACCGGGCAACAACGACCGAACCAGCGGCCAGGTATTGAATCTCTCAGGCCCGATCAGACGGGCAGCGGACCACAGCAGATCGTAGAAGCGGCGATTGTCGGCGAGAAGGTCGCGTTCACTATGCGCGTGCGTGGGCTCTCTTTGCATAGTGAACCCACTGTAGCACCGTGCATGGTGCTGGGCGCGAATCATTCGGGGTGCCCGCCCGGCACGATTCAGGGCTGAACTCAGGAAGAAGTTCGTCGACTGCCGCAGGTCGCTCAGTACGCCGTGCAATTCAGCCGGCGTTCCAGGTTCGCTAGAGCATTCCCCCGTTCACGCCCACAATCTGGCCCGTCACGTAGCTGGCTGCGTCCGAGACAAGAAACGCCACGACCGCGGCGACCTCTTCTGGCCGGCCGAGGCGTGCCATCGGCACGAGCTGCCTGACTGTAGCGTCATCGAAGACGCCTTCTGTCATCGCGCCGGCAATGAGTCCGGGCGAGACGATATTCGCCGTGACACCTCGCGTGGCCACTTCCTTCGCGAGCGACTGGACGGCGCCCTGCAAGCCGGCCTTCGCGGCGGCGTAGTTCGTCTGCCCGCGATTGCCAAGCTGCCCGGCAACCGACGAAAGCGCAACGATGCGACCCCAGCGCGTCCGCAGCATCGGCAGCAGCAGCGGCTTGGTGACGTTGAAAAAGCCATGCAGCGAGACGTCGATGACCTTGTGCCATTGTTCGTCGGAGAGGCCCGCCATCGGACCATCGTGGTGAATGCCGGCGCAATGCACGAGGATCTGCAGCGGCTGCTCGACGGTAAGCCGGCTGATGACGGCCTGCGTCGCGGCACTGTCGGTGAGATCGAATGAAACGGCTTCTGCCGAGCCTCCGGCGGTCCGGATGACATCTGCAACGGCTTCGGCCTTCGCAGGCTGGCTGTTGGCGTGAACGTAGACATGAATGCCGGCAAGACCGAGCTGCCTGGCGCACTCGCTGCCAATGTCTCCGCTCCCTCCGGTAACCAGCGCTCTGCGAATCATTGCGTCCTCTTCAATGCCACGGTGGCGCGGCCGCTGGCGAGGAGTCGCCCTGCGCGCGTGACCGCGAACTCATATTGCCAAGCCGCGTCGCTCTCGGCCAACCGGCGCGCGGTGACCTCGAGCTCCCCCGCGGCTTCCACGAAGGCAGCATTCAGTTGTACATCGCGCAGGGCCACGAGCCATCCCGATGGAGAGCGCTGCCCGGATGCCTGCGTGGCCATTCCACCATGAACGGCCATCGCCTGCGCACCGTATTCACAGAGGGCCACCGCTGGCAGGCGACCCGCTCGCCGTAGCGGGTTGTCTGGCGACGAGTAGCTGCGGGAAATGCAGACCACTGTGTCCGCAGTCGCTTCCTTGACCTCGTCGAGCAGGCACATGCCTCCTTGATGTGGAATCAGGGCTGCAATCTGATCCCGGGTAGCTGGCAAGGGGGTTGCTGTGGCGGTCATCTGGCGTCCGCCTCCGCATGCCGGGCAAGCAGGGACAGCATGAAGCCGAGCGTCACCCCGAGCGTCACCGTAGCGCCGAGCGCCTGGAGCACAGGCATTCGCGACAACATCAGCAGCGCGAAGGCACCGAGTGTGGAGACCCAGCACACCATGACCGAATACCGTGTTCTGAGTGCTCCGTCATCGGTTGCTTCGCTGCGATTGAAGAACAGCCCGTAATCGAACGACAGCCCTCCCACGAGGATCAGCGACACCACGTGGAACAGCGTCAGTTGGATTCCGCCCAGGTTGAGCACGGCGACCGTTGCCGCCAGCGTGGCCAGGACCGGCGACAGCACGGCGAGCGTGGCTCGCCATCGCAGTTGCACGACCATGACCACGCCGATGACCACGAGCGCAAAACCGAGAGCGGCCAGGGCAAGTGTCCGATAGCGGGCGATCAGTGACTCTGCCAGGGATTTGAGGTCGAGCAACAGGACATCGTTGCCCTTGCTTCCGGCCCACGCCGCCAGGCGGACGGGATCCTTGACGTCGCTCAGTGTCACCAGCGCGATGGCCTCGTCTGGCTTCTGCAGCAAGACGGTAGCCAGCCTGTCCGCCAGGGCTGTGCCCGAGAGTGCGGCAGGTGTAAGCGGTGCCAGGGTGCGACTCTCTTCGACATCGGCAAAAAAGCTGGCGAAGGCCTCTTCGCGAAAGGCCGAGCCTTCCAGCGCATCGTGCATACGGGAGTGCAATGTGACCGCGTCGGGAAGTGCCTTCTGGACTTGCTGCTGGCGTGCGACGCTCGGCAACAGCCGGCTGGGGGACTCGAAGCTGCCGACAACGCCGGTTGCCACGAGATGCTCAAGTTCGTCCTTGAGCGACTCGTCCTTCTGCAGCGCGGATTCGGCATCGGGGGCACGAATTGCCAGTGCATAGCGCAGATCCGGCGCGCCGAGTTCGCTGCGTAGTCGTGCGTCCAGGTCCTGTAGCGACTGCGGGACCGGTGTGAGTCCCGCGAGTTCATTGCTCCAGAGTGGCCGCGGCGACGCGAACAGCGCCGCGACCGCGACTCCCAGGACGACGAGCGGCAGGGCCGGCAGCCGCGGCAGACGGTCTACGGCCAGCAGCCATGCAGGTGGCGTGCGCGAATCCGCGGGGGAAACCAATCGAGGTAGTACCCAGCGCAAGACCATGCCCGTCGCCACAAGCCCGCAGATCGTGAACAGTCCCAGCTGAGTGAGGCCGGTGAAGCCCGTCAAGATGAGCGCCAGGTACGCGATGCAAGTCGTGACAATGCTGAGCCGCATGGTTGGCCAGACATGGGACAGCGTCTGTCGTGCTGTTGTGCCCCTGGTCAGGTGCAGCATCAAATGCACGGGATAGTCCATGGCCACACCGAGCAGCGTGAAGCCGAACGCGAGCGTGATGCCATGCACGGACGGGTACACCAGAGATACGCCGACAATCGCCGCCAGGCTGGTGGTCGCCAGGCACAACAACCCGAGGAGGGTGTGCCGCAGCGAGCGCAACACCAGCAGCAGGAACAGCACCGATCCGATACCTGCAAGTCCACCGAGCAGCGTAACGTCGCCGCGCACGGATTGTTCCAGCAATACCGTGAAGGCGCCCGGCCCGGTGACCGCAATTTCAAGACGCCCAGTGGGCTCAAGATCACGGGCGGCCTCGGTGAGGGCGGCGATGGCCAACCGTTGTCGGTCAGCGTCAAAGCCCGGCGCGGCCGTCTGCAGGAACAGGAGCGCTTGCTGGCCGTCGCGTGAAAACCAGACGCCGTCCCTCAGTTGCGGTTCAATCGCCGGTAGCCAGCTGTCCAGGATGGCCTGCATCTCTCCAGAGGGATCGCGCAGCAACAGGTCTTCGGCAAGGGCGCCAGCGGGTGACCCGAGCTCGACCAATCGGACGTCGAGCTCGCGCCGCAGAGTCGCGGTTTCGCAAGCGCACCCCTGCTCTCTCGGGCTGAGCAGATAGCGATAGCGAAGCATCAGCTCCTGCATCGTGGGATCAGACTGCAGCGTGCCGTTTTCTACGCGCGCAAAGGCGGCATTGCCGCGCAAGAGAGTGGCCAACTGATCGCTTACCGGGGCGAGCTGCTCAACGGGCAATCCAGATAGTGCGACCAGCAGCACCCGCGTGCCGGGACCCTCCTTGAGTTCATCAAGCAGGATGCGCTCCTCCGTGGATCGCGCTGCTGGCAAGAACAGTCGCAAGTCCGAATCGACACGCAGAGTGCGGGCAGCGAAATAGCCGCCCAGTGCGAGCAACAGCGCCCAGGTGGCCATCAGCAACCACTGGCGACGCGACGAGGAACTTGTCTGGTCCACGCTCACCGGGGTTCGATGTCCGTCACGGTGCGATCGCCGCTTCGCTCCACCACTTCGAAGTGCAGGGGCTCGGAGCGGTGGCCGGACACGTGGATGACTGCGATGTATTTCGCGACATCAGGCTGCGTGGGTCGCAGGTCGAGGGTCCACTGATCTGCCGTCCCACCCACCGTGGCGATGAAAGTTGAGTCTAGCGATTCGAGCTGGCCACCGATGACGGCCTTGAAGCTGAGCAGGAGTCCCCCGAGGAGCGGCTGGTTGCGCAGGGAAATCTGGCGCGTTGCGCGGTCGGGAAATGCCATCGAGAGTGTCTCGCCTTCGATGCGGTAGGTCTCGCTCACAGGGAACCGCACTCTCTTTTCGAATGTCGCGGGGGGCGCAAAGTACAGTTCGCCGCGGCGTTCAAGCGGGGCTTTGAGGACACGCCGGTACTGGAGTTCGTGATAGTCCGCCGTGGCGGGCTCATCCCGGTGCAGCAACAACGCGAGCTCGCTCATGGACAGGCCGGATGCCGCTGCTTCGGGTGCGGCGGCAGCGAACGAATCCACCGCTGCCGTGGCAAGCAATGAACCAACCAGCAAGAAGGCAGCGTTCAATCGCCTGCGGCGTAGGAATTCAGGGTGCTGGCGTTGGGGGCTGTTCATCGCGCCAGTAGTCATAGAAGTTGAACCAGTTGAACGGGGCCTCGCGAATTCGCGCTTCGAGTCGTGCAGCAAACCGGCTTGCCCAAATGGCCGCGTCTTCAATCCGGTGCTGCCGCCGGAGGTCGATGCGGTCAGCGAACGGTTCGAAGTAGACATCGTACGTGCCATCGGGTTGCAACACGCCGAAAATCAGTACCACCGGCGCTCTCGTCACCGCGGCAATGCGGTAGGGACCGAGTGGCAATCCAACGGGACTGCCGAGCAGCTCCGCTGCAAGCATCACCTCGTTGTCATGACCGCGATCGGCGAGGAGTCCGACCAGCCCACCGCGGGCAAGGGTTTCGTGGATGGCAAGCAATACCCGGGTTGTATCGCCACGCGCATCGATGACGCTGGCCCTCGCCTTCGGATTCAGCGCGTCGAGCATATGCGCGACCTGGGGATTCCGCTGGTAGTCCATCAGGATACGCACCTCGATCTCCCTATTGGAGAACCCGACTTGTCGAACCGCTTCGAAACTGCCGAAGTGCGAACCGAACAGCAATACGCCTCGTCCCGCCTCGAGGTGATGCCGCAGGCACTCGATGCCGTGGACGCGTACGGTTCTGGCGGTGGATTGACCGGCGAGGAAAGCGACCCGGTCCAGAATCGAAGTGGCAAAGGTGTGGATATGCCGGGCGATGTCGAGCAGGCCGGGCTCCCTGCGCAGTGCGCGGCGAAGATAGCGCCGTGACGCGCGGCGCTCCTGCCCGCGTACAACGAGGAAGTAGGCCGTAATCGGCAATAGCAAGGCGCGGGCCAGCGGCGTACTGACATCAAGTGCCACCCAGCGGATGAAGCGCACCATGCGCCCGGAACCTGCCTCCCTCCGGTGCTGCCACGGTTCATTCATGGGGTGAAGTCCGGTTCAGCACCAACACCCCTTCTGCCACGCGCAATGGACCGATGCGGCAAGTGAACCGGATCTCCTCTTGCGATGGGGCATCGAGGCCGAGCATCACCTGCTGCTCTGGCAGAAGAGGTTGGAGGAATTTCACCCAGGGAATGCGGGATGCAGACGCCCGCGGTTGAAAGCTTTCGTACGCGAATGCGAGCACGTGGTCGAGCAGCACGACACCCGGAACGATCGGATTGCCGGGAAAGTGTCCCGGCAATGCGGGATGCCGTGGCTCGATGGAGAGCCAGCAAACAGGACACACTGGATGGACGCTAACCGTCACGCTCCGGTGTCGCGCCCGTGTTGGGCCAGCAGCGTCAAGAGGGCAGCCCGCGGCAACTTGCTGGTTTCATTGCGAGGCAGGGCATCGACCAGCATCAGCGGCCGGGGCAGGAAAGCGGGATCAATCAGCTGGCGCATCGCGGACAGGATCGCTTCGCGCGTCATACCGGGCGCGACGACCAGGGCGGCAGTGCGCTGGACAGCACTGCCGGAATCGTCCGCTGTCGCTCGATCGGGCATGAAGACCACGCCGTCGCGGACGCCGGCAATCGACAGCAGCTTGGCGTTCAAGTCACCGAGGCTGGCCCGCTTGCCCGCGATATTGATGAGATCGCTGTTGCGGCCCACCAGGCGGAAGTGCCGGTCGCCCACGAGTTCGATGACATCCTGCAACAGGACCTCCCCCGGAAAATGCCGCGCTCGCACGCGGGTACCCTCCTGGTGCGGCTCGACGTCGAAGAGCTCGATGACCTTCCAGGGTTCGTCGCTGACGGTGCGGCGAACCGCGATGACGGCGGTCTCCGTACTGCCGAAGACTTCTGTCAGCGGGGCGTTGAACTTCCGCTCACTGGCCTGGGCAAGCTGGAGCGATAGCGGAGCGGTAGCGCAGACTATCCCGGCGACAGGCGGCATGTCGCCGCTGAATTCCACGAAGGTCCGAAGGTGCACCGGCGTCGTGATCAGCAGGCGCGGCTCCGGCGTCATCCCCAGTGTCTGGCGAACGTCTTCGGGGAACAGCGGGCGATCGCACTGCAGGGCACAGTGGCCGAGCAGAGGCAGCAACATGGTTGTCTCAAAGCCATACATGTGCTGCGGCGGCACGGTGGTCACTACGGTCACATGACGGGACGCCGGCAGTATGGCTTGCGCTGTGGCGGCGGCGCCCCGAACCAATGTGCCCCACCGCTTGGGATTTGGCATCGCCTTGCCGGTGCTTCCGGACGTAAACAGCACGGCCACGACCTGCTCGATGCTGACAGGGGGAATGGCAGAGGGCAGGTCGGCCGACGAGTCGGGATCGACTGGAGCGTCGACGCTGATGCGGAACTGGGGCAGCGCGCCGTCGGCGGTACTTGCGTCCACCATCAAGTAGCAGTCTGCATACTCTTCGGCAATGGCGACGATGACCCCCGGGACCCGGCTCGGCGGCATCAGGGTCACTTGCCCCCTGATGACCGCGGCGGCGAACCCCACCATGAACAGATAGCGGTCGCTGCAGATGTTGATAACGCGGGCGTGGTCGGGCAAGGCCCGCGATACGGCGAGGATGTCCTTGAGGAGTCGGGCCCGTGTCACCGGCCGGCTGTCACGCCAGGCGACCACGTCCTGCAGGCCGTCGGCCGAAGCGAAGCCCGGGCCTATGAGCGGCAGGTGCGGCACCGGTTGCTCGGCCATGCGCTAGGCATCACACCGTGCGCAGGGTGCTGACGTGGTGTGCCAGGCTACCAAGCGACGCGAAGATCCGTGAGTTGTTGTCGTCGTCGGAACGCAACTCGAAGCCGTAGCGCTTCGAAATGGCAAGCGCGAGCTCCAGCGCATCGATCGAGTCGAGGCCGAGCGGGCCCCCGAACAGTTGGGCCCCCGGATCGATGCCTTCCGGTGAGACGCCCTCCAGGTTCAAGGCACTGACGATCAGGCGAGCCAGTTCCAGCTCGATCTCAGACTGTGCCGCCACGGACGCCCCCCATCGTTGAATTCAGTCTCTGTCCCGGTGAGAGTGCTTCTCACGAGCTCGGCAGTATACCTGCCGGGAGTTGCCCGCTGCAGCGCCACGAGAGGCTGGTCTGGCGTCATTCGGCGAATGGGGCGCCAGCCGGCGTTGCGCCACTAGAAGAGGAATGCCGCGGCCGACAATGTGACGACCGAGAGCAGGATGCCAAGGGCCAGCATCGAGTTGGCCAGAGGCGGTTCGAGTTGGTTCTGGTCGGCGAGAATTGCCGCCGACACCATGGGTGCCATTGCAGCCTGCATGACGCCCACCGCCAGCATCGGGGGACCGATGCCAGCCGCTGCTCCGATCGCGTAGATGATTAGCGGTCCGAGCAGGAGCTTCCACGCGAGCCCCATGGCCAGCGGGGCCCGTTGGTCGCTGCTGACGCGGAAGCGGAACTGCAAGCCGGCCGAGAACAAGGCGATCGGCGTGAGCGTCCCGCCAAGGCGCAGCAGCATGGCATCGAGGTCCTTGGGCCACCCGCCGACCGCGCCGACGATGATCCCCAGGATGATCGCGTACATCGCCGGGAACCGGATCAGGCGCTGGACAATGAAACGTGGCAGTGGCGCTTGCCTGCCGGAATCGCGCTCGCTGTACACCGCTGCGACAACGGCCCCACCCACGATGAACGACAGGAAAGCTCCTCCCTGGTCGGCGATGACGGCATAGGGCAACGCCTCGCGACCCAGGATGGCCTCGATGACGGGATAGCCGATGAACAGCGTGTTGCCAAGACCGGCCGTCAGCACCAATGCGCCTACTCGGCCCTTCGACCAGTTGAGCATGCGCCCTATCGCTGCAAAACCGACCCAGGCTCCAGCGAAAATCAGCCACTGCGAGACAAGCAGGAACCAGAGATGCCAGTCGAACTCAAGTTTGGGCAGCAGTTCGAGTACCAGGGCAGGAAGCGCGATGTTGAGCACCCACCAGTTCATTGGCAGGGTAAAGCTGGCAGCCCCTTTGACATTGCGGGCGGTGACCATGCCAAGCACTGCGCAGACGACCAGCAGCAGGAACGATGTCATGGTAGGGCAACGGGGGTCATGGGGTGGGCGTCAAGGCCAGGAAATGAAAGACGTATCTTGTGGTGACGCCGGTCGCCAGGGTATCAGGACCTTTCCTGAGGAAAGCCGAACAGCCCTGCCTCTGCGGAAAGGCGCCCCCTATTTGCCGATGCAGAAGCT
>JBEBIT010000014.1:0-65412 GCA_040080215.1 Steroidobacteraceae bacterium
CCAGAAACCGCCATCGAGACCGCCGTCCACCATGCGGGGGAAATCCACCTGCGAGCGATCGCCGTCGAAACTGTGCTCCTCCATGATGTTCCAGCCGGGGCGAGCCAGCAGGGCAGGCGTGTCGAGATGCGTATCGAGCACGATCAGGCGCTCGTGCATCTGGCGCGACACCACGGAAGGACTGGCGGCAGTCGCCGGACCGGACACGGCAAGCGTACCCAAGGCTGCAAGCAGGGCCGACGAGAGCGTGAGTCTGTGAATGGACATTGAGGGGCCTTGAGGTACCAAAGGACGATGCGTCACTTATACCTCGGGGATGCGCGGATAGGAACGCAGGAGAAGTGCGGAGGATTGCCTGGCGGCGGGTCAAAAGGGAAGCGACCCTGTTTTTTTGGTCCGCCATGCGGAAAAATGCAGCCGTCACGCTGTTACCCATGCACTTCGAACACCTCATCCAGATCAACGACCCGCGGCTCGCGCTGGTGGATTTCCTGTCGCGGCAGCAGCTGTGGCTGGGACTGGTCCACCGCGGGCGACGGCCGGCGGGTTTCGCTCGCGGGCTCGAAAGCTCGACCGTCGATTCGGAAAGTCGTGAGGCCGAGGTGACGACCCTGAACCGCACGCTCGACTTTGGCAGCTTCTGCGTCAGGGACCGCGTGCAGCTGGTCGAGGGCAGCCACATCGTGATCACGGCCGTCGCCACCGAACAGTGGCCCGAGTCCACGCTGTCGATTGCGATCGAGGAGCCCGCCCCGGAACTGCTGTTCCTGCGCTTCATCTACGAATCCCCGGATGCCGACTTCGACCAGCCAGAGGACAGGCTCGTGGCCGAACTGCGGCGGCAGGCATACGAACAGTCGGATATCGATACCGTCATCCGGATCCGCGAACTGGCGGCAAGCGGCGAACTGGGCGAGTACGCGGCGCCGCACAGCGCGGGGTACGGCACGCTGATCCCGCAGTAGGATCGTTCCCTCCGCTACGTTTTCCCAAGGACCCGGCGATGAAGACATTGCGCATGCTGCTGATCGGCTCGCTGGCCGCGCTCCTTGCGGCGTGCGGCGTGAATCCGGTCACCGGCAAGAAGGAACTCCAGTTCGTCTCGGAGTCGCAGGAGCTCGCCATCGGCGCGCAGAACTATGCCCCCACGCGCCAGAGCGAAGGCGGCGATTTCGGCGTCGTGCCGGACCTCACCGCGTACATCAACGAAGTCGGACAGAAGCTGGCCGCCGTGTCGGACCGCAAGCTGCCTTACGAATTCGTCGTGCTGAACAATTCCGTGCCGAACGCGTGGGCACTGCCCGGCGGCAAGATCGCGGTGAATCGCGGCCTGCTCACGGAACTCAAGAATGAAGCGGAACTCGCGGCGGTGCTGGGCCACGAGATCGTGCATGCAGCAGCCCGTCACGGCGCGAAAGCGCAGGAACGCGGCACGTTGCTGCAGGCAGGCATGGCGGCAGCGCAGATCGGCGCGGCAGTAGGCGGTGCGGATGCCAATGTGGCGGGACTCCTGATCCAGGGGGCAGGCGTCGGCGCGCAGATGATCCAGATGAAGTACGGCCGCGACCAGGAACTGGAAAGCGACCTGTACGGCATGAAATACATGAAACTCGCGGGCTACGATCCTTGGGGCGCGGTCACCCTGCAGGAAACATTCGTGCGACTCTCGGAGCAGGGTGCGCGAGCGCAAAGCTGGCTCGACGGCATGTTCGCATCGCACCCGCCGTCGATGGAACGCGTGGCCCGCAATCAGCAGACAGCGGCTGAACTTGGGCGGGGCGGCGACGTGGGCGCGGAACGGTACATGGCCCGCCTAAAGCCGCTGATGGATCTCAAACCCGCGTATGACAAGTACGACCAGGCCGTCGCTGCCTCCCGCAAGAAAGACTACGCGGCGGCGAAGCGCCTCGCGACGGAAGCGTCGACCGCCGTACCGCGCGAAGGACGGTTCCAGGAGTTCCTCGGCGAAGTCGCGCTGTCGGAAAAGCAGCCACAACAGGCAGCGACGCATTACACCCGCGCCATGGACCTGAATCCCGCCTACTTCGGTTCGTATCTGGGTGCCGGGGTCGCGCAGATGCAGCTCGGCAACCGGGCAAAGGCGGAGGAGTGGCTGGCACGCAGCGCGCAGCTGCTGCCGACCGCGCCGGCGGCGTTCTATCTCGGCCAGATCGAGCGCGAGAAAGGCAACCTGCCCAAGGCCCTCGAGTACTACAAGGCTGCCGCGGGATCAGACAGCGCGATCGGGAAAGAAGCCGCTGCCGAGTTCGTCAAGATCGACCTGCCGCAGAATCCAGGCAACTACGTCGCCGCGGCCGGCCAGCTCGACGCCAGCGGCCAGCTGATCGTCGTAGTGCAGAACCGTTCTCCCGTGGGGATGGGCGAGATCCAGGTGACGCCGGTGATGGTGGATGCCAACGGCACGATTACGTCGCAGGGCTCTGCAGTGCGTATCCGCGGGCCGCTCGCTTCAGGAGAACGTGCAACGGCGGCGACGGGCATCGCCGTCACGCAAGCCCAATTGCCGCTGGTGCGTTTCCGCGTCGATGGCGCACGCGCCGCCCAGTAACCCTCTCAGCCTGCGACGTTGCGGATCGCTTCGAGCGACCGGACAGTGGCGTGGCAGGCCACCGCAGCCTCGCGGCCCTTGACGACGAAGTGCTCCATGAAGAACTTCTGATGCTCCGCGTGCGCGTGAAACTGATGCGGCGTCAGCACGACGGACATCACTGGAATCCCGGTTTCGAGCTGCACCTGCATCAGCGCCTTGATCACGGCATCGGCGACGAAGTCATGGCGGTAGATGCCACCGTCGACCACGAAGCCCGCAGCCACGATGCCGGCGTAGCGTCCGGTTTTCGCCAGTAGCTGTGCATGCAGCGGAATCTCGAACGCACCCGGAACCAGGAACGCGTCGATCGCCGAGGGCTCATGGCCCAGCGCTTTCCACTCCGCGACAAAGCCCTTGAATCCCTGCTCGACGATGTCCTGGTGCCAGGCCGACTGGATGAAGGCGATGCGCGGTCCGCGTGCTTGCGTGCGGCCCTTGGAACGAGACGAAGTCATTGCGATGAAACTCCCCAGGTCTTGAAACGGCTATGGAACCGCGGACCGGGGCGCAGGACTCGAAGAGGTATAAAGGGGACAGATCTATTTTCCGGGAAGCCCGAGAAAATAGATCTGTCCCCTTTATACCCAATCGAACCGCTCTCGTAACCGGACTGTACCGTCGGCTCCGGATTCACACCGGATCTGCTGTCCTCCGGAGTATGGGAAATGGGGACAGATCTATTTTCAGACAGATATAGATCTGTCCCCATTTCCCATACTCCGGAGCGCCCGCGGGCTTATGCGATCACTCGCCATCACCGCCGGTGGGGAATTGCACCCCGCCCCGAGAACGCCCGCCGACCTGTGGGGATTGACCCCAGGGCCGACGGCGCCGCGAGTATAGCATCGCCCGGTAGGACTCTCCGCAGTCGACGCCTTGAACAAAACGGATCCGCATCGGTCACAGGGGCACACACAGGAGCGGGCCATGATCGATCCGAAACAATTGCTCGAGCAGGTTCTGGGAAGCGGCGCGGCGGGAGACTGGCGGGGGGCTGCCGCACAGGCTCGTGACCGGTTGAACCAGGCTGGCGGAGCCCAGGCTTTCGGCGCCGGGGCAATCTCCGGCGGACTGCTGGGACTGCTACTCGGCAGCCGCAAGGTGCGCAAGCTGGCCGGTGGCGCTGCGGGCTACGGCGGAGCGGCCGTGCTGGGTGCCATCGCGTATCGCGCCTGGGAAACGTACCGGCAGTCAGCGGGTACCCCAACGGCAACCATGCCGGCACAAGCGTCACTCGCGGTCGCAACCCCACCCGCACTGCTGCCGCACGCACAGCCCGCTGCCGATGGCAGTTCGTTCGAACTGGTACTGGTCCGAGGCATGATCGCTGCTGCCAAAGCGGACGGGGAAGTGGATGCGAACGAACAGCAGCATGTGTTCGCCGAAGTGGAACGCCTCGGCCTTGACGCAGAAGACAAGGCTCTGGTCTTCGATGCCCTGGCCAAACCGGCCGAGCCCGCCGCCATTGCAGGACTCGTCGCCAGTCCCGAGCAGGCTGCCGAGCTGTACCTGGCCTCGCGGCTTGCGATCAATCCGGACAGTGCGGCGGAACGCGCCTATCTCGATGCGCTCGCGGCGCGACTCAAGTTGCCGGGGGAAGTGAGGGCCAGCCTCGATCGCGAGGCCCTGACGTGATGTGCAATCAGACGTTGCCTCCCGCCGCTGCCCACCGGACTTTCCAGATGCGATAACCCTCGAGCAGGGCGAGCACGGCGAAGTGGATCGAGGCACCTGTGGGGTCGAAAGCGGAGAGCACCCAGTGCAGATAGGTGAGCAACGCAGCCGCGTAGACCCAGCGGTGCAGGCTTTTCCAGGCCTTGCGCAACAGCCGCACGGAGGCGTCGTTGCTGGTCACGGCGAGCAGGAGCATCAAGACCATGGCGACCCAGCCTGTTGCCATGCCGACCTCGAGCCCCTCGTCGACGATCGTGGCGAGATCGGCCTTGCGCTCAAGGTAAGTCAAGGCATGCAGCAACGCGTACGCGAACGAGGCCACGCCGAGATACCTGCGATTCATGAGCAGCCAGCGGGGCAGACGCGCACCCGGAAACATCAGGCAGAGCGGCGTGGCAGCCATCGTGATGATCAGCAAGCGGGCAGCAGTCTCGCCGCTCGAATGCACGACCTCGCCATACACGAGCGTCTCGCGCCAGTAGCCGCCCAGAATGAAGGCAGCCGGCAAGGCCAGCAGGATCCAAAGCAGGTAGCGCGATCTCAGCACATTCCGGCTCCGGTCATGGTTGCGTGTCCGCTGCGTTCGTCCCTGACACTTGCAGAATGCCGTGCTGCCAGCGCAGTCACAACGCAGCCAACGTCAACATGGATGAAGAATTGTCAGATCGTGTGGGATTCGTTGACCGCGGGCAACCCGTCTCTCTAGGATCGGTGCCATCGTCAGGACACTGACTTCTTCCTGCGGAGAACCCCATGAAATTCCATACCGCCCTCGCCGCCACGTTGCTGGCCTGCGCCTCCATGAATCAGGTGGCCGTAGCGCAAGTCAGCCTGCTCAATCCCAACACCGCCGAGCCTGCAGCCCTCAAGGCTTTGCCCAACGTCACCGAGCCAGTGAGTGAGGCAATCGTTGCCGGCAGGCCGTATGCATCGACCGCCGCCTTCAACGCCGCGCTGTCCAAGGTGCTGAACGAAGCGCAGCGCAAGGAGCTCTACGGGAAACTGTTCCTGCAGATCGACCTCAACAAGGCGAGCCGCGACGAGATCATGCTGATTCCCGGCATGACGGGGCGCATGGCCCGGGAGTTCGAGGAATACCGCCCGTACAAGAGCATCGAGCAGTTCCGGAAGGAAATCGGCAAGTACGTGGACGGCGGGGAAGTTGCACGCCTCGAAAGCTACGTCACATTGAAGTGACCCGGTAGGAGATTGCCCGTTGAACGCCAGGTCAATACTCCGCATCGGAGCGCTGGTAATTCCCGCCGCCGTGATTGCCACGACGCTTGCAGGCTGTGGCAGATCCCATGACGTTGTCGACGTGCCCGCCGCGGTCTCGAACCCGGCGCCGACAGGCATGGCATGGGTCAACCAGGGCGACGACTGGGCAGCCCGGAAGGCCGAACTGCAGGCTCTGGGTGAACAGTTTGAGTCTTCACAATCCCTGTTCGACAAGCTGCTGGCAGACGCCGGCGGCGGCGAGCCGCTGACCTGGACCCAGATGGGCGAACCTCTCTATGATTGGTCGGGTATTTACTCCCGCACCAAGGGTCCCCTGCACTTCGATACGGACTTGAAGGGCGCCACCGACCCTGAGAGTGCCCAACTCACCCCGACGGGCACTGAAGCCGTCAACAAGAAGCGGGAACAGCTCGCGAGAACCGGCGGCGAATACGACCCGATCAGCGACTGCCGTCCGCCCGGCACGCCGCGCTGGTTCACCGTACATTTCCTGAGGGAATGGATCGTGACGCCGCAGCAGACCTGGCTCATCAATGAAATGGTCAACGACATCCGCCGCGTGTACACCGACGGCCGCGCGCATACCGCCGACAAAGACGCGTACGGCACCTGGAACGGTGACACCATCGGCTTCTGGGACGGCGGCACGCTGACCACCCACACGAAGCACCTGCTCCCCGGCCCGTACCAGCGCGGCATCGTGCCGGACTACTCAGGCCAGGTCACGACGGTCGAGCGGTGGCGCAAGGTGGACGACAAGACGGTACAGGCCGACGTCTGGGTGTACGACCCCGTCAATCTCGCGAAACCCTGGTACACCCGCCAGAGCTACACGAAGCTCGCAAACGACGACCACCAGCTACGCCTGCGTTACTGGGACTGTCGCGAGAACAGCAACAACACCATCATCCGGAGGGACGACGGAACGAGTCAGTTCCCGGACTTCGATTTCGTGGACAACGATGCCGCAGTGAGCAGCGACGAGGCGGTGAAGAAGACCGCTACGGGCCTCAGGAAGCAAGTTCCCGCTGCTGCCGGCAGCGAACCGAGTGGAGGTTCCCTCAGCCGGCCTTGAGCTGCACCGCGAGTTCGTTGTTGCGCTCGACTAGAAAGCGCTGCTGTCGCTCACGAGGAGCTCCTTCAGGCCGTGAGGTAGCCGGTCAGCTGGTAGCCGAACAGCGCGAAGCCGGCGGCCATGATCAGCACGTTGGCCGCGTAGGCACCCCGATTGAACGTGCCGCTGGTGCGCCACGCCGTAAAGGCAATCAGGATAACGGTCAGCGCCGCGAGCTGGCCGAGTTCGACCCCGATGTTGAACGCGATCATGTTCGGTACCAGGCCCTGCGCCGACAGCGACAGATCCTGTAGCTTCGTCGACAGGCCGAAGCCGTGCGCGAAGCCGAACAACAGGACCGCGGCCCGCGTGTCGATATTGATCCCGAGCCGCTTGAAGCCGCCGATGTTCTCGAAGGCCTTGTAGACCACCGACAGGCCGATGATCGCATCGACGATGTAGGCATTGGCGTGGATTCCGGCGAGCACGCCGAGCAGCAGCGTCGTGCTGTGCCCGATTGCAAACAGCGTGGCGTACAGCGCCACATCCTTGAGGCGGTACAGGAAGAAGATGACCCCGGCGAGGAACAGCAGGTGGTCGTATCCCGTCACCATGTGCTTGGCGCCGAGATACATCAGCGGCAGGAATGCGACGCCCTGCAGGCGCTCGAGATACGCCGCATCGCCGGTGGCAACGCCATGCGCCCAGCACGCCGGCACGACGAGGACCAGCAGGGTGGCAGCAAGCAGGTAAGCAGCAGTCTGGCGCATGCGCGGTTTCCGTTGGTTGCGATGCGGCACGGAGCCGGACACAACTGGTTAATGTTTTCTGCGGACAGGCATGACAATATCATTCCCCGATCAGATCAACACCTGGATGCTCTTATGTCCGCTCCCGTATCCCCATTCGAAGCCGCCCCGCCCTCCTCCGGCCGCCTTCTCAAGAGCGTCGGCCTGGCCGTCGTGGGTGCGGCGGTCGTGCTCGTCGCCTTCGTGTTGCCGGCCGAGTACGGCATCGACCCCACGGGTATTGGTGGCGCGCTTGGGCTGACATCAATGCGCGCCCCGGCCAAGACACTGCAGGTCAAGGACGTCATAGGCGGCAACGCGGCCTACAAGGAGGTCCCCATCCCGGACTTCGGACAACCCATCCCGCTGCCGAACCCTGCCGTTTTCCAGCCCCATCCCGCGGCCGCCAAGACGGAAACCGTCACCATCGAACTCAAGCCCGGGCAGGAAACCGAGTTCAAGGCGGTGATGCGGGAAGCCCAGGTGATCCTGTATTCGTGGAAGGTTGACCAGGGCAAGGTGTATGTCGACTTCCACGGCCACGAGCCGGACGCCCCCGGCAACGCGTTCGTTCGCTACGAGGAGCTGCAGGAAGGCAGCGAGAGCCATGGCTCGCTGGTCGCCCCATTCGCCGGGGAGCACGGCTGGTTCTGGCAGAACTACAACGAGTTCCCGGTCGTCGTTACCCTGACCTTCTCAGGCTACTACGACAGCTTCATCGACTACGGCAAGCAATAGGGCACGTCCCCGGACGGGGAGCCGGCTTCACCGCAGATCGTCGAAGTACGAACGAACGGCGGTGAGGCAGAAAGGCGGCACCAGCTGGCTGTGGTAAGCCTCCAGGGTGGCTCGCTGACCGCCATCGGTGGCACCACCCGCGACGGCCGCCAGGGCGATGACGTCTTTCGCGGCGGCAAAGGCGTCCTTCAGCGCCGCAAATCGCTCTCCGGACACGGCAGGCGCATCGACGTCGAGGATCGTCACGGGCGCGACCGGCCCCGTCATGGCCCAGTACCCCTGCATCAGCTGCGTATTCGAATAGAAGACCGTGGGATCTTCATCGCCCGCGCACAGCAACGTGGGTGCGGTGGGGGTCCAGTCACGAAGATCGTTGGCCTTGAAGGCACGGCGCAGGGGATGAATCGGGTTAGTCGCAACCACGCCGGTGGTCGTCGTGGGTAACCCCCCGTCCGGGTTGGCTTGCATGTCGAGCAGGTATCCGAGGCGATAGCTGTTGAGCAGCAGCGGGTTCAACCCCACGCCCAGCGCGAAAATCGCCGCCATCGAGGGTGGACTGGTTGCCGGCGTCACCGCTGCGAACTGCGGGTCCGGGGGCGTGCTGCTGAACAACTCGTACTGCGGCAGTCGTCCGTCGATGTACAGCGAGCTGCGTGCAGCGGTGCTTGGCAGGAGCGATTCGATTCCGCTGGCAAAGGGGGCGCTGAATACGTCTGCGGTATTGGCGAACAGATTGCCGTACGCCCGCTGGTAGCCGGTGATCAGCAGGGTGACGAAGAGCGGCGCGCCCGCAGCGACGCTGCCATTGAACACCATGTCCCCGAATGCGGCCAGCGCATAGGGTCCAGACATGGGAGCTGAAGCCGTCACGGGTGCGCCCAACGCTTGCAGGGCCCGATGGGTGGCCATGGCGACGAACCCGCCCTGTGAATAGCCGGTGACCAGCAACTTGCCGTTGTCCGTGACGCCAGGCGCAAGGGGCGTGGGCAATGCGCTGCGTGCCGCCCGCAATGCATCGACCATGTCCTTCGACTGCGCCTCGGCGTTGAGGTAGGGGTGGTAGGCCAGCGTGGACAGTCCGTACCCCGCGTAGTCAGGGGCGACCACGATGTAACCCTGGGCGGCGAATACCGCGGCAATCGCGAGTCCCTCGGGAGCGATATCGAAGTTGGCCATGCTGAAGGCCCTGTCCGTGGTCGTCCCGTGCGCATACAGGACGATTGGCCTCGGCCCCCGACACTTGGGATCGGACCCGGTGGGCACCATCAGCACTCCGGAGGCGGTGGTCGGCTCCCCCGCTCCGCCCACGGTGTTGTAGTGCAGGAGATGGATGTCGGCAGCGCAGGTGGGTGTCCCGGCGACCGCCAGCAGCTTCTGTCCGTCGACGGTCAGGTTCAGCGCCAGCAACACGTCGTTGACCGAGAAGGCCTTCACTCTGGCGGGCGGGCTCACGATCAGGGTGCCCCTCGCGGTGCTGGCGGCAGCCAAGCCGGCAGGCGTCTCGACCTGGTCGCGGCCGGAGTTCCCGCATGCGGCGACCAACGCCGCGGCCATAGACATAAGCAAGATGCGGTGGATGGGCACGGGTTCGCTCCTCAAGGTCGGCCTATGGGGGGCAGGCCTGCCGGCCAGCCCCGTCTGGTCCGGAACTTTGTCAGGGACGGCCGCTCCCAAGGAGCGGACGGGTGCATATCCGGGCGTGGGACGGGGACTACCCACGCTTAACCCGCAGGCGTTCTTCTGGTAAGGTCGCGTACCGATTGCGCCCATGGACCCATGTTGGGCCAGCCCGCAACGATTTTCCGGGGGTTTTTAATGAACATGAAATCAGTACTCCGCGTCGGCGCGCCGTTGCTGCTCGCCGCCGTTATCGCCACGACGCTCGCGGGTTGCGGCAAGGCCGAAGATGCCGCCAAGGCGCCCGCCGCTGCCACTGCGGCTCCTGCCGGCATGGCCTGGGTCGCACAGGGTGAAGACTGGGCCGCCAAGAAGACCGAATTGCAGGCGCTCGGCGAGCAGTTCGAGTCGTCGCAAGCCCTCTTCGACAAGCTGAAGGCCGATGCGGGCGGTGGCAAGCCGATCACCTGGGCGCAAATGAGCGAGCCTCTCTATGACTGGTCCGGCGTTTACACCCGTACCAAGGGCGGCCTGCACTTCGATCCGGACCTGAAGGGTCCCGAAATGGAAACCGCACAGCTGACGCCTGCCGGCGCTGAAGTGGTCAAGAAGAAGCAGGAGCAGATCGCGAAGACGGGCGGCGAGTACGACCCGATCAGCGACTGCCGTCCGCCTGGCACGCCGCGCTGGTTCACCGAGCCGTTCCTGAAGGAATGGATCGTGACCCCGGACCAGACCTGGCTGATCAACGAAATGGTCAACGACGTCCGTCGCGTCTACACGGATGGGCGTCCGCATACGGCTGATGAGGATGCATACGCAACCTGGAACGGCGACACCGTCGGTTTCTGGGACGGCGGCACGCTGACCACCCACACGAAGCACCTGTTCGCAGGCCAGTACCAGCGCGGCGTGCAACCTAACTACTCGGACCAGGTGACGACGGTCGAGCGTTGGCGCAAGACCGACGACAAGACACTGCAGGTAGACCTGTGGGTTTACGATCCGGTCAATCTCGCGAAGCCCTGGTTCACCCGCCAGAGCTACACGAAGCTGTCGAACGACGACAAGCAGCTGCGCATCCGTTATTGGGACTGCCGCGAAAACAGCAACAACGACATCATCACGACGAAGGACGGCACCAGCCAGTTCCCGGACTTCAACTTCGTCGAGAACGATGCTGCTGCCAGCAGCGACCAGGACGTAAAGAAGGCTGCCGGCGCCAAGAAGTAGGCCGCGACCTTCAGTATCCGTTAAGTATTCGAGATTCAGAATCAGGCTTTACGAGGAGCAACACCATGTACGCAAAGAAATTCGGTATCGCTGTCGGCGCCGCGCTGCTCGCGGTCGTGACGACGCAGGCGGTCGCCCATCACTCGGGCGCCATGTTCGACGACAAGAAGGAAGTCACCGTGTCCGGCACGGTCAAGGAGTTCCAGTACACGAACCCGCATTCGTGGCTGCTCGTTGACGTGAAGGACAAGGCTGGCAAGGTCACCACCTGGGGCTTCGAAGCGGAAGGCCCGAGCACGCTGACGCGCGCCGGCATCCGCAAGAGCGACTTTGCTCCGGGCACGCCGATCACCATCACGGGGCATCCGATGCGCGACGGCCGTCCCGCCGGCGCCTGGATGAAGGCCACCCGCACGACGGACAACAAGGAATTCGTCCCGGGTGCCGGCTTCCAGGTGAAGTAACCGTCCGACGTTCCGGTTGGAACACGGGGGACCTGGAAACGGGTCCCCCGTTTTTCTTTGTGCCTCCGCTTCCCGCGTTGCCTTCGGCACTCCGCATTGCCTGACCCTATTGTTACCGGTGATGGGCTACCATCGAACCCACAAGCGGTTTCGAAGGGCCCCACAAGATGAGCAGCCGGATCACGCCCTCGCAGGGTCGCCCTGCCCGACTCGCCCTCGCGTCCGCCCTCGTCCTGCTGGGCCTTGGCGCCTGCACGTCCACCCAGCCGCCGACGCCCACTGCCGCTGCCCCCCGGGCACCGGTGATCGAAGCCCAGCCAGCCCGCAACTGGCACGCGGGCGCGATGATCGCCGCAGCCAATCCGATGGCGGTCGACGCCGGCCTTGAAATCCTGAGGGCGGGAGGCACCGCGGTCGACGCCGCCATTGCCGTCCAGGCCATGCTGGGTCTCGTGGAGCCGCAATCGTCCGGGATCGGGGGCGGTGCCTTCATGCTCCACTACGACGCGCGGACGGGCGACGTGGTGGCTTACGACGGTCGCGAGGTTGCACCGGCGGGGGCAACGCCCGACATGTTCCTGGGGAAGGACGGCAAGCCGCTGCCGTTCCTCGACGCCGTGAAGACCGGCCGCTCGATCGGTGTGCCCGGCGCCGTTGCGATGCTGGAGATGGCCCACCGCGAACACGGCAAGCTGCCTTGGGCGAGGGCCTGGGAACCGGCGATCGCGATGGCCGACAAGGGATTTCCCGTACCGCCGCGCATGGCGACTGTAATCCGCCAGGCGCAGGGGATGACGCAGCTCGCGCCGGACGCCCAGGCCTATGTCACTTCGGCTGCCGGCACGCCGCTGGCGGAAGGGCAGATCGTGCGCAACGTCGCTTATGCGGACACCCTCCGGCGCATCGCCAAGGAAGGCCCGCGAGCCTTTTACGAAGGGTCCATCGCCGAAGCGATGGTAGCCGCCGCCACCCGGCAACCCAACCCGGGCACGCTGAGCCTCCAGGACCTGAAGAACTACCGGCCCAATCGACTGGAGCCCGTGTGCCGCGGTTATCGCGTGTACGTGGTGTGCGGAATGGGACCGCCGTCATCGGGTGGCATCGCCGTACTGTCGATCCTGGGCACGCTCGAGCAGCTCGACATGGCGGGCAATGGCGCACGGACGGTTCGCGGCTGGCACTACTTCATCGAGGCCCAGCGCCTTGCGTACGCCGACCGTGACATGTACGTCGCCGATGACCGCTTCGTGCAGGTGCCGGTGGCGGGCCTGCTGGACCGTGACTACCTCAAGTCCCGCGTCGCGCTGATCTCGCCTGACCACGCGATGGCCACGGTCGAAGCGGGCAATCCGCCGGGGTCGGTCCGCAAGCCACCCGACGGCAACGGCGGCAACACCGGCACCAGCCATTTCGTGATCGTCGACAACCGCGGTGACGTCGTCTCGATGACCACCACGGTGGAATCCGTGTTCGGCTCGCAGCGCATGGCCGCCGGATTCTTCCTCAACAACCAGCTCACCGATTTCTCGTTCCGGCCGGTCGACGACCGCGGCCAGCAGATCGCGAACGCCGTGGCACCGGGCAAGAAGCCGCGCTCTTCGATGTCACCGACGATCGTGTTCGAGAACGGCGGGTTTCGCTATGCCGTCGGTTCGCCGGGCGGCAACGCCATCATCAGCTACGTCGCCAAGGCGATTGTCGGGACGCTCGACTGGGGCCTGACGCCGCAGCAGGCCGTCGACCTGCCCAACGTCGTGGCTCGCGGTCCTGTCGTAGCGGAAGGGGCGAGGATGGACCCGCAGGTCATGGAAGGCCTGAAGGCGCTTGGCCAGAATTTCCGCGATGGGCGCGGTGAAGGATCGGGCTTGCACGCCGTGCTGCTTGGCAAGGACGGCAAGCTGGTGGGGGCGGCCGATTCTCGCCGCGACGGTGTGGCGCGCAGTCCTTGAGCGCGACGGTCCCGCAGCCTGCATCGGGCAGGCCGCAGGACTCGCTCGGGCGGTGTTACTTGGCCTCGCCCTGGCGGGCCGTCATGTACTTCATATGGCACGTGTCGCAGCTGTCGTAGAGCATGTTGCCAGCATCGCTCGTCTGATCGACGTTCTTGGCCGTCGCGCCGGCGGCAGCTGCTGTCGCTGCATCCTGCATCGCTTTCACGTACGTCAGCCAGTCGCCCTGGTCCAGGACGCGGGTACCGGTGCTCATCAGGTTGCCGGCTTCCGCGATCATCGCCGCGCTGGCGGCAACCTTCTCCCATGCGGCGTCATCTGCGGGAGCCTGGCTGCCCACGCCCCACACGATGTCGGCCGCGGGAATCACGAGGCCCAGCATGATCTGGCGGGTTGTGACGGTGGAAACGGGCGCGGGTGGTGCTGCAGGTGCCGCGGCCTGCTCGGGCGCTGCGCCCTTGCCGCAACCGGTCAGCACGAACACCGACGCGAACACGATGGGAATGGCTAGCGCGCGCATGACAGCTCCTGTTGTTGTTTGAAGTCAGGCTCGAAGTGTAGTCCGCCGGCCAACAAAGCGAAAACCGGGTGACCCGTGAATACTACGTACGCTTCGCGCCGCTTGCGGGCGCCCTGCCAGTGCCGACAGGAAAGAAAAGGGCGCGGTTTGTCCCACGCCCTCTTCAATTGCAGCTGGCCCGCCCGCGTACGGCCGAGCCTTCGGCCTTACTGCATCTCGGCGATCAGTCCATCCAGACCGCGACTGACGTTCAGGTCGCCCCAGTGGAAATCCTTGCGCAACACTGCTTCGATGTCGGCACGGCTTTTCTTCTCGGCCAGCAGCTGCCTGACGCGAGCCTGGATCTGGACCGTGCTGTCACGGAACTTGCGCAGCTCGGCCTTGGTGGTATTCGGGCCATGGCCGGGGACGATGGTGTCGACGTCAAGCATCAACGCGCCGTCGATCGTGCTCGGCCACGCACGCGCGCTGCCGCCACCGGCGTAGTCGACCAGTTGGGGCGTTGCATCCCCGACCGTATACATGTCGCCCATCGCCATGACCCTGTGCTCCGGGAAATAGACCACGATGTCACCGTCGGTGTGCGACCGACCGAAGTAGTAGAGCTCGGCACGCTTGCCTCCCAGGTGCACGGTACCGCGATTCTCGACCGTGATGTTCGCCCAGCCCGGCTGCTTCGACTCGACCATCTTGGCCCGCGCATTGGCTGACGAGACAACCTGCACGCCCATGGCCTGCAGGCGCACATTGCTGCCCGAATGATCAAGATGGTAGTGCGTATTGATGACGTACTTGACGGGCTGCATGGTGAGCTTGCGGACTTCGGCGAGGATGTTGTCGAGGTCGCTGTCGAACTTGTCGTCGACGAGCAGCACACCGTCATTCGTCACCATCACGGTGACGTTGCCTGGAACAGCCGCGTTGTGGATGACATAGAGGCCGTCGCCAATCTTGGTCGTGTCGAGCTTGGACGCAGGCGGTGCGCCTGCCATGGCGGCGGGCGCGAGCAGAGCGGTGCCGACCAGCGCGGCGATCGCGTTGAACATCTTCATTGTCGAGAACTCCCCGGAAATTGTTGTGCGCTAACCCGCCCATCGTACACCCGGGGGAGGGGGGCAGGAACGGCTGGTCAACCGACTTCAACCGGCGTACTTCGTACGCAAGGGGGCCTGCCGGCAGGTGGGTCTGCCGACAAGTAGGCCTACCGGCGAGTCAGATTCTGACTCGCTGATTTATGCCCTGGCCGCAGGGTACGAAGTCAGCCGGTTGTCGACGGAGTGCAATCCTGCCGCGAGGCTACCCCTCGCGCACAGAGTGCGCCGGTCGCAGTTGGCTTAACCCCATTCCCCCCTCGCCGACGTTCATTCCTTTGTCCTTGTCCACACGCAGGTAAAGGAGAGTGCGATGAGTGCTGCGACGGTCCATTCTTTTCCGGCCTTGAACGCGTTGAGTTCCCCTCGCGGGGTGGTGCTAGCAGTCATCGTGCTGCTGCACGCAGGATTCTTCTGGTCGCTGAATAACGGCCTGTCGAGGTCCGTGCTGGTCTTCGTGCCCACGCGGATCCAGGCGAGCTTCATCGAAGAGCCCGCCAGACCCGAGCCCGCACCGCCTCCGAAACCGGTCTATCAGCCGCAGTTCACGCCCTCGCTGACCCCTGAGCCGCCTCCTGTGCTCGGCGAATTCGCCGAGGGCACCAACGCCATCCTTGTCGACCCCGCACCAGTGCATCCTCAGCCCGTGCCGGTTACGCCGGCAAGGGCAGTCGTTGTGCCACCGCAGGTGGACGCGAAGCGTGGCCTGACCGAACCCACGTATCCGGCGCAAGACGTGCGCCTCGGCAACGAGGGGACGGTGATGCTGTCGGTGTACGTGCTGGCCGATGGCGCCGTGGGCGAGGTGCGGTTGCTGAAGACCAGCGGCTTCCCGCGCCTCGATGCCTCGGCCCTGTCTGAAGCGCACAGGTGGAAATTCCAGCCCGGCACGGAGGACGGCAAGCCGGCTGCAATGTGGAAGCAGTTGCCGATCACGTTCCGGCTCGTGCGGTAACGTTCGCTCCGCGCACAGTGCCCGACGGCGATGGGGAGCGTCCCCTGTTGCCGCCGTGCGCATTGACGAGCGTTCTGGATATGGAGGGCGAATCCTGCTAAACAGACGACGCTGATCTATTCGCACCCACTAGAACAAGAAGCCATGCTGTCAGGCGAACAGAATCCACCCTTGTCCCGCCTCCTGATTCTCTCGCCCGCAGATCCCAACGCGGCCTACGCCCATGACTGCCTGAGCACCCTCGGGATGTCTGCGAGCGGCTGCAACTCGGCGGCCGAAGTTCGCGAGCAGGTGCACGCGGGCTGGGTGGATCTGCTCATCGTCGGCGAGAACGCCCGGGCACTCGAGGTTACCGCTTCGCTGAAGGGTGACTCGACCACCCTGCTCGTGCCGATCCTGGCCGTCTGCAACACCGACGCGGAGGCGATGGCAGCCATCGCTGCGGGCGCCGACGATGCGGTAACGCGCAGTGCCGGTCCGCGAAGCCTGCTGGCCGTCGCCGAAGCGCTCGTGGATCAGGGTTCCATCCGGCGACGGATCGCGCGGACGGTGCTGAACAGGGAACGCATGGTCCGCGACCGCATCCGCTCCACCATCTGCCGCTACCTCTCGCCGCAGCTCGCGGATCGCATGCTGCTCGAGATCAACGCCACCGAACCGCTGCTGCCCCAGCACAGCACGAGCACGCGCGCCGCCGTGATGTTCGCGGACATGCGGGGCTTCACGTCCATGGCGGAGCGGCTCGGCCCGGGGGACACCCTGCGCGTACTGAACGAATACTTCTCGATGCTCGCGGAGATCGCCTTCCGCCACGACGGCACGATCTTCAACATGTCCGGCGATTCGCTGATGATCGGCTACGGCGTGCCCGTAGAGCAGCAGGACAGCCCTGCGCGCGCCGTGCGGACGGCATCCGAGATGCTTACCGGCTTCCGCGACCTCGCGAGGCAATGGCGCGACCGGCACGACATCCATGTCGGCCTCGGCATCGGCATCAACGACGGCGAGGTGCTGACGGGCGACGTCGGCTCGTCGCAGTACATGAGCTACACGATGATCGGCGACACGGTCAATGTGGCGGCGCGCTTGAGCCAGCGGGCCCGCGCGGGTGAGGTGCTGTTCTCCGGATCGGTAAAACGCGCACTCGATGCCCGTGGCTACGACGTGGGTGCGGTCGCGCTCCCTCCGCTGACGCTGCGGGGTCGCTCGGGACCAGTCGACATCTACTGCGTGCCGCTCGGCGAACGTCAGCTCACCGACGCCTGAGGTTTACGGCGAGGTCGCCGCACCCCAACCTGCTGACTGCGCGATTACTTGGTCGCAGAGCCCGGCGCCTGCGTCACTTTCGTCGCCATCGCAATCATCGAGGCGAGATCCGCGAGGTTTGCCGGCACCACCAGCGTGTTGCCCTGCTTCGCAATCTGGCCGAACTGGGCGATGTACTGCTCGGCGATCCGCAGCTGCATGGCTTCATGGCCGCCCTGCACGTGCAGGGATTCGGCAACCACCTTCAGTCCCTCCGCGGTGGCGCTCGAGACGGCAAGGATCGCGCTGGCCTCGCCTTCTGCTTCGTTGATCTGCTGCTGGCGCTTGGCCTCGGATTCCTTGATCACGCGCTGCTTCTCGCCCTCGGCGTTGTTGATCTGCGCATCGCGCACGCCTTCGGACGTCAGCACGACGGCGCGCTTCTCGCGCTCGGCTCGCATCTGCTTTTCCATCGCGCCCAGGATGTCCCTGGGCGGATTGATGTTCTTGATCTCGTAGCGCAGCACCTTGACGCCCCAGGGCTCGGACGCCTTGTCGAGTTCGCTCACGACATTCGCGTTGATCGTCCCGCGCGCCTCGAACGTGCGGTCAAGGTCGATCTTGCCTATTTCGCTGCGCAGGGTGGTCTGCGCGAGCTGCACGATGGCGAACAGGTAGCTCGCGATGCCGTACGACGCGCGCTCGGGATCGAGCACCTGCAGGTAGAGCACGCCGTCCACGCCGACCTGGACGTTGTCGCGCGTGATGCAGACCTGTTCCGGAATGTCGGTCGCCTGCTCCTTCAGCGTGTGGCGGTACGCAATGCGCTCGACGAAGGGCACGAGGATATAGAACCCGGCGCGCAGCGTGCGGCTGTACTTGCCGAGGTTCTCGATGACGAACGCGTTCTGCTGCGGGACGACCACGGCTGTCTTGCCGAGCAGCACGATGATCGCAATGGCAATGACGATGGCGACGATGACCGGGGATTCCATGTTCCTGCTCTCTCTTCGATGTTCGGCTTAAAGGGGCTCGACGCGCAGCGTCAGGCCTTCCGTGCTCACGATCCTTGCCTTCCCGCCGGCCGCTACGGACTCGCTGCCCACGTTCAGCACGCGCCAGGTCGAGCCGCGAAACTCGACGCGTCCTTCGACTCCGGGAGCCAGCCCGTCGGGGAGCGAGAGTTCATGGCCTGCGAAGCCATCGTCGTAGCCCGGTACGTTGCCACGCAGCTTCTGGTAAACGCGGGTGCGAAAGCCGAAGGTGAAGATCAGGGCGAGCAAGCCAAAGACGAGCCATTGCACCCATTCCGGCCCGCCGAGGCCGGCGAGTGCGGCAACCCCGACGGCGATGGCAGCGAGCCCGAGGAAGACAAGAAAGAACTGGGCGTCGATGACGAGCAGCTCGAGCCCGAGAAGCACCACGCCGGCGACGATCCAGGTCCACCACTGCATACCGCCCTCCAGCCGAGACTTGATTCCGGGACTGCCGGGATCTCCGTGACACCGCAGCACTATACATGCAAGGCCGCGGGGCCCGCGATGCAGCAATGCCGCCCCGCCCTCGACGGACCGTGCTCTCGCTGTCCCGCGAAGTGGCAACCGTGCACAATATCGCCACTTCTTCTTTGGAGCGGATGTCCATGCGGAACGTTCTGATCGCGTTGTTTGCGTCCTTGATCGTCGGCTCGCCCGTGCTGGCGGCAGACCCTGGCGCAGCGACGCTGCGGGCCACTTTGGCGCCAACAGGGACGCTCCGGGCCGCCTTCCTCGGCGCCAACCCGGTACAGGGCAGGGTCGACCCCACTACGGGCGCCATTACAGGCCCGGTTGCAGACCTCGTGCAGGAGCTGGCCAAGCGCCTCGGCGTTCCCTTTCAGATCCTGCCCTCGCCCGATGCGCGCGCCGTGATCGGCCACCTGAACGATGGATCGGCTGACATCGGCTTCCTGGCCTACGAGGCGTCGCGCGCCGAAGAAGTGGATTTCGCCGGCCCCTACGCCAACATGCACAACACCTACGTCGTGGCGGAGGGCTCGGCCCTCAAGCAATCCGGCGACTTGGATCGCTCGGGCATCACGATCGGCGCGGTGAAGGGCCAGACACAGGAGTTGTTCCTGAGCAGCAGCATGAAGCAGGCGCGCGTCCGCGTCTTTGATCGTCAACCACCCCAGGCTGAACTTGAAACGCTGTTCAAGAGCGGGGAGGTGACCGCCTTCGGCGTGAACCGTCAGCGGGCACTGGAACTCGACAAGGCGTCAGCAGAGCTGCGGGCCCTGCCCGACAGCTTCCTTGAAGTGGTGCAGGAGTTCGTCGTCCGCAAGGGCGACCAGCCGAAGCGTGCGGCGCTCGACAAGTTCGCGGCGGACATGCGGGCTTCCGGCTTCGTCAAGGCCTCGCTCGCGAAGGCCGGACTCGAGGAAGGCGCCAGCGTTGCGTCAGGCGACGCGCACTAGGAAATCGCGGTTCACCAGGCGACGGGCATCATCGCGAGCAGGTTGAGCTCGTAGCCGATCAGGACCGCGTACGCAGCCAGTACGGCATACATGATCGACTCACCCGGGATGCGGCGCATCAGGCGCATCCGGCTGCAGGCCACGATCACGAAAAGACTCACGGCAGTGAGCGTCAGCTTCACGGCGGCAAACAGGCCCAGGTTGTGGGGCACCAGCATCGCCATGAACGGGTTTTCTTCCGTGGCGCCGTTCGTGATCAGCACGACGGTCAGCACGCCATCCGCGACGCAGAGGCCAAGGATTCCGAGCGCGAGCGCCAGCACCCGCGGTGAGTGCCAATCGATGAAGGGATAGATGCGGTCGGATTCCCGACGGCCGTTGAGCCTGCGGGGACGGTGGCCGCCATAGAGGTAGGCAAACAGGGTCCGGTCACGCCGTTCGTCACCACTCCGCCGATCAGCCACTGTCTGGGTCATCCGCCGTCACTCCGCTGCAGGCGACCTCACTATGCCCTTGCCCCCCGGCAAAGGGGGCGCGACTTAACTTATCGACCGTCAAAACCAGCTGTAGTTGAAGCTGATGCTGATCCGCTCGCTCGCAGCGGGGTTTGGCGGTACCTCGTGCCTCAGCCAGCTCTCGAAGAGCACCACCTGCCCCCGCTCGGCAGGCAGGGTCACCCAGGACCGGTTGCGGTCCCGGGCAGTGGCCTTGCGGGGGGGAGCGCCCATGAAGCGGTCAAGACGCGGATCTTCGAGCCGGAGGCCCGCGCTGCCTTTGGGGGTGCGCACGTAGTAAGTGCCGCTGATCGTCGACAGCGGGTGCAGGTGCAGGCTGTGCACGACACCCTGCGGCATGATGTTGACCCAGCAATCCGTCATCGACAGTTCGCGTCCCGTCAGATCGAAGTCGAGTTGCGCCGCATAGGCACGCACATGGCGATTGAGCCGGGCCTCAAGCGCGGCGAAGGTGGGCGAGACCGTGTGCATGCGCGACTGCGAACCGTAGGAAGTGAATCCGCCCGGGTAGTTCTTCGCCGACCACTTGACGCCGGCCTCGTCGTCGACTGCCAGCTGCACGCACTCGCGTTCGAGCCGACGATTGAGGTCGGCGACGCCTGCCTTCTGCAGCGGGGCCGTGTAGATCAGCGTGGGAAACAGCGTCTTGATGGCCATGGAAGAGCTCTACTTTGCGCGCACGACGGCGAGGGTCAGGCGACTGATGCATACGAGCGCGCGGGCCTCCTCGGTCTCGATGCGGATCTCCCACACCTGGGTGCTCTTGCCGACATGCAACGGCCGCGCGGTGCCGATGACGAATCCCCGACTCACCGCCTTGACGTGATTGGCATTGATCTCGAGGCCGACGACACGCGCCGCGTCACGGTCAACGACGAGGCCACCCGCAACGCTGCCCAGCGTTTCAGCGAGGACGCATGACGCGCCCCCATGCAGCAATCCGTACGGCTGGTGGGTTCGACTGTCCACCGGCATGCGACCCGACAGGAAGTCCGGGCCGAGTTCGGTGAACTCGATGCCGAGGTGGGTCGAGAGTCCGGGCCGCGCGGTCATCCTCTCCTTGAGTTCGTCTAAGGTCGTGGGCTTGAACCAGATCATGATTGCGTACCGGCGGTCGTCGGGACGGGAAGTATGCCAGCGAGCGGCGGGCCGCGGCCAAAACGAGTGGCACGCGGATGGCAGGACGCGGGTATAGTGGATCAGCATTCGTGTGTATTGCTCGCCTGCTGCCGGCCCGGAAGCATCGCGATCCACAAGTGCAGCGGCGAGCGTCGCTGCCCGCCGCGCCGAAAACGGCGGTGCCCCCAAGGCTCCCACTTCCCGGACACAGGTATTTCATGGCCAAGCCCAACTACAAGCACCAGAAGAAGCAGCGCGAGCAACAGACGCGGCTCAAGAAGGAAGAGAAGCTGCGCAAGCGCAGCGAGAAGCCGGAGCAGAAGGACGACGCGGCCGTATTGCCCGACGCACCTGTCACGACCCCCTGAACGGCCTGTTCGCGAGCCCATCGCGGCACTTCGAGACGCCCTGCCCTGCGCGCAGACCAGGCCTTCGCATCAAGGGCGCGGGCCCGCAAGGTTCACGCGGAACGCCCCCGCCGTACCGCGTACGACTTCATAGATCTGCTTGCTTTCGGCCTCGACCGTCGTGTCGGGCTGGTTGCCAGGCCAATGAAAAACGAGTCGCGTCGGGCGACACAGCAGGTGCCTGACTGTCGTGCGCAGCGGCAAAGACCGCGTCTCGCCGCCCAGCTCATAGCTGAGCGGCACGTCCACGGCATTCCTGACACTGAATTCCACGCTCTGCGCCCGCGGGCGTCCGAAAAGCTGCACGCCGTAGTACTTGCCGCTGCGCGCGCTGCGGGCAATTGCCACGCCGAGCTCGGTAACATCCGGCGCCAGGAGATTGGCGCGATGTCCCGGTGAGTCCATCCAGCCGTCGAGCATGGTCCTGGCCAGGTCGTCCGTGCTGAAGCCGGTCGAGAGGAACTGGTACGCGATGTTCTCTGCAACGATGCAGGCGTCGTAGCCCTCCCGGGTTGCCCGGGAGGTCGGGTTGCTGCCATCGGCCTCGTGACCGTATTGGTCGGTCCGCGCCATGAACTCCGCAAACGCCCGGGCCGCTGCCATCAGCGCGGGATTGCCGGCCAGGGCAACGCGACCCTCACTGGTCCGGAGCGAGTTCGTGCCCTCGAACAACTTTCCGGTCGCCTCGCGCAGGTCCGCAGAGCGCTTCTCGCCCTCGACGAGGACCCCTACCGGCGGAGTCCGTCGCAGCGTGCTGCGCTCCGCGCTGTCAGCGGTCAGCGCGATCATCAGCATCGCAAGTATCAACAGGACTTGCATGACTGCCCCTGTGGGCGTCCTTATCGCGATCGGAACCTGAGCAGCAGCAGCGCGATCAACGTCACCACGCCTGCCGCGCTCAGATAGTAGCCGACGCTGGCGAGGCCATATTTTCCGGCCAGCCAGCTCGCGATGTACGGTGCCAGCGAACCCCCGGTGATACCCGCCAGGTTGAACGTGAGCGACGCGCCGGTGTAACGCACGGCCGTCGGAAACAGTTCCGACAGTGCCGTCCCGAGCGGGCCATAGGTCAGCCCCATGAGCGACAGGCCGAGCGACAGGAACACGAGGACACTCGCCTGACTGCCGGAGCTGAAGAGGGGCTCGAACAGCATTCCGAATGCAATGATCGCCACCGTCGCCGCGACCAGCATGGGCTTGCGACCAACGCGGTCTGCCACCACGGCCGACAGGGGGATCGTGAGCGCGAAGAACAGCACGCCGATCATCTGCAGCACCAGGAAACTCGGCCTCGAATAGCCAAGGGCCGTCGTTCCCCAGCTCAGGGAGAACACCGTCATCAGGTAGAACACCACGAACGTGGCGGTGGCGGCGAAGGTGCCGAGTACCAGCGTGCCCGGGTACTCGCGCAGCACCGCCATCATCGGCAGACGGACGCGCTCGTTGTTGTCCACGGCCTTCTGGAACGCCGGCGTCTCCTCCAGCCGCAGCCGCACATACAGACCGAAGAACACGAGCAGCGCGCTTGCGAGGAACGGCACGCGCCACCCCCACGCAAAGAATTCGGCGTCGCTCAAGGACTCGCTCAGGAGGAGGAAGATGCCCGTCGAACACAGGAATCCGATCGGTGCGCCGAGTTGCGGGAACATGCCGTACCACGCACCCTTGCCAGGCGGCGCGTTCTCCGTCGCGAGCAGCACCGCCCCACCCCACTCGCCACCCAGCCCCAGGCCCTGGCCAAACCGGCACAGCGCGAGCAGCACAGGCGCGGCGACCCCGATTGTCGCGTACGTGGGCAACAGGCCGATCAGAACAGTGGAAAGCCCCATCGTGAGCAGCGCGGCAACCAGCGTGGCCTTGCGCCCCACCCGGTCGCCGAAATGCCCGAACACCGCCGATCCGACCGGCCGTGCAAAGAATGCGAGCGCGAACGTGGCCAGCGACTGCAGCGTTGCCGAGGTCGGGTCGGCCGATGGGAAGAACAGCTTCGGGAACACGAGCACGGCGGCCGTTGCATAGATGTAGAAATCGAAGAACTCGATCGTCGTGCCGATCAGGCTGGCAAAGAGGATGCGTGCAGTCGAGTTGCCCCGTCCCCTTGCCTTCGCTGTCTGTTGCATTCTTGATTTTCCCGAAGCTGCCAGAAATCCCGGCCGGATTCTGGCACAGACCGTGCCGGCGTGCGGCTTGCCGGTGCTGTCAGTCGTTCCTGCGGCCCAAGTCCGCAAACAGGCGTTTCATGCGATTGACGCGGGCGGTGTACTCGCGAGGGTCGTGATCGCCACAACGCTGGCCGGGTGCGAAGCGCAGCCCCCGACGGGCATACACGGCACCCGCTCCCGCGCCGCAGAGATGGATCACCGCCGCGAGCTCCTCTCGTTGCTGCTGCGAGGCCGACCGGATGCCGGCCCGCGCGAGCGCGTTTGCGACGCTGCGATCCAGGTGTGCCGACGTCAGCTCCACTGCATGGCTCGGGACGACCCGGAAGTAGGCCCAGTTGAACCAGCACGACTTCATGTCGTTCCACGGGCCATCCTCCACCACCACATGGTCGTGCACGCAGTAACGCCGCGACTCGGCGAAGGTTCCGTCGGTGATCTGGTACATGCCCACCGCGCTCGAGGCGGGACGGTACATGTCGAACGGCTTGTCGGTCATCCGCAGGCGCCAGTAGGTCCTGACGATCGGGTTGCCGGAACCCTCCGTCTGCGCGAGCGCTGCGAGGAACTCGGGCGAGATCGACGCGGTGGCATGCCGCTTGAAGATCGGAGCGTATTCCTCCCATGTTTCGGCCGGACTCTTGTAGAGCGTGCCGCTGACTGGAAAGAACAGTTCCGTGGGCTTGCGGATGACCTGGAACGCGACGTTCACCGTGAGCGCCAGCGCAGCGACGATGACGATCCCGACGAGCAACTGCATTCCCGCCGGCAGGCGACGCAGCCGACGCCACCACCGCTTGCGCGTCTGCGCGCGCGGCCAGAGCCCGGGAAGCTTCCGCTTCCGCCGACGCGAACCACGGGACTTGCGGGGACGGGCAGCGCGGGAGCGCGACATCAAGCGGACTCGACTTGGGCTGGCAACCAGGGGCCGCGCGGATTGTAGCGGCCTTCGCCCAAGCGCACATCGACGGCGCTCATGCGTGCTGCGCGGCCTGCTCGATCTCGAGCACGAGGGGATGGATGCGCTGCCGCCGCGGCCTGATGATGAAGAGCGACTGCGTGGCTTCGCTCGCGCGCCCGAGCAGGACGAGCCCGTACTGCTTGAGCAGGTCGGCCTCGATGCTGGTGGGCGCCGCAATGACGCCGAACCCCCGCTGCGCGAAGCACTTGAGCAGCGCGCTGTCGTCGAACCGGCCGACCACGGTGACATGAAGCTGATGCTGCGCAAGCCACGTGTCGACGACCTGGCTGCCGTAAGTCGAACGGGTTGCACCGGCTAGGAACGGCGCCCCTTCCAGGCAGTCGGGGAAGTTCCGGCCGAGCTTGCGTGCGAGCCCGGCCGTGCAGAGGAAGCTAGTGCCCGACTTCATCAGCAGGCGTCCCTGCAACGAGCGCGCGAGGTCCGGAGGCACGGGCAGTTCGGATAACACCGCGTCCAGTTCGTGGGCCACCAGGCGCCCGAGCATCTCGCTCAGCGCCCCTTCGTGGCAGACGAGCTCGACCCGTTCGCGATGGCGCGTCACCACGGGCTCGACGACGGCCGCCGTCTGCACCTTGGGGATGCCGTCCGGCACGCCGATGCGCAGCTGCGAGCGCCGTGCCTGCGCCTTCCCCGCCAGCACCGTTGCCAGCTCGTCGGCGAGCGAGAAGAGCGTCATCGCATAGTCCCTGGCCACTTCGCCGTCGCCGTTCAGCACGAGGCGCCGGCCGACCTTCTCGAACAGCGGATGGCCGATCGAGTCCTGCAGCTCGCGCAGCTGCGCGCTGACGGTCTGCGGGGCGACGTGCAGGCTCCGGGCTGCCGCCACGACGGAACCCTTGCGCGCCACCTCGGTGAAATACCGCAGATGCTTGAGATTCAGGCGCAGTACGCGGTCATTCATCAGTTTTTTCCTGCTGGTTGGTACCTAATATTCTGCTTTTTTGGATCTTTCATGCAAGCCAGAATGGCCCCGTCAACACACAGGAGACCTTTCGCATGAAAACGGATATCCAGAGCCGGGGCTTCATCCTCAGTGCCGCACTGAAGGCGTCGGTCGAGGCGCACGCCGCGCACTATCGCGGCCACTTCCCGAAGCTGACCCCCGGGATCACCGTTCGCCTGTTCGACATCAACGGCACCCGGGGCGGCCCGGACAAGGGCTGCCTCGTCCACGTGACCCTCGGCCGGGATGGCACGGAACTCGTGGCGAGCAGCGTGGACAGCGACCTGTATCTCGCGATCGCCAACGCGTTCGCCAAGGCGGCGCGCAGCACGTCGGCCGTCACGCGTCGCCGCCGCGAGTACCGCATGGACCCGCGACTGTTCATGGCGACCGAACCGGCCGCTGCACGGTATTGAGCATTGCCCGCCCATCGAAGTGCCTGCGCTCCGGGCCCCTCTGACAGCGAGAGCTGCCATGTCGGGGCGCAGGCCGGAAGGGGAATCCGGGATCCGGGACTGAAGAGGGGACGAAACGAATGGAACTGCTGACAACACTGGTAACCGCCGACTTCCTGGGCAAACCAGCCTGGCTGTGGCTGTCGTTCATCGGCATCGTCATTGCGCTGCTTGCGATCGACCTCGGTCTGCTGCATCGGGATGACCATGCGATCAAGGTCCGCGAAAGCCTGCTGCAGTCGGGCGCCTACATCGGCATGGGCCTGCTGTTCGGCGCATGGGTCTGGTGGTACCTCGGACCCACGAGCGGCATGCAGTACCTCACCGGCTTCCTCGTCGAGAAGACGCTGGCGATGGACAACGTGTTCGTCATCGCCATGATCTTCAGCTTCTTCGCGATCCCGCCGCAGTACCAGTACCGCGTGCTGTTCTGGGGCATCCTCGGCGTGATCGTCCTGCGCGCCATCATGATCGG
Source organism: Steroidobacteraceae bacterium (assembly GCA_040080215.1). Classification (GTDB taxonomy): domain Bacteria; phylum Pseudomonadota; class Gammaproteobacteria; order Steroidobacterales; family Steroidobacteraceae; genus CAIUGU01. Next base: position 26,689 of record JBEBIT010000014.1, read on the forward strand.
CCTCGGCGCCGCGCTGATTGCCGAGTTCTCCTGGGTGCTCTACGTCTTCGGCGCGTTCCTGCTGGCCACCGGCATCAAGATGCTGCTCTTCATCGACAAGGAGTTCGACATCGCCGGCAACCCGGTGCTCAAGTGGCTGCAGAAGCGCGTGCGCGTGACGCCCGACATCCACGGCAACCGGTTCTGGGTCAAGCTCCCGGCGGATGCCTACGGTGCGAAGCCGGCCGCAGCCGGCCAGGCTTCCCGCATCGTCTGGTGGGCGACGCCGCTCTTCTTCGCGCTCGTGATCATCGAAGTGGTCGACCTCATCTTCGCAGTGGACTCGGTGCCCGCCATCTTCGCGATCACGCAGGACCCGTTCATCGTGTACACGTCGAACATCTTCGCGATCCTGGGCCTGAGGGCGCTGTACTTCGCGCTGGCCGCGATGATCGAGCGCTTCCGCTACCTCAAGTACTCGCTGGCCGCAGTGCTGATCTTCATCGGCGGCGAGATCCTGCTGGTGAATGTGCTCGGGAAGACACCCGCCTGGATATCGCTCTCGGTGACCGTCGGCCTGCTGGCTGCGGGCGTGCTGTACTCGCTCTACCGCACCCGCAGCGGCGCTTCCACGACAACCCTGCCCGTCAGCCCGGAGAAATCCTCATGAAACGCGTTGCACTGTTCCTTGGTACGAACCTTGCGATCCTTGTCGTCCTGTCGCTCGCGGTCAACCTGCTCGGACTCGACGGCTGGCTGACTGCACAGGGCGGCAGCCTTGCCGGACTGCTGGCTTTCGCAGCGGTATTCGGCTTCGGCGGCGCGTTCCTGTCTCTCGCGATGTCGCGCTGGATGGCAAAGCGCAGCATGGGCGTGCGCGTCATCGACCAGCCTGCCACGGACGTCGAGCACTGGCTGGTCGCCACGGTGCGCCGGCAGGCAGAGGCCGCTGGCATCGGCATGCCGGAAGTCGGCATCTTCGACTCGCCCGTCGCCAATGCCTTCGCGACCGGCGCGCGCCGCGACAGTTCGCTTGTGGCCGTCAGCACCGGTCTCCTCCAGTCCATGCGGAGGGAGGAAGCGGAAGCCGTGCTCGCACACGAAGTCAGCCACATCGCGAACGGTGACATGGTCACGCTGACGCTCATCCAGGGCGTGCTCAACACGTTCGTCATCTTCTTCGCGCGCATCATCGGCGGCTTCATCGACCGGGTCATCTTCCGCAACGAGGAGGGCCGCGGGGTGGGCTACTTCGTCTCCGTGCTGGTCACCGAGCTCGTCCTCGGCCTGCTCGCGAGCCTGATCGTGATGTGGTACTCGCGGCAGCGCGAGTTCCGCGCCGACGCCGGCGGTGCGCAGCTTGCGGGGACCCACAACATGATCGCTGCGCTCAAGCGACTGAAGGCGGGGAACGCCGAGCCGCTGCCGGAGGAAAGACTGGCCGCCTTCGGCATCCAGGGTGGCGTGGGAGCCGGGCTCAAGCGGCTCTTCATGACGCACCCGCCGCTCGATGAACGCATTGCCGCGCTGGAAGCCCGCTACTCGGGTTCACCGTCGCCGGCGATTCGTTAGGCCGACCGGACAGGTCACGGACCGGTGGACAGCCCGCTTCTGTGCACGAGCCTGCTGCATCCACCGGTCCTGCCGGCTGAACCTGATCGCCGGCTTGCCGATCTACCTTGCTGCCATGCGCAGCCTGTGGCGCGGCGGCTGGCTGCGATCAGGAGTCCCCCCTCACGCTGACATCACCCAGACGACCCAGTCGAGCACGAGTGTCTCGACTCCACCCGCCTCCGTATCGCTTCCGCGGCTCCCGAACGTACGAACGGCAAGCTTGAGCAGTGTTCCCGCACGGGCCGGACTCCTGGCGACAAGGGTTACCTCCGTGCGCAGTCGATCTCCTTCGAGTACCGGCGCCAGGTGATCGCAACTTTCCCATGCAAGCATCGTCAGCAGGTTCGGCAACGCCCTGGTCACCTGTGCAAAGGCAACCGCGAGGACGTGGCCGCCATAGACCAGACGCTGGCCGAGATAGGAACTGCGGGCGTCGGTGTGGGCCATCGCAAGATTGAGCGTGGCGCGGGCGAACTCGGGTGCCGCCGTGACGGTGTCCCAGGAGTCGATCCGGAACGACTGACCCGCTTCAAGGTCCACGGCCTTGACCCCAGGCCACGCCGCCGCGTTGCCGTCGATCGACCATTCGGGGACCGCAGCGCCCAAGGTATCGCCCTGCGGCGGAGTGCCCACCGTATCGAGATCGTCGCCGTGTCCAGTGTCGGCAGTGGAATCGCGACACGGCAGCATCGGGCAGCGCCAGAACTTCAGCACCCTGTCGCCATGCTGGTTGCGGGTTTCCACTTCGAGCACCGCCATTCCGGTGGCAGCCCGGTCCGTCCGGCGCTGATTCTGGCGCAGGGCCACGATCTTCGTCCGCGTATGGAGCGTGTCGCCGAGATACACCTGCTGATGCAGGCTCAGGCCGCGATAGAAGAGGTTGCCCTTCACGCGTTGCGATGCCCACGTGGACTGCCCGATGGCAAAGTTGATGGGCAGCAGTGGATGCAACAGGGGTTCGTCCCTGCCCGTTACCCGGCGGCTGGTGGCGTGATCGAGCGGCAACCGCAGGCGGTCGCCACAGAGCGCCTGATACAGCACTGCGTGACCGGCAGTGAGCGTCACTGCCGGTGCGTCGTACTCCTGGCCGCGCGATAGATCCTCGAACCAGGGTCCCGAGACGTCGATGGGTGTCTGCGCCATGTTGCTACTCCACCCCTGCCACGATGCCCTGGTCGTGCAAGCGGCCGATCTCACCGTCACCGAGCCCCAGCGTCGTGGCAAGGATCTCGTCGGTATGTTCACCGAGTCGTGGAGCTGGCCTGGGATCCTCGTGCATCGCGTTCGAGAAATAGAGCGGCGAACCGGGCATGCGATAGGCGCCGATGCCGGGCTGGGTGACCCGCTTGAACAGGGGGTTGTCGACGGACGCTTCAGGGTCATCGCGCAACAGTTCCATCACGGTCTGGTAGGGGCCGAAGCAAACGTCGTGCGCGCTGAACACCCTGCATACTTCGGCGAAGTCGCGCGTTGCAATCCACTGCGCGAGAACCGCGTTGAGCGGTTCGCGGGCGCGGAAACGGTTGCCCTCCTCCTCGAGATCGAGGCCGAGCGACTGTCCGACGGCGTCGAACGCCGGAGCGAGTCCGGTGGCCAGACGCAGGCCCTTCCACTGGCGGCGGGTCAGCCCGACGACCATCACGCGCCGGCCGTCGCGAGTCGCGAAATCGCGGCCAAAGGCACCGTATACGTCATTGCCGTAGCGAGGCCGGTCGTGTCCATGCAACTCGGCATCGGCGATGAACCCGAGCGTCCCCAGTGTCGCCAGTGCGACATCGAGCAGGCTGAGCTGCACGAACTCGCCCTGGTGCGTGATCCGCCGCTGCCGCTCGGCGGCGAGCAAGCCCACCGCAGCCATCTGTCCGGTCACGAGATCCCACGCCGGCAGCACGTGATTGATCGGTGCGTCTTCGCCCGGCGTACCCGTGAGCGAGGGGAACCCGACGCGCGGATTCACGGTGTAGTCGACCTGCGAGCCGCCATGGCGGTCGCCGGTGATGGCGAGATAGATGAGGTCCGGCCGCCTGAGCTTCAGCGTCTTGTAACCAAGCCAGCCGCGTGCGGGAAAGTTCGTCAGGAACAATCCGGCATTCTCGCCGGGCGCAGTAATCAGGGCCGAGGCAAGTTCCTGGCCCTCCGGTCGCGTGATGTCCACCGCGAAGGACTTCTTGCCCTTGTTGAGGCCCGCCCAGTAGAGACTCGCGCCGCTGCCCGCCACGGGCCAACGCTTCGCATCGAGCCCGCCGCCCGGCGGGTCGAACCGGATCACGTCGGCACCGAGTTGCGCCAGCGTCATGCCACCCGACGGAGCCGCGACGAATGCGCAGCCTTCAACGACCCTCATCCCGGCCAGAATTCCTCTCACGCTTCCCCCGCTCGGCTGCAGACCGCGGCACCACGCACCGACGCGACTCGCGCTTGCCAGTACACGTCGATCATACTAAACAGATGGCAATGACCACCCCACAGTCTTTCCTGTTCGTCCCCGGCAATCGCGCGGAACGATTGCCGAAGGCAGCCATCAGCGGCGCCGATTGCGTCATCGCGGATCTCGAGGACGGGGTGCAACCGGCAGATCGCCCGGCCGCGCGCCTCGCGGTCGCGCAATGGCTGCACGGCGGCGGGCGGGCGCTCGTGCGGATCAATGCCCATGGCACTCCCGAGTTTGCAGATGACATTGCGATGGTCATGGCTTCCCCCGCCGTGGGCGTCATGCTGCCGAAGGCCGATGCGGCGAGCCTCGCGGTTGTACGTACGGCGTTGGGTGGCGACCGACCCCTGGTCGCGCTGGTTGAAAGCGTTGCGGGCGTCATCGCACTGCGCGACATCGCCGCGACCCCCGGGCTGTCGCGCATCGCCTTCGGATCGATCGACTTCTGCCTGGACGCCGGCATTCCCGGCTCGGAGCACGAGCTGGATTTCGTGCGCAGCCGCCTGGTCCTCGAATCGCGGTTTGCGGGACTGCCGCCCCCCATCGACGGGGTAACGCCGGTGGTCGATCAGCCGGAGGTCGTCATGCGCGATGCGGAGAGGGCGCGTCGCTTCGGGTTCGGCGGCAAGCTCTGCATCCATCCCTCGCAGGTTGCACTGGTGCATGCTGCCTTCGCGCCGACGGCGACAGAGGTGAGCTGGGCCGAAAAGGTCGTCGCTGCAGCCGGCGAGCGCCCTGCCGGCGCCTTCCTGCTGGAAGGACAGATGATCGATCGTCCCGTCATCGCACGGGCACTCGCGGTCCTCGAAATGCGGGATGCGCGTCGCCCCGCTTAAGCAGACTGCAGCGCCCGTTGCATCAGTTCGCGTGCAACCACCTTGATCGCGAGCGTTTCTTCGGCGCCCTCGAAGATCGACAGCACGCGCGCATCGACGAAGTAGCGGCTCACCGCCGATTCCTCCGCGTAGCCCATCCCGCCGTGCATCTGCATGGCATCGCGAGTCAGCCACTCGGCCGTCCGGCATGCGAGCAGCTTCACGAGGCTTGCTTCCATCTGTCCGTGCCCGTCGTCGAGCTCACCGGCAACGCGATACGTCAGCTGCCGGCAAGCCGCCAGCCAAGCCGCCATCCGTGCGATCCTCGCCTGGGTCAACGGCAATGCGGCGAGCGGCGCGCCAAATACCCTCCGGTCCCTTGCATACTGGGCGGCGCTCGACAGCGCTGCCTGCATGACACCACACGCCCTGGCTGCAGTCTGGATTCGACCACCAGTGAGCCCCGCCATCACGGCATAGAACCCCTGACCCTGCCCCTCTTTGCCACCGAGCAGGTTTGCGTCCGGCACGAAGAACCCGCGGAATGAAATGTCGAACGAATGCATGCCGCGGTAGCCAATGGTGGGGATGGCCTTGCCGCTCATCATGCCGCCCCCCGCTTGCCGGACCTCGAACTCATGGCCTTCGTTCGAGGGCTTCTCGACAAGGAACACGCTGAGTCCGCGATACCCGAGCGACTTGTCCGCTTCCGTCCGCGCAACGAGGAACAGGACGCCTGCCTTCCCGGCAAACGTACACCACGTCTTCGCGCCGTCGATCAGCCAGCCACCGGTGGTGCGCGTCGCCCGGCATTGCAGCGCCGCGACATCGGAACCGTAGTCCGGCTCCGTGATGGCAATGGCGCAGAGCGGATCGCCCGCCGCGATCTTCGGCAACCACTCGGCCTGCTGCGCGGGGGTCCCGGCCTTGAGCAAGGCACGGGTCATGATCTCGGGCCGCGTAATGAGGCTGCCAGCCGCACCGAGCGAAGCCCGCGAGAGGGTCTCGGTAATGACGACCATCATCAGGTTGTCATCGCGATCGTCCGGCGCGGATCCGCCGAAGCACTGCGGTACCGAGAGACCGAAACATCCCATCTCGCGCAAGGGCTGCAACAGGGATTCCGGAATGTCCGTGTCCGCTCGATGGATATGCTCGGCGACGGGCGCCACCTGCTCTCTTGCAAAGCGGGCAAACGCCTCCTGCGCAAGCCGGCGATCCTCATCGAGGGGCGCAAGCGCCACTTCATCGGAACCCGCCAGAATGCTGCTGCCAACGGCTGCACGGAACCCGGGCGTGCTGCCGGCCTCGATACAGTGCCGAATTGCCCGGTCTGAAAGCGCTGCGTTTGCGACGTCTATTTCCAATCCGAACTCTGTCCGCAAAGGCCAGAGGCGTGACTGGATGGTCTGGATGGCATCGGCCGCCGCAATGGCAACGAGCGCCTGGCTTACGGTGTCATCGGGCGAACGGCGAGCGTAGTCCGCAAGCGTTTCGGCCGCGAGCAGCTCTGAGCTTGCGATCGCGAGCTCGTAGGCAGCGACCTGCCGCTCATCGAGCAGGTCGGCATCGATGCGACCGTCCCGCTCGCAACGCTGCGCAAGCCAGGTCGTTGCCCGGTCGACAAGGGAGCGGCTGGCCGCCAATGCCTCATCGATCGTATTCAACGGGTCATCCTCGGTAATGACTACTTCGTTTGCTGCCATGCAGAGTTGCCTTGCGTCGCCGCGTCGGTTGCCAGCTGGATGAGGGCTCAAAGCGTAGCACTCGGCCCTTGCGTCCGGCAGGTCGCCATGATCCGCACTGCAGCAGACTCCAGCTTCCGGCGCCTGACGCAGAACTTGAGTGTGCAGGCCACGAGGCGGAATGCGACGCCGCACCGTTTGACTGCCGGCTCGCGCCAAGCATCGGTCTATGGATTCCTTCATAATGCTGCGGGTTTACCGCGCCGGCATGGAATGCCAACCAGCCGAGCCGTGGCGCACCAATCCTCAAGCATCGTGATCACCTGAAAGATGAAGTCCGATCCGAACCCCGCCTTGCCGCTCTCCGCCGCGTTCACGACGCGCGCAGGCGCATTCGGCTGGGCACGCTCGGTGATCGCCGTCGCTGCACTCTCGGTCGCGCTGATGCTGCCTGCGCTGTGGAACGGCTATCCAGTGCTGTACTTCGACACCGTCGACTATGTATCCATGGGCTTCACGTGGAAGCTTCCCATCTACCGCACTGCCGGCTACGGCTTCCTCGCACTGGCGGGGTGGGCGGCACATACCATTTGGGCGACGCTCATCCTGCAGGCTGTCATCGCCGCGTACGTGCTGTTCGAATCGTGGCGCCTGCTCACGCCGGACCTGCGCGGCTGGCGCCTTGCCGCATTGCTGGTCTTTGCGTTCACGCTCACGAGCCTGCCCTGGGTGGCGAGCACGATCATGCCGGACATCTTCACGGCGCCCGCCGTGCTGCTGTGCCTGCTGCTCGCACTGCGTGACGACGCACTGACGCCCGCACGGCGATGGGCATTCATCGTGCTGCTTGGGCTAGCCTGCATGGCCCACCCCACCCACGTCACCATGGTGGCCGGGCTCCTGATCTGCATCTGGGTGATGTCGTTGCTCGCACGCAGGGGGTGGCCGTTCGTCCCGATGAAGGTCGGCGGCGTTGCGGCCGGCATGGTGCTCGGCGTCGTGCTTTCGCTGGCCACGAACTGGATGGTGACGGGGCGCGTATTCCTCGCTCCGCGAACGACACCCTTGCTGACGTTTGCGGTCCTCTTTGAAGAGGGCCTCGGAGAACGATACCTGGCGGAGACCTGCGACAAGCCGGAGGAATACCAGTCGGTCTTCTGCCCTTATCGCTATGACTTGCCGGACGACGCGAACCAGTTTCTGTGGCACAACGGCAGCCTGTGGAAGGCGGGCGGCTGGGAAAAGGTACCGGCGAAGTCCGCCGAAGACCTCAAGGTCATCATCAAACGCTATCCGCTCGAATTCGTCACGGGGGCCCTGAAGCTCACGGCAGAACAACTCGTCGTGATCCGCACGGGCGAAGGGTTTCGCACGATGGGCGGCTTCATCGACAAGCAGGTGAGCCGGTTCTATCCCGGCGACGATGCCGCCTTCAACAGGGCGCACCAGCAGAAGTATCCCGAGGTAGCGGATTCTCCGATCCCGGCCATTAACCTGGTGCAAGTCCCGGTCATGCTGGCTTGCCTGGTCCTGCTGGTTGGCGTGGTGGCGACGGCCATGTGGAGGCGGGAGCGCGTTGCCGCGACGCTTGCCGCACTGGTGCTGCTCGCCTACCTCGGCAATGCCTTCATCTGCGGCGCCATTTCAAATCCGGCCGACCGGTACGGCAGCCGGCTGGCATGGCTCACGGCCATCACCGCGGTGCTGATGCTGGCCAGGCTCGTCAAACGGGACGCAAGCGGAACGTCATCCGCTGCTGGTTGAACCCGACGTTGCGCGGCAGGCGCTCGGCGCGAAAGCCATGCTGGCCGGCAAGCTCCGCGATGTCCCGCTCGGTGTACATCGAGAACCCGGCCTGGTTGCGGATCTGCCGGTAGCGCGAGAACCACGTGCGGGCCAATCCGAAGCACGCTGCCACGAAGAATCCGTTGCGGGCCCCCGTGGAGAGAAGCGAGACGATGTCCGGCAGCATCCCAGCGTCGGGCGGAATGATGTCTGCGAGGTAAACCGCTCCGTCGGCACGCACCCGCTTGCGGAAGTCATCGAGAACGCCCCCGAGCTCTGCCTGGCTCAGGTACTGGGCCACCGAGTTCATGACAATGACGTCGACGCTCGCTTCGGGTAGCGAGCGCCACGCCAGATCGTCAAGCACACGGATCCCGGTCGCGCTGGCGAAGCGTGCCGCGATCCGCTTCTGCACCGCGCCCACCGCGTCGTAGAGCAGCAGCTCGCCGCAGGCAGTTGCCAGCTCCGCAGCGCCGTAGGCATCGCCGCAGCCCCAATCCACCACCGTCGGCCGGGTCCTGTCTTTGAGCAGGTCCGAGAGGTCTGCGGCGATGCGGTCGTAGTGGACCGCGGCATGGCGCGCATTGACATAAATAGGATGATTGCCGGACCAGAAGTCCGCCCAGATGTCCCCGCTTGTAACGCCGCCCTGTGCCTTGTCTGCCATGGCGCGACGCTAGCAGATCTCGGGGAGTGTCGGTACGCGACGGCTGAACATGCCAGAATGCAGGCTGGGCATGCTGGCCGGCCTCGGCGGAAATACCCGACCCGGGCGCCCAAGGAGGGGGAATCAATCCCGCCGCTGCCGGCCTTACACTGTGGCGCCTGCAAGCGTGGGCACGAGCACGGCTTTGTTGACGGAATATTGACGAGAGCGGCGAGTACACGACATGGCGACCCAGATTGCTTTTCGCGCACCCAGTCCGGCTTCGCGGCCTGCCGGAGTACCTCCCCGGGGCTCGCGCGCGGGACGCCCGGCCCGACCCCGCATCAGCGTGATCATCCCCGCACGCAACGAAGCGGAGTGCATCGGCACGACGATCGATGGCGTGGCAGACGCACTCGCGAGCCTCAACCTGGATTGGGAAGTCCTCGTCGTCGATGACGGCAGTACCGACGGCACGGGCGACGCGGTGGCCGCACTCGATCCGGCGTGCCGCGCAAGCGTGTTGCGGCTGTCACGCAACTTCGGCAAGGAAGCGGCCCTCACGGCTGGCCTCGATCATGCGAGTGGCGACGTCGTCCTCTGCATGGACGCCGACGGACAGCACCCCGTCTCGCTGATTACCCAGATGCTCGATCGCTGGCGCGAAGGCTACGAAATGGTCTATGCCGTGCGGATGGACCGGGCCAAGGAGTCGCCGTTCAAACGCATCGGCACGCGGCTCTTCTACAAGCTGATGCGCAGCGCCGGCGAAATCGACATCCCGCCGGATGCGGGCGACTACCGCTGGATGGACCGCAGCGTCGTCGAAGCCCTGCGCCAGCTGCCGGAGCACAACCGTTTCATGAAGGGCCTCTACTCGTGGGTGGGCTTCCGCAGCATCGGCATTCCGTTCATGCCGCTCGCGCGCACTCGAGGGCACAGCCAATTCTCGCGACTTAAGCTAGCCGGCCTTGCCTGGAAGGGCATCACGAGCTTCTCGGTACTCCCATTGCGAGCCGCAAGCGTCGTTGGCGCGCTGCTCGCGACGCTGGCTTTCACCTATGGCACCTACGAACTGGGGCACCACATACTGCACGGCACCGACGTGCCCGGCTGGCCCACGGTGGTGGTCGGCATGATGTTCTTGTCGGGCGTGCAGCTGCTGTTCATCGGCATCCTCGGCGAGTATCTCGCGCGCGTTTACGACGAGGTCAAGGGACGCCCCACCTACGTGGTAGCAGAGTGGCGCCATCCGGAGGCGGACGACAACCCCATCCACGCCCAAGACACCCCGCGAGAGCATGCGCAGGGCTGACCACTCCATCGGCTGGTTTCTCGCGATAGGCGGTGCAGCGGGGATGGTCCACTACGTCGTGACGCTCGGGCTCAACGCCTTCGCGTCGCTGCGTCCCGGCCCTGCCAACCTCGTCGGCTTCCTCTGCGCCTTCCCCGTGAGCTACTTCGGCCACCGCTTCCTGAGTTTCTCCGCCACCGAGGTCCCGCACCAGCGCGCCTTGCCACGCCTGTTTGCCGTGTCGGGCATGGCCTTTGTCGGCAACCAGGCGCTGCTGCTCACCTTGCTCAGGTTGACTTCGCTGCCGCTGTACATCGCGCTCGCCATCGTGCTGCTCGTGGTCTCCCTTTCCACGTTCCTGCTGAGCAAAGGCTGGGTATTTGCCAAGCCTGCCACCGCAAGCCATGACCCCACTGATCCTGAGCGCTGACGATTTCGGCATGGATGCCGGCATCGATGCCGCGGTCATCGACCTGGCCCTGCGAGGCAGGTTGACCGCCACGTCGTGCCTCACTTTGAGCCCGCGGTGGCAAGAAGCCGCACGCAGCCTCACACCCGACGTGCGTGACCGGATCGACGTCGGACTGCATCTCGACTTCACGGAGTTCGATGCCGCGATGTCCTGGTCGACGCTGGTGATTGCCAGCTGTGCGCGCGGCTTGCGAGCCGAAGACGTCTCGCGACGGATCGCAGTCCAGCTTGATGCCTTTGAAGCGGCGACCGGCGCGCAGCCCGACTACGTGGACGGCCATCGCCATGTCCACCAGTTGCCGCAGATCCGCACGGCACTGCTCAACGAATTGACGCGGCGCTATGGACGCTCGCGTCCATGGATCCGCCTCAGCCGGCCCGCGCCGGGCAGCGGCTTCAAGGGCAGCGTCATCGACGCGCTCGGCGGGCGTGAACTGCAGGGGGAAGCGGAGCAAGCCGGCTTTCGCTGTACCGCGCGCTTGCTCGGCGTGTATGGATTCGACCTCTCGGCCAGCGACTACGCGCACGAGGTTACGTCATGGCTCGGTCAGGCGCGCCGATTTGACGCCCTCATGGTCCATGTAGCGCGCGACGCGCCGGCCACGGACCCCATCGGCAAAGCCCGCGTCGCGGAATACGCGGCGTTCTGCGATGACGCCTTTGCCGCCGCCCTCAGCGAAGCCGGCGTGCAGCTGGCGCGAGGCCGCGAGGTCTTCGCAGCCTGACGCCCCTTAAGAACGCTAGGGCGCCGCGGCCATCTCGTCGTAGTACAGCCCGATGCTTGTCATGAAGGCCGTGGTGCTGACCGAATTCTCCCAGCCGAGATCGGACAGCTTGAGCTGGATGCGTGCCTGATCCAGCGTCAATATCTGATCGCGCGGGAAGCGCTTCTTCACCAGCGCCCGCATCCGGTTGTTCATTTCCTGGAATCGCGCCCGATACGCCACTACATCGGCCTTGGTCATCACGTGCCCATGTCCCGGAATCGCGGTGTCGAAATCAAGTTCGAGCAGCTTGTCGATGGTCTTGACGAATTCGAGCGCGCTGCCGCCGCCTGCGTAGTCGATGACAGGCATGCCGTCGATGACGAGGTCGCCCATGTGGACGGTCTTGAGGTCGGGGAAGTACACGACCGTGTCGCCGTTCGTATGGCCGTTGCCGAAGTGGATCAACTTGACCTCGACGCCGCCCAGGTACACCGCGCTCTCGTCGGCGAAGACGATGTTGGGCTCGCCGGGTTGCTTGATCCTGAGGAAGTTCTCGCGGATGTTGCGATGGCCGATGATGTCCACGCCGAGCGCACGGAGGTTGGCATTGCCGCTGACGTGATCCGCGTGATGGTGGGTGTTGAGCAGGTAGCGCACCGGCAGCGACGAGACGCTGCGCACATGGGACAGGACCTCGAGGATGTTCTCGGGATACTTGTCGTCAATCAGGATGAGGCCTTCCGGAGTCACGCGGATGGCGACGTCGCCGGGCTCGTGGATCAATCCGTCATCGGGGCCGTTGGGCCTGCACCCGCGCGTAGCGCAGGGAACAAAAGGCCCGCGCACCACGAAGAGCCCCTCCTTGACCTTGTCGACACGCATCTGGCCCGGCTGCAGGACCTCGACCGCCTGGCGCAGCGGCGGCGCCGGCTGGGCAGCGTGGCCGGCGACAGGAAGCAGTCCGAGGCAAGCGATGGGGAACACCAAGGTGCGCAAACGCCGATGCATGAAAATCTCCCTTCTACCTGTGCGGATCGGTTGGTAGCGGCACTCTATGCTTGCGCCCGCCGGCGCGCCAGCGGTGGAACGCGAATGCCGACGACGACGGTTCCCCTCGCCCGCCTGCCCAGACGCGTAAGGCGGTGCGGATTGGCATAGACTCCTTGTCAGGCTGCTGGCAAAGACAAGCAGGGCGGCAACGCCTGTAAGGAATCGAAGACAGATGCAACAGGACCTCACCGTGATCGGCGCAGGCAACAAGGCAGCTGCCCTGTCTCCGAGCCTTGCCCGGTTCCGCCGTGCGGGAATGGGGGCGATGCTCGGCTGCCTGTTGCTGGCCGGTTGCGGCGTGACCCCCTCCAGTCCGCGGGTGCCGCAAGGGATCGACCTGTCCGGGCAGTGGCGGCTCAATGCCGAACAAAGCGACAGCCTCGACAACCTGCTCGCGGCAGTGAAGGACGAGCTCGATCCGCCGCTGCGGCGCCGGATGCCGGAATCGGGCAACGACGCCGGAGGGCGAATGCGCAGCCGACGAGACGAGTTCGTGGGTCCGCCCCGGACGAAGGAGCTCATCGCACTGCTCTCGCAGCCCGACGAGATGACGGTCGCCCAGTCGCCACGGGAGTTGACGACGAAGAGCGTGGACGGTACCCGCCAATACGTATTCGGCGAAACGTCGGTTGTCTCCATCACGGACGGCCTGGGCGATCAGCGGGTTGGTTGGGCCGCCGGACAGTTCGTCGTTTCGATCAGGGCCACGGACGGCAGGCGCATTGATCACTTCTTCGGTTTCGCACCGGACCGGAAGCGGCTGCAGATCACCACCGCCGTATCAGGAGGCGGCCTGCCCTCGGTGAGGATGAAGCGGGTCTACGATCGCGTAACGCCAGGCTGAACTGCCCAAGCAAAAAAAATCCCGCCTCCCCTTTCAAGGAGGCGGGACTTCATGACTCGCGTGTCAGACCGAGAACGCGCCGGTGCTGTCGCCGATGCTCGGGGCGTCGATTTCCGCCTTGTGGAGCATGGTGAGCAGCAGGTTGCCCATGGGCGTGCTGGGTGCCGACTGGATGTGCTGGCCACCCTGGTGACGTCCGAGCGCACCGCCGATCAGCAGGTTCGAGATCGGGTCGTGGCTGTGGACGTTGCCTTCACCCATGCCGCTCCCGTACAGGATCATGGTGTGGTCGAGCAGGCTGCCGTTACCGTCCTGGGTCTTGGCCAGGCGGTCCACGAACCCTGCAAACAGGCTCACGTGATAAGTGTTGATCTTGGCGTGCTGCGCCATCTTCTCCGGCTTGTTGCCGTGGTGGGAGGTCGCATGATGCTGGTCGGGGACGCCGATCTGCGGATAGGTACGGTTGTTCAACTCGCGCGACAGCATGAAGGTGCTGACGCGGGTCATGTCCGTCTGGAAGGCCAGCAGCTGCAGCTCGAACATCAGGTTCACATGATCTTCGTACAGCTGCGGGATTTCGACCGGCGCATCCGGAATGGCGAGGGTCTCGTCCGACGTGCGCTTCTCGAGGTTCACGATGCGGCGTTCCACTTCGCGGACGTTCTCGAGGTAGCTGCTGACGCGGGCACGGTCGGCGCCGCCGAGCGACTGCTGCAGCTTCGCAGCTGAGCGATTCACGGAGTCGAGCAGGCTGCGATCTGCCTTGGCGCGGGCGGCGCGCTGCTCGGGTGAGCTGCCATCGCCGAACATGCGCTCGAACACGGCGCGAGGATTGATTTCCATCGGCAGGGGCTGCGTGGGCGTCCGCCAGGAAATCGTGTTGAGGTAGCCGCAACTGCTGGTGCCGTCGCAGACACCGACCATGTTCGACGTGTCCTCGATGCCGAGTTCCAGCGAGGGGAAAGGCGTGTCCTGGCCGATCTTGGCGGCGATCATCTGGTCGATGGTCACGCCGGACTGCACGTCGGCACCCTTGGTGTCCTTGGCAACGGCAGAGCTCAGCCAGGTTGCGCTGGCGCTTGCGTGGCCGGAGCCCGCGGTGTTCTTGGGATTGAGCGCGAGGTTGCTGAAGATCGTCATGCGCTCGCGGTACTGCTCGAGCGGCGACAGGATCGGCGTCATCGCGTAACCCTTGCCGGTGGTCTTCGGGACCCACTCGCCCAGTATCACGCCGTGAGGCGTGTAAACGAACGCCGCGCGCATTTGCGCCTTTGCGGCAGTGAGCGACTCGGCTACTGCAGCAGGAATCATTGCGTCGAGCAGCGGAAGGGCAATGCCCACTCCGGCCGCGCCGCGAAGAAACGTACGCCGGTCCAGGTGCTTCTTGGTGATAAACATCTTTTGGATCCTCTCCCGCCAGCAAGGCCATTCGAACGCAAACGCCCTAACTCTTTATCGTATTCCCGTCGGCCAACTTAACGGCCGAGGGGTGCCTCTGACTCAACCGACGTCGTCAGGACGCCGTCGGCCCTCGGGGCAACAGTACGCATCATAAACGCATCGCTGGTCACAATGCCCATCACGATTGCAGAAAACCTGTTTTGCTGCGATGCAGCGGTGTGCAGGATGGTCCTGACGGCCGGCATGTCGTAGTAGTCGACCTCGCGACCGAGCGCAAAGCTCATCATCTTCTCGGTCAGCGCCCTGACGAACAGGTCCTGCTTGCCCAGCAGGAAACTCCGCAGACCGGCCACACCGCCCACTTCGGTGCCGTCGAACGCGACGTCGGTCGCATCGATCTTGAGGCCCTTGTCCTTGTCGCGCCACCGGCCCACCGCGTCGTAGTTCTCCAGGGAGAAGCCGATCGGGTCCATGACCTTGTGGCAGGCAGAACAGACGGGATCGGCACGGTGCGCCGACAGTTGCTCGCGCAGCGTCTTGGGCTCACCACCGGCACTTGCCTCGAGCGCGGGCACATTGGGCGGTGGGGCCGGCGGAGGGCTGGCCAACAGGTTGGTCAGCACCCACTTGCCGCGCTGGACCGCCGATGTCCGTGTCGCGACCGACGTCAGGGTCAGGAAACTGCCCTGCCCCAGCAGGCCGCGACGAGCCTCGTCCGTGATCTGGACGCGGCGGAACCGGTTGCCGTAGACGCCGGGGATGCCGTAGTGACGAGCCAGCCGCTCGTTGACGAACGTGTAGTCGGCGTTCAGCAGGTCGACCACGTTGCGGTCTTCCTTGATGACGCTCTCCACGAGCATCTCCGTCTCCTGGATGAAGCCTTCGCGCAGGTTGTTGTCGAAGTCCGGGAACAGTGCCGGATCAGGCACCACGCTTTGCAGGTTGCGCAGCGTCAGCCACTGGGACGCAAAATTGGTCACCAGCGTCTTCGACTTCGGATCCGCCAGCATGCGCTTGACCTGCGCCTCAAGGACTTTCGGGTTCTTGAGCCTGCCCTTGCTCGCGACCGTGATGAGCTCTTCATCGGGCACCGTGCTCCACAGGAAGAACGACAGACGCGACGCGAGTTCGAGATCGGTGATGCGATAGGGGGTGCCGGGCTTGAGTCCGGGCGGATCCGCCTCGGCGCGGAACAGGAACTCGGGACCCGAGATGACGCGGCGGACCGCGATCTCGATGCCGTTGTCGAACGAGCCCGACTCGCGCCCGAGCTTGTAGAACGACATGAGCTCGGCAATCTCGGACTTCTCGATCGGCCGGCGCCATGCTCGACGCGACAGGCCGGAGAGGATCTCCGTCGCGCACGCCTCCTCCTTCGCCGCCGATGCCGGGCGGCAAGCGAAGATCTTCTGCCGGCTTGGCGTAGGGCCCGCGCCTGCAGCGTTATAGGGACCGACGATGTTGACCTTGTCGAGGTGGGGCGTGCCCTTGTCCTCGTTGCTGTCGATGAGCGTGCGCTGGTACTGCTGCCATACCTCGGCGGACTGCACGAGCGGCTTGCGCAGGAACGTCACGGTGATCCGGTGCGGCCCGGCCTTTACCGGCACGCGCACGGACAGGCGGCCATCAACCTCGTCGGCAGTCGCATAGGCGTTAGCGTGCGACTTCACGTTGTCCTCGTGGCCGCCGAAATTGGCCACGTGGATTCGCTGCTTGTCGATGGTGATCTCGAGCGTGTTCGGTGTCTCGAGTCCCCGCACCATCGCGAGGATGCCGCGATACAGCTTGGGCTCGAACAGGTATTCGCCATCGAGCGGAAAGTAGTGGTCGATGACCAGGCCGCCCATGGTACCGAGCGGTGCGCCTTCGATTGCCGAGTCCTGCGACTGGTCCGCCTTCGCGCGATAGGTGGAAAAAACCGGGCGAATCGCGGGATCGCCGATGGCCATCGCCGCCACCTTGGCGGACGCGGACAGGTAGCCCTCGAGCAGCGCCGGCGTGATGGTCAGCACCTGTGCCATGTTGTCGAACCCGCCTGACGAATCGTCCGGGGGAATCAGGCCGGCCGGATCGATCGCAAGCCCGAGCACGTCCCGGATGGCATTGGCGTATTCGGTACGATTGAGGCGGTGCAGGATGGGCGCGCCCGTGTTCGGCTTCGCCTTCGCTGTCGAGTCGAGGTCCGACTCGAGCGATACCACGAACTTCTGCACCTGCTTCCGATCAGGCTGGTCCACGTCGCGCGGCGGCATCGAGCCGAGGCGCAGCTTGCGGGCGATCCCTTCCCACGTCTTTGCATCAGCGTGCAGGTCGTCGAGATTCAGCGACTCGAACGAGGTCTTGCCCTTGAACTCGATGTCGTTGTGACACCGCACGCAATACTTGTCGAGCATGTCCCAGCGTTCGTTCTTCTCCGCAGCCTGGGCGCCAGGCGCGACTGCCCAGCCGGCCAGCAACAGCGCGGCCGAGGCGGTTCCGACAGTCAACTTGCTCATCGCTTAGTCCCGGAGAATGATGGCGGTGACAGGCTTCTTGGGCCCTGTCTGCGCATTGTCTGCAACCTTGGCGGCCGGCTTGGCCTCGCCGGCAACGGCTGGCCGCGCGTACGGCACTTCCTTGATGTTGTTGGCCGCCATGAGCTTGCCCAGCAACGTCACGGTGCTTTGCTGGAACGGCGGAGCGTCGCGAGGATCGGTGGACAGCTGGGTCCCTTCCGGCGGGACGATCGGCACGGCTCGCGCAACGTCGAGTGCCATGCGATTGCTCGTGTCCTTTTGGTCCAGCTTCGCGCCGTGACCGACGAGGAACTCGACAACGGTGTCCTCGCCCTGGCCCGCCATCGCGTGCAGGGTGGTGATGCCGGTCTTGTCGCCCGCGTTGATCTTCGCGCCGTTGTCGAGCAGCAGCGTGGCCGCTTCGACGCGCTTCACAGCCGGCTTCATGTTCATGGCCGTTGCGCCCGCCATCGCGGGCCGCTTGGTGGTCCTGCCCACCGAGACCATGAGGGGCGTCCAGCCCTTGTCGGTTTGGTGGTTGACGTCCGCACCCTTGGCAATCATCAACTTCATCAATTCGATGTCCTGCGCACCGGCGGCCAGGTACAGCGCCGTTTCAGACGGCGAGACGCCGGCCGGGCTGCCCGCCTCGAATGCGTCCTTCTTGGGCAAGCCCACGGACGCCAGGGAGTCCGCCTTGGCACCCTTGGCAAACAGCAGGTTGATCAGTTCGAGCGTGGTCGTCGCATTCTCGCGGTTGTTGGCAGCGCGCATCATCGGCGTCGTGCGGTATTTCACGGCCTCGACAAGCCCGCCTTCGTTCGGGTCGGCGCCGGCTTCGAGCATGAGCTTCGCGAGATCGAGATGGCCGTTGCTGACCGCAACCCGGAGCGGGCTGATGCCCTGGGGATCCTTGAGGTTGGGATCGGCGCCGGCCGCAAGCAGCGCCTTGCCGGCCTCGACAGCGTTCTGCCGCGCAGCCTGCAGAAGGGGAGTCAGGCCACCCGCCGGCAACTGCGACTGCACGCCGCCGTGCTTGATGCCCTTCCAGTCGAAGGCGACGGCCTTGGCGTTCAGGTCGGCGCCCGCCTTTGCAAGCAGATCCACGACGTCAGCGTTGTTCTCTCCGGCGGCCCACATCAGGGCTGTCTCGCCGTGCCATGCATCGCGGGCATCGACTGCCGCACCACGCGCCAGCAACAGCTTCACGACGGAAGCGCTACCCGTGCGGGACGCGATCATCAGGGGGGTATCGCCCTCGGGCAGTGCGGCATTGGCATCCGCACCGGCCGCGAGCAGGCGCTCCACGATCGCGGCGTTGCCATTTTGCGCAGCCTCGGCCAGGGGTGTGATGCCATAGCGGTTCTTCGCGTTGGCGTTGGCCCCTTTCTCAAGCAGGGCCGAGACGGTGGCCGCATTGTCGAAGTGCGTGGCCCACAGCAGCGCGGTCGAGCCGTCCGCCTGGGCGGCGTTGACGTCGACTCCGGGTTTGAGCAGGCCGGCAATGGCGGACCAATTCTGCTGCTCTGCCGCGTCCGCGAGGGGAGCGCTGTCGGCGTGCGCGACGAGCGACGCCATCATGAGTACGACAATTCCGGTCAAGCGTGACTGCATGACAACCCCCCGGCCGCCTATTGAAATTCCAACATGCGTGAATGTGCGGGCGCAGGGCGTCGCGAGTCAAGAGCCGGGTGGAGCGACTTACCCGCGCTCCGCAACGGAGATCTACCTAATGGGTCAGCGAATACGTCAGCCGGATGCACGCGCCGCATTGCAGCATCGGAGTGCCACCGAACCGTGTCGGCCCTGCCTGTCGGTCGGCAGGTCGCCAAGGGGGAACCTAACTGCCGATTGCACAGTCTCCAAAGTAGGTTTCGGGACGGGAAGTGAACCCCGGGACGGTAGCAGGCGTGTATTCATGGCGGGTATGGATCGCCATCATGCGGCCGTCGGCGGTCTCCCGGGCCATCACGGTGGTGACGTAAAGCGGTCCGGAGCTGAACATCTGCATGAGATGCAGGTAGCCGTTCGAGAAGCGGACAGCGACGTAGAAGTCGCCGAATTGGCTGTTCGCGTCGGCGGTGCCTTCATCCACGTTCACCTTGCCGAACGTGAGCTTGAGTTCCTTGGACAGCACTTCGGTCTTGGGGACGCCGTTCTCCCAGCTGCTCGCGGCCACCGTGGTGAACCGGCATTCCAGGCTGGTGGCAGCGGCGAGCCGCTCGTAGATCGTCTGCGGCGCCGTGGCGCCCTCGGAACGGCCGATGCTCAAGCTGGCGAACGCGATGACGAGGGTCAGGGGTAGTGTTTTCATGGCGGGATTATAAGCATGTTTTGCGCCGCCGACGGAGAGGGTGCGGCCACGGTTGACCGGCGAACGGCACGGCCCTCATCATGCGCGCTCTTTCGTTAAGGGGTATTCAGTCTTGCGCACCGCATTCATTGCCGCCTTGATCTTCCTCTGCGTCCCCCTCGCGATGGGCCAGGCCCAGCCTCCCATGGACCCCGTCGTCAAGTCGCAGCTCAAGGTCATCTTCTCGGATGCAGCCACCTTCTCCAACAAGCAAGGCAGTCCGGCGCACTACAAGGTGTATGCCGCCGCCCCGAAGGGCGAGGAGCCGAAGCTGCTGGGCCTCGCCTGGTGGACCACCGAACTCGAACCGCTGGAGCGCGGCTTCGACGGCCCGATCAAGATGCTGGTCGGCATGGACACCACGGGCATCCTGAAGGGCGTCGTCGTGACCGAGCATCGCGAGCCCTACGGGGATTTCTCGGTGGATACGCCCGGGTTCGCCGCGCAGTTCAAGGGCAAGAACATCCGCGACCCCTTCAAGGTAGGCATGGACATCGACGCCATTTCGCGCGCGACGATCAGCGTGACGTCGGCCAGCCGCGCCGTTCGCAACAGCGCCCGCCGCATTGCGCGCGAGCTGCTTGCGCCGCCCGAAAAGAAGTAAGCCATGACCCTGGCCGGCGTGCTGCACCGGGGTCTCGCCCTGGTCGTGATGTTGATGTTGTTCGCGGCGACGTCCGGTCATTCTGCCTATGCGCAGACAGAACCCGCAGCCGAAGCCGCAGCGGCGGCCCCAGCCGACGGCTGGGACTTCGAAGAGGTCGAAGAAGCGGAGCCGACCCTCGCGCAACTCGCGAAGGAGCAGGCGCTCGACATCGCGCTGTTCGCCGCGTTTGCGACGCTCGCGATGGTCAGCTTCTTCCGCAAGAGCATCCCGCTCAAGTACGTCACGCTGGTCGCATCCGTGGCGTACATGGGCTTCTACAAGAGCCAGCTGATTTCGGTCGTCAATATCTTTGGCGTGCTGGTCGGCAACCTGCCGATCTTCTCGCACAGCATGGCCTGGTATGCGTTCGCGGTCTTCACGGCCGTCACGACCGTGTTGTGGGGACGCCTGTATTGCGGCCGCATCTGCGCGTACGGCGCCTTCACGCAGCTGATGGATGCCGTCCTGCCGGCCCGCTTGAGGATAGACATTCCGCCGGCCATCGAACGTCGTGCCGGCTACATCAAGTACGGAATCCTGTTCGGCGCCATCGGCGTGTTCTTCGCCACCGGCGAAATCGCCTTTTATCGCTACATCGAGCCGTTCTGGATGTTCACGTTCGAGGCCTCAACGGTACTGTGGGTCGGGCTCGGAGTGCTGCTTGTCGCGACGGTGTTCGTCCGGAACCTCTACTGCCGCTTCCTGTGCCCGCTGGGTGCAGCGCTCGGCCTCGTCTCGCAGATCACCACGGTGTTCAGGATCAAGCGCTGGTCCGAGTGCAGCTCCTGCAAGCTGTGCGAGAAGACCTGCGAGTGGGGAGCGATCCGCAAGCGGATGATCATCAAGTCGGAGTGCGTGCGCTGCGACGACTGCGAGATCCTTTACGACAACAAGGCCAAGTGCCCGCACTGGCTCTTGATCGCCAAGAAGGCGAGGCTCATGGCCCGTCAGCAGGTGGCGAAATTAATGTCAGGCGATCCTTCAGGCCCGACGACACCCGCACCTCGTTCCTAGCACCGACGATCACGCCTTCCACGTCGGGCAACTGCTCGATTAGGGCCATGCCGGCCTCGGGACCGAGGATGAAGACGGCAGTCGACAGCGCATCGGCGTCCACGGCGCGGCTCGTCACGATGGTGACGCTGCGGCTCGCCATCGCAGGCGTGCCCGAACCCGGATCGAGGATGTGGTGGTAGCGACGGCCGTCCTTCATGAAGAAGCGCTCGTAATCTCCGGACGTGCTGAACGTCGCGTTGGTCAGGTCAAGGACGGCAAAAGGCGTGTCCTCGGGTCCACGCGGATCCTGGATGCCAAGACGCCACGCAGGCCTCTGCGGGTGGCCTCCCACGTACATGTCGCCGCCTGACTGAATCAGGAAGTTCTCGAACCCATGGCGGCGCAGGATCGCGACGGCGTGATCGACGGCGTAGCCCTTCCCGATGCCGCCGAGATGGACGCTCATCCCTGCGCGACGCAGCTCGGCAGTGCCTGCAACCGCATCAACCAGGAGGTCCTTCCACCCGATCAACGGCAACCTGGCGGCAATGGCAGCCGGATCCGGAATCACGTTGTCCTGGTCGTGATCGAAGCGCCACAGGCCTGAGAGCGGACCGAAGGTCACATCGAACTTGCCGCCGCTCAGCTCGCTGTAGTGCCGCGCTAGCCCAAGGACCTCGATGACTTCCGGGCTCAGCTTGACGGGCCCCTTGCCGGCGGCGGTATTGAGGCGAAGCACATCGCTCCCCTCCCGCCACACGCTCATGAGGTTTTCGAGTCGTTCGAATTCCTGGAACACCTCGGCAATGGCCGCTTCTGCCGCGGGTTCATCCGGGGTCCAGACGGTCACCGTCACCGACGAGCCCATCGCGATACGCGACTCGGTAACGGACGTGGGCGCAACAGATTCCGTCTCCGCAGACTTCCTGCCGCAGCCCATGAGCACCAGACACATCAACCCCGCAAGGCAAGCCGCCCCAATCGCAGAAGCTCGCTCGTGGCCGGCGCACCTCACGGTTCGTTCACCGGAACTCAAGCACCGTTGAGTGACTGCTGCAGCGCCTGCACGCGATCCGGCAACTCGGCGCCAATTGCTTCGAGGTCTTCGCCGGTGATACCGAGCAGCGCGAGCGCAGCCACGGACGGTGGTTCGGATGCGGGTTCATAGACGAAGCCCATGTCGGACGAACGACCCAAATGGTCGGCGATATGCACGAGCGCAGCAATCTCCGCATAGGCCTGCGGTGCATCGTCTGGATGATGGTGGTGCCGCGCGGCTGCAACCAGGTTGGCGGGCAGCTTCCATTCCTCGAAAATCACGGCCGCGCAGTGGTCATGCGTCACCTTCACCTGCAACGCCTCAACTACACTGGCAGGGCTCTCGGGCCGCAACTGCAATTGTTTCGAGAACTCATGCAGACCCGAGGGATCCACGCGCAATTGCACGAGGACTCCGTAGTCATGCAGGAGTCCGGCAATAAACGCTTCCGATGCCAGCTCGGGTTTGCGCAGTCTCGCCACCTCCGACGCCGCCGCCGCCACTGCAACGCTGTGCCTGAGCAAAGACGCGACGTCGATCTGCGGTGCGTCCTTTCCCTGGGGGACCGCGCGATCCAGGCATGCAGCTGCAGCTATACCGCGCACCGCGTTCAGCCCCAGCAGCATCAATGCACGATCAATGGTGCTGACCTTGCGAGTCAGCCCGTAGAACGCGGAATTCGCGACTCGCAGCACCCGCGCGGCCAATCCGGGCTCGCTGTCGATGGCTGCGGCGATTTCGGCAGAAGTAATCTTCGGATTGCAGAGCATCGCCAGCAGCCGGCGACCCGCCTGGGCACCGCCACCCAGCACTCCAAGGGCTGCAGCCGCCTTCAGGATGTCTGCCGTTTCAACGCGGGCTGGTGTCGTTTGCTGAGTGCTCATCGGGGAACGCGACAATGGGCGGTCGGGCGCACAAGGGGCGTGAAATCTATCACAGAACCTTCGCCCAAGACCCAAGTTGCCGCCGTCCCGGGCCGATACGTGTTTGATCGCACGCGCTTGTACTTCTTGCGGCCAACCGGGACGGATGGAAGCGCTGCCTCAAACTGGAATTCAACCGGGCCGCATCGCTGTGCGGCGGCTGCGCCATCGACCGTCCCAGAGCTCGCTTAATGATCCACGACGCGGCTTCAGCAACGAATCAAACGACCGGCCTCAGCGCGATTGACCGTCGCCGGGCCGCCCTTGAGTCCATCCTCGTGTCCGCCGTCGCAACCTGCGCACTGGGTGCAGGGATCGCCGGAATGTGGATCACCTCGCAGGTCACGCTGCGCGAGAACTATCGCCACTACCTCATCGGCCTTGCCCAGGCGGCGGCACAACAGGTCGACACATCCCTGCACGCAAGCATTCGTGACCCGGACCAGCTCAACGGAGAGGACTACCGCAAGGTGGTCGAACCGTTGCGGCGGCTGCGCGCGGCGGTCAACGACGTCAAGTACGTCTATACCGCGGTACTCGACGGCTCCACGGTGCGCTTTGTACTCGATGCCGCCGATCCTGGGGACCACGACAACGACGGCGTCGAAGACCAGGCAGGGGTCTGGGAAGTCTACGAGGACTACGATCCGGCAATCCTCGTGGCGCTTGGCAACGGCAAGACGCCGGGGACCTCCGAGGCATCAAAGGAGCCTTACAGCGATGCCTGGGGCTCGTTCATCAGCGGGTGGGCGCCGATCCTAGACGCCGGTGGCCGCCAGGTCGGCGTCGTCGGCGTGGACGTCGACGCCAGCGTGTACCTCTCCCGGATGGTGGACGCACGCAAGTGGGCCCTTTATGGCCTGGTCCCTGCCGGTCTCGTCATCCTGGGCCTCGGGATCATGTTCTATTTCATCAGAATGCGTGGCCTCACCGCGGCGCACCGCGCGACTACAGCGGCGCGCAGCGCGGAGGAGGCGACTCTGGTCCTGGCCAAGGAGCAAGAGCGGCTGCGAGACAGCGAAGGCAAGTTCCGCAGCCTGTTCGAGCTGTCGCCCGTCGGCATTTCCTTGAACGACCTCGCGACCGGCCGGTTCCTGCAGGCCAACGACTCGCTGCTCGGGCCTACTGGCTATTCCCGCGAGGAGCTCGAGAGCCTGACTTACTGGGACATCACTCCCATCGCGTATGCCGCGCAGGAAAAGGAACAGATCGAGTCGCTGCAGCGGTCGGGACGATACGGGCCGTACGAAAAGGAATTCATCCGCAAGGACGGCTCTCGCTATCCGGTCCTGCTGTCCGGGATGCGCATGACGGATGCCAACAACCGGATCGTCATCTGGTCGCTCGTCCAGGATATCTCGCAGCGCAAGGCGATGGAGCTGAAGCTGACCCAGGCCGCGCGCTGCGACCGGCTCACCGGCCTCGCGAACCGGGCGCTCTTCATGGAACGATTGCACCATGCGATAGCTCGCGTGAAGGCAAAGCAACAGCCGCTGTTCGCCGTGCTCTTCCTCGACTTCGACCATTTCAAGCTGCTCAACGACACCCTCGGGCACGAAGCCGGCGACGAATTGCTCAAGCAGATCGCTGTAAGGCTGCGCGCGTCGCTTCGCTCCACGGACGCGATGAGCGACGACGCAAGTGGCAATCTCATTGCGCGGTTCGGTGGCGACGAGTTCGTCATCCTGATCAACGACCTGGCTGCCGGCAAGGACGCGCCGCGCGTTGCGGAGCGCCTGCTCAATTCCCTCGCGCCTGTCTACACCATCAACGGTCGTGAGGTGCATTCATCCGCCAGCATCGGCATTGTCACGAGCGAACAATGCATGGAGAGCCCGGAGGAAGTCATCCGCAACGCCGACGTTGCAATGTATGAGGCCAAGCGCTCGGGACGGGCCTGCTCGGCTGTCTTCAACGAAGCGATGCATACGCGACTGACGCGGCACGTGACGATCGAGAGCGGCCTTCGCAAGGCCCTCGGAACCTCGCAGCTCAGCCTTGCCTACCAGCCCATCGTCGAGCTGTCCACGGGCCGAATGGCTTCGGCGGAAGCACTGCTCCGCTGGAATCACCCCCTGCTCGGCAACATCTCCCCCGCCGAATTCATTCCCGTGGCGGAGGAGTCCGGCCTCATCATCCCGATCGGTGAATGGGTTCTGCAGGAAGCGTGTCGGCAACTCGCGGAATGGCGCCGCGAGGATCCGGAGCGTGCCCCGGAAACCATCAGTGTCAACGTCTCACGCGCCGAACTCGCACTCGGCAAGAAGCTGCTGGAGCGGGTGCAGTCCACGCTCGAGAAGACAGGGGTTCCCGCGGAGTCCCTGCAGATGGAAGTCACCGAGCGCGAAGTGATGCGTGACCCGACGGCCACGCGCAATCTGATGCAGGACCTCAGGGCGATGGGAGTGCGCCTGGCCATGGACGATTTCGGCACCGGCGCTTCGTCGCTTTCATGCCTGCGCGACTATCCGTTCGACACCATCAAGATCGACCGCTCGTTCGTGAGCGACCTCGCCACCGGCAGCGACGAACTCGCCGTATTGCACTCCACCATCATGCTGGTGGAGAACCTCGGTATGTCGAGCGTGGCCGAGGGCGTGGAACACGCATCGCACGTAGCGGTACTGCAATCCCTCGGTTGCCGTTTTGCCCAGGGCTATTTCCTGAGCCGGCCGGTCCACCCGGATGCCCTGCTCACGGCACTGGAAGAGAAAGCGCCCGCGAACGCTGAGCCGGAAGCGGAACTGATCAGCTAACGGCGCCCCGGAAGCGATCTCCGGGCTGGGCCGATTTCAGCCACTCAAGACACCCAGCAGCGTCGGCATCGCCTTCCTGGGGTGCCCACGCGGCGAATTCCGCGGCCACGGCCGGATCGTATGGACCTTCCTTAACCTCGAGGAACACCGAACCGTCAACCCGTGACACCAGCGTATGCCACGTCATCAGCGCGGCTTCGTAACCGACCGACTCCGTCCCCTCGCCCACCGCCCAGCGGGCGATCACCGTGCCAGCGTCGTCGAAGGTCAGGATGTCAAAGCGGCCCCGCACGATCAGCGCAAGCTCCCCCTTCGCCCGATGCCTGTGCGGCCTGATATAGGTGTCCCGGTCGGCCGCGACAAAGAACCGCTGCAGCAGATCCGCGGGAGACTCGTGCAGATTGAGGTGGGCGCGTTTGCGAGGCGATGCCGTCGCCTTCGCCGCGAGTTCATCGAGAGCAGACTGTGCGAGCAGTTTCATGGCTTCACTATACCTGCGTCGTTCCGGACGGGTCGATTGGGCAAGGGAAAGGACGCGATGGCGCCGGGCTTCACTTGCAACTGGCATTGGACCATTCAGCTCCGCACACGCTAATCTCGGCGGATGTACTACGACAACCCGGCGCTCCAGGACTTCGTCCGCTGGCTCTCGGCGACACCGGTCAGCCACTGGCTGCAAGCCGTGAGCACCAGCGCCCCGGTGCTGCTCGCCACGGTCCAGACATTGCATCTGCTCGGGATGTCGGTGGTGATTACGGCCAACGGCTTCGTTGCGATTGGACTGCTCGGCGGCCTGCGAACCGGAGAGGGGCTGGCGAGCCTCGCAAGGAAAGTCGTGCCTTGGGTGATGACGGCATTGGGGGTCATGCTGGTCACAGGTGCCATCCTCATCGTCCGTTGGCCGGCCCGCATCCTTCTGAGTCGCGCTTTCCTGCCCAAACTCGTCCTGGTGGGTTGCGGAACGGCCTTGCTTCTCCATATCGCGCGCGCCGTGGACAGGCGCCCTGACGGCCTGCGTAGCCGGACTTCGACTGCAACCGTGCTCGCGACGATGCTGCTCCTGGTATGGACTGCTGCGTTGATTGCCGGCCGCTGGATCCCATTCGCATGAGTCCGGCAGACCTGGGACAGGCATTGCGATCGATGCAGGACTGGCCGGTCGTGCAGGCGATCGGGCAAAACGCGTACGCGTTTCCGCTGCTCGATGCTGCCCACATCCTGTTCCAGGCTTTCGTCGTCGGGTCGATTGCGGCCCTGGACCTCAGGCTGCTCGGCTATGCGCTGATGAAACGTCCCGTCAGCGAACTCGTGCAGCGAATCCTGCCGTGGACGTGGATCGCGTTTGGTGGCGCAACGGTGACGGGCGTCGTGTTGTTCGTGCTGAACGTCGTGAGGTTCGTGGACAACCGCGCATTCATGATCAAGATGCTGCTGATGGTACTCGCAGGCGCAAACATGCTGGCTTTCCACAAGGGGGTCTATCGCACCGTCGGCACCTGGGACCTGCAGTCACCACCGCCACGAGGGGCAAGGATCGCGGGCGCCCTGTCGCTGGTGCTGTGGATCGGTGTCGTCTTCTTCGGCAGGTATCTCTGGTATCCGTGGTCGAGCAGCGCCGGCTTCTAGGCAGTCAGGTCACTGCGCCGCTTGAGCTCGGCCCGCAGCGCCTCGAGCTCCTGCTGATACGCTTCAGCATCCCCATAGTCCGAGAACCTGTTGTAGCGTTCGTGCGCACCCATGATGCGGCGGGCATGCTTGATGGGGCACCAGTATTGCTCGCTACGCGCGGCCACTTCGCGTACGTAGGCAATCAGTCCGTTGGCATACGAGCAGTAGGCGCAATTGAGCCTTTCCACGGCATTGAGATAGGCCAGGTGCGCTCGGTCGAATACCAGGTAGTCGCTGCGCTTGACGACGGCGACACCGTAGACGGGGAAGCACACCCGCTGGTAGAGCGTCACGAAGAAATCCAGCAGCAAGAAGGGCACGATCAGCGAGTAGATCAGCGGTGCCGTGAGCAGGAAGAGCGGGCGGGCGGAGAGCACGTATCGCAGTATCCCTCTGCGCAGATCCCTGTGACGTTTCAGCACCCGCTCTTCAAAGTGAACCACTCTGTCACGGACGCTATAGGCGAACTCCGTGCGGCGGCGCGCGAACTCCAGCTCGAGCTCTTCTTCAAGGTGGCGGATTTCGTGTCCGATAGCCGCGATTCTGGGGTTCATGACGATCCTCGGCGAATGAGTGGCAGATCGCAAAGGAATTCATCGTACGCGCATTGTTGCAGGGCTGCCCCCGGCCATGGGTTCGTCACCTAGGTCCGCTGACGTTGCCCTGGCCCGACGTGACCGAACCCACCGGTCAGTGACAGTAGCCTGCGTGAAAGGTCAGAAGCGGAACGTGTAGGTGGCCTTCGCTGTCATTTCCGACGTCACCGAATGGAACGTCCCGTCCTTGTTGAAGTCCTCGAAACTGCGGTTGAAGACGAGGTAGAACTCCCTGCCCGCCCGCGGGATCCACTGCAATCGGCTATGGATGCCGAACACTTCGGAAACATCGTCGTACTGCACGATATTGATCCAGTTGAGGTTGGATGTGAAAGCCACCTCGGCGGTCAGGCGCGTGAGGCGTGTTATGAACTTGCCGTAGGGCAGCTCGATGCGGTTCCAGTCGTAGCCCGCAAGCAGGTTGAAATAGCGGATCGGCTTCCAGCTGATTTCGCCGCCGAGGTTGAGTCGGTCGCCGTCGTAGAACTCGCCACCCTTGAAATTGAACTTGGCCGACAGCATCCGCTGCGCGCCCGTCTCGATGTCGAGGCCGTACTCGGTGAACTTGTATTCGCCGACGGGCACGACGACCCTGCGGACCGCGGTGTTGTAGATCGTGAAGGGCGTCTGCAGGTTCTCCGTGCTCTCCATGACATAGAGCTTGAGGATGTCGCGCCCCTTTGTTTCGAGCTCCATGGCGCGCAGCGACAGATACTGCGAAAGCCGATCGTTGGTCACGAGGTCGCGAATCACCTGTCCGTCGATCTCGGTGGTCGTACTGAGCAGGGCCCCCTGCCGGAAGCGGTAGACATAGCCCATGCCGGCCCACTCGTCGCGGATGTTCGCGCGGCTGACGAAGCCCATCGTCGGATTGAAGTTGCGGCCGATCTCCTTGTACATGAAGCCGCCGCGCAGGCCGGTCGAAGCGGGCACGCGAAACCCCAGCCCCAGCGCGTGATCGTCGCCGGTGCGGTTCTCCGTCTCCGTCTGCTGGTACCAGGCCTCGCCCTGGACCGGCTTGCCCCAGGGCAGACGGTTGTTGTTGTACTGGAAGTCGGCGCCGACCAACGAATTGTCGACGGCACCTTGCGAGTTGCCCGACGTGGCGATGACGCCCACGCTGGACTGGGACAGCACGTCCATCGTCGCGCGACCGACGAACAGAGAGGTGGGATCGAGCGCCGGTCCTGTCGGCGGGATGAACTCGCCCTGGCGAATGCCCATCGCGCCGAACGTGTAACGACCCATGCGCCCGCTGAGCTTGCCGCCATAGTCGATGTCGACGGGCGTGCCGAGCGAGCTCAAGCCGATGCGCCTCGAGAAGAAGGGCTGGCCGTTACGCTGGCTGGCGTTGCTTACCGTGCGGATACCGGGCGGGTAGACCGAGTTGCCGAACCGGCCGAAGTCGAACAGATCGGAATCGGCGAGGAAGAACTGCCGCTTTTCCGGGAAGAACAGGTTGAAGCGCGTGAGGTTCACCTGGCGGTCGTCGACGACGGTCGCGGAGAAATCCGTATTGATCGTGAGCGAGCCGGTCAACGCCGGCGTCACACGGTAGTAGAGGTCGAGCGACGGCCCGGCATTCGTTTCCGTCGTGGCGTTCACGTATGACTTGGTGTGGGTCACCGATACGCCGGGCACGACGTCGAGCCCCAGGCCCTGGTCGAGATCCTTGAGGCCCGTGGCGAGGCCAACGATGCTCGGGCTGATCGAGCGATTGCGCGAGACCCACACTGCCTCCTCGCCGCGGCGGCGAATGGCGCGCGAGACATTGAAGCCCCAGTCGTGGATCGACGGATCGAACGGCAGCGACTTGAAAGGAATCGCGAACTCCGCAAACCACACACCCTCGCCCATCGTCGCCCCTGCGTCCCAGATCACCGACCATTCGGCTTGCAGCGAGCCGTTCTGGTACAGCATGTCGTTGCGCACGGCGTTGGCATTCACCTCGAAGCGGTAACCATTACGGCCGGTATTGAAGGGATCGATGATGACGGCGATGCGGTCGTCATTGGTGAACTGCGAGTTCTGCTTCATGACGTTCGCCGATACGTCGCCTGGCGCGCCGACATCCCACATGCGCGCGGCGACGTACAGCGCATCCTTGTCGTACATCACGTAGACCTCGGTCTTCTCGGACATCGGCACGCCGTCGCCGGGGCGGATCTGCCTCAAGTCCGTGATCAGTCCTGCCTGCTGCCACTCGGGCTCATCAAGCTTGCCGTCGATTACCGGCGCCCTGGATGTCCGTGTCACGGCGAGCGTGGGGCCGCTGGACGCGGAGGCCTGGGCGTTCGCGGACGACACGAAAGCGGTGCACGACAGTCCGGAAAGCGCCGCCAGCGCGACGCTCCACAACAGAACTCGATTCATCAGGGATTCCTGCAGGCCTTGGGCTGTTCAAGGCGAAATGCTGGCATACGCCGCGGCGATGTTCCATGAAAGAAACGTCAAGACGCGGGAAAGAAGAAGGGCGGATGGGAGACCCCACCCGCCCTTCCGGAATCAGGCGCTTCGCGCCGCCGGCGCCGTGATCAGGCCAGCGCCTTGTCGAACATCGCCAGCATGCGGCTCCAGGCCTTCTCCGACAATTCCTTGTCGTAGACCTGCGAGTCGGGCGGGCACCAGCCATGCTGCGCCTTGTAGACCTCGACTTCTGCAGTGAGCTTGGCATCGGCGAACGCCTTCTTCAGGACATCCTTCGAGTTGGGCTCGCGCATGTCGTCGTTCTCGGCAATCGCGACCAGCAGCTGCGCCTTGATCTGTGGCACCAGCAGGTGCGGGCTGTCCGGCTTGTCGGTGACCAGACCACCGCCGTGGAACGAACCGACGGCGCCGATTCGGCCAGGGAGAGCGGCGGCCGTGCGCATGACCATGGGTCCGCCCATGCAGTAGCCCGTGGTCCCCATCTTGCGATTCTTGGCGACGCTGGGCTGCGCATCGAGCCAGGCAGCGAAGGCCTTGGCATCGGTCACATGCGTCGTGGCGTTCAGCGCGCCCATGAGCGGCCCGAGCACGGCCCGCGTCGCAGGGTCGGCGAAGCTGGCACCTTCGGCGATCACAGGCGCCTTCGCGGCGCGGTAGAAGGGATTGACCACCAGCACCGAGTAGCCCGACTCGGCGAGCCGCTTGCCCATCTGGCGGAAAGCGGTGCGCAGTCCGAACGCGTCCGGCCACACGAGTACCGCGGCTCCCGTGCCCGTCTTCGGGTGCACGAAATAGCAGTCTGCCGTGCCGTCCGGGGTCTTGATGGTGACTTCGCTTTCAGTCACTTCGGCCGCGTTGGCTACCTTCGGCAGCGCAAAGACGAGGCCTGCGCTGACCGACAGGGCGCCAAACTGGCGGCGCGTCAGGGCGGCCTTGTTCTTCAGGTATTCGTTTGCATCTTCTTGCGTATGTTCATCGCACATCGAAAATCTCCCAGGTTGACTGGCCCCCCAGGGGCATGGCGCCGGCAATCATAGACGGATTTGATGCCGATTCGGTGACTGTCGCGGGGCCGGCCCGCAACAAGGGGGTTCCTGCACGGACTAGCGGTCGCGCCGGTCCGAGCCGCGCTTCGCGAGCACGGCAACGATTACCCGCAATGCAACGAGATAGGTGACCGCGCCGACGACGAAGAGCCAGTCGTTCGGGATGGCACGCCGCAACGGCACGAACAGCAGGATGAGGGCCAGCAACCCTACCATGTAAATGAGATTGGCTTTGTTCATCGCAAACGGCTCGCAACTCACTTGGTCGTCAAGCGTATCGGCTGCAATGGAACATGCAACTCCGGGAGCCGCCCGCCGGGCCCGCCGCCTAAGCTACTTACTTCTTGTTGTCGTTCGGGTACCAGAAGTGGAGATGGCAGTTCTCGCACACCTCGTCCAGGGCGCCGCCCGCTTCATTCAACGCCTTGAGGTCGCGCTTGCGGATTGCCTCCTGGATCTCCTGCACGGTGTCGTCGAGCGCATGAACGAAGCCCACCCACACGTCGGGCTCCTTCTTGAGGATTTCCTCGATCTGCTCGGGATTCAGCTCATGCTCGGGAGACTCGGAAACCGTTCCCGGAGGCGCGACCCGGCGGCCCGGGATCAGGAGCGCATTGAGCCCTTCGGCCAGCGTCACTCCTGCCCACTCGACCCTTTCCCAGTCCTCGTCGGTCTTGGGTGAAAAGTCCTTGACGCCTTCCTTGCTGATGTCGAACGCGGTGGCGTTCCACAGGACATCCGCCGACGGCACGACGACGGACTCCATGACTTCGGCGATCGACGCACGCGGCCTGAAATTGCTTGCAGATGGTGCTGCGGGCCTGGACTCGTTCTGGCACGCCCCCAGCAGCCCACCCAGCATCACGAACAATGCCGCCTTCGCCGCGGCGGGTAGCCGATTCATCAATCTCATGGTCCGTCTCCTCGATCGACCCGTATACCCGAACGCGGCAGTGACTGCATGGACCGCGGCGCACCCCGCCCTCAAGCGATCGAGGGTGGGTGAACCTGGCGGAGCTTAACCGTTACTACTTTTCCTGCTTCGGCGGGTACCAGAATTGCAGGTGGCAGTTCTCGCAGACCTCATCCAGCTCGCCGCCCAGGTCGCTGATTGCCTGCAGGTCGCGCGCCTTGATGGCGCCTTGCAGCTTCTGCACGGTACCGTCAATGGCCTGCGCGAACCCGATCCAGACCTGCGGTTCCTTGCGGATCAACTCCTCGATCTGGGCGGGTTGCAGCTCATCCCCATCATCGTCGACCGGCGCCCCCTCGGGAGCAGCGCGGCGCCCCGGGATCATGAGGGAATTGAGCGCTTCGGACATCACCACCGCAGCCCTCTCGACGACTTTCCAGTCTTCGTCGTTCTTGGGGGTCAGGTCCTTCGTGCCTTCGACCGATTCGATGACGGCTGTCGATTTCCAGATGATGTCCGCTGAGGGCATCACCATCGAATCCATGATCTCGGCTATCGAGGTCCGTACGTGATAAGGACTCTCAGCTGCCGCAGCAGGGGCGGCAGGCTTGCTTTCATTCTGGCACCCGGCCAGCACGGCAATGCCGAGCACGGTCGCCGCCGTCAGGGATGTCATCCGTACCGACCAGTTGAAGCTCATTGTCCCGTCTCCTGATGATTGAAAAGGCGCTGCACGCGCTGCCGAGCGTCAGGGGAGCTTGGCCTACGCCCATCAGTTAGATCAAGCGCTTAACCGTTGCTACGACGTTATCGAAATGTTGTTGAACGCGAGCGCTAACGTCGGTTGCAGGCCGTTTCGCGCCTGCGCAGAGGGCCTCTTGAACAAGAATTTTGATCTGCACGGTGCTTTTCTGGTTTGATGACGTCCGTTCGGGGGAGCTGGGGGAAGGCAATGACAACCAGACAACAACGCAAGACCGTATTCCGCACCGCCGCATTGATGCTGGCCTGCTGGTTACCTCTGTCCGCCTGGGGCGCCCAGGCGACAGGGCTTCCGGACTGGAGCGGCGTGTGGCAGCGGCGAGGCATGGGCGAGGCGAAAGCGAGCGCCACCGGCGGCGGTCCCGCGAAAGTGGGAGAGCGCAGCCTGCCACCCTACAATGCGGAATGGCAGAAGAAGTTCGAGGCCAACGCAGCCCTCGCCAAAGAGGATCGCTTCCCGGATCCCCTGTCGTTCTGCGGCATCCCGGTGGGTTACCCGCGTGTCCTGAACCTGCCCGACTCCTATGAGTTCGTCGTGCGGCCCGAGCGGGTGTGGATCCTCACCGAGAACGGGCCAAACCTGATGCGCATCTACACGGACGGTCGCGGCCACCCGCCGGCGGACCTCCTGTGGCCCACGTACACCGGCGACTCGGTCGGCCACTGGGAAGGCGATACGCTCGTCTTCGATACGATCAGCATCAAGAACGACGGTGACACGATCTTCGACCGCAACGGGGTGGTCTTCAGCGACCGCATCCAGGTCCTTACCCGCATCCGCCTGACCGCGCCTGATACCCTCACGGCAGACGTCACGGTCACGGACCCCGGCGCACTGACCGAGCCGTACAAGATCGTCAGGCAGTTCAAGCGCATCGAAGCCGGTGCGCGCGTCTACGACTATGCCTGCCGCGAAAACAACCGCAATCCGATCGATGCGAGCGGCAAGACGCTTACGCTCGGAACGGATGGCCGGGTGATCGATCTCGCGAAGTAAACGATGACACACACAACCGTAAAGAGGCCGACCATGCTGCGTCCCCTTCGCTCTGCAACCCTGCTCCTGGCCACGATGTCGATCGCCTGCGCTCAAGTGGCTTCTGCCCACCATTCAACCGGCATGTTCGACCAGGCCAAGACCATCAAGCTGGTCGGCACGGTCAAGCAATTCCAGTGGACCAATCCGCATTCCTGGATCCAGGTCGACGTCACCAATGAAGCGGGCGTCAAGGAAGAATGGAGCATCGAGGGCAACAGCCCCAACCAGCTCATCCGGCTTGGCTGGCGCCCCGGCACGCTGAAGGCCGGTGATACCGTAACCCTCCTCGTCAAACCCATGCGGGATGGCGCCAAGGGCGGGATGTTCGTCGAGATCACGCTTGCAGACGGGACGGTACTCAAGCAGTACGACCGATAGCAGGCCGGGAGGCAGCGCACCCGTACCTGGAATCAATGTGATTTCGGGGGCACTCATCGGTGGTTGCGTTGTCCTAGCCCGGACCGAAGGACAACTTAAGGAACGCCGGGGATGAGAGTTGCTGCGCTGCTTGCCGTGTCGGGACTGGCCTCGCTCGGCGCTTTGGGCATGGCCAATGCCCAGGAGGTCGAAGACAAGGATCCCCGGGGGCCCAAGCAAGCACGTGCGGTGCGCGTCGATACCCGGCCAGTCATCGACGGCAAGCTGGACGAAGCCGTCTGGCAGCAGGCCGACGTCATCAGCGATTTCCACCAGATCCGCCCGGGCGACGGTACGCCAACCACGGAGCGTACCGAGGTCTATGTCATCTATGACAAGGACGCCATGTACATCGGCGCGCGCATGTACGACAGCGAACCCGAACTGATCGCTGCGCCGACGAACCGCCACGGTCTCGGCATGCCGAACGACGACCGTTTCGTCATCATCCTCGATCCGTTCAACACGGGACGCATGGGTTACCGCTTCGAATCGAACCTCAATGCGATGCGCCACGATGCGCTCTACCAGAACCCGACGTCGTTCCAGCTCGACTGGAATACGATCTGGGACGTCGCGTCCTCCGTCGACGGCAAGAGCTGGGTCACGGAAGTCGAAATCCCGTTCAAGTCGCTCTCGTTCGACCCGAAGGTCGACACCTGGGGATTCAACTTCGGGCGTGGCATTCGCCGTCGCGGCGAGGAAGTGGCATGGGTGTCGTACAACCGGACCTACAACCCCAGCACGCTTGGCAAGCTGACCGGCATCACCGGCATCGACCAGGGTCTCGGGCTGGAAGTGGTCCCGTCATTGACGGCGACACGGAAGGAGCGCTTCGCACCCGACAGTACCATCCAGGATTTCGAGCCGTCTCTCGACGTCTTCTACCGGCTGACGCCGTCACTGAATGCAGCGCTGACGCTCAACACGGATTTCTCCGCCACTGAAGTCGACACACGACAGGTGAACCTGACCCGCTTCAACCTGTTCTTTCCGGAAAAGCGCGACTTCTTCCTGAACGATCTCGACCTGTTCCAGTTCGGCAACATCGGCACCAGCACCACGTCGAACACCTCCACCTTGCGCGGTGCACGCGAGAACGGCCGGCCCTACTTCTCGCGCAAGATCGGCCTCAGTGCCGCCGGCGAACCCGTGGACACCAACTACGGCGGACGCATCAGCGGGCGCGTCGGCCGCTGGAACATCGGCGCGCTTGCGATCCGCCAGGACGAATCGCCGGGGGTCGATGCAACGGACCTGTTCGTCGGCCGCGTTTCCGCCGGCGTGCTGCGCGATGCCACGGTGGGCATGGTCTTCACGCACGGCAACCCGGCCTCGAATACCTCGAACTCGGTGGTGGGTGGCGACTTCCACTACCTCAACAACCGCCTGCCGGGCGGCCAGGCCATCGAGGGCGAAGCCTGGTACCAGGTCTCGGACACACCCGGGCTCGAAGGCGATGACGCCGCGTTTGGTGCCGGCCTGCGCTCGCCGAACTCGGCCGGACTCCGCGGCGGCGTCGGTTTCAAGGAGATCGGGCGCAACTTCAATCCCGCGCTCGGCTACGTCAATCGCACCGACATCCGTGACTACACCGCCGACGTCGGCTATACGGCGTTCTTCCGCGGGGCGAAGATCCAGTCCTGGTTCGCGGGCGTCGATGCCCAGCTCGTCGATGGCATTGGCGGGGACCGGCAAACCGAGGTGCTCGTCTATCGCCTCTCGGAGATCGAGACAAGCACGCGCCACAAGGCGCACCTGCGCTACTTGCAGAACAAGGAGATCGTGCAGCGCGCCTTCACGCTGTATTCGGAGCCTGGCAGGCAATACACGATCCAGCCGGGAGCGTATGCGTTCGATCAGGGTGAGTTCAGCATCACGACCGCCGGGCAGCTTGCCTTCTCGGGCAACGTGACGGCGACCGTGGGCGACTTCTACGACGGCAAGCGAACCGGCATTGCGTCGACGTTCAACTGGAACCAGTCACGGTATTTCCGGCTTGCACTGACGCACGACTGGAACAGCATCCGGCTGCCGCAGGGCGACTTCATCACCCGCTTGTCGACCCTGACGACACAGACCGCGTTCTCGTCCACGCTGTTCTGGGTGAACCTGTTCCAGTACGACAACGTCTCCGAGGAGATCGGACTCAACACGCGCCTCCAGTGGATCCCGAAGGCCGGGCAGGAAGGTTTCATCGTCCTCAACTACAACATGCAGGACCGAGACAAGGACAATGCATTTGCCGCTGCTGCCTTCGACACCAGCGTGAAGTTCCGCTACACGTTCCGCTTCTAGGGACTTCCGCGGAACGGCCCTGTTCACGATCTGATGGAGCTTTCAGGGCGCTCCACCGCATTGAAAAAGGGACAGACCCTTCCGGATCTGTCCCTTGCTGATCTGCAGGACGCGCTATGGAGTCGCGTCAGCGAGGTGATCAGGCCATCGCGGGAATGTCGGTGTAACCCTTCGGACCCGGCGAGTAGAACGTCGTGGCATCCCACGCGTTGAGTTCAGCGCCCTTCGCGAAGCGGGCCGGCAGGTCCGGGTTCGCGATAAACAGCTTCCCGTAGACGCAGTAATCGGCGAGGCCCGACTTGAGCGCTGCGTCGCCAGTAGCCTGCGTGAGGCCGCCGGCAATCGCGTACGTGCCCTTGTAGTGCGGACGCACCATTTCCCACGTACCCGGGACCACGGTCTGCAACACATGGAGGTAGCCGAGGCCGAGCGGTGAAATTGCCTGCGCGAGCGCCGAGTAGGTGGCGGTCGGATCCGTGTCCTGCACGTCGTTGAACGGCATCGACGGAGCGATCTTGATGCCGACTTTAAGCGGCGAACCGGCGGCCTTGATCATGGCATCGAGGCTTTCCATGACGAAGCGGATGCGGTTGTTGACACTGCCGCCGTACTGGTCGGTACGCTGGTTCACGTTCGTCGAGAGGAACTGCATCGGCAAGTAGCCGGAAGCGCAGTGGTACTCGACGCCGTCGAAGCCGGCCGCCATCGCGTTGCGTGTGGCCTGCGCGAAGTCCTCGATGACCTTGACGACTTCGCTGGTCGACAGCGCATGCGGTACGGGGTGATCCTGCATGCCCTGCTCGTCGGTCCAGATCTGGCCGGCAGCCTTGATCGCTGAAGGCGCGACCAGCGGTTCGGTGGTGTAGCGGTTTGCGTTATGGCCGATGCGGCCGACGTGCATCAGCTGGCAGAAGATCTTGCTGCCCTTGGCGTGCACGGCATCCGTGATCTTCTTCCATGCGGCAATCTGTTCGGCGGATTCAATTGCAGGCGAGCGGGCGTAGCCGAGGCCGACAGCCGACGGCGCGGTGCCTTCGGTCAGGATGAGGCCGGCCGAGGCGCGCTGCGTGTAGTACTCGATCGCGAGTTCGGACGGGACGCCGCCCTTCAGGGCACGGCTGCGCGTCATCGGCGCCATGATCATGCGATTGCGGGTTTCCATGCCGCCAATCCGGCCGGGCGACAAGAGGTTGATATCCGTCATAAGTTCTCCTGGGTTCGCGCTTGGATCTTGTTCTTTGCACTCCGGCGCGGAGGCATTCGGCCATTGTAGCGGATTGGACCCGGCGGCCACATGGCGAAATCGGCCAGATTGCTGTCAGTACAAACGATTACCCATGTACGCAGATGGATGCGAGCCGTTCGCAGGCGCAGTTCTGGTTCCGAGAGGCGCGCCCGAACGCCAGATCGCCTGCGACCTGGCCGGCGGTCGCAAGCGACCCGAACTCGAAGACCCGGAGGGTCGGGAGCTCGAATCTCTCAAGGGCGTGCCAAAAGAAAAGGCCCAACGTCCTTGGGACGATGAGCCCTTCGATATGGTGCGCCCGGAGAGATTCGAACTCCCGACCCCAACGTTCGTAGCGTTGTACTCTATCCAGCTGAGCTACGGGCGCGCTGTAAACCTTATT
>JBEBIT010000071.1:0-14849 GCA_040080215.1 Steroidobacteraceae bacterium
CTGTGCGGCGCCTGCACCGTGCATATCGACGGCCAGCCGTCGCGCAGCTGCAGCATCCCGGTCTCTGCCGTCGAGGGCAAGCAGATCACGACCATTGAAACCATCGGCGACAACAAGATCGGCGCAGCGGTCCAGGAAGCCTGGATTGCCGAGAATGTCGCACAGTGCGGCTACTGCCAGTCCGGCCAGATCATGAGCGCCACGGCGCTGCTCACCAGCAACAAGGCACCGACCGATGCCGACATCGACGCCGCCATGGCCGGCAACATCTGCCGCTGCGCCACGTATCCCCGTATCCGCGCCGCGATCAAGCGGGCTGCCGGTTCGCTCGCCTGAAGGAGTGATGCATGAACACGAAGCACATTGAAAACGCGAGCGTCCGCGAATCCACCAGCCGCCGCGACTTCCTGAAGGTCGGCGCGGCGCTGACCCTCGCCATCTACCTGCCCGGCTGCAGCCCCGGCGACGAGAAGGGGTCTGCCGCCTCGGGTGCCACGAAATTCGAGCCCAACGCATTCGTCCGCGTCGGCGCCGACAACAGCGTCACGGTGATCTCGAAGCACATTGAAATGGGCCAGGGCACGTACACCGGTCTCGCCACGCTGGTAGCCGAAGAACTCGACGCAGCCTGGTCGCAGATCAGTGTCGAAGGCGCGCCTGCCGACGCCAAGCGCTATGGGAACCTCGCAATGGGCGGCATCCAGGGCACTGGCGGGAGCACGGCGATCGCGAATTCCTACGAGCAGTACCGCCAGGCCGGTGCAGCCGCGAAGGCGATGCTGGTTGCCGCTGCTGCCAAGCGCTGGAAGGTAGCGGAAGGCGAGATCCAGGTTTCCGGTGGCGTCGTGACGCACGCGGGCTCCAAGAAGACGGCCTCGTTCGGTGACCTGGTGGCGGACGCAGCTGCGTTGCCCGTCCCGACCGACGTCAAGCTCAAGGACCCGAAGGACTTCGTCTACATCGGCAAGGCCGTCACGGCCCGCGTCGATGCGCGCGCCAAGTCCACGGGTACGGCGAAGTACACGCAGGACGTGCAGCTTCCCGGCATGCTGACGGCTGTCATCATGCATCCGCCCCGCTTCGGTTCGAAGGTGAAGAGCGTCGACGACTCCAAGGCCCGCGCCATCAAGGGCGTCGTCAATGTAGTGACGTTCGTGACGCCGGTTTCCACCG
The DNA here is from genome assembly GCA_040080215.1 of Steroidobacteraceae bacterium. GTDB lineage: Bacteria > Pseudomonadota > Gammaproteobacteria > Steroidobacterales > Steroidobacteraceae > CAIUGU01. The sequence continues at coordinate 1,174 of JBEBIT010000071.1, forward strand.
GTGTCGCCGTGCTCGCCAATGACTTCTGGTCGGCGAAGAAGGGCCGCGATGCGCTGTCCGTCGAATGGGACGAGACCAACGCCTTCAAGCAGGGTTCGGCCGAGATCATGGCGGACTACCGCAAGCTCGCGAAGACACCGGGCGCTGTCGCCCGCAACGACGGAGATGTCGAAGCCGCCTTCAAGAAAGCCGCTCGCGTCATCGAGGCGACCTACGAAGTGCCGTTCCTGTCGCACTCGTCGATGGAGCCCCTCAACTGCGTCGTGCAGATCGGCGAAAACAGCTGCGAAATCTGGAACGGCGAACAGTTCCAGACGCTCGACCAGGCTGCGGTCGCCAAGCTTCTCGGGATGCCGCCCGAGAACGTGAAGTTCAACATGCTGTACGCCGGTGGCAGCTTCGGCCGTCGCGCCAATCCACTCGGGGACTATGTGCTCGAAGCCGCTGCGATCGCCAAGGCGGCGGCCACGCCGATGCCCGTCAAGATGGTATGGACGCGCGAGGAAGACACGAAGGGCGGCTTCTACCGTCCGGCGTACGTCCACCAGTTCAAGGCCGGTCTCGACAAGGACGGCACGATCGTCGCCTGGCACCAACGCATCGTCGGCCAGTCCATCATGGGCGGCGGGCCGATGCAGGGGATGGTCCAGAACGGCATCGACCCGACATCGGTTGAAGGTGCAGCCAACCTGCCGTACACGATCCCGAACCTGCGCGTCGAACTGCACACGACGACCATCGGCGTGCCGATCCAGTGGTGGCGGTCGGTGGGTTCGTCGCACTCGGCGTATGCGATCGAATGCTTCCTCGATGAGCTCGCGAAGGCAACGAACAAGGATCCCTTCGAGTTGCGTCGCGGCCTGCTTGCGAATCATCCCCGTCACAAGGCGGTGCTGGAACTCGCCGCCGAGAAGGCGGAGTGGAGCAAGCCGCTGGCAGCGGGCCGGACACGCGGCATCGCCGTGCACGAGTCGTTTGGTACGGTCGTGGCCGAAGTCGCGGAAGTCACCAAGTCGGCTGCTGGCTACAAGCTCGATCGCGTTGTGTGCTCGGTGGACTGCGGCGTCGCCGTCAACCCGACCATCATCGCTATGCAGATGGAGTCGGGTATCGGCTACGGCCTGTCCGCCGCATTGAGTGGTGCCATCACGCTGAAGGGCGGCATCGTCGAGCAGTCAAACTTCCACCAGTACACGGTGTTGCGCATGAACCAGGCGCCCGCGATCGAAGTGCACATCGTGCCGTCGACCGAAAAGCCGACCGGCGTTGGTGAGCCCGGCACGCCGGTCATCGCCCCTGCCCTCGTGAATGCGCTGATGGCGTCCACCGGCAAGCCGATCCGTGCTCTGCCGCTCTCCTCCCAGGGAATCAAGATGGCATGAGGAGACAGGGAACCAGATCGATGAGCGCTTGGAAGCAGGCTGTGATTGGGCTGTTCGCTGCCGCGGCCTTGGCCGCGACGGCGACTGCGCAGACTGCAGCGCCCATCGTCTATGACGTCGAGCTGATCGTGTTCCAGAACATGCAGCCCCCCGGGACGCCGGAGGACTGGGCGCTGGAGCAGCAGATTGCCCTCAAGGAACGGCCCGTCGTGGAAGCCGAAGACGAAGGTCCCATTGCTGCAGACCCGGCAACCGGGCTCGACACGGGACTGGAGCGCAAGCCGCTGGCTCGCGAGCAATTCAAGATGGCCGCGCTGGCAGCGCAACTGGGTCGCAGCCGGTCCTACAAGCCCATCGCGCATTTCGGCTGGAGCCAGGTCGGCACCCCGCTCAATGCCACGACACCACTGCCGCTCGGCGACCTGCTGCCCGCCGGCAACCTCACCGGCTCGACCGCCCTTGCCCTTGGCCGCTACCTGCACTTGACGCTCGACCTGAGCTTCCAGCCCGAAGGCAGCGCCCAGTCGTACGTGCTGCGGCAAACCCGCCGCATGCGCAGCAAGGAGCGCCACTACATCGATCATCCCGCGTTCGGTGTGATCGCGCTGGTGACGGCGCAGGGGAAGTAGGCCTCGCGGAAGCGAGGCCGGATGCTTCAAGGTCGGGCGACTCTGTACCCTGCGGCCAGGGCATGAATCGCCAAGTGGGCCGCTGGCAGGAGGGTCTCACGCCAAGTAGGGCTGGCGCCAAGCCAGAGGGAAGCGAACCCCGTTTGTGCCAACCAGTCGTTGGCCGCTCCAATCTGAATTCTGGCTTGGCACCAGCCCTACTTGGCGAAGCCCTACCTGCGGCAGCCTACTTGGCGATGAAGTCGCCCGTCTTGCACTTCGGGCCACTGTTCCCACTCCGTCGCAACGCGACTTCGCTAGATCTCCACCCCGATCTTCCCAAAGTGCTTCCCGGCCTTCTCGAACGCAAACGCGTCGGCGAGTTGAGCGAGCGGAAACACCTTGTCCACGACGGGCTTGATGCCGGTGGCTTCGAGGCCGCGGACCATGTCCATCTGGTGCCTGCGGCTGCCGACGATGAGTCCATGCATCCGGGCCTGTTTACGGAACAGGATCGCGGTCGGGACTTCACCGGCTATGCCGGCCAGCACGCCGATCAGCGAGATGTGCCCACCGATGGCAACCGCGGCGATGGACTGCGGCAACGTGCCGGCACCGCCGACTTCGATCACGTGATCGACACCGCGGCCACCGGTCCACTCCTTGACGGCCGCGCCCCATTCCGGGGTCGTCGAGTAGTTGATCGTATGGTCGGCGCCGAGTGCGCGGGCGCGGGCGAGCTTCTCGTCCGAAGACGACGTGATGATGACCGTCGCACCCATGGCCTTGGCAAGCTGCAGCGCGAAGATGGACACCCCGCCGGTGCCGAGGGCGAGCACGGTGTCACCTGCCTTGAGCCCACCGTTTACGACCAGGGCGCGCCACGCGGTGAGCCCAGCCGTCGTCAGCGTCGCAGCCTCCAGAGCGCTGTAACCCCTCGGGCTGTGCGTGAATGCCGTGGCTGGCAGCACGATGACTTCGCGTGCGAAGCCGTCGACGCCATCGCCCGGCGTGGTCGAGAAGTCGCCGACCAGCGGGGGTCCGTCCATCCACTGCGGGAAGAAGCCCGAGACCACGGAGTCGCCCACCTTGAACTCGGTGACACCCGCACCCACCGCCTCGACAACGCCAGCCCCGTCAGACATCGGGATACGGCCGTCCGCGGTCTTGATCCGGCCGATCACGACGCCGAAATCGTGGAAGTTGAGTGAACTCGCATGCACACGCACGCGAATCTCTCCCGGTCCGGGCGCACCCGGATCCGGCATCTCCACGAGTTCGAGCTTGTCGAGACCACCAGGCGCACGCAGCTTGACCGCTTTCATTCTCTTGAGAATCCCCCGAATGCCGTGTTGAACGCAGTGTACGAGCCGAAGTATGCAGCGAATTCCCGGCGATGCACACTGGCAACACGCCTCCGTGACTGCTCCGACTCAGCCCTGGTTGCGGAAGTAGTCCTTGTCGAGCAGCGCCATGACCCGGTCGAACAAGCTGTTGTAGCGCTTCTCGGTCGCGAGCAGGAACTTCTTCAGGCCCGGGTCGGGCTCTTCCTCGGCCATGACACGGCTCAAGTAACGCTCATGCTCGAGGGCGACGGCGTAGCCGATCAGGACCGTCCGCTCGTATTCCCTTCCACCCTTGCCGACGACGGGGGCGAATTGCTGCGCCAGATCCTTTGCCAACGCCACGCGAGCGCGCTTTTCGATTTCCGGCAGCACGACAATGTCGATCCGTACGCCGGGATAGTCCCTGGCAATCCGCTCCAGATCCTTCTTCAGCTCGTCACCGAACTCTGCTGCGTCCTTGATGATCGCATCGACGTTTGGCGGCGAACTCTTGATGTACAACACCAGGTCGGTCAGATCGATCTTGCGGGCTGCCGCATACAGTTTGCTGTAGCCCTCGCTCAGTTCAAGTCGTTGCCTCGAGAGTTCAAGCGGCTTCTTCTGGATCGCCGATGGCGTGTCGCTCGAATCCCGCTTATCACCGGCTTCGAAGAGTGCACAACCCGCACCGAGACTGGCCACAAACAACAGAAGCGCAGCGCGCAATGCCGGGGATCGCATGGCAGTCCTCCAAAAGTCTGGACTGTCTCATAGCGCGACCCGCAGGTCCGTTGGTCAGCGAACGGACAGTGAGCGAGGAGAAGGGACTACGGTGGAATGGAATCCTCCGAACTGGAGAGCGCATCGAGGCTGCAGAAACTCGGAACCATCCCGAATTCCGGATTCTGTCCTGCCGGTAGGCTATTTGCCGACAGAGTCGGCCATTCGCCGTGAGGCTCTCTCGCCGAGGAAGTCGGCCATGCGCTCCGTTATACGCAGACCGCCCTGTTCCTCCCCTCATCCCGCGCCTTCTGCAACGCGTCCTGCGCGGCAGCGATGAGCTTCTCGGGAGTGGTGTCCTGGTCGGGAGCGAGAGTGGCCACGCCCGCGCTCATGCTGAGGAAGCGCGAGACGGCGGAACGCGGATGATGGATCGCGAGATCGCGAACGCGAGCGAGAACGGAATCGGCATGCTTGGTGGCGCGATCGAGATCCATGCCCGTGCAGACAGCCACGATGCGGGTGTCGTCGAAGCGGGCGCACAAGTCGCTCGCACGGCGGAAGCAGGCGCCGATCGTGCGGCCCACTCGGCGCAGCGTCTGGTCGGCGCCCGGGCGGCCGAACAGTTCGCGGTAAGGCTCGAAGTAATCGGGATCGAACAGGAACAACGAGATCGCATGCTTCTCGCGTTGCGCCACGCCGATATCGCGCTTCAGCAGTTCGTCGAAATAGCCCCGGCGAAGCAAGCCGGTGAGCTTGTCGTCGCGCAGGTACGCGAGCATGGTCTGCGTGTTGAGCGCAGGATCGCGCGGCTCGGTCTTCTGCTGTTGCTCTGGCAGGCGCACATCGGGGCGAAGACGTTCGCCGACTTCGCGGTGGAAGGTGGCGAAATGCGTGATCTCCTGGGCGGCGTCGTGCATGGGCACGATGCGCAGTTCGTTCCAGAACAACGTGCCGTCCTTGCGGTAGTTGCGGAGCACCGTCTGTGCGGCGACGCCTTCCTTCAATGCGAGGCGGATGCGGGAGAGGCCTTCCTGGTCGCGGTCATCACCGTGCAGCAGGCGCATGTTCCTGCCGATGAGTTCCGCCGCGCGATAACCGCACAGCTGCTCGAAAGCGCGATTGACGTAGACGACGGGGTTGTCGTTGCCGCGGGCGTCGCAGAGGACGACACCATCGGGGCAGGCCTCGAGGAAGCTGGTGAACAGGTTGCCGTCGAGCACGGATGCAGCGCCTGCGAGGGCAGGTGCGGCGTCAGCATTCTCCATTGGCAACAAGGGCTCGGCCATTACGAATCCAGCTTGAGTTCGGGGGGCGCCTTGCAGCGCTCGACCGCCTGGACACAGCCCTGCCATTGTTCGGACCGGGCCAGCTCCTCGCGGGAGGGGCCGGGCAGGCCATGGAGGCGAACCAAGCGGATCTGCCCCAGAGCATCCTCCCAATTTGACAATGCCTCGACGACTTCGATCACACCCTGTCGATTATTGCAGATGGGCAGGACATCGCAGCCGGAGGCAAGCGCGGCCTTGGCCCGCTCGGTCATCGTTCCTGCGACGCTAGCCCCCTGCATCGTGAGGTCGTCGGTGAAGATCGCCCCGGCGAACTTGAGCCGACCGCGCAGCTCCTCCTGCAGCCAGCGCGGCGAAAAGCCGGCGGCGCGCGGGTCCACGGCGGAATACACCACATGCGACACCATCACGGCGGGCAGCCCGTTATCGATCAGGCGGCGGTAGGGGTAGATGTCGTCGGCCATGTCTGCATATGCCCGGCGATCAACGGGCTGGGCAACGTGCGAATCGGCAATGACCGCGCCATGCCCCGGAAAATGCTTCGCTGCAGCAGCCATTCCCGCCTCGCGCATACCCCCCATGAAGGCGACGGCGAGGTCGGCCACAACGCCCGGATCCCGGTGAAACGACCGGTCGCCAATCACTTCGCTGACCCCATAGTCGAGGTCCACGCAGGGGGCAAAACTCATGTCGACCCCGATCGAACGCAGCTCCGCCGCCATCAGCCAACCCGTCTGCCGGGCAAGCTTGAGGCCGGCGACCCGGTCCATGTCGTACTGGTGGCCAATCAGCCGCATCGCCGGCAGCACCGTGAACTCCTTGCGGAAGCGCTGCACACGCCCGCCTTCGTGATCGACAGTGACGAGCAACGGCGGCGTGCGAATGGCGTGGATCTCGGCGACGAGGGCCGTGATCTGTTCCAGCGACTCGAAGTTGCGGGTGAACAGGATGACGCCGCCGACAAGCGGGTGCGCCAGCAGTTCGCGGTCCTCGGCATCGAGGTGCTTGCCCGCGACATCGACCATGAGGGGGCCGAGCGTCATCGCTCGAACACCGCGATCGATTCAACGTGGGCCGTGTGCGCAAACATGTCCATGACGCCTGCCGCCTTGAGTTTGAAGCCATGCTCCCGGACCAGCAGCCCCGCATCGCGTGCCAGGCTGGCCGGGTGGCACGAAATATACACGACACGCCGCGCACCGCTCTTGTCCACCAGCGGCAGCATCTCCGCGGCCCCCGCGCGGGGTGGATCAAGCAGGATCTTGTGGAACTTCATGCTCGCCCACGGCTGCCCATCGTACTTCTCGGCCAGGTTTGCGGCGTAGAACGTGGCGTTGTCGATGCCGTTGCGACGCGCATTCGCGCGGGCCCGATCGATCAGCCCCACCTCACCATCAACACCCACGACCTGCGCAGCAACGCGGGCCAGTGGCAGCGAGAAGTTACCGAGGCCACAGAACAGGTCGAGCACGTGATCGTCCGCTGCAGGTGCGAGCAGCTCGACCGCCTGCTCGACCATGCGCCGGTTCAGGTCGCCATTGACCTGGATGAAGTCGGCGGGCAGGAACTCGATCTCGACATTGAACTTCGGCAGGCGGTACACCAGCGGCTCCACAGGCGCATCAAGCGGCGCTACCGTTTCGTAGTTGCCGGGCTGCAGGTAGATCTGCACGCCGTGGGTCTTGGCGAACTGGCGAAGTTGCGCGATATCCGCGTCGTTCAAGGCGGCGAGATTGCGGAACACCAGCGCCGTCGCGTTGTCCGCAACCGCCACCTCGATCTGCGGAATCTTGTCCTTCACGGCGAGACCCGCAATGAGGTCCGCGAGCGGCGTGAGCAGCAGGTCCAGCGGCGCTTTCAGAACCGCACACGAACCCAGCTCCGCGAGATAGGGGGTACCGCGCTCGCGAAAGCCGACGAGTACCTTGTCCTTCTTGACCACCCACTTGGCCCCGAGCCGGGCACGACGGCGGTAACGCCACACGTCTCCCTGCAACGGCGGCAGGATCTTCTTCGGTGTCACCTTGCCGATGCGCTCGAAGGCCTCCAGCAGCTGGTGCTGCTTGAACTCCATCTGCTTCGGGGGCGCGAGGTGCTGCAGCGCGCAGCCACCGCATAGTCCGAAATGAACGCACTGCGGGGCGACACGGTCGGGAGACGGCGTCAGCACGTATTCGAGGCGGGCCTCGTCGAACGTTGCGTGAAAGCTGTTGCGGATCAGCCGAACCGTCTCGCCGGGCAGTGCATCCGGCACGAACACCGTCTTGCCGTCGATGCGGGCCACGCCACGACCGTCGTGCGCGAGGTCAACGATGGTCACTTCTTCCGGCGGACGACTGACTTGCGCGCGTCGGGCCGCCGTCTTCCTCCGGCTCAAGCGCCCGGCTCCGGCCACGCCGCGAGGAACTCTGCAAAGTGCGGCTTGCCCTGGGCGGCAAGCACGTCACGCACGCGCTGACACTCACCTGCATACTGCTCGGGCGTCATGCGCCCCCGCATCAGCTCGAAGCGCAGGAACACGAGGTAGGTATTGACGACATCGGTCTCGCAGTAGTTGCGGATGCCTTCGATCTGGCCGTCGAGATACGCGTCCCATACCTTGTCGCCACTCATGCCAAGCTTGCCGGGCAGGCCGAGCAGCATCGCGACGTCCTCGAGGCTCGCCCGCGCCCGACCCTGGAAACCGGACAGCACGTCCATCACGTCGATGTGCCGCCAGTGATAGCGGCTCAGGTAGTTGTTCCAGCGGAACGAGGAATCCTCCTCCCCCATCTCCCAGTAACGCGGTGCCTGGATGCCATGCTTCAGGGCGCGATAGTGGAGGACGGGCAGGTCGAAGCCGCTGCCGTTCCACGACACGAGGTCGGGCGAATACTTGTCGATGCCGTCGAAGAAGCGCTGGATGATCTCCGCTTCCGGCGCATTCGGCTCGCCGAGGCTCCACACCTTGAAGCTGTCCTTGTGGCGCCACGCGATCGAGATCGCCACCACGCGCTGTTGCTCCAGCGACAGGAACTCGCTGCCGGATTCTTCTCGCCGCTTGGTCTGCATGACGTAGCCGATCTGCTTGTCGGTGAGCCCGTCGAGGTTGTAGATCCGGCGGCCCAGGTCGACGTCGGGGATGGTTTCAATGTCGAATACGAATACGTTCATGGTTTCTTCATCAGTACGGCCACCGCGACGATCAGGCCAGCTTCGTCGGTCAGCGTAATATGGCCCTCGCCAATGCCCATCTTGTCGGCCAACGTGCGGCCGCGTTCCGACCAGATGATATCGGGCCGGCCCCACTGGTTCGGCACGAAGCCCGAATCGCGGATCCACATGCCGTGGGCGAAACCGGTGCCCATCGCCTTGACGATGGCTTCCTTCGCGGCAAAACGCATGGCGAGGAAGCGCGCCGGACGCTTCGTCTTGCGGAAGAGAACCTCCTCCGCAGGCAGCAGCAGCCGGTTTATCAGGTGCTCACCGAACCGCTCGTACGTCGCTTCCATGCGGGACAGCTGCACGACGTCCGTGCCGATGCCGAAGATCATCGCGCGCGGCCCTCGATCATCAGCCGCTTCATCTCGCGCACGGCTGCGGGCAGACCGTCGAACACGGCACGCGCGACGATGGCATGGCCGATATTGAGTTCCACGATCTGCGGGATCGCGGCAACGGGCTGGACGTTGTGGTAATGAAGTCCATGCCCTGCATTGACGACGAGGCCGAGGCTCTCGGCATGACGCGCCGCCTGGATCAGCCGGTCGAGCTCGCGCGCCTGCTCGCCGCCGTGGGCTTCGGCATAGGCGCCGGTGTGGAGCTCGACGACCGGCGCGCCAATGCGCAACGCCGCATCCAGCTGCTTCAGGTCCGGATCGATGAAGATCGACACGCGAACGCCGACAGCGGCGAGACGCGCGCAGGCGGACTGCAGGTCCCTGGCATTGCCGATGACGTCGAGGCCGCCTTCGGTAGTCACTTCATTGCGCTTCTCCGGTACGAGGCAGACATCCGCCGGTCGTACCGCTTCTGCGAGTGCGAGCATTTCCGGCGTCGCTGCCATCTCGAGGTTCATGCGGGTCTGCAACGCTTCGCGAAACACGTGCACGTCGCGGTCCTGGATGTGCCGGCGATCCTCGCGCAGGTGCAGCGTGATGCTGTCGGCGCCCGACTGCTCGGCCACGAGCGCGGCGAACAGCGGGTCCGGATACTTCGTGCCGCGAACCTGCCGCAGCGTGGCCACGTGATCGATGTTGACGCCGAGATGGATGGGAGACATGGGTGGTTCTGTCAGGGTTGGGTAGAACGCAGTTTGCGAAACGCAGTAGCCACTTCCCGGCTGCCGAGCGTGCGGCCTTCGAGGCACTCATCGAGCGCGACGCGGAGCAGCCGGCGGGCATCGACGCGCGCGGCCGGATCATCGAGTTCCTCGTGGGCCAGCGACAGCAGGGAAGATCCTGAAAATATCAGGCTGCCCTCTGCAACGCCATCCACGCGGACGAGACCCTGGCCCGTGCGATACCGGTAGGCGCAGTCGGGATCGATGGCGCGACCACTGACCGCCTCGCGGTCGAGGGAGAGGCCATAACCGAGCGCATCGAGCAGCCGCTTTTCAAAGAGCCTGAGCGTGCGTCCCTCTTCTGCCGCGGACTTGAGCTCGATCAGCGTCTGCTCGTACTCATCGAAGATCTGCGTATTGACGTCATGGCGCACCAGCAGGCGCAGCAACAGTTCGTTCAGGTAGAACCCGCTCATCAGGCGGGCCGGCGGCAACGCCTGCACGGCGCCGTCGAACTCGGCATGCATGAAGGTGCCTGCATCGCCCCGCCCGGTCCACGAGGCCAGCAGGCGATTGAAGGGCTGCAGTACGGGCAGGAACGGCGACCCGGCCCGGCGTACGCCGCGTGCAAACGCGGTGACCCGGCCGTGGTCGCGCGAGAACAGTTCGAGGATGCGGCCGGAGTCGCGATAGGGACGCTGGTGAAGCAGGTACGCGGGCTGCAGCAGGACGCGCTGACTAGGACGCGTCATAGCCGAACTGACGGAGCGCCGACTCGCTGTCGGACCAGTTTTCCTTCACTTTGACCCACAGCTCGAGGTGGACGCGTTGACCAAGCAGGCTCATGAGGTCGATACGCGCGCGGGTGCCGACGTCCTTCAGGCCTTCGCCGGCCTGGCCGATCACGATGGCCTTCTGGCCGGGGCGCTCGACCCAGATGATGGCGCCGATCAGCACGCGGCCTTCTTCCTCTTCCTGGAAGCGCTCGATCTCCACCGTGAGGCCGTACGGCAGTTCCTGGCGCAACCGCCAGGTGAGCTTCTCGCGAATGATCTCGGCAGCCTGGAAGCGGACGCTGCGGTCGGTGACCTGCTCCGCCGGGAAGTGGGGCGGCGACTCCGGCAAGTGCTGCGCGACAGCTGCGGACAGCTCCTTGAGGTTCGTGCCCTTCTTGCCCGACGTCGGCAGGATGGCGGCGAACTCGCCGCGGCGCGCGATTTCCTCGAGGTACGGTAACAGCCGCTCGCGTGGAGTAACGACGTCGACCTTGTTCACCAGCAGGATGATGGGTTTGCCGATGCGCTTCAGGTCGTCAAGCACGCGCTGGTCGTCCTCGGTCCAGCGCAGCGCCTCGACGACGAACACGTTGACGTCGGCATCCGAGAGCGACGCCAGCGCGGAACGGTTCATGTAGCGGTTCATCATGCGCCGCTCGTCCGTGTGCAGGCCCGGCGTGTCGACGAAGACAATCTGCGCAGCGTCGGTGTTCTGGATGCCGAGGATGCGATGGCGCGTGGTCTGGGGCTTCGGACTCACGATGCTGACCTTCTGGCCGAGCATCGCGTTCAGCAACGTGGACTTGCCGACGTTCGGACGGCCGACGATGGCCGCGAAGCCGCAACGAAAACCGGCAGGCCAGGACTGCTCCGCGACTTCCGCGGACTCGTCGAGGCCGAGGTCCAGATCCGGTGTGTCCGCCACTTCAGGCGACTCTGGTGGCATTTCCGGGGGCGACTCAGGATGGTTCATGGCTTGCTCTCTCCTGGTCGTTTGGATAATTGCTGCAGTGCCTCGCCCAGCTGCTCCAGCACTTTGAGTGCCGCTTCCTGTTCGGCACCCCGGCGGCTCGCACCCTCGCCCTCCGCCTTGAGCCCGAGCGACTCGGCGCGACAGGAGACGCGGAAGTGCTGATTATGCGCTTCTCCGCTGATCGACTCGACCGCGTAAACCGGCAACGGCAGGCTGCGCGCCTGCAAGGCTTCCTGCAGGCGGGTCTTGGGATCCTTGAGCTCGGCCGCGGTGGGCAGCCGGTCGAGGCGCGGCAGGAACTGGCGCTCGATGACCTCGGCCACGGCATCGAAGCCCCCGTCGAGGTAGATCGCTCCGAGCAGCGCCTCGAAGCCATCGGCCAGGATGGACTTGCGCCGGAACCCGCCGGACTTGAGTTCGCCGGAGCCCATCTTCAAGTGGTCGCCCAACCCCAGTTCCGCCGCGATGACCGCCAACGACTCCCCGCTGACCAGGCTGGCCCGGAACCGCGACAACTCGCCCTCGGGTGACGAGGGATACTCCCGGTACACAAGCCGGGCGACGACGCAGTTGAGAACCGCATCCCCCAGGAACTCGAGACGCTCATTGTTGGGACCCCCGGCGCTGCGATGAGTCAGGGCGGCGTCAAGCAGGGAAAGGTCGCGGCAAGCGTAGCCCAGCGCGTCCCGCAGCCATTCCGGGGAGGTCTTCAAGGTGTCCGGGAGGTGGCCGGCGCGGGATTCGCCACCGCACGGGTCATTGCGGAATGCTGATCGTCTTGTCGAAGTCGACGACCAGCGACACGTTGGCGACGAACGGCGCCTCGGCGCGGTAGATCGCGTCCATGATGAACTCGTTGCCTTCCTTGTGGATCTCGATGTCTTTCGCATCGAGGCTCTTGATGTCCTCGATATCCCATCGCTTGCCCAGGGAGTTGCGGATCGAATTGGCGTTGGCGGCCTGTCCGCTGTACTCCTCACTTACCTGTTCCATCGCACGGACGACGTTCATGTACTCGAGGTACAGCGGGACCAGGCGGATGCCTGCATACAGCCCGAACCCGAGGATCGCGATGATCGTCACCATGCCGATGAAGGTCGCACCGCGCTGACGATGCGGGCCGAACTGCCGGTGGTCATTCAGAAGCATGAAGCGTCTCCTTTGAGTGGAACCCGTTCACTTGATCGCGTCGCCTATCCGGCTCCACAGCACCGGACCCGAAGGCAGCTTGATGTTCAGCCAGATGCGCACGGCCTTGCCGACGAGGTTGCCCTCGGGCACGAATCCGACCTCAGGGAAGCGGCTGTCGCGGCTGTTGTCGCGATTGTCGCCCATGAAATAGTAATGCCCCGCAGGCACCACGCCGTCGAAATCGGCCGCCTCGCGCCCCGGAATGTACATCACGTTGTGCGTGACGTCGCCAAGGTGCTCGAGACCGAGCTCGGCGCCGAAGTACTCGTCTTCCTTCTGGTAAGTCCCGTCCGGCTCGATGGCAATTCGGTCGCCATTGATGAACAGCTGGTCGTTGCGGACGCTGATGCGGTCGCCCGGCAAGCCCACCAGGCGCTTGATGTAGTTGATCGACGGATCGGACGGCAGCCGGAACACCACCACGTCGCCCCGCTGCGGGTCGCCGATCGGGACCACCTTCGTGTTGACCACCGGCAACTTGAGGCCGTACGAATACTTGCTGACAAAGATGAAGTCGCCGTCCAGCAGCGTCGGCATCATGGAATCGGAGGGAATACGGAACGGCTCGAAGATGAAGGAACGCACCACCAGCACGATCAGGATGATCGGGAAGAACGAGCGCGCGTACTCGACGATGACCGGTTCGGCGGGCGGCACTTGGCCTGCAACCACCACCTGCCCGCGCGGCTTGATCGCAAAGGCATACACGCCCCACACCACTCCCGTCACGAGCGCGGCCGCCACCAGGATGAAGGAAAAGTCGACGATCATGCTGTTGGGTTTCCGATGGAGAGAGTCAGCCGGTTGAATTATCGACAGTATTCGTCATTTGCGCGGCACTGACTAGGGGACAGGAGACCGCGGGACCGACCCGCCCGCCTCCCGCGCACCGACGCTAGTCCTTGCCGATCTTGAGCACGGCCAGGAAGGCTTCCTGCGGGATTTCCACGGAACCCACCTGCTTCATGCGCTTCTTGCCTTCCTTCTGCTTTTCGAGGAGCTTGCGCTTGCGGCTGATGTCGCCGCCGTAGCACTTTGCCAGCACGTTCTTCCGCAGCGCCTTGACGGAGGACCGCGCGACGACATTGCTGCCGATCGCCGCCTGGATGGCGACGTCGAACATCTGCCTCGGGATCAGCTCCTGCATCTTG
>JBEBIT010000142.1:0-3443 GCA_040080215.1 Steroidobacteraceae bacterium
ACGCTCGCCGGCGAGACGCGCATCGTCATGGACGCGCCTCCCGACAAGGAAGATGTCGGCCCGTTCATTCGCGTCGCCGAGATGCTGGGTGCGATCGGCGTCAACGCACCCCACATCCTTGACCGCAACCTGGAAGAAGGGTTCCTGCTGCTGACCGATCTTGGCGGGCGCACGTACCTCAAGGACCTCGAACTCGGGCTCGACGTCGATGGCCTGTACCAGGACGCCATGGCGGCACTCGTGCGGATCCAGGCGGGAGGCCGGCAATACGGCCCGCACCTGCCGGCCTACGACGAACCGCTGCTGCTCCGCGAGATGCGGTTGTTCCCTGACTGGTTCCTGGGAAAGCACCTCGGGCTCGCGCTCGATGCGGCCGAGACAGCGACTCTGCGGGAAGCCTTCTCGTTGCTGGGTGCGGAGGCGCTCGCACAACCCCGCACGTTCGTGCATCGCGACTATCACTCGCGCAACCTCATGATCGCCACGGAAGCGAAGTACGGCAGGAACCCGGGCATCCTCGATTTCCAGGATGCCGTGTTCGGTCCCATTACCTACGACCTCGTGTCGCTGCTGCGCGATTGCTATGTCGCCTGGCCGCAGGAGCGGGTTGCCGGATGGGTGGAACAGTATCGGCATCAGGCTCGCGACGCCGGGCTCGACGTCGGCACGGACAGTGCCACGTTTACCCGCTGGTTCGACTGGATGGGTGTGCAGCGACACCTGAAGGCGATCGGCATCTTCGCCCGTCTGTGGCATCGGGACGGCAAGCCCGGATACCTCGGGGACATTCCCCGCACGCTGGGGTATGTCGTCGACGTGACGAGCCGCTATCCGCAACTCGGACCGCTCAACCAGTTGCTCGGCACCCGGATTCTTCCGGCATTGGCTGCACTTCGACCATGAGCGATGCGCCGCAGCCGGCAGCGGCGATTCGACGCGCGATGATCCTGGCAGCAGGGCGGGGTGAGCGCATGCGTCCGCTCACCGACGACCGGCCGAAGCCGCTGCTGCAGGTCGGGGGCAAGTCGCTGATCGAGTACCACCTCGATGCATTGCGCGACGCGGGGATCCCCGACGTCGTCATCAATACCGCGTGGCAAGGGCAGAAACTTCGTGACGCACTGGGGCCGGGCGAGCGCTATGGCGTCCAGATCCGGTACAGCGATGAAGGCTCGAGTGCGCTCGAAACCGGCGGCGGCATCTTCAGGGCATTGCCGTACCTTGCGCCGGGTCCCTTTCTGGTCGTCAATGGAGACATCTGGACGGATTGGCGCCTCGATGGTCGCTTTGCACTTGGGGCGCAGGATCTCGCTCATCTGGTACTCGTGCCGAATCCGGAGCAGCACCCCAACGGCGATTTCAGCCTGAAGGAGGGCCGGGTGACCGAGGGCGATACGCCTCGTTTCACTTTCTCGGGCATCGGCGTGTACCGGGCCGAGTTCTTCGCCGGGTGCCAGCCGGGCGCCTTTCCGCTGTTGCCCCTGTTCAAGCGGGCCATCGCCGCCGGCCGGGTGGGCGGCGAGCTGCATTCCGGCCGCTGGTTCGATATTGGCACGCCCGCACGGCTTGCGATGTTGGACGCCCAGCTGCGAGCATCCGGGCAATCCTGATAAAGCAGCGGGTACCGGCCGGGCGTTGGGCATCGGGTTGCCCACCCCAATCAGACGTTACTTAACAAACCTTTTCCGGCGGTTACTGACCGGGCCCGCCCGCACTGCCTATACTTTCAGCTGCTCCAATGCAGTCGGTACACGAGAACAGGACGCCAGGTTCAATGAGTGAGACGAATCCAGCGAGTGCAAATGGGCAGCGCGGCTTGCCGCGACGGCTGGTTGCAGGTGCAGTCGCAGTCGTTGTCGTACTGGGCCTCGGCTACTGGTGGTTCAATCGCGGGGATGCGGAAGGTCTTGACGACCTGCTGACCGCGCAAGTCGGACGCGGCGACATCGAGAGTTCGGTGACGGCGCTCGGGAACCTGCAGCCGCGCGACTACGTCGATGTGGGTGCGCAGGTGTCGGGCCAGCTCAAGAAGCTGCATGTGGCGATCGGCGACACCGTGAAGCAGGGCGCGCTCGTCGCCGAGATCGACGCCGTCGTGCTGTCTGCCAAGGTGGAGTCGACCAAGGCGCAACTCGTGGCGCAGCGCGCACAGCTGATCGATCGCGAAGCGCAGGTCGTGCTCGCAGAAGACAAGTACCAGCGGCAGGTGCAGCTCAAGGCCGACGATGCCACGAGCGAGGAAGCGTTCCAGAGCGCGAAGCAGGCATTCGATTCGGCCAAGGCGCAGGTCAGCGTGCTGCGGGCCCAGATCCAGCAGACCGAATCGACGTTGAAGGGCGATACGGCCACGCTCGGTTACAGCCAGATCTTTGCGCCGCTCGCCGGCACCGTCGTCTCCATCACGGCCCGCGAAGGCCAGACCCTGAATGCCAACCAGGTGGCGCCCATCGTCCTGCGCATTGCGGACCTGTCCACGATGACCGTCTGGACCCAGGTCTCCGAGGCCGACATCCCGAAGCTGCGCGTGGGCATGGATGCCTACTTCACGACGCTCGGCAATCCCGATCGCCGCTGGACAGGCAAGTTGCGGCAGGTCCTGCCGACGCCGGAGCTCAACAACAATGTCGTGCTGTACACGGCGCTGTTCGATGTCGAGAATCCGGACGGCGAGCTCAAGACGCAGATGAGTGCGCAGGTGTTCTTCGTGATCGACTCCGTGAGCGACGTCGTCAGCGTGCCTGCCGCAGCCCTGCATGCCTGGGTGCCTCCAGCGGGAGAAGCCGACAAGCCAGCGACTGCGCCGGGCGAGGCGCCATCGCCCGAAGCGGGCGGTGCTCCAGCAGGCGGGCCTCCCGGGTCAGCTGCCAGCGGGAATCGTCCGAGTCGCGAAGAGTTCGCGAAGATGCGTCGCGAAGGCCGGTTGCCACAGGGCATGGGACGCGGGCAGGGCGGCAATCGCAATGGTGGCGGCAAGCGCCCCCGGGTCCAGGCGGTCACGGTCATCAACGAGGACGGCGAACAGCAGGAGCGCCGCGTCGTGGTCGGACTGACCAATCGCGTCGTCGCTCAAGTGCTTGAAGGCCTCGAGCCCGGCGAGATGATCGTCACCGGCAAACGCTCGGCCGCGCGCACCAACCAGGGCAACGGTGGCCAGCCGCGCGGAGCCGTGGGCGGCCCCCCCGGCGGATTCGGCGGAGGCTTCAGGGGATTCTGATGAGCGCCGCACTCGAAATGCCTGAAGAGTCGGCCGGCGATGCGGCGCAGCCGCTGATCGAGCTGGTCGGGATACGCAAGACGTACTCCACCGGCGAGGTGCAGGTCGATGCCCTGCGCGGCGTGTCGCTCAAGGTGTACCCGGGCGAGTTCGTTGCGCTGATGGGCGCGTCCGGCTCGGGCAAGTCCACGTTGATGAATATCCTCGGCTGCCTCGACCGCCCGACGGC
>JBEBIT010000015.1:0-62494 GCA_040080215.1 Steroidobacteraceae bacterium
GTGCCTGTTCCTGCTCGACAGCAGCGTGTGCGGCAGCGGACAGTGGCAGCGGCAAGGCCCCTGGCGCGTCACCGCCACGGGGGACGACGTGCCGCTCGATATTCTCGGCGAGATCCTCGCGGACCAGCCCCAGTATCTCGGCAAGATGGATGTCGACCTCACCGCGCAAGGCAGCCCCTCGATACCCTGGCGCGGCGACGCGTCCATCGTGCTCACGGGCGGCGCTGTCGTGTACCGGCTCGCGAGCGACGATGCCAAGACCACGGAGACCGTGCAGCTCGGATCGGGTCGCGCCGATCTTCGCGCGGACGCTGGCAGCCTCTCCGTAGCCGTCGGACTTTCGGGCGCCGCGGAATCGTTCATCGCGGCCACCGCGACCGTGACGCGCTCGCCTGGCGTTCCGTTCGGCAACCTGCCGCTCACGGGCCGTATCCGCGGACGCATGGGCGACGCAAACCTGTTGCCGGTTCTCGTGGCGGAGGTCGACCACGCAGGAGGGGCGCTCGTCGCCGATGTCATGCTGTCCGGGCAAGTCAACTCGCCGCAGCTCGACGGGCGGATCGAACTCAATCGCGGCGAACTCGATCTCTACCGGCTGAACCTCGCGCTGCGCGAGATGGAAGTGCAACTCACCCTTGCAGCCAATCGCCTGCAGTTCACCGGCAACGGCCGGGCGGGCGACGGCACTTGGAACCTGGGCGGTGCGCTCGAGTGGCAGCAAGGCATGCCGGTCGGCTCGTTGCAGCTGAAGGGTGACCACCTGCTCGTCGCGGACCTGCCGGAGTATCGCGTCGTCGCATCCCCTGACCTCACCTTCAAGATCGACCCGCGCAGCATCCGCGCCGAGGGCGAAGTGTTCATCCCGAGCGCGCGTATCCAGCCCCGGGACCTGAGCGGCGCCGTGCAGATCTCGGAGGACAGTCGCCTCCTGCAGGAAGAACCCACTGCCCGAAGCGGCAGGTACGAGGTCAGCAGCGGGATCCGGGTCCGGCTCGGCGACGATGTGCAGCTCGACACGTTCGGGCTGCAAGGCAGGCTGGGCGGCAGCGTCAACACGCTGACACGCACGGGCCTGATCGCGATCGGGCGAGGGGAACTCACCGTTGCCAACGGCAAGTACGAGGCTTACGGACAGAAGCTCGACATCACCCGCGGCCGGTTGCTGTTCGACGGGACACCGCTCGACGATCCCGGACTCGACATCCAGGCGGAACGCAGGATCGAGACCACGAAAGTCGGCCTCAATGTGCGCGGCACGTTGCGCGAGCCCCGCTTCGGGTTCTATTCGGAACCCTCCATGTCGCAGACGCAGATCCTGTCGTACATGCTGGTGGGCAAGCCGCTCGACGACCTGCAGAGTCGCGATACGGCGGCAGTCGGTTCGGCACGCGACTCGCTCGCATTGCAGGGCGGCGGCATCCTCGCGGCCCAGCTTGGGCGACGGCTTGGCCTCGAGGAAGTCGGCGTGCAGACACAGGGGGCGAACCAGACTGCCCTGGTGCTCGGCAAGTTCCTGTCGCCGCGGCTGTTCGTGAGCTACGGCATCTCGCTCACGGAATCGATCAATACGCTGAAGCTTCGGTATACGATCACCGACCGCTGGGTGCTCAAGACGGAAGCGGGCGAGCACCAGAGCGCCGATGTAGAGTTCATCATCGAACGGCCTTGAGGCCTGGCACTGCCTAGGAAACACAATGATCCAATTCGTACGCAAGTTGACGCTGGGGATGCTCGCCTCAGGCTGCCTGTTCGCGCTGGCTGGACAAGAGGCCAGGGCGGCAGAGCCCCTCGTGGCTGAAGCCATCATCAGCGCGCCGCTGGCTACCGTATGGCAGGCGTTCGCCAGTCGCGACGGTTACGCGTCCGTCAACGTCCCGCAGGCTGCAGTGGACCTCAAGATGGGCGGCCTCGTGCAGGTCCAGGCAGACCCCAAAGGGGCGCTCGGCGACAAGGGCACGACGGTCAGCGAGATCATCGCTTACGAGCCGGAGCGGCTCCTCTCACTGCGAGTCAAGCAGGCGCCCGCGGGCTTCCCCGAGCCGCGGGCGTTCGCGAACACGTGGACGATCGTCTACTTCGCTCCACTCGGCGCCGAGATGACGCATGTCCGTGTGGCCGGCTTCGGCTTCAACGAAGGGCCCCAAGCTGCCGACCTCGCGAAGTTCTTCGAACAGGACCAGGTCGCGCAGATGCGCCGGCTGGAGAAACACTTCTGGCCGCTGTGCGCGCTCTGCAAGACCGACGCGAAGTAACGCCCACCGTGCTGCGTGCGGCGCTACAAGCGGCCGGCACCTGCAAGCCCGGTCCGGCTCGACGTGTGGATTTCAGCGGCAACCGCGTATTGGTTAGTCGGGGGCTTCCCCGATAGCATCGGCTGGATCGTTTCTACTGCGCACGAGGATTCAGGGCCATGATCAGCGACTTCTTCAGGCGCGTGCTGGCGTCATGCTCGGCGGCGGTCTTCCTGTTCTGCCTGCTGGCCAACCAGACGGCCAGCGCCCAGGCAGCCACGTTCGACGGCTACTGGTTCCCGATCTTCCACGAAGACAACCTCGAGCGCGGCCAGGGCCCGCCCGCCGGCGACTACACCGGCATCCCGCTGAACGAAGCCGGCCGGCTGAGGGCAGACACGTGGGATCCCAGCCTGCTGACGGTACCCGAGCACCAGTGCAAGCCTCACCCGGCCTTCTACGGTTTCCGCGCCGTGGGCGCGATGCGCATGTGGCACGACCGCGACGAACGCTCGCAGGAGCTGCTCAGCATCAACACGCGGCAGCAATGGGCCGGTGGTCCGGAGCGCAAATTCTGGATGGACGGTCGCCCGCACCCGGACGACATGACCCCGCACACCTGGCAGGGCTTCTCTACGGCCAAGTGGGAAGGCCAGTACCTCGTCGCGAAGACCACCCATCTCAAGTCTTCCTACATCCGGCGCAGTGGCGTCGTGGTCAGCGATCGGGCGACGCTCGTCGACCGCTTCCATCGCCATGGCGACGTGCTGATGCACGTGTCGATCGTGTCGGACCCGGTCTACCTGAGCGAGCCGTACGTCCACACCAACAACTTCCGCTACCAGCCGAACGGCACGATGACGCCGTATCCCTGCCGCTACGCGATCGAAGTGCCGCGCCAGGCCGGCCTCATTCCGCACGGCGAGCTGGGCGAGCGGACGGCCAGCAAGGAATTCGCAGAGTCCGTCGGCCTGCCGATCGACATGGTCCAGGGCGGCCCTGAAACGCTGCTGCCCGAATTCCAGAAGAAGCTGCAGGAAGTAAAGGCGCGTGCACGCTGATGAACGCCGTCACGACTCACCTCAAGAATCTTGTTGGAGCATCACTCATGGGTAACAGCTTCTTGCAGCCGACTGGCGGCAGGGCGCCGCTCGCCGCAGCCATGTTGGGAGTGCTGGTGGCCGGATCGTCGCTGGCAGCGCAGCCCGCACGCCGTGCAGCACCGGCGACGCCCGCTCCAACCTTGCCGGATTTTTCTGCCGTGCAAGTGCGGTCGATGCACGTCAAGGGCAACATCTGGGTACTGCAGGGCGCCGGCGGCAATGTGACGGTACAGATCGGTGACGAAGGCGTGCTGCTGGTCGACACACAGTACGCGCAGATGGGCGAGAAGATCATCGCGGAGGTCCGCAAGCTTGCGGGCAACAAGCCGCTGCGCTTCATCCTCAACACGCATGCACATGAAGACCACATCGGCGGCAACTACGCGGTCGGCAAGTACGGTTTGAAGGTCTTCGGCGGCAACGAGCGCAACGACAACCCGGAAGGCATGAAGGGCGCGACGATGATTGCCCACGAGAACGTGCAGTTCAACCTGCTGAAGGCCGAGGGCACACCGCAGGAGACGGCCAAAGAAAACTGGCCCACCGAGTACTACACGGGGGAGAAGTACGAGATCTACTTCAATGGTGAAGGCATCGAGCTGCTGCACCAGCCGACTGCACACACGGATGCGGACACGTTCGTCTTCTTCCGCAGCTCGGACGTGGTGAGTGCCGGCGACATCTGGAACGCCAACGGCTATCCCTACATCGATGTCTCGCGCGGCGGCCACATCAACGGGATCATCGCCGGCCTCAACAAGCTGGTCGACCTGGCGATCCCGGACATCAACGAGGAAGGCGGCACGATGATCATCCCGGGCCACGGCCGCGTGGGGGACGAATCGGAGGTCTTCGACTACCGCGACATGATCACGATCATCCGCGACCGCATCCAGACCCTGATTGGCAAGGGCATGACGCTCGAGCAGGTCAAGGCGGCAAGGCCTACCCTCGATTACGACGGCCGCTACGGCTCGACGACCGGCTTCTGGACGACAGACATGTTCATCGAGACCGTCTACAAGCAGCTCAAGGAAGCGGCCAACGCGGGTGGAGGAAAATAACCATGCATACCGAGTCCAAGCGCCGTGTTTCGCGCCCATGGTTGAATGGAATACGGAGCGCCGCGTTCTGCAGCCTGTCGCTGGCGGTCATTTCGGCAACTGCAGGCCAGGCCCCGACGACGCCGCCACCGCCGACACCCAATTCCACGGCAGCCCGGGCGGCGCCACCATCGACTACGCAAGGCAAAGCCGCCGCCCCGTTCGACATGACGGGCTACTGGGTCTCGGTCGTGACCGAAGACTGGATGTACCGGATGGTTACGCCCCCGAAGGGCGACGTGACCAGCCTGCCGATGAACCCGGAAGGCCGCAAGGTCACCAACGAATGGAATCCCGCGGAGGACGGGTCCTGCAAGGCCTACGGGGCAGCCGCGCTGATGCGCATGCCGACGCGGCTTCGCGTCAGTTGGGAATCCGACAACGTGCTCAAGGTGGAAACGGATGCGGGCCAGCAGACCCGGCGGTTCAACTTCAACATGCCGGCACCTGCAGGAAATGCGAAGAGCCTGCAGGGCTATTCTGCGGCCGTATGGCAGCTCCCGCTGCGGAGCACGCTGCGGGGTGATCCGCCGCCCACTAGCGGCGCATCCCTCCAGGTCCTGACGACGGATCTGGTCGCGGGCTGGCTGCGCCGGAATGGCGTCCCCTACAGCACGAACGCCAAAGTCACGGAGTTCTACGACCAGTTCAAGCTGGAAAACGGCGAGGAATGGCTGGCCGTGACGACGCTGGTGGACGACCCGACGTACCTGGCCCAGCAGTACGTCACGAGCACGCATTTCCGCCGTGAGAAGGACGGTTCGAAGTGGGCGCCCGCACCCTGCAAGCCGATCCAGTGATGCCGGGCGTGCCGGGGTGCGGGGTGTCCCCCGTCAAGGCGGGTCGATAGACAGCACGAAGCGCGTGTAGATTTCCGGCAATCTCGCGAGCACCTGGCTCTTGCAGACAAGGGCGCTGCCCTCGATCGCACGACGCAGGACAGACAACTCCAACAGCTCGATGGCCGCGAGCGAGACCGGCGCGTAACTCAAATGCCAGGGTTCCGGGCTGACGCCGCCCCGATCATGGGCGTACGGCCGGAAGAAGCCGAATCGTCCCATATTGGCATCGAGCCAGCGACTCAGGCTGGCGAACACCCCGCCCGCACGGTACTCCTGCTCGACCAGCAGCACTTTGTACCCGTCCGGCAGGGCAGCGCGATCGATGACATCAATGTCAGACCCCCAGTGATGGCGGCTGCCGCCGGGGATGGCTGACCAGCACAGGATTGCATCGACCCGGTCGGTCTCCGGCAAGGCGGCCGCTGCAAGCGCCTGCCCCTGGCGATCGAGCAATGACCGCTCGCCGCACCATTTCGCGTTCCAGATGGCCACTTGCTGGTCGAAATCGCGGAAGCTGGAGACAGCCTGCAGATCGATCCCGGCCCGGGCGGCAGCGTCCCGCATCGCCAGGAACGACGCGACGACTTCATAGTGCAGCGCACAACGCTGGGTTTCGAGCGCAACGATATGCGTGCGGGCGCGGCCCGTTATCTCGAGTTCGTTCATTGCGGGGCATCGTACCGGTTATGATGGCGGCATGAAATCGTGTGGCATGAAAGCGAAGTACGTTGCCGCCGCGGCCGGCGGGGGACTGCTCGTGACTGCCATGCTGGTCCTTGGCTTCTATCTGGACTACCGGACTGCCCCGCCCGATGAGTTCCAGCGCTGGCTATGGATCCTGGCCGCCGGCGGACTGCTGATGACGGCCATCGGGGTGAGTGTCTCCTGCCTGCTTGCACGTCGCATGGAACGGCCAATGTCGGCGCTGATCCGCTCCGCTGAACGCATCGGTGAAGGCGATTATTCCAGGCCACTTGAAGTGTCGAGCCACGACCATACTGCGGAGCTCGAGAGTGCAATCGAAGCCATGCGGCAGCGTCTGCGCCAGACAACCATCAGGACCAACTACCTGACGACCGTGCTCAACAGCATGAGCGATGCGGTTCTGGTGACGTCGCCCGAGGGCATCATCAAGAAGATCAACGACGCCGGCGTGCGCCTCTTCGGCTACACCGAAAAGGAACTCGTCGGCCAACCGCTGAAGACGCTGATCGCCGAACAGGAGCGCAGCGCTTTCTCCATGGACACGGCGGTCACCGATGCCGGCGAGACCGTCATCCTGACGCACAACGGCCAGACGATTCCGGTGTCGTTTTCGGGTGCGCCGCTCGCCGCCGAAGACCCGCAGTTCCAGGGTGCGATCTTCGTCGTCCGCGACATCACGGACCGCAAGCGTGCGGAGCGCCGCATCCGTTACCTCGCCCGTTACGATGCGCTGACCAAGATCCCGAACCGCATGCAGTTCCAGCACATGCTGCAACAGGCCATCGCGCGCACACGCCGCGCCGACAGCGGCATCGCGCTCCTGTACCTCGACATGGACCAGTTCAAGGAGATCAACGACACGTTCGGCCATGCCGCCGGCGATCGCACGCTCGAGGTCCTGAGCGAGCGCCTCACGCGCATCGTCCCGAAGGAAGCCGTCGTCGGCCGTCTCGCCGGCGACGAGTTCGCGCTGTTCATCGAAGAGCTGCACGCGCAAGGCGAGGAAGAACGCACCCAGGCAGTCGAACTGGCGCGCCTGGTGCTTACCGAAGTCGGCAAGCCTTTCTACGTGCAGCAACACGAACTGGTCCTCACGGCCAGCATCGGCATCGCGTTCTGCCCGAAAGACGCGGAAAACGTCATCGACCTGATTCGCACCGCGGACGCGGCCATGTACCACGCGAAGCAGAACGGCGGTAACAGCTATGCGCTGTACACGCCCGAGATGAACGCCGCCGCCGTCGAGCGCCTGATGCTGAAGAGCCGGTTGCGGCGGGCACTCGAACGCGACGAGCTGATGATCGTCTACCAGCCGAAGGTCGACCTGCGCGACGGACATATCGTCGGCGCCGAGGCGTTGCTGCGCTGGCGTCTTCCGGGTTACGGCGATATCTCGCCTTCGCAATTCATTCCGCTCGCGGAGGAGACGAACCTGATCCTCGAGATCGGCCAGTGGGTGATGGCCCGCGTGTGCAGCGACTACCGCAAGTGGCAGGACGTCGTTACCAATCCCGGCCGCGTTTCCATCAACCTGTCGCTGAAGCAGCTCAAGCAGGCGAGTTTCATCACGCAGTGCCGCTCGGTCTTCAAGGATCACGACGTCTCGCCCACCTGCTTCGAGCTCGAGATCACCGAGACGACGTTGATGATGGACGCGAAGCGGACCGTCAAGCTGCTGAACGAGCTGTACGCGATGGGCCTGCACCTGTCGATCGACGACTTCGGCACCGGCTACTCTTCGCTGTCCGCCTTGCAGCAGTTCCCAATCGGCACGCTCAAGATCGACCAGTCCTTCGTGCGCGACGCCGCCATCGACTCGGACGATGCCACCATCGTCCGCACCATCATCGACATGGGCAAGAGCCTCGACATGGAAGTCATCGCGGAAGGCGTCGAGAACGAGGAACAGTTCAATTTCCTGCGCGGTCGCGGTTGCCACTTCGCGCAGGGCCGCCTGTTCGGCGACGCCATGAGCGCCGAGAATTTCCTCGCGCTGATCACCCAGCAGGAAAGCGGCCGAGGCAACGTGCACCGGCTGTTTGCCTGAAGCCGCAAGCGGCGCCTCGAGGTGCCGCCTGATTCAAGTCGCGCCTGCCTGATACCCCATGCTGAATTTCTCCGACGTCGCGCTGCGCCGCGGTTCGCGGCTGCTGTTCTCCGGTGCCACGTTCAACCTGTTCCGCGGTGAGAAGATCGGCCTGACCGGCATCAACGGCAGTGGCAAGTCCAGCCTGCTCGCGATGATGCGGGGCGAGCTGCAGCCCGATGCGGGCAGCTTTGAAAAGCCGGGCAATCTCGTGATCGGCTACGTCGCGCAGGAACTACCCGCCACCGACCGGCAGGCGATCGAGTTCGTTCTCGATGGCGACAGCGAGCTGCGCACCGTCGAGGCGTCCATCCAGAAGGCGGAAGCCCGTGACGACGGCATCAAGGTCGCGGAGCTGCACGGCCACTACGCGGCCATCGGCGGCTATGACGCCCGTAGCCGTGCCGGCCGCCTGATGCACGGCCTCGGATTCTCGGCCGCCGATGAGACTCGCCCTGTGACCGATTTCTCCGGCGGCTGGCGCGTCCGTCTCAATCTTGCGCAGGCGCTGATGTGCCGCTGTGATCTCATGCTGCTCGATGAGCCGACCAACCATCTCGATCTCGATGCCATCGTCTGGCTGGAGAACTGGCTGCGCGAGTTTCCGGGCACGCTGCTGCTGATTTCCCACGACCGCGAATTCCTCGACCGCATCGTCAATCGCATCGTGAACATCGAGCAGGGTGCGGCCCACCTGTACACCGGCAACTACTCAGACTTCGAGACGCAGCGTGTCGAGCAGTTGAGCCAGCAGCAGACACTGTACGAACGGCAGCAGCGCGAGATCGCACACATGATGTCCTTCGTCGAGCGCTTCCGCGCCAAGGCCACCAAGGCCACGCAGGCTCAGAGTCGCCTCAAGGCCCTGGAACGCATGCAGCGCATCGCGCCTGCACACGTCGATTCGCCATTCGAGTTCTCGCTGCGCGCCCCGGAGAAATTGCCGCGTCCCCTGTTGGCAATTGACGGTCAGTCCGTCGGCTACGGCGAGCGGGTGATCCTGCAGAAGATCTCGCTGACCCTGTCCCCGGGCGACCGCGTTGCGCTGCTCGGCCGCAACGGTGCGGGCAAATCGACGTTGATGAAGTTGCTGGCTGGCGAGCTGACTGGCTCGACCGGCAAGCGCACTGAAGCCCGTGACCTGCGCATCGGCTATTTCGCACAGCATCAGATGGAACAGCTCTTTCCGCAGGAGTCTCCGATGGACCACCTGCGCCAGCTGTCGAAGAAGCTCGAGGATCGCGCCACCGAGCAGGATCTCAGGAATTTCCTCGCGGGCTTTGGCTTCCAGGGCGACCGGGTATTTGAAGCCGTCGCCCCTTTCTCTGGCGGCGAGAAGGCGCGGCTGGTGCTGGCACTGGTCAGCTACCAGCGGCCCAACCTGCTGCTCCTCGACGAGCCGACGAACCACCTCGACCTCGAAATGCGCCAGGCCCTGACGGTGGCGCTGCAGGATTACGACGGTGCGGTCGTAGTCGTCTCGCACGATCGCCATTTGCTGCGTACCGTGGCGGACGAGTTGTATCGGGTCGCGGACGGGCGCGCGCGCGTCTTCGACGGCGATCTCGATGATTACGCACGACTGCAGGAGACTGAGCGCGTTGTGGGCAGCACACCCGCAGACCCGTCATCCAGGGCCCAAAGCGCAGAAGCCCGCAAGCAGCGCAAGCGTGACGATGCTGCCCGTCGCCAACGGGTGAGCGGCTTCAAGGCGGAGGCGTCACGGCTCGAGCAGGCGCTCGCGAAGCTGAGTACGAAGCAGGTGGCGAATGAAGCCGCACTGGCGGATCCTGCACTCTATGCGCAGGACGCCAAGGCGGAGCTGATGAAGCTGCTGGACACGGGTCGGCAGCTGGCGGCGCAGATTGCTGCCACCGAAGAAGCCTGGCTCGCAGCAGCAGAACAGTACGAATCCGCGGTCGCCGCCGAAACAGGCGAGGATGAGTCCGCGTGAGCATCGGTCCGATGCGGCGACGTTCACGCCGCCCTGTCGTTCTGGGTGCAGGTCTGCTGGTATGGCTTGTGGTCGGCGCCTGGCAAGTCTTGAAGCCCCTGCCGGCCGGGGCTGCCCTGGATTCGGGTAACGTCGCGATACCCGTGCAGTCGATCGACTTCCTGCATGACCTGACGTTCAGCAACGCGGCGGGCGAGAGGAGGCATGAGCAGGAGATCTTCGATGCGGTGTTCGCCATCGTCGATCAAGCGGAGAGCACCCTGGTCCTCGACTTCTTCCTGTTCAACGACCAGGCGGGGAGCAGCCACAACAGCGTGAGACCCTTGAGCCGGGAACTCGCCGACCACCTGCTGGCCCGCAAACGCGCCGTTCCCGCATTGAAAGTCGTTGTCGTGACTGACCCTATCAACGATGTGTACGGCGGCGCGCCATCGCCGATTCTGCAGGAGCTGGCGGCGGCGGGGATCGACGTCGTGGTGACCGACCTGCGCCGGCTTCGCGACTCGAATCCCGCCTATTCCTCTCTATGGAGGATCTTGATCCAGTGGTGGGGCAATTCGCCGTCCATCAGCTGGTTGCCCAATCCATTTGCCGACGGTCCCTCGCGCGTCAGCCTGCGCAGCTGGCTCTCGCTGCTCAACTTCAAGGCCAATCATCGCAAGGTCATCGTGGCGGATCGGGCAGACGGCGAATGGGTGGGCGTGGTCACTTCCGGCAATCCCCATGACGCCAGCAGTGGCCACTCGAATGTGGCGCTGCGCTTCACCGGGAAGCTCGCACGCGAGATCCTGGCCAGCGAGCTCGACATCGCGCGCTTCTCGGGTTGGTCCGGGAACATCGAGCTGCCCACGTCTTTCGCTTCTGCGCCAGACAGCACGCTGCGTGCGGCGTTCGTGACCGAAATGCCGATTCGCGAGCGGATGCTGAGCGCCATCACCGGAGCGCACCAAGGCGATGACATCGCGATCGCCATGTTCTATTTCTCGGATCGCGAGCTTGTCGAAGCGCTCAAGGAAGCATCCGATCGCGGTGTGCGCGTGCGGTTGATCCTGGATCCGAACAAGGATGCTTTCGGGATCGAGAAGGACGGCGTGCCCAATCGCCCCGTCGCCCGCGAGTTGGTGGAATCAAGCAAGGGCAAGGTCACCGTCAGGTGGTACCAGACCCAGGGCGAGCAGTTCCATACCAAGCTGGTCATGGTGACCAACGGCGACCGCGTGATCGCGTCTCTGGGTTCTGCGAACCTCACCCGCCGCAACCTTGGCAACTACAATCTCGAAGCGAACATCGAGATTTCAATGACACGCGCCGAGCCGCTTGCGATCGAGATGCGGGACTACTTCGACCGCCTCTGGAACAACCAGGATGGCGGGCAATACACCGTGCCTTTCGCCGCGTATCAGGATGACTCCGCGCTGCGCTACTGGCGCTACCGCGTCATGGAAGCCACGGGCCTGTCCACCTTCTAGTTGGGCCGTCGGCGCTCGCGCTCGCGATACGACCACGGTGGAATACGCTGGTCTTCCGGAAGCGCCCACAGTCCTGCATGTCGATCCCTCGCGGCCTGCTCCAGCGCGAACAGTGACTGGTCGTGGACATAGCGACGGTAAACCCAGGCGTTGCCCGTCCGGACCACTTCGGCGTTGATGTCGAGGCCGTCAGGCAGACGGCGAACGCGCGCCACCATGCGGCGATAGCGGTCGGTATCGAACACCTCCACGGCAACATCGCGTCGTTGCAGCAGATCGATCAGCGCCTTGCGCGCCTGAGCAGCATGGGGTTGGCCCCGCTCTGGAGCATCAACGTCGGCCAGCCTGACCTCGAAGTCCCGGCCTCCGGCGCGGACCAGCAAGCTGTCCCCGTCTCGAACGCGGATCATGCTGGCCGTGAACTGTAGGTTCTCGTGCATTGCAGCCCGAACTGGCGAGCCCAAGGCCGCCAGTGCGCTGCCGATCGCGACTGCCAGCCACCAACGTATCAGCATGCCCATGAGCTCCCCGGATTCCAGAACTGCCACCTCGTGGGTTGGGAACACTGCCATTCTATGGGATTGGCCTGCCTGGCAGACGGCAGTCCTGAAGCCGGGCGGTCGGTCCGCGTCCGGAATTGTTGTGCGGCCGGGCACACTTCAGAGGTTTCTACCTGTCGACTCGGACTCGCTCGCCTAAGATAGCCCCGTACGGTAGATGAGCAAGCTGGCACAGCGCCCCCAGCAGACCAGACGAGACATGAACAGACCCGAGTCCCAGACCGACCAGGTGGATCCCGACCGCACCGACGAGCTGCCCCAGCTCGACCCGGCGGCGTACGAGGCCCATCTCGAGTCCCAGAACCATGACGCCCTGGACAGCACCGATACCTGGATGGTGCTGCAGCCGCAGGATCTTCATGCCGCCCGCATCGACCAGCTGGAAACCGAGCTCAAGGATCGTGAAGTCGAACTGCACGCCCTGAGAGGATCGTTCGAGGTCACCGCTACCACGAAGTCGCGCCTCGACGGCGAACTGCATGGAGTCCTCGAACGCATCGCCCTGCTCGAATCTCGCCTGGTCGAGGCTGGCTCGACGGCGGCGGACCTGGAAGCACGCGGCAACAGCCTCGAGGGTGAACGCGACTCCCTGAAGGCCCGATGCATCGACCTCGAAGCCGGGCTCGCAAGCGTCTCGGCGGAGCGCCAGACCTACAGTGTCCGGGCTTCCGAGCTGGAGCGGCTGCTTGCGTCCGAGAGGGCGGCAACCGAAGTGCAGACGGCTGCGCTGGACTCACGACTGGCCGATCAGGCCGCGGCCGCATCTTCCGCGTTGTCTGATGCGGCCACTGCGCGGATGCAGCTTGAGGAGGCGCGTGGGAACCTGGCTACCGCCGTCGCGCGGATCTCCAACCTGGAAGGACTGCTGGCCGAACAGACCGGAGCCGCAGCCCAGATCGCCCAGCGCTTTGCCGAACAGTACGCACTGAGCAACGACCTCCAGTCGGCGCTCGACGTCACGCACGCAGCCATTGGCCGCCTGGATCAGGCTCTGGCGCAGCGCGAGCATTCGATAGAGACGCTTGAAGAGGCGGCCGTCGACAGTGCCGCGCTGAATGCCGCGCTCGAGCAGCGGGTTGCCGAACGTGACAGTTCCCTCGCGAAGCTCAACGGCGAGTTCGAGGCGAGGGACGAAAGCATCCGCGGGCTGCAGGAGCGCGTCGTCAGGCAGCAGGCAGCACTCGAATCGCTCGAAGCTGCAAAGCAGGCGCTGCAACAGGACCTGGCGACGGAACGCGAGGCTTTGCGTCGCGAACATGCAGAGCTGTCCGCGCGCGACGGCACGCTGGCCGAGGTACGGCAGGCGCTCGCACTCGAGCAAGCAACGAGCCGGGGCCTGCAGAAGGACCTCGAACTCAAAGTCCACTCGCTGGACGGGACCACCGCAAGCCTCAGGGCCAGCGAGCAGGCAGTGCAGGCGGCGGAAGCCGTTGTCGCCAGTCAGCAAGCGGAGCTGACCGCGTTGCTGCAGAAGCTGGCAACGACAGAGCAGGCCCTCGAAGATCGCTCCCGAACGCTGGAGGAAACGGAGCGCTCGCTCAAGACCCGCGACCAGGCGCTGATCGAGGCGGGACAACTCCATCAGCAGCTTGCGACTGTCTCGTCCACGTTGTCACTTGAGCTGGACCAGCTCCGGGCGGAAATCAAGGTCCAGGCAAGCGCCATCGCAGAGACGAGTGCCGCGCTTGCCACGAGGGAAGCCGCCTTGGCCGTGGCAAGCAATGAGCGCGACGAAGCCCTGCGCCATGCCGCGGGACTGAGTGAGGAAGTCGACGCGCTGAGGGCGCACCAAGAGTCCTCAGCGTCCATGATGGCAACTCGGCTCGACGAGCTGCAACTGCTCGGAAGTCGCCTTGCCGACGTTGAAGCCCGGGCAGCCACCCAGGAATCCCGTCTGGCGGAGCGCGACGCACGCGTGGCCGCGCTGGAAGGCGAGCTGACCAGCTTGCAGGCGAACTCCGGGGCAATGGCCACGGAGCTGGAGGCAGCACGAACGAAATCAGAGTCGTTGGCCACGGAGCTCAACGCCCGGGAAGCGGCTGTCGTTGCGCTGCGCGCCGAACTGGCGGCGCATGTCGCGGCGCTCAGTACGATTCGACGCGACATCAATCGAATCGAGAACGGCCAGCCGGTGGACCCGACACCGGTGCCGCTGCGCTATCTCATCGGGGTCGACAACACCGACGTCGTGCATGTGCTCAATCGCAAGGTCATGACCATCGGGCGGACGCACGAGAACGACCTGCAGATCCGCTCCAGCCACATCAGCCGGCATCACGCCCGCCTGCTGATCGGGGCGAGCGCCGTGATCATCGAGGACCTGGGCAGCACGAACGGGTGTTACGTGAATGGTCGCCGGGTCCGGAAGCAGGTCCTGCAGAACGAGGATGTGCTGATGATCGGCAAGACGCGCTACCGCTTCTCGGCCCGGCCCCAGGGTGAGTCCACCACCCACTGATCCGGTGGCACGGCAGGCGGTGCGACTGTCAGGCCCATGCCCATGATTCCACTACGTAAATTTCGACAATTCAACGACTTTGGCTGTCCGGACCGCCCTTACGGACGCGGGTTCTGAGGAAAATTGTCAAGACAGGCTGTGCGTCGGGGGAGTGACGGTTTACCATCCGACAAGAGGGGCCAGATGGCAGGTGATCTGCGATCAGGCCG
This sequence comes from Steroidobacteraceae bacterium, assembly GCA_040080215.1. Lineage (GTDB taxonomy): Bacteria > Pseudomonadota > Gammaproteobacteria > Steroidobacterales > Steroidobacteraceae > CAIUGU01. Next base: position 14,721 of record JBEBIT010000015.1, read on the forward strand.
AACGTAGATCAGTCTTGGGCTTAAGACATCTGTTTTGGGGGGATTTCATGTCTGCACTTTCTTCGCTGCGCCGGGCCGTGGTGGCATCCAGCCTTGGCATGCTGTTCCTTTCCGGAACCGCCCTTGCCGAGATCGACTTGTCCGGCGTCTGGGTCGCCCGGATCCATGAGGACTTCCTCGAAAGAGGTACGGGTCCAGACATGGTCGAATACGAGGGTCTGCCCATCAACGAGTCGGGCCGGGCCCGCGCACTCTCGTGGGACCCTTCGCTGCTGACGCTCGAGGAATACCAGTGCCGTCCGCATCCGTCCGACTACTACACCCGTTTCGCCAACTTCCGCTTCACGAAGCTCGTGAACCCGGAGACGCAGGACACGATCGGCTGGCATATGCGCAAGGTCTGGCAGGCCGCCGAACGGACCATCTGGATGGATGGCCGCGAGCGTCCACCGGAGTTTGCCGGGCACACGTTCCAGGGCTTCTCGCTCGGCAAGTGGGAAGGCGACGTGCTGTCGGTCGAGACCACACACCTCAAGCAGTCCTATATCCGCCGTAACGGCGTCTCTCGCAGCGATCGCGCAACGACCCGCGAGCACTATGCGCGCCATGGCAACTACGTGACCGTCATCGTGGTGATCCAGGATCCCGCCAACCTCACCGAGTCCATGATCCGCAGCTCCGACTACGAGCTGAACAACCAGGCGAACATCCCGCCGTACCCGTGCGATCCGACCGTCGAGATTGTCGGGCAGGCGAAGGGCCTGGTGCCGGCCTACCTGCCGGGCAAGCATCCGTTCTTGAGGGAGTACGCAGACAAGAACAAGTTGCCGCTGGAAGCGGTGCTGGGTGGCGCACAGACCATGTACCCGGAATACATGCAGAAGATCCGCGAGCTGCGCGCGGGCCAGCGCACGACGGCGACGCGCGACTGACACGGCGTTGGAATCGTGTTGAACGAAAAGGCCCCTTCCGGGGCCTTTTCTTTTTCCGCCACAGGCAAATCTGCAGCTTGTACCGGCACGGATCCCGCTGCTAGGATACGCGCCGCTTATGACGGCTGTCATAAGCAGTGGCACATCGGAAGAAGGCGGCAATTTGGGGCATTGGCTCATCGCGAAAAACGCCTCAGGTTCGTTGTTGGGCACGGAGCCCATCGCGCACCCGCCGGACGATACTGTCCATTCCCCGCAGCACGCCCTCGCCCTCACGCCGGAATTCCAGAAATTGCTCGACTCCCATTGGCCCAGGGGCAGCACCTGGATCATGGTCGATCCCCGCCGCTACATCGTTTATAGCCCGAATGCAGGCGTACTCGGGTTCGTCACGTTGTCCGCCGAACCAATCTAGGCCGCAATCGGCTCCCGGATGCTCATATCGCCGTCCGATGCCCCTGGAGTTCCCATGACTGACGCCGTGCTGCACTACGTATTCGACCCCTTCTGCGGCTGGTGCTACGGCGCAGCCCCGCTGGTCGAAAGCCTGAGGAAACTCAGTGGCTTGAAGGTCTCCCTGCACGGGGGTGGGATGATGGCCGGCAGGGCCCGGCAGCAGGTCACGCCGCAGCTGCGCGACTACGTGTTGCACCACGACCAGCGCATCGCGCAGATGAGCGGCCAGCCGTTCGGCGAGGCCTACAAGAACGGGCTGCTGCGCGACACGACGGCTGTGTTCGATTCCGAGCCGCCGACCACGGCCATCCTCGCGGCAGAGCAGCTTGGGTCGCGAGGGCTCGACATACTGAAGCGAATCCAGCACGCCCATTTCATCGAGGGCAGGAAGGTAGCCGACGAGTCGGTGCTGCGGGCCCTTGCGGTCGATATCGGACTGGAAGGGACCGAGTTCGACCTGGCGTATGCATCGTTGGCAGGCGGGTCCACCCAAGAGCACATCAACGATAGCCGCTCGCTGCTGGGCAAAGTGGGAGGACAAGGCTTCCCAACCTTCGCGCTGGTGCATCACCAGCAACTCTCCGTGCTTGAGTTCGGGCGTTACCTCGGCCACCCCGACGAATGGCAGGCCTCGGTGCAGAAAGCGCTAGGGACCTGATCGACCCGGCGAGCGTCCCTTCGACGGGTGCTATCGATGCTGTCGCTGGTGCAGGCGCCGCTCGTTCCACTGGTGATGGGCCCGGAGCCGCTCGGATTCCGTGTCAGGCTCAGGCGGCAGCTTCTTCAACGCCTGCATCGCTCCACCGTGGGCCATCGCGATTTCGGTATGCACCTGCAGTAACGCTCGATAACGATCGAGGAATGCCTGCTCGATCGGCGCACCGCTCCCCGACAGCATCGCGCGGGCATGCGCGCCGATGGCGGCAATCTCGGTGGCCGGCAAAGGCTCATCACCCGCAAGGGCGTGATCGATATCAGCGATGAGCCCATAGAGCGGCCTGATCCAGGCCCACTCCTCACCGGTCGTGATCGCCTTGACGAGTTCGAGCGGCGACAGCATCCCCTGGGTGCGTCGTTCCACGTCCAGCACCGCACGCAGGACGCGCTGCAGGGCCGTACTGCTTTCGTTCAGCTCGGCCGCAAAGGGTGAAGGTGCCATGATTCCTGAGCCGTTCCCGGGGTGATAGTCTGACAAGGACACACGTATCCTGCGCGCGCGTGCCGAGGTAGGGCAAGCATGCAGGCCAGCGTGCCCAACCTGCTTCCTCCCAAAGCGAGCCTGCCGATGTGCGGTCGATACGTGAGTCCGGCGCAAGCTGCCATCGAGCGTGAATGGGACCTGCGGAACGCGGTCTCGGATCGCTTCCTGCGCAAGCCCTTCGACGCAAGCTACAACGTCGCGCCCACGCAGCAGGTTCCGATCATCCGCGTCATCCGCGAGCAAGGCGGCAAACGCGAACTGCTGCCGATGCGGTGGGGCCTCGTGCCGTTCTGGGCAAAGGGCGTTGCGCCCAAATACAGCACGATCAACGCACGCGCGGAAACGGTCGAGACCGCCGCGTCGTATCGCGGGCCCTGGAAGCGGGGCCAGCGCTGCGTCTTCCCGGTAGCCGGCTTCTACGAATGGCATGTGGAAGCAGACGGCACGAAGCAGCCGTGGTACATCCGGCCCGCGGGTGACGACGAGTTGTTTTCGCTCGGCGGCCTGTGGGACGAGAGCAGCGACGACAGCGGCGGGGCCACCTTGAGCTGCACGATCATCACGCTCGACGCCAACGAACTGCTCGCCAGCATCCACAACGACAAGCAGCGCATGCCGCTGATCCTGCCGAAGGAGTCTGTCGACACCTGGCTCAAGGGAACGACCGAAGAAGCCAGGGCGCTGATCGCACCCTACCCATCCGAACTGATGCGCGCACACCAGGTATCGAAGCGCGTGAACAAGCCGGCGAACAATGAGGCCTCGCTGATCGAAGCCGTCGCGTGAAGCTCAGCGGTAGAGCAGCACCGCTTCGCGCTCTTCGAGCCAGGAGCTCTCATCCGGCACGGTGACAGCATCAAGGTCGCCGGGCACGGCGGTCTTGTCGTCCACCCATTCCCGCAGCAACTCGCTGCCGTTGATCACGTCGATGGCCAGCTTGCCGTGCTCATACTCATACGGGAAATCGCGCCACAGGGGATAGTCGGGCAAGAGCTGCCGGATGGCCTTGAAAGCGAGCGACTGCACGCGCCAGGGACGGAATGCGCCATGGTTGTACGCGCCGTCGTCCACATGGATCTGGATGCCCGCACACAGCCTGCCGACATGCTTGTGGAACGTGGGTTCGAACCAGCATTCGCGCAGGACACACCCTTGCAGCCACTGCGGGGCTAGCGCCTTCGTCCGGGCAAGCAGCTTGCGCGCATCGAGATCCGGTGCGCCGAACAGCTCTAGTGGACGCGTCGTCCCGCGCCCCTCGGATAGCGTCGTGCCCTCGAGCATGACCGTGCCAGCGTAGCAACGTGCCATCGACACATTCGGAGCGTTCGGGCTGGGATTGATCCAGGATCGCGCAAGCAACGGCCAGCCGTAGCCTGGTGCTTCCTCGGGCCGCCAGCCCTTCATTTCGATGACACGGCAATCCACGTCGATCCTGAACGACCAGACGAACCACTTTGCGAGCTCACCCATCGTCAACCCGTGCCTCATCGGCATCGGTCCCGCGCCGACAAAACTCTCCCAGCCCGCACGCAGGCGCAGCCCTTCAACAGGTCGCCCCGCAGGATTGGGACGGTCCAGGATCCAGACAGACTTGCCCTTGGCTGAGGCCGCCTCGAGGACATAGCGCAGCGTCGTGATGAAGGTATAGATGCGGCAGCCGAGATCCTGCAGGTCGACGAGCAGGACATCGAACGTATCGAGCATTGCATCGGTCGGACGCCGGACTTCGCCGTAGAGGCTGAATACGGGAATGCCGTGGACGGGATCCATGAAGTCCGGCGACTCCATCATGTTGTCCTGCTTGTCGCCACGCAGCCCGTGCTGGGGACCGAAGGCTGCCGTCAACCGCACATCGGGCAAGGCTGCGAGTGCATCCAGCGAATGTTCAAGGTTCGCCGTCACGGAGGCCGGGTGCGCCAGCAATGCGACGCGCTTGCCCTTCAGTGGAACGCGCAAGCTCGGGTCGGCCAGCAATCGATCGATTCCATACAACATTCAGGGAACCTCTGACTAACCTATATGCGTTCGCGTTGCGTCTCCAATCCTCTGCTGCGAGGCATCGGGCCGCAGGCGATATCGGGAATATCGACAAGGTCCGTAACGACGCAGCAGAGGATTAGAGGCGCAACCCATAAAATTTTGAATTCATTCATTGATCGGGACGGGATCCATTTCGCTCAGGGCAGTGTTGCTCCTCCCTTGAGTACATCGAGTACACAGCGGTCGTCGCGCCTCGCCCTGAGCGAAATGGCTCGCCGTCGCGAACGCATATAGGTTAGTCAGAGGTTCCCTAGCCTCTGCCGGTCAGATACGGGCGCGGGGAGCGCGAAGCGAAAGCCGTCCGCATGATGGAAGTCCGGCCGCGGGAGCGGATGTGCCAGCCCCCAGTAGGAAAGCGCTCCCGACAAGTCCTCAACCACGACGGTCAAGCCGAGGTGCAACCCCTCATCGCTGAGCGGCACCGACCGTGAGCCGATGAATGCATCGAGCTCGATGCGATCCCCGGTGATCCGCACGTCGATCACGGGGTCGGCGACGACGGCGACAGGCCGCATCCCTTCACGATAGGCCGTGAACCGGTAGGCAGCCCAGGCGCCCGACGGAGAAAAATTGAATTCGCTGTAACCGCCCTCCGTCGGTCCGGCCACGAAGGCCTCGCAGCAAGTGTGTCGCCAGAGTTCATCGGCCCGGTCCGCCTGCGCCAGTGCCAGTGCCGGCACCCTGACCTGGCTGCTGCGACCTGCGAGCACGTAGTAGAAACCGAGCCGACCATCGGGAAGCCAGCGGGCCTCTGCCGTGACGGAGGTGATCGCGGCGCAAGGCGTTGCGGGATGACAGACCAGTACCGGCATTCAGCGCGCACTGCCGCTGTCGTTCGCGAGCGCCGCTGCGGTATCACGGTTGACGCTCAACGCAACCTGCTGGGCTGCCGCCTCGAACGCCGCAACAACCTGCGTAAGGCGGTTCTCGTTGGCTGGAACGCTTGCGGTTGCAGGAATAACGGCAATCAGCTTGCGATCCGTCAGACGCAGGACATTCGCAACGATGGTCACCTTGACGGTAGGCGCATCACGGCCAGTCCCATATTCCGCCTGGAAATCACGCAGCTCGATATCCACGACATGCGTGGCCGCATTGCCGGACGAAGCCGCCGTAACGCTGCGGAAGAGGTGCTGATTGCGCATCGAGCCGACGATCAGCGACTGCATCACTTCCGCGGCCGTCCCGCCCCAGCGCGCGCCAGCGTAGTACTCGAGGTGTCTGTCAGGATGCAGGACAGCAATACGTTCGCTGTGCAGCCCGGGCGACGAGGTTGGCTCGGACACAACGACATCGAACGCCGCAACGGCGCCTGATGAAGATGGCGCCGGAGCCGGTGCGAGAACATAGGTCCGCGCGACGGACGCCTTGCTGTCGAACAGCGAGCTGGTGCAGGCAGCCATCCCGCCGAGCAGCCCAAGGACCAGCGCACCGCGGAGGCAGGAAGCAGATGTCATTGCGCGATCTCCAGGCCATCGGTCGGCGGTTCATACAACAGCTGCGATGGATTGGCCTTCAGGCTGCGCGACAGCTCGCGGAACTCGCGGGCCGCCGAGCGCCCTTCGCGCAACAGCTGCTCGACTTCAAACAGGCCCTGTTGCGTGAAGCGGGTGAGGTTGCCCTGGCTGTCGTTGACGAAACCGTCGAGGCGCCGTGCCGTTCCCGCCAGCGTATCCGCGACCTCGGCGAAGCGCGCGAGGGCTTTGTGGATCTCCGGACTGGCTTCCTCCGCCGTACCGCGCAAACTGACCGCGAGCCTGGTCATCTCGTCCGCCGTCGTCTGCAGCTCCGCGATCAATGCGGCGACATCGCGGGCCGTCTGCGGCAGGTCTTTGGTCGATGCCCGCAGGCTGGCCACCGTCTCGGTGACAGCGGCCACATTGTCCTCCGAGAAAACCAGGGAAACGCGATCGACCAGGCCGGTGATCCGCGATACCAGCTCGGGGAGGCTCGCGATGAGTGTGTCGAAGTCGGACGTCACCGACTCGATGACGGGATACTGTTCACCTTGGGCAAGTGCGGTGCCCGCGGCGACACCCGGTTCCTGGCGCAATTCGACGTAGAGCAGGCCCGTGATGCCCTGCAGGCGCAGGCTGGCCCGCGTGGTTCCCGAGACCGGAGCGGAATCGTCGACATCAACCACGACCTTGACGCGCCCGGGCTTCTCGCGATCCAGCATCAGGCGGCGCACGCGTCCCACGTCGACGCCGAGATAGCGAACGGGACTGCCTTCGTTCAACCCGCTGACGCTGCCCGCGAAGTACACCTCATAAGGCTGGAACTCGCGCGTATCGCGCGCATCCGAATACCACAGTACAAACGCAATGCCGAGCGCGATGACCAGCACCACGAAGGCTCCCACCGCAACGTAATTGGCGTCTCGTTCCATGGTTCTTCAAGTTTCCTGCCGGGCGGTGACCTGGGCGGCCCGGGCACGGGGACCGTGGAAGTATTCCCTGATCCACGGATGGGGATTCTGCACGATGCCGGGGAGCGTATCGACGATGATTTTCCTGTCAACCAGCACGGCCACACGGTCGCAGGAAGCGAAGAGGGTATCCAGATCGTGCGTCACCATGACGATGGTCAGCTTCAGGCTCTTGCGCAGGTAGTTGACGAGCTCATCGAAGGCTGCCGCCGAAATCGGGTCGAGCCCGGCCGTGGGCTCGTCGAGGAACAGCAGCGTAGGGTCGAGCGCCAGCGCCCGCGCCAGCGCCGCTCGCTTGATCATGCCACCTGACAACTGGGAGGGCAGCTTGCCCGCCGCATCCGGCTGCAGACCGACCATGCGGATGCGCAGCATGGCGATCTGGTCGAGGACGTCGTTGGGCAGGTCGAGGTACTCGCGCAGCGGCATCTGTACGTTGGCCGCCACGTTGAGCGCCGAAAACAGCGCACCGTGCTGGAACGTCACGCCGTAGCGACGCTTCACGGCCCGCAACTCCGGCTCGCTCATCTGGCTGATCTCCTTGCCTTCAAACAGGATCTCGCCGGACGTAGGCCGCCGGAGTCCCAGCATCGTGTGCACCAGGACGGACTTGCCGCTGCCCGACCCGCCCACGATGCCGAGGACTTCGCCGCGCATGACATCGAGGTCGAGCCCATCGTGCACCACCTGCCGGCCGAAGCGGTTGACGAGGTTGCGCACGGAAATGAGGGGTTCGGGAGCGGCCATGGGGAACCTAGAAATCGATCTCCACAAAGACGACCGCAAAGATCGCGTCGGCGAGGATGACCAGGAAGATCGACTGCACCACGGCAACGGTTGTCAGCCGGCCGAGTTCGCGCGACGAGTCCCGCACCTGCATGCCGCGATAGGTACCTACCATCGCGATCAGCATTGCAAACACGGGTGCTTTCACGAGACCGGCCCAGAACGTGGTCGGCGCCAGGATTTCCTGCATGCGCTGCAGGAACTGGGTGAACGGGATGTCGAGCAGCAGGGAGGTCAGGATGGCGCCACCGGCAAGTCCCATCAGGTCGGCAATGATCGTGAGCAGCGGCATGGCGATGACGAGGCCGATCAGCCGCGGCAACACCAGCACCTCGAACGGATTCACGCCGATGGACTTGAGGGCATCGACCTCCTCGTTCAACTTCATGACGCCGAGTTCGGCAGCGAACGCGCTGCCAGAGCGGCCGGCAACGATGATGGCCGTGAGCAGGACTCCCAGCTCGCGCAGCACCGCGACGGCCACCAGATCCACGGTGTAGATATCCGCGCCGAACTGGCGCAGCTGGTCCGCTCCCAGGTAAGCCACGATGACACTGATCAGGAATGCGATCAGCGAAACGATCGGCACAGCCTGGATGCCGGTCTCGTAGACCTGCCTCACGACGGCCGGCAGTCGCGCGCGCTTCAGGCTGCCCAGGGCCTGTACGCCGGTATGCACGACGTGGCCAAAGTAGCCGAGCGCATCGCGGGCATCATGCAGCTGCTCCACCGACTCGCGACCGATGACAGCAACCGTGCGGGCGATCAACGGCAGGACTTCCCCTTCGCTCACCACCTCGGCGGGCTGCTCGCGAGTGATTTCCTCGATGAACGAGAACGGCTCGGGAACCGGGGCGGCCATGTCCACTGCCACGCCCCTTGACCGCAGCTCGTCAAGCCGCTGCACGAGCAACCACGCGGCGGGGAGGTCGATCGTGGCAAGTCCCGTGAAATCGACAGTGAGATGCGCGGAGCCGGACTCTCGCTGACCGATGTCCGCGAGCACCGAGGCGATGGCTCCCGCATTGTCGAGCCGCCAGTCGCCTTTCAGCGCCACGGTCGTCCCCGCGGCGCCGGTCTCCATGGCAAGCAGGGTCGTGGACTCGGTGGCAGCAGGCATGTGGCGATCGTAGCAGGTTGATGCAAAAGCCTGTCCGGCGGATTGCATTCCCCTTGGTCCACCGACTACCTTGGGACTCGTAGGTGCGCTCCCGCACCGCCGCCGTTCCAGATCCTCAAAGAGCATGGTTTCTTCCGCACTTACACAACTGCTGGTCCTGCTCGCCTTCTCGCTGCTCGTGGTGGCGGCATTCCGGCGCCTCGACCTGCCCCCGATCCTGGGCTACCTGGCCGTAGGCATGCTGCTCGGGCCGCATGTACTGAACCTCGCGGCCAACGACGAGACTACGCGGGTGCTCGCGGAATTCGGTGTGGTGTTCCTCGTCTTCACGCTCGGGCTCGAGTTCTCGCTACCACGCATGATGGCCATGCGATGGGAGGTGCTGGGGCTGGGCGGTGCACAGGTCATCCTGACCACCGGGTTGATCGCCCTCGCCGTCAGCGCGCTGGGCACACCCCCGCTGGTGGCGATCGTCCTCGGCGGTGCGCTGGCCATGTCATCGACCGCCATCGTCATCCGGCAGCTCGCGGACCAGTCCGAATTGAACCGCACGCACAGCCGGCTTGCCGTCGGCATCCTGCTGTTCCAGGACCTCGCGTTCGTGCCGTTCCTCGCGCTCGAGAGCGCACTCAGCACCGCTGAGTCATTCGATGGGGCGGCCGTCGCCGCGGCTGTTGCACGCGGTGCGGTCGCCCTGTTGATCGTGCTGGCAGGCGGACGCTGGCTGCTGCGTCCGCTCTTCCACGAAATCGGCCGGGCGCGCAGCACCGAGCTGTTCACGCTGGCTGTCCTGTTCGTCGCGCTCGCCAGCGCGTGGGCCACGCAGTCGGTCGGACTTTCGATGGCGTTGGGCGCGTTCCTGGCCGGCATGCTGCTCGCGGAAACCGAATACCGCCACCAGATCGAGGTCGTGATCCGGCCCTTCCGCGACATCCTGCTCGGCCTGTTCTTCATTTCGATCGGCACGCTGCTGGACCTCAAGCTGCTGTTCACGCAACTGTGGTTCGTGATCCTGCTGGTGCTCGCCCTGCAGATCGCCAAGGCCAGCATCGTCACGGTACTCGCACACCAGATCGCGCGGGACTGGCGCAAGTCGGTCCGCACCGGACTCGTGATCGCCCAGGGCGGCGAGTTCGGCTTCGCGCTGCTCACCCTCATGATCAACGATCGTCTCGCGAGTCCCGCCCTCGTGCAGCCACTGCTCGCCGCAACGGTCGTGAGCATGGCGCTCAGTCCCCTGCTGATCCGTCACAGCGGCCGCATCGCCGAATGGCTCATCAGGCGCCAGTCGACGGAAGCCGCCGACATGGCGAAGGAAGTGGCCAAGCAGTGGGACGTCTCGCGGCGCGATCACGTGATCGTCTGCGGCTTCGGCCGCGTGGGGCAGAACGTCGCACGCGTGCTGGAAAAGCAGGGCTTCGAGTACGTGGCGCTCGACATGGATCCACGCCGCGTACGCCAGGCCCGCGAGGCCGGCGACCCGGTAGTCTACGGCGATGGGGCTCACACGGAGATCCTCGAGGCCGTCGGCCTCGAGCACTGCAACGTCCTCGTCATCACGTTTGCCGAGCCGGATGTCGCGCTCGGCATCCTGAAATCCGTGCGCAAGCTGCGCCCGGATGTGCCGGTGCTGGTGCGTACCCAGGACGACACGAAGCTCGATGAACTGCAGAAGGCCGGCGCCACCGAAGTGGTGCCCGAAACGCTTGAAGCCAGCCTGATGCTGGTGTCGCACCTGCTGTTGCTGTTGCATGTACCCGTGTCGCGCGTCGTCAAGACAGTGAACGACATCCGCAGCAACCGCTACAGCATGCTGCGCCGGATTTTCCGCCGCGAAGACGCGCGACCGCTTGACCAGACCCATTCACTGCGCGAACAGCTGCAGTCCGTGATCCTGCCACGCGGTGCACGGTCCATCGGCAAAACCATCGAACAACTGCAGATCGATCGCAAGGGATGCACGGTCACCGCGCTCCGCCGCGACGGCATCGTCGGCCCGCAGCCGGCACCCGAGACGGTCCTGCGTGAAGGGGATGTGGTCGTGCTCTACGGCACGCCAGAAGCCCTGGAGAAGGGGGAGTCGTTGTTGTTGATGGGATAGCGGAGCGGCAGAACGGAGCAACCGGCGGGCTTTGCCCGCAGGTAGGCCGCTGGCAGGAGGGCCTCCGGCAAGTAGGCCTGTCGGCAAGTCAGAACGAATTCGCCATTCATCATTTCAGATGCGGGTGTGAGTCTCCGTTTCGGCCTCTGACCTGCCGGTAGGCCCCCTTGCCGACAGGCCTACTTGCCAGCGGCCCACTTGCGGACGAAGTCCGCCGGTCTCACCTTTCTCAGTCCCTCCCATCATCCGTCACGCCGAGCGTACGCTCGCGATCGATGAGCTGTTCGCACCAGTCATCGAGCGCGGCGTACTCGTCGGCGTTGGCTTTGCGGAACTGCTCGTAAGCTACCCGGGAGCGCCACGAATCGAGCGTGATGAAATGCAATGCATTCGTGGTGCCGCGGAACAGCTCCGTCCCCACGTAGTCGGGGCTCTTGCGGAAGAACGTCGCCCACTTCCCGGCCGGTCCGTAGATGTCGACGAACTCGGGCGCCCGTTCCGGTTTGACTTCGAATTCCCACACGATGCGATACATGGTCTTGAACCTTAAGGCTTGGCTAGAACTTGAACGCGAGCCCGAGATTGAGCACGGGATACCACGTGAGCACGTCAGTCTGGTCAATCAGGTCCTGGCGCTCGGCGGCCACGTCCGACTGCAACCGGGTGCACAGCAGGGACGGGAGCGTAGCACCACACGTGGCAACCACGGTGACATCCGGCTTGCTGCCGTAGTAGACAGCGCCGATATCAAGCAGCAGGGTCCAGCGGCCGGACGGACCGACGGGATTGCCCCAGCCGATGCCGACGTACGGCGCGACGCTGTTGCCGGCTTCGATGGTCGCATCCACCTTGCCGATTTGCGAAGCGTTGTAAGTATTGCCGTTGATCACGTACTGCGTGCCGTTCGGCACACCCGTTCCCACCACCTTCGTGCTGGCGCCGACCGCACCCACCGAGAAGTGGAAGCCGCCCGCAAACAGATGCCAGGCAAGCAGCGCCGAGGGATTGCGCAACTGCAGTTCCGCGTCGTACGTGACGTCGGTGTCCTCGATGGTCGTGCTGTAGTCGAACATGGCGTAGCCGAGCCGCAGGTTCAGCTTCTCGGTCAGGCCGAAGGTCAGTTCCGCGCCACCACCCAGCGTGCCTGCTCGCAGGCCCAAGGCCGTATCGGCACGGGCGGCCCGGGCGGACCCGAGGGCGGCCGCACCGATCACCAGACTCGCAATGACTGCTCTATGCATGACTTCAAGACTCCGTATGAATGTCGATCCCAAGGCACCGGGTACGCAACCAGGGCGCGCACACTAGTGCCCGAAGTTGTTGTTTTAACTGCAGTATGTCCCACTTTCCCCGACTCGGGAGCCGGCCGGGGACGGCCGCAACCCGGCCACCACACCACTCCGGCATCGGCGGCACCCCGAATTTCCTGAAACGGGTCATGAGAGATGGGGCACGCGCTTTGCTAGAATTCGCGCCCTTCGACGCTTTGAATCGTCCGTTCCCAAGGAGTGAGTAGTCCCATGAAGAGCCCCGTGAACGTCGCCATCACCGGAGCTGCCGGTCAGATCGGTTACGCCCTCGCATTCCGTGTCGCCTCCGGCGCGATGCTGGGTCCTGACCAGCCGATCAACCTGCACCTGCTCGAGATCACTCCGGCCCTGGGCGCCCTGCAGGGCGTGGTCATGGAACTGAACGATTGCGCGTTCCCCACCCTGAACAAGATCGTTGCGACGGATGACGCCAAGGTCGCCTTCAAGGACTGCAACGTGGCGCTGCTCGTCGGTGCCCGCCCCCGCGGCCCGGGCATGGAACGCAAGGACCTGCTGATGGCCAACGCACAGATCTTCTCGGCACAGGGCAAGGCCCTGAATGCCGTGGCAGACCGCAACGTTCGCGTGCTCGTCGTCGGCAACCCCGCCAATACAAACTCGCTCATCGCCCAGCAGAACGCACCCGACCTGAACCCGCGCAATTTCACGGCGATGGTCCGTCTCGACCACAACCGCGCGCTGTCGCAACTGGCTGAAAAGACCGGCGTGCACTTCAACAAGATCAAGAAGGCGATCATCTGGGGCAACCACTCGGCCACCCAGTATCCCGACCTGCATCACGCCACGGTAGACGGCAAGCCCGCGCTGTCGCTGGTGGACCAGGCCTGGTATGCCGATACGTTCATCCCGACCGTGCAGCAGCGCGGCGCGGCGATCATCAAGGCCCGCGGCGCTTCATCGGCTGCCTCGGCCGCCTCGGCTGCCATCGACCACATCCGCACGTGGGTGCTCGGCACCGAGGAAGGCAACTGGGTTTCGATGGGCGTACCGTCCGATGGCAGCTACGGCATCCCGAAGGGCGTGATCTACGGCTATCCCGTCACCTGCAAGAACGGCGACTACCAGATCGTCCAGGGCCTCTCCGTCAACGAGTTCAGCCGCGCCCGCATGGACGCGACCCACAAGGAACTGCTGGAAGAGAAGGACGGCGTGAAGGAACTGCTCTGATTGCACTGCACACAACCCCCTGATTCTTCATCAGGGAAGTGGGAAAAAGGGCCGGCCAACACCGGCCCTTTTCTTTTGGGGCTGATCCCTTTGGCAACTGCGCCTGCCCCTTGCGTTGGGAGAGGCCCATCTGAGGCTCCCTAGAACACACGAGCCGCCTTATAGTGTCCCTTGGGCTCGAAGCCCATGTCGAGAAGGGGAATGGCATTGGGCATACTGATCTGGCTGGTCGTCTTCATCGGGGGTGCGCTCATCCTTGCGTATCGCCGCGCGAGCCTGATGACGGCCACGCTCGCTTACGGGATCGCGCTGCTCGCCTACACGTGGATGGGGTCTGCCGGCGTGGCATGGCTCATCGTCCTGTGGGTCGTGCTCGCCGCGCTGGTGCTGCTCAACATCGACGGCCTGCGGCTGTCGTTCATTACCAAGCCTTTCCTGCTCGTCTATCGGCGCCTGCTGCCCTCGATGTCGTCGACGGAACGCGAAGCGCTCGAGGCCGGCACCGTATGGTGGGACGGCGAGCTGTTCACGGGTGGCCCCAACTGGAAGAAGCTGATGTCGGCGGCGCCACCGAAGCTGTCGGCAGAAGAGCAGGCCTTCCTCGACGGTCCATGCGACGAACTGTGCCGCATGATCGATGAGTGGGACACCACCCACAAACGCGGCGACCTGTCGCCTGCCGTCTGGGACTACCTGAAGTCGAAAGGCTTCTTCGCGATGATCATCCCGAAGAAGTACGGCGGCCTCGAGTTCTCTGCCTATGCGCATTCGTGCGTGCTGATCAAGGTGGCGAGCCGCAGCGGCACTGCGTGCTCCACGGTTGCCGTTCCCAATTCGCTGGGCCCGGCGGAGCTGCTGCTTCACTACGGCACTGAAGAGCAGAAGAATCATTACCTGCCCCGTCTCGCTCGCGGAGAGGAAGTCCCCTGCTTCGCGCTGACGGGTCCGCGTGCGGGTTCCGATGCGGCGTCGATCCCCGATACGGGCGTCGTCTGCAAGGGGATCTACGAGGGCCGCGAAGTCATCGGCCTCAAACTCAACTTCTCGAAGCGCTACATCACGCTGGCACCGATCGCGACGGTGGTCGGCCTCGCGTTCCGGTTGTTCGATCCGGACAAGCTGCTGGGCGGCGCGCAGACCGACTACGGCATCACCTGCGCGCTGATCCCGCGGAACACGGCGGGCATCACCATCGGCCGCAGGCATTTCCCGGTCAACAATCCGTTCCAGAACGGCCCCATCCAGGGCCACGACGTGTTCGTGCCGCTCGACTGCATCATCGGGGGACCGAAGATGGCCGGCCAGGGCTGGCGCATGCTCGTCGAACAACTCTCCGTCGGCCGCTGCATCTCGCTGCCTTCCAATGCAACAGGCGGGGCCAAGGCCGCGACCTTCGCGTCGGGTGCGTACTCGCGGATTCGCAAGCAGTTCAACACCTCGGTCGGCAACTTCGAGGGCGTGCAGGAGGTGCTCGCCCGCATGGCCGGCAACACCTACATCATGGACGCGGCGCGGTCGGTCACCATTGCCGCGATCGACGGCGGCGAACGGCCCGCGGTCCCGGCTGCGATGTTGAAGTATCACGTCACCGAGCTCGCCCGTATCGTGTCGAACGACGCGATGGACGTGCACGGCGGCAAGGGAATCTGCCTCGGCCCCCGCAATTATCTCGGCCGCGGTTACCAGATCATTCCGGTGGCCATCACCGTCGAAGGCGCGAACATCCTCACGCGCAACCTGATCCTGTTCGGCCAGGGCGCCATCCGCTGCCATCCGTTCGTGCTCAAGGAGATGGAAGCAGCGCGGTCGAAGGACAAGAAGAAGTCGGTGCGCGACTTCGACAAGGCCCTGTTCGGTCACATCGGCTTCACGATCAGCAACGCGGTGCGTTCGCTCATCATGGCGCTGACGCTGGCGCGCTTCTCGGACGTCCCGGAGACCGGCGCAACGAAGCGCTACTTCCAGCACATCAACCGCTTCAGCGCCTCGTTTGCGTTCGCGACCGACGTCGCCATGCTGACGCTCGGCGGTTACCTGAAGAAGAAGGAAAGTCTCTCGGCGCGCCTGGGCGACGTGGTCTCCGCGATGTACCTCGCATCGATGGTGCTCAAGCACTACGAGAACCAGGGTCGTCCACCCGAAGACTTGCCGTTCGTCGAATGGGCCTGCCGCTCGCTCCTTTACAAGGCGCAGGAGCAGCTGCACAGTTTTCTGCGGAACTTCCCGAACGGGCCGCTCGCGGCCATGATGCGCTTCGTGATCTTCCCCCGCGGGCGCACCTACTCCGCGCCCGACGACTCGCTGAGCCAGAAGCTGGTGGAGGCCATCATGCTGCCGACCGCAACCCGCGATCGTCTGACGCAGGGCATCTACCGGACGGTCGAACCCGGCAACCCGCTTGGCCTGCTGCATGAAGCGCTCGTCCTGGCCCAGACGGCAGAGCCGCTCGAAAAGCGACTGCGGGTTGACGGTGTCAAGACAGGCCGCGTAACCGCCCTCGACCTGCCGGGACAGATCCAGCAGGGCCTCGTGGCCGGAATCCTGAGCGAGACCGAGGCGGCCACGCTCAGGGAATACGATCGCAAGGTGATGGAACTCGTCCAGGTGGACGACTTCGACCCGAGCGAACTCGGGACCGAGGCCGGCACCGCCACACAAGACCAGCACGCACCGCACCTGCGCACTTACAATGCGCAATCCGGTCTGGGTTAAGACCCCCCTCCATGAGGAACTCGCCAATGAAGAAACTTGCCGTCGCAGCCGTCCTGACGCTCGGGGCCCTTGCTGCAAGCGCCCAGGCTCCACGCACGCCAGCCGCCCAGGGAACCGAGCTCTACATCATCGCTCCGGCCGACAACGCGACCGTCACGGGTCCGGTCACGGTGCGATTTGGATTGAAAGGGATGGGCGTGGCCCCCGCCGGGATACAGTTGCCGGACACCGGCCATCACCACCTGCTGGTGGACGCCGAGGTCCCGGCGCTCGACAAGCCGATTCCTTCCGATGCCAATCACGTGCATTTCGGCAAAGGGCAGACGGAAACCACGCTGACGCTTGCACCGGGAAAGCATACGTTGCAGCTGCTGCTTGGCGATCACCTGCACGTCCCGCACCAGCCTGCCGTGATGTCACAGAAGATCACGATCACCGTCAAGTAACGCGCCGCGTGCAGGCCGGAAGCCAAGAGGCGCCTTAGAGATCGCGATGTACACGAGCTTTTTCGGGTTAACCGACAAGCCTTTCTCGATCACGCCGGACCCGCGTTACCTCTTCATGAGCGAGCGGCATGCGGAGGCGCTCGCCCATCTGCTCTACGGCATCAACGAAGCAGGCGGCTTCATCCAGCTCACTGGCGAAGTCGGCACCGGCAAGACGACCATCGTGCGCACTTTGCTCGAGCGACTCCCCGAACACGCCGATGTCGCTGTCATCCTGAACCCGCGGCTGACGCCCATCGAGTTCCTGCTCGCGATCTGCCAGGAACTCGGGATCTTCGTCCGCGACGAGGACGAGGACAGCGTCAAGGGGCTCGTGGACATCCTGAACATGCGGCTGCTCGCTGCCCATGCAAAGGCGCGCCGCGTCGTCGTCATTGTCGACGAAGCACAGAACCTGAGCCCCGAGACGCTCGAACAGGTCCGCCTGCTGACCAACCTCGAAACGGCAACACACAAGCTGCTGCAGATCATCCTCATCGGCCAGCCCGAACTTCGCACGCTGCTCGAGCGCGAGGACCTGCGCCAGCTCGCCCAGCGCATCACGGGCCGGTATCACCTCGACCCGCTGTCGCGCGACGAGAGCACGGCGTACGTGAAACACCGGCTCAAGGTAGCCGGCTCGACGAGCGAGATCTTCACGCCGGCTGCGCTCAACGAATTGCATCAGCACAGCCGTGGCATTCCGCGCCTGATCAACATCATCAGCGACCGCGCGCTGCTCGGCGGCTACACCGAGGACCAGCATCGCATCACGCCCAAGCTCGTTCGCCGCGCGGCAGAAGAAGTGCATGGCAAGACCACGCCGCAACTGCCTCGCGGCCTCGCGGTCGGTGGTGCGGTGGCTGCCGTGCTCGCGCTAAGCGCCTTCGGCGTCTGGCGACTGATGCGAACAGAGCCTGCTCCGCCTACGCCGGTGGTCGCCGCAGCGCCGGCACCCGTCGAGCCAGCCCCTGTCGTAGCCGCAGAGCCGCCCCGCCCGGCCCCGCTCAACGACCTGACCGAAATCCTGCGTGCCGATGCGCCGCAGACCACGGCTACGGACAGCGGCGAGACAACCAACAACGGCGCTTTCGCGAGCTTGTTCGCCGAATGGGGCAGCCAGTACGACACCGCGAAGGGCCGCGCGTGCGACCAGGCGCTGTCCGAGAAGCTGCAGTGTGTCTTCCAGAAGGGAACGTGGGCGCTGGTGCGCCAGCTCAATCGTCCCGCGATCCTCACGCTCACCGATACGGACGGCAACACGCATCAGGTGGTCTTGACAGCATTGGATGACGAATCAGCGAAGATCCGCATCGGCGAGACGACGCACGATGTAACGATTGCCGCGTTATCGCGCTATTGGTTCGGCGAGTTCCTGATCCTGTGGCGGCCGCATACACGTGAACCCAAGGCGCTTTCGATCGGCAATCGCGACGAAGGCGTGCGCTGGTTGCGCAGGAGTCTCTACACCGCGCTCGGCCAGCCCGTGCCTGCCGCCGGCAGTGACACGTACGACGAGGAACTCGCCGCCATGGTCGAGGAGTTCCAGCATCAGCATCGTCTCGATGTCGATGGGGTTGCGGGACTACAGACGCAGTTACTGCTTGATTCACTGACGAGCACGGAAGCCCCCCTGCTCCTGTCGCCGGCAAAAGGGGGATAGCCTCGTGAGCTTCATCCTCGACGCATTGAGGAAGTCTGAAAACGCACGCCAGCGACACGGCGGACCCGCGCTCGCCGAAGTGCCCTTCGCGCGACGCAAGGACGGTCGTCCGTGGTGGGTGTGGGCAATCGCCGCGCTGCTCGGCATCAACCTGATCGTGTTGCTCGTGGTGCTGCTGCGCAGCCCCGAGCCGGCACCCGTTACTCAAGTGGCGCCTCAGCCTGCTGCCATTGCTCAGGCACCCGTGGCAACAACGCCGCCGCCAACAGCAGCACCGGCTACGGCTCCACCTGTACAAGCCGCAGCGGCAATCCCGGAGCCCCTCGAACCAGCGACTCCAGCGAAATCGCTCGCCGATGAAGCGGCCTCGGCAGGTTCTGCTCCGCCGACGGATCCCGATGCATCCGCGCTAGCCGCCAATGTCCCCAACCGCGCACCGATCGTTCGGCCGCTGAACCCAGGCGCAGCGGCGGCTACCAACGCGCCTGGCACCGAAGAGAATCTTCCGACCTTGAACGAGCTGACAGGCGATCGCGCCGTCGGCATGCCGCCCATGCATCTCGACATCCATGTGTACTCGACGAAGCCCGCCGAGCGATTCGTCTTCATCAACATGCGCAAGTACACCGAAGGCGCCACGCTCACCGAAGGCCCGGTCCTGGAGAAGATCCGCACCGATGGCGTCGTCCTGAACCAGAGGGGGTTCAGGTTCGTGTTGCCGAGGCAGTAGGCAACCGGACGACGGCTGACTTTGTCAGCAGGAAGGCTGCCGCACGAAGGTCTCACGACAAGTAGGGCTCCGCCAAGCCAGAGCAGACCCGCAGCGGAGCGAGCGATGGATTCGGAGAGCCGCCCCCCGGCCGGGGTGTACGTTTGGTCCTTGTAATTGCACCATCACCGATTCGACAATCGATGGTGCCCGCCACGAGCCGACATCGGATTGACTGAGGGCATCTTCGCTCCGCACCTCGCGTGGCATCGGCGTCAACGTCCAGGTGCAAAGTGCCTGCGATATAGCCACTGTGGCGGGGCACAGCGATCGGACCAAACGTACACCCCGTCCGTGTACCTGCTCGGAGGCGGAGAGGACCAGGAGGAACAGGCCCGTGTTCAGCCATATCACCATTGGCAGCAATGATCTGGAGGCGGCGGGACGTTTCTACGATGCCGTCCTGATTCCGCTTGGCTTGTGCCGCCGGCAAGTCGTGCCGGATGGGGGCCCTGCCGCGTTGGATGTCGCTTATGCAGCCGGCATGGGCGTCGGTGGCCGGGACGCAGGCACGCCCGGGCCGAGGCAGCACTATGGCGATGGCTACGATGGCGCGTACCTGTTTGACCCCGATGGCAACAAGGTTCACCTGGCCTTTCGTGGCGATCTCGAGGGACGCGAAACCGGGCAGCCCGAGCACTCGTCCGACTGATCGACACCTTCCCGATGTCAATCCTCCGCTGGCTATTCGCCTCGCTGGTAGTCGCACTGGTCTTTGCCTCTGCCGTCTATCTGCGCGACTTGCATCGTGCATACGACCGGATTGCCAACAAGAGCAAGGTGATCCCCTCTCCGTATGGCGATATCGAGTTCGTGGAAGGCGGGGCCGGCACGCCGGTGCTGGTGATCCACGGCAGCGGTGGTGGCTTCGACCAGGGCGAACTGATCGCGCAGGCAGTCCTGGGCAGCAACTTCCACTGGATTGCACCATCCCGATTCGGCTACCTGCGCTCGACATTTCACGGCGGCGCCACATTCGATGACCAGGCGCACGCTTACGCACACCTCCTGGACCGGCTCGGCCTCAGCAAGGTAGCAGTCGTGGCGTTGTCGCATGGCGGGCCATCAGCGCTGCTCTTTGCCGTCCTCTATCCAGAGCGGGTTTCCTCGCTGACACTGCTTTCATGTGGAGTCGCTTCATCTGCTGATGCCGACCAGGCCTCTGCCAATCAGAAGGGCTCCGCTTTGACGACGATCTTCAAGTACGACCCGCTCTACTGGGGTGTCAGTACGCTGATGCGGCGGCAGCTCATGGGATTGATGGGCGCAAGCGGTGAGGTGATTGCAACCCTCACGCCGGAACAACGGAAGCTGATGGACGAGGTGATCGACGACATGAATCCGGTAGCGCCGCGATCAGCCGGAGTGACCTTCGACAACCAGGCGGTGATGCCAAACGAAAGAATCGCCAAGATCACTGCCCCGACGCTGATCTTTCATGCGACGGACGATTCGCTGCAGCTGTACCGCAACGCCGAGTTTGCAGCGGCGACGATTCAAGGCGCGCGTCTCAAGAGTTACGCAAGGGGCGGACACCTGCTCATTGCGGTTGAGCAGGACGAGATCCGCCGGGAGACTCGGCAGTTCATTCGTACCAACTCTGGAACATAGCTCTCTGTACTCCCCGCTCCGGTCTGACCTCCGGACGGGGTGTGCGTTTGGCGGAGTCGCTGTCACTCGCCACAGTTGACTGATTGCCGGCACGTTGACGGTTGAATTGGCACTACCCGCGCGCGGTATGCGGAACGGAGTGAATGCCAGGGCACATGACGCCCGAATGTTGCGAGCACCCCGGTGAAATCCCGATGGCGCCGAAGTGTTGGGTAGGCCAAACGCACACCCCGGCCGGAGGGCGGACCTCCTGAAAAGAAAACACCCATTCCACCTCGAGGTGGAATGGGTGCCTGGTCTTTCCGAAAAGTCAGAAAGCCGACCCGCGGACGGAACGAATCCGTCCGCGGACCCGGCGCTTCTTACTTCCAGTCCATGCTCAAGCGCAGGCCGTACAGGCGCGGGCTGCCGAACTGGTAGTTCCAGATGTCGTCGGGACCGGCCGTGGTGAACGTACCGTTTGTCAGGATCCGCTTGTTCGACATGTTGTTGACGTAGGCCGAGACCGTCAGGCCCTTGCCGTTTCCGTACTCCAGGCTGGCGTCGGACGTGAAGAACGCTTCCTGCTGGGAGTCGCGGTAGTTGTAGAACGACGTGAAGTAGTCGCTCTTGTACGTCGTGTTCGCCCGGAAGGTCACCGTGTTCTCGCTGCCCAGGTGGAACACGTGGTCGTAGCCCAGTCGGACGATCACGTCAGGCGCGTATGCCAGGTCGTTGCCCGCAAAGTTCGGGTTCTGGACGCCCGGGGTGACCGGATCGACGTCGCCCACCGAGGTAATGTCCGGGAGGAAGCCGGCGTCCGCGCCGCAACCGCCGGGCAGTGCGCCCAGCCCGGGGGGGCCGGCAAACGGCTGCGTACGCACGCAGTAGACGCCGAAGCTCGCACGCAGCTCGTCGATCTTGTTGTTCAGGTAGTTGAACGACAGGTTTACGTGGTCGTTATCCGTCAGCTCGAATGCGCCGTCCGCTTCCAGGCCCCAGATCGTCGCCGAACCGGCGTTGAACGTCTGTCCGCCCACCGCGGAGTCGATCAGCACGTTGACCTGCAGGCCCTTGTAGTCGTACCGGAACGCCGAGGCGTTGAAGACGTGCTGGCCGTTCTGGCCAAACTGCTTCTTCAGGCCCACTTCGAACGCCGTGTTGGTTTCCGGGCCGAACGCGCCCAGGGCATCGAAGCCGCCGCCCTTGAAGCCGGTCGACACCTTGCCGTAGTACAGCGTGTCGGCGTCCGGCTTGTAGTTGAGGCCAGCCAGCCAAGTGGTCTTGTTCTCCGAGGCGCCCGGCTTGGAGAAGTTGAACAGCGCCGGGCTCACCGCCGGATTCTGGACGACCGGACGATTGACCGCGTTCCAGCCGGTGTTGTTGTTCTTGTCCGCCCAGTTGCCGCTGTTGTCGTTCTTCGTGTAACGCCCGCCCAGCACGCCGGTCAGCGCGTCGGTGAAAGGCAATTCGACCTGGCCGAACACCGACTTGCTCTCGTTGTCGTTCTTGCGGGAGAACGTGTTGATGAACCGGCCAGCGTTGGTCGTGCCCGGTGTGGCGTCGCCGTTGTAGAAGGCATTCAGCGTGTCCGTCGACTGCTTGAAGTAGAACAGGCCGGCCTGGTAGATGATGTTGTTCACGTTGCCGGCCAGACGCAGTTCGTGGCTTTGCGTGTCCGTCTTGTCGTGGTCAAGGAGCTGGACGTAAACGACCGGCAGCGAGTTCTGGCTGCTGCTGTCCTGCTCGAAATTCCGGAAACCGCCGAGATAGCTCAACGTCGCCGCCGGGCTCAACTCATAGTCCAGCCGTGTGCGGAATGCATAGGTGTTGTACTGCAGTTGGCCGTCGCCATTGGCTGGAGAGGCATATTCCTCGCGATTGACGCCGTCGAGGAACTGGGTGTTCTGCGGGACGCAAAGTACGTTGTTCGTGATCAGCGGTGCGCCGCGCGCCCAGCCCAGATTCGAGCAGGTTGCATTCGGCGCGTAGGCCGCACCGTGCGTATCCACGCCCGCATTGATCTGCGGCGTAAATTTGCGCTCGGAGACTTCGCCAGCCACGTAGAAGCTGAAATTGCCCAGGTCCTTGCCCTGGAGGGCAATGCGGCCGCCCCAGGCGTTGTTGTCGTCGGACTTGAAGGCGCCGTAGGCCGGGAAGGTCAGGCCGCCGACGTTGCCGCCGGCAAAGGCCGGATGCTTCACGTAGCCATCGCGGTCTTCATAGAAGCCGGCGACGCGCGCTGCGATGGCTCCCGTGACGGGGATGTTCACGCCACCATCGGCACGGACCGAGCTGTAGTTGCCGTAGCTGATCGAGCCGTTGCCGCCCACTTCGCTACCCGGCTTGCGCGCGATGTAGTTCACGGCACCGGCAGTCGAGTTGCGGCCGTACAGCGTGCCCTGCGGGCCGCGCAGCACTTCAACGCGTTCGAGATCGAACAGCGCCGTCGCCAGCGCCCGGCCACCATTCAGGTATTCGCCGTCGATGTTGGAGGTGACCGACGTATCGGCACCCGTCGTGACGTCGCCGATGCCGCGGATCGTGACGCTGACGGTGCCCTGACCCTGCGTGATCTGCGCGACCGGCGCGATCTTGCTCAGGTCGTTGGCGTCCTTGAAGCCGGCGGTGGCGAGCTCCTCAGGCGAGATCACGTCGATGGCGATCGGCACGTCCTGTACGTCCTGCGCACGCAACTGCGCGGTAACGATGACTTCTCCGATCACGGGTGCGGCCGGAGCCGCCGCGAGCGCTGCCGACGTAGCAAGGATTCCGCAGACGCTGGCAACCAGCAATTTTGGCGAAATGTGAGTTGGCATATCGATCCCCCCGATTGATTGACGACGCGGGGGAATCTGACAGCCTCCCCCTATACCTAATTTCAGGCGGTATCTTTGGCCTTCCCGACAGCGCTGTCAAAACAGGAACAGACCTCGGCTGCAGTAATAGTTGCTCGTTTGTGCAGAATCAGGCTTGGCGCGCGGATCCCTTTGCGATCCGGACAACGTTGCCCCGCCCCTTGGGCCTGCCGACATCCAACAAGTTGATGCAAAAGTCTGTCCGTGCCTTTTGCATCCGGAGACAGCGAAAAGCGCAGGTTCAGCTGTCTCCGGAAATCATCGAGTTGGAACTCGTCCAGTTTGCCTGGTCATCCGTGACGCGAGTTATCAGGGCGCTGCGAAGCGTATTGCATCACCCCGCTAACGCCCGAATTCATCAGTCCTCGAGGATGAAAGTGACCTTGAGGCGCACCTTGTACTCGGTGATCTTGCCCTTCGACACAGCCACTTCGTGATCCGCCACCCACGCGCCGGTGACGTTCTTCAACGTCTTCGTCGCCCGCTTCACGCCGTTCTCCACGGCATCGGCAAAACTCTTCTTCGACGTGGACGAAATCTCGGTAATGCGCGCAACGGTCATGGAAAGCTCCTTCTGTTGAGATGACTCGCAGGCCCAAGGTGGGCCAACCTGACCCGAGCTTACCCCCGAAGCGCCGCAACAATCCCACCCGCCAACTTGCCATGTAGGAACGCCAATCCATTGGCCCTGACTCCTGTTTTCCCTCTGGCCCGCCACAGGCCCCCTCGTCGACAAAGTCGACCTACTTGTCGGAGACCTACCTGCGGACTCGCGCCCTGGCCTCAGGGCACAAAGTCCGCCGTCCCTGCTCTCGCCTCGCCTCCCAACTCCTCCAGCGCCTTCCCCGCCACCCTCATCATCGTCCAGTCGCTCATCGGCCTCGCGCCGATCGAGTGATAGAAGTCGATCGCGCGCTGGTTCCAGTCGAGCACCGACCACTCGAACCGGCCGCAGCCCCGCTCGACAGCCAGCTGCGCCACGGTCTTGAGCAGCGCCTTGCCGCACCCGTGGCCACGGAAGGCGGGGCGGATATAGAGGTCCTCGAGGTAGATGCCGGGTTTGCCGACGAAGGTGGAGTAGTTGTGGAAGAACAGCGCGAAGCCGGCGATATCGGCCCCCACCCGGGCGATCAGCACTTCGGCGTAGGGACGGGGGCCAAACAGCGCTTCCGCTATCCCTTCCTCGGTCGCCACCGCTTCGTGCAGCAGGTGCTCGAACTCGGCGAGCTCGCGAATCATGGCGAGGATCTCCGGGACGTCGGCATGCCCGGCGGGGGCAATGTGGCAGGCGGATTGCGGGGTCATTGCAGTTCTCTCCAGGGGCCGGGCACGAAAATAGTTGTTAACTTTTTTTGTTCGATGGCGTAGTTTAGGCCTTAGCTAGACGATGCGGCCTTAAAGAAACCAACAATGTCAGATGCTATCAAGCTGCCCCTGACCGCGCTCCGTGCCTTCGTGGCCGTGGCCGAGCACATGAGTTTCACGGACGCCGCGACCAAGCTCAACGTCACGACCGCCGCTGTCAGCACCCAGATCAAGACGCTCGAACAGTTCCTCGAAACACCCCTCTTCAAGCGCCATAGCCGCTCGGTGCGACTGACTCCGCAGGGCAAGCGCCTGCTGCCTGGCGTACGCCGCGGGTTCGAGGAACTCGCGCTCGCCGTCGACCAGATCCGCCGCGACCGCACCTCGGGCCTCCTCAACATCAGCTTGCTTGGTTCATTCCTGCAGAAGTGGTTGTTGCCGCGCCTCGGTGACTTCTACCAGAAACACCCCGAGATCGACCTGCGTTTCAACGCGAGCGACGACCTTGTCGACTTCATGCAGACCGACTTCCATGCCGCCGTACGCTATGGCGTCGGGCCCTGGCTGGACCTCAAGGCCGAGAAGATGCTCGACGAGTGGGTGTTCCCCGTCTGCAGCCCCGAACTGCTCGCCAAGCACGGGCCGATCCGCACGCTGGGCGATCTCAACAAGTATCCGCTGCTGCACAGTGCCGGGGAACCCTGGCAGGACTGGCTGCGTCGCGTCGGTGGCGATACCACGCGTGCCGAGCACGGTCCGGTGCTCGCCGATGCGTTGCAGGCGCTGTCCGCAGCCGAGAACGGCCAGGGCCTGGCCCTCGCACGCTGGTCACTAGTCGCAGCGGACCTCGCGGCAGGCCGGCTCGTACGCCCGTCCGAACAGAGCGTGCGCCAGAAAGCCGCGTACTACTTCGTCGCACCCACGCACCACTACGATCTGCCGAAGGTCATGCGCTTTCATGACTGGCTGGCCGAGTGCTGCCGGCAGTTCGCTCCGCCCGAGGGCGAACGGTTCGAACCCTGAATTCAAGACTGATTCAACACCAAGAGGAGACTCGCCATGGGCAAGGGCATGGATCGGAAGAAGGAAGACAAGAAGAAGCCCGCCAAGACGCTGGAAGAGAAGCGCGCGGCGAAGAAGGAAAAGAAGGAAAACAAGCGCTGACGTGCCGGCATGAAGAGCCGGGAAGCCAAGGAAGCTTTTGAAGCTCAGGAAGCAATGGATGCCAAGCCACAGTCAGAAGCATCTTCGGCTTCCGTCACTTCCCGACTTCCGGGGCTTCCCGGTTCCATGTCTCTCGTTTGGCGCCTAGCGCCGCTTCCAGTGCCGTCGTCAGCGGCTTGAGGAAGAAGGATTCGGTCGGCGTGATCTGCGCCTTGATTCCCCGCGCCGCCAGCGTCTCTGCCACGACAGGTCCCACTGCAGCCACCAGCGTCCTCGCCAGTGCACTCTGGACCGTCGCCGCGTCAGCCACCGCAAACAGCCGAGTTACCTGAGGCGTACTCGTGAACGCAATGGCGTCCACGGTTCCGTTTGCGAGGTGGTTGAGCAGTGCACGCACCGACTCATCGGCCGTCTTGTCCGCGTAGACATACGGCGCGACCGTCACCGGCGCCGCACCCGCGCGTTGCAGGAACTCGATCAACGGCAGGTTCGGCTCGGTGCCATAGAGCTGCACCCCCACTCGCCTGCCCGCAAGGTCGAGCGGCGCAAGCGCGGCGATGACCCCCGCCGTGGTCGGCACTTCGGCTGCAATCTCGGGCTTGAGCCCGAGTTCGCGCAGGGCCCGAGCCGGCTTCGGACCCCGGGTGACCTTGCGAACCTGGGCCAGTCGCTCGACGAACCCCGCCCGTAAAGCCGGCTCGTGCCGGTCGATGCACCCGAGCAGGCGCCGCAGGCCCTCACCCGTCAGCAGGATCAGGTCATCGCAGGCGCCTGAGTTGAATTGCCGGATCCAGCCGAGGATTGGCGCCGGATCAGGCGCATCCAGGATGGCGACAAGCGGGCAGCGCAGGACAATGGCCCCGCGCCGTTCCAGCATCGCGGCGAAGACATCGAGTTCCCGCGTTTCCGGAATCGCGATGGTTTTCCCGGAAAGCGGCCCGTCTGTGAGTAATCTACGTTCGGTCATTGTCCTATTGTTCAGAGGTGCGATAAGGGACCGAGCGACGTCCGCGGCAAGGCGCATGATGGTGCCGTGCCGGCAGTCGCCGCAACAAGTGCCGGAATAAAGAGAACAGGGGCGGGAACAGTCTTGGACGAGGCGATCAACGGCCATCCCGAACGTGAAGCGCGACGCCTCAGCCGGCTCATCGCCCGGCTGCGACTGGCTTTGTGGCCTGCCGTCATCCTGGTCTTCGGCGTCCTGTTGTTCGTCGCGTTCCGTGCCCTGCACAACGACATCAGCTACGCGGACATCCTGGTCGCGATCCGCGAAACGCCAACGAGCGCGCTCGGGCTCGCGATCGCCGCGACGGCGTGCAGTTACGTCACGCTGACCGGATATGACTTTTCCAGCCTGAAGTTCGTCGGCGCGCAGGTTCCCGCCCCGCTGGTCGCGGCGACCTCTTTCTCGGCTTACGCGCTCGGCAACACCGTTGGACTTGGCGTGCTGACCGGCGGCGCGGTGCGTTATCGCATGTACTCGGCTGCAGGGATCGAGCCGGCGAAGATTGCCAGGGCCATCGCCTTCAATGCCGTCGCGTTTGGCCTCGGACTGACCGTGGTCGGTGCGGCAGGCCTGCTGTGGGGGGCGGACGATGCCGCCCGCGTGCTCCATGCGCCTCGCTGGCTGCTGGAAGCCGTCGCCAGTACGGTCATCGCCCTCGCGGCGATCTTCATTTTCCTCTGTGCGCTGAGACGCGAGATCACTGTTCGCAATCGGTGGCGGCTCCAGTTGCCGACCTGGCACCTCGCGCTTGGGCAACTTGTGATCTCTACCATCGACATC
This sequence comes from Steroidobacteraceae bacterium, assembly GCA_040080215.1. Lineage (GTDB taxonomy): Bacteria > Pseudomonadota > Gammaproteobacteria > Steroidobacterales > Steroidobacteraceae > CAIUGU01. The sequence goes on from JBEBIT010000015.1 coordinate 42,615, forward strand.
GTGGCAGCCGCTGCGGTGCTGTGGTTCCTTCTGCCGCCCGGCTCCATCGGCTTCGCGAGCTTCACCGGCTTCTATGCGCTGGCGCTCGCACTCGGGGTCGTGAGCCACGTACCCGGCGGACTCGGAGTGTTCGAGGCAGTCATGCTGCTCGCCGTTGGGGGACAGGTACCCACCGAAGCGCTGGCCGGCGCACTGGTCCTGTACCGCGGCATTTATTTCCTGCTGCCGCTCGCCGTCGCCATCGTGTTGCTCGTGACCTTTGAACTGCGGTCCGGCGTAGCTGCCCCGTTCGCGCGGGCGGCCGGGAGGTTGTCGCCGCTGTTCCTTGCGGCGCTGACCGCGATCGGCGGCATGCTGTTGCTGGTCTCGGGTGTCACGCCCGCCACTCGGGAAGCGCAAGAGCTGCTGTCGCTGCGCGTGCCGTTGCCGCTGGTCGAAGCGTCGCATTTCCTCGGCAGCGTCGCGGGACTGCTGCTGCTGTTCGTGGCTCGCGGCCTGTTGAATCGGCTGGACGCGGCGTGGTGGGCGGCAACAAGCCTCGCGGCTGTCCTGATGCTGCTCGCGCTGCCGAAGGGCATTGCGGTGGCCGAACTCGTGGTCTTCGGCTTCCTGCTGCTCGTCCTGCTGCTCACGCGTCGCGAGTTCGATCGTCGCGCATCGCTGTTCACGCAAACCTTCTCGGGCGGGTGGTGGCTTGCGTTAAGCAGCCTGCTGGCCGCGAGCCTGTGGCTGCTGTTCTTCGCCTACCGCGACGTGGCCTATGCGCATGAGCTGTGGTGGCAGTTCGAGTTCGACGGCCATGCGCCCCGGAGCCTGCGCGCCATCACGGGGATGGTTCTGCTTGGGCTTGCCGTCGGCGCCTGGCAACTGTTTCGCCCGGCTTCGGGCAGCCTCAAGGCGCCGACGCCTGCGGAAACGGCGCAAGCCGCCGCGATCGTACGCGACCAGGGTATTGCGGAAGCCAGCCTCGCCTTGCTCGGCGACAAGCACTTCCTGTTCTCGGACAGCGGCCAGTCCTTCGTGATGTTCGGCAAGCGGCGCCGCTCGTGGGTCGCTTTGTTCGATCCGGTAGGCCGACCGCGGGAATGGTCGGAGCTGATCTGGCGCTTCATCGAACTCACGGAGCGTCATGGCGGTCGCGCAGCCTTCTACCAGGTGCGGCCACAGTCGTTGCCGCTGTACCTCGATGCGGGCCTGCGCGCTTACAAGCTGGGCGAATACGCTTATCTGAATCTCGCCGAGTTCAGCCTGAAGGGCAATCGCCGCGCGAACCTCCGTGCCGGCCACAACCGCGGCGAACGCGAGGGACTCGAGCTCGAGATCGTCGCGCCCGATGCCTCACGCGCACTGATGCCCGACCTCGCCGCCGTCTCGTCGAGCTGGCTGACCCTGCATCAGGCCCGCGAGAAGGGGTTCTCGCTCGGGGCGTTTGATCCGGACTACGTCTGCCGCAACGAGATCGCGATCGTGCGGCAGGGTCCGCGCATCGTCGCATTTGCAACGCTGATGCATACCGGACGCCGGGAGGAAATCAGCATCGACCTGATGCGGCACGTTCCCGACGCGCCGCCCGGCACGATGGACTTCCTGTTCTCGAAGGTCATCCTGCACTACCAGACCCAGGGATATCAGCGCTTCGGCTTAGGGATGGCGCCGCTCGCCGGCATGGCCACACACCGCCTCGCGCCGCGCTGGCATCGCCTCGGCCGGCTGCTTTTCGCGCGCGGCGAGAACTTCTACAACTTCCGCGGACTGCGCGCCTTCAAGGAAAAGTTCGACCCGGAGTGGGAAGCCCGCTATCTCGTCGCGCCAGGCGGGCTGATGCCGCTCATCATGCTCGCCGATATCGCCGCGCTGATCGCAGAAGGACTCGGCGGGAGGGACCAGTGAAAACCGGATTGCGTCTGGCGTTGTCGTCCATCCTCTGCGTCGCTGCCCACGCCCACGCGGTAGAGATCCTGCCGGACGAGAACTATCACGACATGCAGGTGTACCGCCCGACCGGCGACGTCAAGGAGGTGGTCTACCTGCTTGCCGATCACGGCACCCAGGAAGCCGCCATCACGCGGCTCGGTGAACGGCTCGCACGCGAGTCGACGCTGGTGGTCCGCATCGATTCGGCAAAGTTGCTCGCCGACCTGCAGAACCTGAAGGCAAACTGCGTCGACCTGGGCTCCGACTTCGAGGGCCAAAGCCACTATTTGCAGGCTCGCTACCAGCTGCCCACGTATCACCCGCCCTACTTCGTCGGGATCGGCAATGGCGCGGCGCTCACGTATGCGTTGCTGGCACAGGCGCCCACGAGCACGTTCGCAGGTGTCCTGTCGCTCGACTTTTGTCCGGAGGTGCAGCTGCGCACGCCCCTTTGCCGCGGCGACGACCTTCGCACAGCGAAGCACGCCGCCACCGGTACCACGGAATTGCTCCCACTCACCCGCTCGCATACGCGCTGGGTGGTGCAGCCCGATGAGTCGGGGCTCCGATGTGATGCGCGCGCAACCCGTTCCTTTGTCAGCCGTCTTCCCGCGAGCAACCTGATCACCGTGCGTTCGGCACGGACTACGGCGACCGATCCCGCCGGGCCTGCTGCGTTCGAGGCCATCGGACAACTGCTGTCGCATCCCGTCCCCGGGAGCAAACCTGCCACGTCGAGCCTCGCAGACCTGCCGCTCATTGAAGTACTGCCTCAGGGAGTCGGTACCGATACTTTCGCCGTGCTGCTGTCAGGCGATGGCGGCTGGACGGGGCTCGACAAGGACGTCGCCGCAGCACTCGCTGCACGTGGCGTCGCCGTGGTCGGATGGGATTCGCTGCGCTATTTCTGGAAGGCCCGGACGCCCGACGAACTCGCGAGCGATGCAAACCGGCTCATCGCCCACTACAGCCAGCAATGGCAGAAGCCGCACGTGATGTTGCTCGGCTATTCGCAGGGAGCGAACGTGTTGCCGTTTCTCGTGAACCGCCTTTCAGGTGATGCGCGCGGCAAGGTGTCGCTGGTCGCGATGACGGGACTGGGGCTGCAGGCGGACTTCGAATTCCATTTCGCGAACTGGGTGGGCGCTTCCGCGAAGTCGCTGGCCATTCTTCCGGAAACGGCCCGGCTCGGCAGTCCCAAGGCCATTTGCATCTACGGACGGGAGGATCCCGAGTCGTCGTGCATGCAGCTGGACCCGAAGCGCGTGCAGGCGATCGCGCTGCCAGGAGGGCATCACTTCAACGGCGACTACGGCAAGGTGGCGGAGACGATCCTGCAGGCAGCGGCATTGCGCCGCTGAAAAAAACGGGACCGGCACACGGGGGAGTGTGGGCCGGCCCCAAGTCACCTACAGACAAATCAACATCAACATCAACATCGACTCAAACACAGCGCCAAGGGGGAGTCGCTCCCCTTCAATCAACCAAGTTCAACCGGAACGAACAGCCTGGAATCGCCACGCTGCATGAGCAGCGCAATGTGGTTCTGGCTCTTCGCCACGATGCTCTTCAGGTCATCGACACTCCTGATCGGCTGGCCGTTGGCCGACAGCACCACATCGCCGGGCTGAATACCGGCCTCGGCAGCCGCACCACCGACCTGCTGCACGAGCAGGCCGCCTTGCGTTTCAAGCTCGCGCTGTTCGTCGCCCGTCAGCGGCCGCACTGACAGCCCAAGGCGGCCAGACTCCGAACCCTGGTTTCCCTGCGTGGCGGCAGTCCGTGCAACGTCCATTTCGCCGAGCTTCACCGAGAGGTCCTGCTTGCGGTTCTTGCGCCAGATCTCGACATCGACCTTCGAGCCTGGCTGGCGGCTCGCGATCTTCACCGGCAGCTCGGACGAGTCGGCAATCGGCTGGCCGGCGACAGACAGAATGATGTCGCCCGCCTGGATACCGGCCTTGTCCGCAGGACTGTCCTTCTCGACGTTGGCAACGAGGGCGCCCTTCGCCGTATCGAGGCCGAACGATTGTGCGAGACCCTGGTCGAGCGACTGGATGGTCACGCCGAGTCGCGCACGCGACACGTGGCCACTGTCACGCAACTGGGCTGCGACGCCCATCGCAACGTCCATCGGGATGGAGAACGACACGCCCTGGTAGCCGCCACTGCGCGAATAGATCTGCGAGTTGATGCCGATCACTTCGCCGTCGAGGTTGAACAACGGGCCGCCGGAATTGCCGGGGTTGATCGCGACATCCGTCTGCAGGAAAGGCACGTAGGAACCATCGGGCAGCACGCGGCCCTTGGCGCTGACGATGCCCTGCGTTACCGAGTTCTCGAAGCCAAACGGCGCGCCGATGGCAACGACCCACTCGCCGACCTTCACCTTCGACGGATCGCCGAGGCGCACGGTGGGCAGGTTCTTCGCCTCGATCTTGAGCACGGCCACATCGCTCTTCTCGTCGCTGCCGAGCACCTTGGCGATGAACTCCCGCTTGTCGGTGAGCTTCACCATCACTTCCTTGGCGTCCTGGACGACGTGCGCGTTCGTCAGCACGATGCCGTTCGCATCGACAATGAAGCCCGAGCCTTCGCCGCGCGTCGGCTGCTCGCGCTGTTGCCGTGGATCACCCTGTCCCTGGAAGAAGCGGAACAGCGGATCGTCCTGGCTCATGCCGGGAGGCAGTTGCAGGCCTCCGGCGGTCTTCACCATCGCCTTGACCTGGATGTTCACGACTGCAGGACCATAGCGTTCGACGAGCGCGCTGAAGTCGGGCAACTGGACGCCGGTGCGGGGAAGCGGGGCAGCCACCGCGGTCGGCACAGGTTCCCCAGGCGACGGAGCTGCAGCAGTCGTGAGGACCGTGCTGACGGGCACCACGTCGCGGACGGGGGTGCCGCGGGCCAGCAACGTGCTCAACGGGACGGCAGCGACCAGTGCACCCAGCACGGCGGCCACCAAGGGCTTTCTGATATGGGTCTGAATCGACATGGCTACTCTCCACTAGTCAGTGACAGTGGAGGCAACTCCCGTGGCGGGAGACGCCTCATGGAGAGCGAGAGTGCGGGCGAAGACTTAAGGCTGACTTAAATGAACGAAAAGGTTCTGCGGGGGGCGTAGAACGCGCCTAAACGCGGGCGACGGGAAACTTCACGGTCACGGCCAGACCCCGTCCGGAGGGGCCGTCGCCCAGTTCGACCGTGGCGCCGTGGGCTTCGGCGATGGTCTTGACGATCGCCAGGCCGAGACCACTCCCGATCGCGCCGCTGCCCGGGAGCCGGACAAAGCGGTCGAACACCCGGGACCGGTCTGCCGGATGAATGCCGGGACCGCTGTCCGTCACGCGCAGCGCAACGTGATCCGGGCCCTTGAGAAGCACGACATCCACTTTGCCGCCGGGCGGCGTATAGCGAATCGCGTTGTCGACCAGGTTGCGCACCAGGGTCTTGAGCGAATCCGCATCCCCTTGCAGCTGCACCGGCGGTGTGTCGTCGAGGCCTACGTCCACCGACTTCCGGTCGGCGACGGGCACCATCTCGGAGACTACCTCTGCCGCGAGACGATCAAGTGCCACCGCGACATGCGGACGATCGATGCCGGGGTCCTGCCGGGCAAGCGAGAGCAATTGCTCGACGAGGCGGGACGAACGCTCCACGCCCGCCGCCAGCTTCTGCAAGGCCTCGGAACGCTCGACGGGATCGGTCGATTTTTCGACAGCCTCGACTTGCAGACGCAACGCGGTCATCGGGGTGCGCAACTCATGCGCAGCATCGGCGATGAAAGCACGTTCCCGCTGCAGGACCGAATTCAGCCGGCCGAGCAATGTGTTCAGCGATGCGACGAGCGGGCGTGCTTCTGCGGGCAGGGCAGCATCAGGCAACGGCTGCAGCGAGGCAGGATCGCGAGCCTCAACGGTGCCTGCAAGGCGATCGAGTGGACGCAAACTCAGGCCGACCAGAAACCAGATCGCGATTCCGAGCAGGGGAACGAACCATGCGAAGGGCAGCAGCGTCCTCAATGCGAGACGCGCGGCCTGCTCCGAGCGGACACTGATCGGCTGGGCAACCTGGATCACCTGGCGTCGCGCCTGCGCGCCGAAGACGCGCCACTGGCCGCCGGTCGTATCGACGGTGGAAAAGCCGAGCGTGGTGATGCCGGGCAGCACCGCGTGCGGCTCGGAAAGGTAGATGCGAACGCCGTCGAGACTCCACACCTGTACGACAAAATCGTAGCCCGGTTCGTTGATGGTGAGATCCGGCGGCAACGCGTACTGGAAGGACTGGTCGCGCAGCGTCAACGCGGTCTGTCTCAGTTGATAGTCGAAAAACGCATTCGCTTCGGCGAGTGCATTGCGGTAGATGAGCCAGCCGCCAGCAAGACCCGTCAGCAGCACGGCGCCGAGCAACCAGACCAGCAGGCGTGCGCGAATCGATTTCATGAGGCGGGAGCGACGCGATAGCCGACGCCGCGGACGTTGCGGATGTAGTCCGACCCGAGCTTCTTGCGCAGGCTGTAGATATGCACTTCCACTGCGTTGCTCTCGACTTCCTCGCCCCACCCATACAGGCGCTGCTCCAGCTGCGGACGAGACAGGATTGCACCGGGACGGTCCAGCAGCGCCTCGAGCAGCGCGAACTCGCGCGAGGACAGCGTAACCTCCTTGCCGTCACGAAGCACCTGGTGAGTCACCGGGTTCAGCGTGACACCGAGATGCTCGATCACGGGCTCGGCGCGCCCGGACTGCCGGCGCAGCAAGGCGCGGATGCGGGCGGAAAGTTCAGTGAGGTCGAAGGGCTTGACGACGTAGTCGTCGGCACCGGCATCAAGGCCCTGCACCTTGTCGGTGACGGCATCGCGTGCGGTCAGGATCAGCACAGGCAACGCCTGGCCGCGGGCACGCAGCGCCTTCAGCACGTCGAGGCCACCCATCTGCGGCAAGCCGAGGTCGAGTAGCAGCAGGTCGAAGGCTTCGACCTGAAGGGCGTGGTCGGCCGCCTTGCCGTCGCGAACCCAGTCGACGACAAAGCCGTCGCGCTTCAGTCCCGTGGCGACGGCTTCACCGATCATCGTGTCGTCCTCGACGAGCAGGAGCCGCATGGATCACCCGATGCAGCGAGTCGTCGAGGTCGAGGGGAAAGGCCGGGCGCTACGCATAGGCAGGATCGTAGCACCGCTGCGCGGACTCAAGCGCCGCGCGGCACGCTCAGGGCTTGTCGGCGACGATCCGCACGTCGGGCAATGCATCCGGATTCGCGGGGATCTCGTTGCCTTCGCTGGCGGGGAATTTGTTCATCTTGAACAGCACGGCCATGACATCCGCGTACTTCTGGTCGCTGAGGCTGCCGGGCGCCGTCGGCGGCATCATCATCTTGAGGTAAGCGAACAGCTCAGCCACCGACTTGTCCTTCCAGTTGAACATGAACTCGGGGCCCACTGCCGACGGCACGCCGCCGCCGCCGCGCATCGTCTCGCCATGGCACAGCACGCACTGTTCCGTCAGGACGGCTTGGCCACGCGCGGCCTGGGCCTCGGTGTAGATGCCGTCCCAGACCGTCCGTCCGGCTTCGGCGCCCCACGAAATGCCAACGCCGGCTGCCACCGCAGCCAGCCCGAGAACGATTGCACCACCGACGATCCGCTTGCTCATCTGATAGATCCGTTACTGCGAAGACTGGAAACGCATGATCCGGCACCCATGCCGGACCTGCTTGAGATCAAGTATGAAGAGAGGGCCTGAACGCATGGTGAACGCGCCAGGCCCCCTTGGAGTTTCGTGACTTACCGCTCGGGCAGCGCGAACACGAAGATGTTGTTGCCGGCGCTGGCGCGAATCTCCGGCGTCAGCTGCGCCGTGCCGCCACCCGCGAGCGAGATGCCCGTGCTCACCGCCACGTACTGCCGGCCCTTCACCGAGTACGAGATCGGGTAGCCCGTCACGCTGGAGCCGAGGTTCACTTCCCACAGCACCTTGCCCGTCTTCTGGTCGAGCGCGCGGAAGCGGCCTGCCGTATCGCCGCCGAACACGAGCCCGCCTGCTGTCGACACCAGCGACATCGTGCCGGCGCGCTGCTCGTACTTCCACAGCGTCTTGCCCGTCTCCACCGAGATGGCCTGGATCGTGCCGACCTTGTCGGTGCCTGGGGCGATGCTGGCCTTGGAAGCGAACGCGTACAGCGAATCTAGGCTGGGCTTCGACGCAATCGCGGTGACCTGCATGCAGGTGTTCTGCAACGGATAGAACATCACGTTGCCGAGCGGGCTGTAGGTGCCTGCCTGCCAGTTCTTGCCACCGTTCGTATTGGGGCAAACGTTGACAGAATCGCCCTGCTTGTGCATCAGCGCTGCGGGGTTCACGGTGACCTTGCCGGTCGCGCCATCGATGTTGCTGATGACGTTCTGGTACACCGTCGGGCGCGCCCACAGGAACTCTCCGGTGGCGCGATCGAGCGTGTACACGAGGCCAGTCTTGCCGGGGATGCCCGTCAACACCTTGCGCTTCTCGCCGGGCCTCAGCTTCGGATTGATCCACGTCACTTCCGACTTGTCCGGCGTCACGGCCGTGTCGACGAGGATGCGCTCGAACGGATGGTCGAGGTCCCAATGATCGACGACGTGCTGGTAGTGCCAGACGATCTTGCCGGTGTCCGGGTTAATCGCGAGCGTCGAGTTGTGGTACAGGTACTCGTGGTCGTTGCCGCCCAGCATGAACTTGGGTGCCGGCGACGTGACACTGGTGCCGATGTAGACGAGGTTCAGCTCGGGGTCGTAGCTCGGGACGAGCCACGTGCCGGTATGCCAGCGGGCTTCGTCAGGAAGATCTGCCCACGTTTCGCTGCCGGGTTCGCCCGGGCGCGGCATCGTGCGAGTGCGCCACAGCTCCTTGCCCGTCACCGCATCGTGCGCCGTGATCACGCAGGCATCAGGGCCGCCTTCCGGTTCGCAGCCGCGGCCGGCAATGGCCTTGCCATTGGCGATGATCGGGCCGGAGGTCTGTTGCGCGCCCTTCTGGTAATCATGGATCTTCGTTTCCCACGCGAGCTTGCCGGTCTCGGCGTTGATCGCGTAGGCATAGTTGTCCATGCCCATGTCGATGATCAGCTTGCCGTAGAGCGCCACGTTGCGATTGATGGACGGCACAGGGAAGTACTTGTTCGCATCCGCAGGGATCGGACGGCGGAATTCCCACTTGAGGTCACCGGACGCCGCGTCAATCGCCTGCGTCAGATCGCTTGGGTTCGGCAGGAACATGACGCCGTCGTGCACGAGCGGCATCGCTTCCTGGATGCCGGCACCCATGGCGCGCGACCACACCATCTGCAGCTGCTTCACGTTGCGCGTGTTGATCTGGTTCAGCGGGCTGTAGTCCCAGCCAGCCTGGTTCTGCCGCCACTGCAGCCACTCGCCCGGTGCGGGATTGCGGAGCATCGCATCGGTGACGGGGCTGATCGACACCGTCCCTTGCGCGAGAGCCGGGGCTCCGGGCGGTCCGGGGGGCTGTTCTGCGGCAAGCGCCACGCCACCGATCACCGCCATGATTGCTGCTGTCAGCGCCGTCCTTGTCAGGACTACCTTGGATACCTGCATTAGTTTTCCCCTGGGATATTGCTTGGTCTGGAATCGGGAATGACGCGCCTTGGCCGCGCGTCACTCAAGTTACTTCGTCTTGCTGTTGCGGGTCAGATACGCCGCAATCGCGTCGAGTTGCTGGTCGTCGATTTCGGTCTTGCGGAAGAACGGCATGATCGTGATGCCCTGCCTCACGAACAGCTTCACGAACTCCGGCGTCAGGTCCGTTCGCTCATGCAGGAGGCCGGGAACGGCCCCCTTGTACTTCGCGCGCAATGCCGTTTCCCCCGGCAGGTACGGCGCGCCGTTCTGGCCGATGCCCGGCCCGTGACAGGTCGCGCACCAATACTTGTACAGCTTCTCGCCTTCGGCGACCTGTTGTGCCCTGCCCGGCGCAGCGGCAAAGCCGGAAGTGGCAATGCCCATGAGGGCGAACATGACGAGGACTCGCATTTTCATGCCTTCCTCCCGCCGCGCAGGTGCTTAGGCCAGATGCCGCCGCGACCGGCCGCGATGATGCCGTTCGGATCGACGGCGTCCTTGAGCTGCTCGTTGAACCGCCTGAGCGCATGATCGTTGTACGAATACGAATCGGCGACGAGATCGGCAAACGCTGGCGGTGACCGGTACTCGGCCCAGCCGTTCGCGGCCGCCACTTCGACAACGCGCTTGAACGCAGCCATCGACTTGGCATTGATTTCCTTGTTGCTGCGACTGACCGGCAGGCCGACGATCATGACGAACGCGCGGTAGATCCACGTGGCCGGTGTCTGGAAGATGCCGCCGACGTTCAGCCCGAACTCCTGGTACACCTTCGCGAATGCGCGCTGCGATTCGAGGACGGCTTCGCCGGTCTTCGGGATGATGGGCGCAAACCACAGGTGTCCGTCCGTCGGGCTCGGGTTGAGTTCCGACCGCGCCCCGATCGAGAAGATCGACATCGCCGGAATGCCCACAGCCACCTTGTGCTCGACGGCGGCCTTCTGCTCCTCGGTCATCGGGAAGCGGTAGCTGTGCCCGTCACGGAACGTGGTGCCGGGAATTGAAGCGCCGATCCGTTCGCGCGCGTATTCCCAGTTGGCGGCGACGGTCCTGGCGGGGCCGTAGAACTGCAGCTCCACTTCCCACGACGGAATCCCCTTCGCTGCGCCGAAGCGATCGAGTTCATCATCGCTCGGGCCGCCGGCCTTGCCGACGAGCGCACGCAGGTCCGGCTCGTTGCGTTGTGCGCGGCCGAGCGGGCTGCTGTAGTTCGGCTGGCCGATGAGGCCGATGTGCTCAAGGTAGTTGACGTGATCGACCAGCGCGATCAGGTCATGCCGCTTCGGCACGCTGACATAGCCTGACTGGTAAGCCTCGGGTTCCGGCATGAGCCAGAAGCCCATCTTGGTCACGATGCCGAAATTGCCCTGGCCGAAGAGTCCGTCGACGTACGGACCGAAACCGTACTTGTAGTCTTGCCAGCTCTTGGCACCCGGGAGCGCACCCATGCCGGTGCGCATGATCTCACCGTTCGGCAGCACGACTTCCATGCCGCAGTGGGAACCGAAGTGGTCGCGGAACGCGCCGAAGGTGTAACCGACGCCGTGGTCGAGCGAGTTGCCGATGAGGCTGCCCCAGCCCGGGTCCGGGCAGTCGATCCAGACCTTCAGCTTCTTTTCCTGGATGTGGCGGTACAGATCGAAGTACGCGACGCCCGGCTCGACCAGCGCGAAGCCCCGACGGTCATCGACTTCGAGGATGCGATTCATCCGCTTGAGATCGAGGACGACACTGCCATGCAGGTTCGGCGCCGAGCCGCCGTAACCGACATTCTTGCCGGTCGAAATCGGATACAACGGGATCTTGTGCTCGTTGGCTGCACGGACGATGGCCTGCACCTGCTCAACGGTGTCCGGTGCCACCGCTGCGGAAGCCAGCAACTCCTGCGGCGTTCCCCACATCGGCGAGTACGCATCGCGATACAACGCGACATCCTCATCCGAAGTGAACACATTCTTCTCGCCGACAGCGGCTTTGAACTTCGCGATCGCGGCGTTGAAATCGGCGGCGCTCACGCCGGCAGGCAAAGTAGCCATCTGGATCCCCTGGAGAAAACTGGAAGGGCGCTGCGCGAAGGCTCAAGCCTTCGGCGCAATGACCCACGAATAAAACGTCTCGTCGTCCGGCAGGCTTGCAGCCCCGCGCGTGACGACCGTGCGCTCCGCCGGCTGCGAACAGCCGGCTGCACACTGCGTGACCATGGCCGCCATCAGGCGGACCCAGTCACCACCTGCCGGTGCAAGTGCCTCCGCCGTGGAAAGCGACTCGGCCGGACCGGACAACCGGTGCTCGATTACGCCGTCACCGAGGCTGCGGTGCTCGGCGCGGAAGACGACGCGCAGGCCGCGGTCCCAACCAGAGTGTTCGAGCACGAACAGCGGCCCGTGCCGCGTGAAACCGGCGATGGGCTTCGGCTCGGCGCGCCATGCGAGGTCGAGGTCGTGGTACCAGAAGTCGGTGACGTCGCCCCCCTGCATGGCGTGGAAAGCCAGCCCAAGACTCGAGGCCACTTCGCCAAAAGCCTTCCCTTCGGCAAACCGGTCGTCGAACAACACCTTGTAAAGCGGGATGGCGGGGGCCGAGGGAGCGACGGTGGCCCCTGCCCCCGAAGCGAAAAGCCCACCGGCAACCGGCAGCGCGGTTGCAGCCAGCCCGATCTGCAGGAATTCCCGGCGATTGGTCATGAAATGTTCCCCCGTATATCGCTTGGCATTATAGAGCGTCCGCCCGGACGTTTGATCCCGAGTGCACTTGATTTTGTGCCTATGAGAGGCCGCCAAATCGGGATGCGCTGCAAAACGGCAAGGATGGACAGCTCGGCATTCTGGCCTTGCCCCTTGCCTCTGGAATTGTACTTTTTGGTCGGCGGACGGGAGGACCCGGTCCACCGGACTGGCTGGAGATGGCGCGCCCGACAAGAGTGTGCCTTTCCGTCCCTGGTCGGCACGCGTCCGCGACGGCAGCCGCCGTCCAAAGCCGTTCCGTACGGCTTTGTCGAACCTCTGACCGGCGACGTGGCCTTGCCGGTTCACAAGTTCTCACTTGTCGGGGGCGCGAAGGAGAATGCCGGACCGGCCTGAAGTGCCGGCCCGGCTGGAAATGGCGCGCCCGACAAGATTCGAACTTGTGACCCCTGCCTTCGGAGGGCAGTACTCTATCCAGCTGAGCTACGGGCGCGTAGATGCGGGTAAGGGCGCGCATCATACCAGCGGATTGGGCCGCCGTCTGGCGTCGCAGGCCGGGCCGCCGGACGCCAATCGACCACCCTGGGCAGGGTTTCTGTGATTTCTACGGGTTTATGCGGCGACGCCAGATGGCTATACTTGCGCGCCTTGAAATGGTGCCCCCCTTCGGACGCTGGAGACATCGTGAGCGATTCCCCTGATCAGTACAGTGCCTCGCACGACAAGCATTTCTTCGACACCTTCATGCTGGTGATCGGCGGCTTGGTGCTCTTCGCCTTCTGCCTGTACATCCTGGCCCGGGTCATCGCCGCGAATACACAAGAACAGTACGTGCTGAACGACCCGACTTTCACCCACGCCGAAGATGAACGGATCCAGCCCGTTCAGCTGCTCGCCGTATCCGGCAAGGACAACTCGGCTGTAGAGGCTGCCACCCCGGCGCCTGCGGCACCCGCCGCCCCGGCTGCCGTCATGGCAGGGGACGCGGTGTACAACATGGCCTGCGTGGCCTGCCACGGCATGGGAATTGGTGGCGCGCCCGTATTCGGCAACAAGGCGGCCTGGGCACCCCGCATCGCGCAGGGACTCGCGACCCTCAAGGACCACGCCGTAAAGGGCTACCAGGGCAAGGCCGGCCTGATGCCTGCCAAGGGCGGTCGTGTGGACCTCGCCGACGAGTCCATCACCAACGCCGTCGAGTACATGGTCAACGCCGCCAAGTAAGCAGCGCCCGCGTCGCTGGCGCGAACTTTTGAGAAGGCCCCGGACGTCGTCGTCCGGGGCCTTTTTCGTTCTGGCGGCCTGCAGGTTCGAAAGGGTTTGCGCAACCGGGGCCATTGCGAGACAGTCGCTGGAGAACGATTACATCGCCGCACGCGGCCACCAGATCCCGGGGGAACGAGATGGACCAGTCACGACGCCGGCTGCTTTCGCTCGCCGTCGCCGCACCCCTCGCAATGGCGATGCGCGGTGCCCTCGCTGCCGCTCCGGCCCGCTCCGTGGTTTCCGGCGTGCAACTCGGGGTGCAGACCTACAGCTTCCACGACGTGATCCTCGACGGCCGGGACCACACCGACGCACTCATCGCGAAGATGAAGGAATGCGGGCTGACATCGTGCGAGCTGTTTGCCCCGCAAGTGGAACCGGGCGTCTTCACGGGCCTGTTGCCGGCACCCGCCGACTGCAAGCGCCCGGATGTGGGTTGCCTGCCGGGCAAGGGCGGCAGCGAACGCAACGGCTTTGCCTGGGTATTCCAGCGCAAGACCGGTGCCGACCTCGCGAAGGCGCGAGCCGCCCAGCGCGCGTTCCGCGAATCAAAGCCGGAGGCGCACTACGAGTCCATCCGTCGCCGCTTCAACGATGCCGGCATCGAGCTCTACAGCTACAACCCGATGTTCGACCTCGACTGCACAGACGCCGAGATCGACGGCATCTTCTATGCCGCCAAGGCGCTCGGCGTCCGTGCGATCAATGCCTCGATCCGCGTGCCGATGCTGAAGCGCGCGATCCCGTTTGCCGAGAAGCACCAGATGATCCTTGCGCCGCATGGCCACAGCGTGGTGCAGGACCTGGAGGACTTCTCGACGCGCAAGACTTTCACGGATGCGTTTGCGCTGTCGAAGTGGGTGTGGGCGAACCTCGACATCGGGCACTACACGGCAGCAGGCGAGGACCCGATTGAATTCATCAACGCATTCCACGATCGCATCACGAACCTGCACGTCAAGGACCGCACGCGCAACCAGTCGCGGACCGTCGAGGACGGCGCCAACGTGCCCTGGGGCACAGGCGATACGCCGATCGCCGGGGTACTGAAGCTGCTGCGCGACAAGCGCTATGCGATCCCTGCCTTCATCGAGATCGAACACATCGGAACCACAACCGCGGTGGGCGAGGTCAAGAACGCGTTCGAGGTCTGCAAGCGGGCGCTGGCGACCTGAAAGCGCTTTCCGAGCACTGCATTTGCATCATAGGGCGCGTGCCCGTTCCAGGCCGCGCAGGCTGATCGCTTCCCGCAGGTGCACGCCGAGCACTCGCTCTGCAGTGGCCAGATCGGCAATGGTCCTCGCCACCTTCAGGATGCGGTGATACGCGCGTGCCGAGAGCTGGAAATGCTGGATAGCCCGCTCCAGCACTCGTAGTTCCGCCACCTCCACCTTGCAGTGGGCTTCGATGCCCGCCACATCGAGATGCGCGTTCAATGCGCCCTGGCGTTGCAGCTGAATCACCCGCGCCGCCTGCACGCGCTCGGCAACCCGCTCGCTGCTTTCGCCTTTCACTTTGCTTTCGGACAGCAGGGCCGTCTCGACACGCGGTACCTCGAGCTGCATGTCGAGGCGATCGAGCAGCGGTCCCGAGAGCCGATGGCGATAGCGCTGCACCTGGTCGGCAGTGCAACGGCAACGGCCCGCCGTGTCACCGCGATAGCCGCACGGACACGGATTCATCGCGGCGATGAGCTGGAAGCGCGCGGGAAACTCTGCTTGCCTTGCCGCACGCGACACCGCGATCGTCCCCGCTTCAAGCGGTTCGCGCAGTACCTCGAGTACGCGTCGATCGAACTCGGGCAGCTCGTCGAGAAACAGCACGCCGTGATGCGCGAGCGATACCTCGCCCGGCCGTGGGTGCTTGCCGCCGCCGACCAGCGCAATCGCGGAGGCCGTGTGATGCGGGCTGCGATAGGGACGCACGCGCCATTCGTCGAGATTCACCGGCTGGCCGATCACTGAGCGGATCGCCGCCACTTCAAGCGCCTCGTCCTCCGACAACGGCGGCAGCAGGCCCGGGAGCCGCTGTGCGAGCATGCTCTTGCCTGAACCCGGCGGCCCGACGAACAACAGGCTGTGGCTGCCTGCGGCTGCGATTTCCAGCGCGCGGCGTGCCAGCGGTTGTCCCTTGACGTCGGCCAGATCGGGCCCTCGTGCCGAAGAGATCGCACATGCGGACGTCGCCAGCATCGGCAAGGCCCGGTCGCCGCTCAGGTGCGCGCACACTTCAAGCAAGTGAGCGGCGGCGGCGATGCGGCCGTTGCTGACCATTCCGGCTTCCTCGGCGTTGCCCTGCGGTAGCACGAGCAGGTGCCCGGCACGCTGGGCTGCGACGGCCGCGGGCAGCACGCCTTTGGCCGACCTCAGTTCTCCGCTCAACGAGAGTTCGCCGTAGAGTTCGCAGTGATCGAGCAAAGTCCCGGGCAGCTGGCCGGCCGCAACCAGGATGCCGATGGCGATCGGCAGATCGAAGCGTCCGCCTTCCTTGGGCAAATCCGCCGGCGCGAGATTGACGATGACGCGGCCGGCGGGAAACTCGAACCGGGAATTGGTGATGGCGGCGCGGACGCGGTCGCGACTTTCCTTCACCACGACTTCGGGGAGGCCGACGATGCCGAAGGCCGGCAAGCCGTTTCCGATATCGACTTCAACCCGCACGAGCGGCGCTTCCATGCCGAACTGTGCGCGACTCAACACCGTCGCGATCGCCATCCATGGCTCCAGGTGTGGTGCTTGCCTGCCGGCGTGCGCAGGCTTCCTAGTCAGAGCTCCTATATGTCCTGCAGGAGCGCGCTACCCAACCGTCCCGATCAGCCGTCCTGGCGTCCCGTCTCCAGGGCAGCCAGCCGCGCCTCCAGCGCCGCCAGCTTTTCACGCGTGCGCTTGAGCACGCCCGCCTGCACATCGAATTCCTCGCGCGTCACGAGGTCGAGCTTGGCGAGGCCGGATTGGAGTACCGACTTGAAGTTCGATTCCAGGTCCTGCTTGAAGGCGGCGATACCGGGGGGCAGCGCGGATGACAAGCGCTTGGCGAGATCGTCGATGAAACGTGGGTCCATGGGGTTCTGCCTGGGGGTTCTGCCTGAAGTTAAGGAAAGCGTGGGCCGGATCTTCTCGCTTGCCCGTTGCGACGACGCCGGCGACTGCGGCCAGACTAGGAGGGCGCCTCCGTCCTGACAAGCCTCTCAAACGGGCCTGAACGTCCAGATTCTCGCTCCTTGACGGCGCGAAGCCCCCGCCGAGACCCCGCAAAGGGACGCTTTCGCTCCGCGATGAAGCAGTCCGGGCTCCCGCTGCACCCGATTGGTGCGGGCCTACCCGGCTTTGTCCGCCCATCACACTGATCCGTGGCCGAGGCCGGGCGTCTATTGCGTGGCACAGAAGATGCATTCTCGTCTCAGCGCGGAATCGAGCTTGAACCTCGGTCTCCGTCAGATCTGTCCACCGGGAGTCCTCGATCGCATGAAGCTGATTACCGCAATCATCAAGCCCTTCAAGCTGGATGACGTTCGTCAGGCCGTAGCGGATATCGGCGTCCAGGGCATCACGGTGACCGAAGTGCAGGGGTTTGGACGTCAGCGCGGCCACACGGAGCTCTACCGGGGCGCCGAGTACCGCGTGGACTTCCTGCCCAAGACCAAGATCGAGCTGGCCGTGGATGACTCCGTTGTCGAGCAGGTGGTGGAAGCCATCACCAACGTGGCTCGCACCGGCAAGATCGGCGACGGCAAGATCTTCGTGCTGAATCTCGAGCAGGCGGTCCGTATCCGCACGGGCGAGACCGGCGCGGAAGCCGTCTGACACGGTCTGGATGCTTCAGGGACAGACAGAAATTGAGTCGCACATTGGGTTCGCTACACCGGCTTTGATTCAGGTTTCCATTCCGCATCCTTTAGAAGTACCTCGCAGGAGAACGACAGTGAAAAGATCTCGTGTGTTCAACCCACTGTGGAGCCTGGCGCTGCTAGCGCTTTCGCTCGTCGGGCCGGGGCTGACCCTGGCGCAGGAGGCTGCGACGCCTCCAGCTGAACCGGCGGCGGTGACCCAGGAAGCGGCTCCTGCCGACGCCGCGCCGGCAGCAGCTGCCGAAGCGGCTCCAGCGGAAGCGGCTGCGGCTCCTGCAGCGCCCACCTTCGACAAGGGTGACAACGCCTGGATGCTGACCAGCACGCTGCTCGTCATCATGATGGCCGTCCCCGGCCTCGCCCTGTTCTACGGCGGCATGGTCCGCGCCAAGAACATCCTGTCGGTCTCGATGCAGATCACTGTGGTGTTCAGCCTGCTCGCGGTGCTGTGGGCGATCTACGGCTACAGCCTGGCGTTCACGTCAGGCAACGCGTTCATCGGCGGATTCGACCGGCTCTTCCTCAAGGGAATGCTGGATGCGGCGGGCAACATGATGCCGGCGGCAACCTTCAGCAAGGGCGTCTACATCCCCGAGTACCTGTTCGCGGCGTTCCAGATGACCTTCGCGGCGATCACGCCCTGCCTGATCGTCGGCGCCTTCGCGGAGCGCATGAAGTTCTCGGCCGTGCTGTTCTTCATGGTCCTCTGGTTCACGTTCTCCTACCTGCCGATCGCGCACATGGTCTGGTTCTGGGCCGGTCCCGATGCGTACACGGATGCGGACGCAGCAGCGGCGGCGGCAGCCGGCGCAGGCTTCCTGTTCCAGAAGGGTGCCCTCGACTTCGCGGGCGGCACCGTGGTGCACATCAACGCAGGTATCGCAGGCCTCGTAGGCTGCATCCTGGTCGGCAAGCGCAAGGGCTACGGCGTGCAGGCGATGGCGCCCCACAACGTGCCGTTCATCATGATCGGCGCGGGCCTCCTCTGGGTGGGCTGGTTCGGCTTCAACGTCGGCTCCAACCTCGAAGCCAACGGCTTTGCGGCCCAGGTCTTCATCAACACCTTCCTCGCCACGGCGGCGGCGGTGGTCAGCTGGTCCTTCGCAGAGTGGATGCTCCGCGGCACGCCGACCATGCTCGGTGCGGCCTCCGGTGCCATCGCCGGCCTGGTCGCGATCACCCCGGCCTGCGGCTGGGTGGGTCCGATGGGCGCGATCATCATCGGCCTCCTGGTCGGCGTGATCTGCCTGTTCGCAGTCAGCAAGCTGAAGTCGGCCTTGGGCTACGACGACTCGCTGGACGTGTTCGGCGTCCACTGCGTCGGCGGCATCTTCGGCGCCCTCATCACGGGCGTGTTCAACGACCCGGCGCTGGGCGGCACGGGCATCTATGACTACGTCGCAGGCACCTGGGGCTACGCGGGCATGGGCACGCAGGTCATGTCCCAGTTGTGGGGCGTCGGCGTGACGGTCGTTTGGTCGGGTGTGGTGGCCTTCATCGCCTACAAGATCGTCGACCTGACGATCGGCCTCAGGGTCTCGGAAGAGGTGGAGACGGAAGGTCTCGACACGGCCGAGCACGGCGAACGGGGTTACAACCTGTAATTCCGGGCCTTAGGCCACGGGACCGGCCCCCTCGGCCGGTTCCCCAATCCGGAAACGGGCGCCCCTCAAAAGGCGCCCGTTTTCATTTCACCCCCCCTCATTCCCCGTCCGCGCCCCGCGCCGCTTACCTGACGTGCCGATCCTGTTACACTCAGGCCACCGCTCAAGGACCTCCTGACGGGTCCGGATCCGAGCCATAAGTACCGGGAGTTATTGATGAAACTGATCACCGCCATCATCAAGCCGTTCAAGCTGGACGACGTCCGGGAAGCGCTGTCAGAGGCCGGCATCCAGGGCGTGACTGTCACGGAAGTGAAGGGCTTCGGCCGCCAGCGCGGCCATACCGAGCTCTACCGGGGAGCCGAATACGTGGTCGATTTCCTGCCCAAGACCAAGATCGAGGTCGCCGTGGACGATGCCCGCGCGGATGCAGTGATTGAAGCAATCACCACTGCCTCACGGACCGGGAAAATCGGCGATGGCAAGATCTTCGTCACGGAACTGTCCCAGGTCATCCGGATTCGCACCGGGGAGACCGACTCCAACGCCATCTGACGCGGCGCAGAGATTGATCAGAGGATCCTGACGAGGAGGTTTGCCCCATGCTGCGACTCGCATTCGGACTTGCACTCACCCTCACCCTCGCGTCGGCCGCGTCGGCCGACGTCTATCGCTATGTCGACTCCAAGGGCAACGTCCAGTACACGGACAAGCCCGCGCTGTTGCCCGCGCAGAAACTGGCAGTGCAATCGCGTCCCACCGACGCGACGGAAGTGGAAGCAGGCGCCGAAGCGGAGCGGGCGCGCACGACAGCCGCCGACGCCGCGCGCCAACAGGCCACCGCGGCCCGGGCCGACCAGAACAAGGCCGGCAAGATCACGGCCACCGCCAAAGCCGAGCAGTGCGTGAAGGCACGCGAACGCAACGAGTCCTACAGTACGTCGAAGCGCCTG
>JBEBIT010000072.1:0-14509 GCA_040080215.1 Steroidobacteraceae bacterium
GTGACCAGCTCGCGCAGCGCCTCGATCGCGTAGTTGATGGAGTCGGCGATGGCGCCGGTAATGTCCTCGCTGACCGTGGCCTGCACGGTCAAATCGCCGTCGGCAAGATTCGACAACTCGTCCAGCAGCCGGAGAATGGCTTCCTGGCTGCGCTCGTTCTGCTGGTCCTGCAGCACGGCTGCTTCGCGAATGGCGGCAATGGAGCGATAGACCAGGGCTACGCCGAGCAGCGCGAGCACCGCGACGCCCAGCAGCGCGACCGGAACCCACGTCAGCCAGCCTGGCGTCGCTGAAACCGCGGTAGACCCGGAGCCGCCACGCAAGCTGGCAAAAATCGGTGCGCTGCCGATACGCAGCCCCTGGCTCGCTTCGCGCGCCGCATTCAGGGATTCTGCGGAAGCGATGGCTGCGCGCACCTGCTCGCCCAATTGATTGAAGAGTTCATTGGCTGCCGCGAGGCGCTGCTGGCCATCCGGCGTCGTCACGCGTGGCAGGCCGAGCCCTGAATCGATGCCGCGCAGCTCACCCAGAACTTGCCCCTGGTATTCGAGCCCGTCGGAAAGACGCAGCGACAGCATGGCCGCATCGCCCACGCCCGCGGCAAGGGCGGTCAGGTCCTGATCGATGCGTAACCCGGTGACTTCGAAGCGCTCGAGCTGCGGCGTCAGTTTGGCGACCACGTTGGTACCAAGCGCTCCTGCCACGTTGCCCAGCCCCTCGAGCAGTCGCGGCATCAGCGCTGCAACGTCCCGGGCTGCGGCTGAAGTGCGGACAGCGGCCTCCTTGGCGCCGACAACCGTACTGGCCTGCTGCAGGAATAAGGCCGCGGTGTCCTGGACGCCGGGTGCAAGTCCGGGCGCCAGCGCTTCGAAGCGCGAATGGGATTCGGCCAACGCATCAAACGCCTTCGCATCGCCGGCCAGTGCAGTAGATGCCTGCAGCGGCATCGACTGGGACAAAGCCAGGAGCTCTGCGGAACTACCGGCCTTCGCTGTATCCGTTCCGGCGGAGCTACCGGCGAGGCTTCCGTAGACCATCAAGGCGACTGCCAGCACAATGCAGGCGACCGCCACGCCGATCAGGGCTGGCAGGAATTTCACGCCTTTGAACTTGTCAGGCATAGCACTCACTCTGGCTTGAATCCCTAATCTCTCTTGAACCGACCGCTATCGCCGCGGCATGTCGCTTGGCCACGGCTGCATCACGACGCCGCCGCGCGCAGGAAGTCCGCGCTCTCGAGCAATCCCCGCATGCTGAACACCGGCCAGACTTCGGCACCGCGCTTGAACGCACCGGCGAGGTAGCGCTCGCAGCGAAGCAGCGTCGGTGGAACCTCAGCAGCGAACTCGGCATCGCCGAAGCGGCGGAAGCCGAGCACTTCGTCGACCATCAGGCCACCCGGAACCTCGCGGTGGTTGGCGACGAGCACCCGTGTGCTGCGCGCCGTGGCGGTCACACCGCCGCCGAGGAACGCGCGCAGGTCCACCACCGGAAGCAACTGGCCCCGCACGTTTGCAAGGCCACGGATCCATGGCTTGGCACCAGGCACGCGTGTGAGCATTGCAGGCAAACCCATGACTTCGCGCGTCTCTTCGCGCGCCACGAGGAAATTCTCGGCACCCAGGCGGAATGCCACACCGACCCATTCACGTCCGCTGCCTGACTCCCGCTCCTGGCCTGACTGGGCGATGCGACTCAGCCGCTCGAGCTCCTTGAGCAGTTCGAAGGGCCGCTCGCGCAGCGACTTGAGTCCGAGCGCGGCGCTCATCGGCAGGACATCGACGTGCCCGGCCGGGCGCGTGTGCGGGGGAATGAAGACAGCTGTCGCATCGCGGTCATTGTTGCGTTCAGCCGGACAGGGCGGCCTGGGCCTTCTCGATCAGCGTATCCGCAGAGACCGGTTTGACGAGGTAGTCCACCGCGCCTTGCCGCATGCCCCAGATGCGATCCGTTTCCTGGTTCTTGGAGGTCACCATGATGACCGGGATCGAGCGGGTGTCGGGATCGGCGGCCAGCTTGCGCGTGGCCTGGAAGCCATTCACGCCAGGCATCACGACGTCCATGAAGATCAGGTCCGGCTTCATGACCTTGGCCTTGGCCAGGGCCTCGGCGCCATCCGCAGCGGCGGCTGTACGGTAGCCGTGCTTCTCGAGCGCCTGCTGCATGACATGCACTTCGGTCGGCGAGTCATCGACGATGAGGATCAAAGCCATTGGTGCCCCCACTCTTACCTGGCCGCCTGGTTGACGTGAGTGTCAATGGCGCTCAGCAGTTCGTCCTTGGTAAACGGTTTCGTCAGATAGTGCTCGGAACCGACGATGCGGCCGCGGGCGCGGTCGAACAGGCCGTCCTTGCTGGACAGCATGATCACCGGGATGGTCCGGAATACCTTGTTGTGCTTGATCAGGGAGCAGGTCTGGTAGCCGTCGAGGCGCGGCATCATGATGTCCACGAAGACGATGTCCGGCTGGTGGTCGGCGATCTTGGACAGGGCATCGAACCCGTCAACCGCCGTGAAGACCTCGCAGCCTTCCTTGGACAGCAGGGTTTCAGCCGTACGCCGGATCGTCTTGCTGTCATCGATGACCAGCACCTTCAAACCGGCAAGCTTCGACCGCTCGCTTGGCTCAGCAACTTCCATTGGCTTTCCTCTTCCCCCGTCCTAAGGTCGGACGTGGCATCGAACTTCAGTCCAGGCGGTGCTCTCGGGCGAAATCCACCGCTGCAAGTAACGGGCGGGTTTTAACATATTGAACACCCGCCTGCCATTGGCTTGGGTCGTATAGTATGAAGCCCGTCACAGGGAATTTGAGACGCCGTATACGGAGCCGGCATTCCCTGCTCGTCGAGGTCGAGTATGAGCGCGCGACCTCAGCGCAAAACCGGAACTCCGTCACTGATTCTGTGGAGCAGCGGAATGGCAAGAGAAACCGTGCGACTGGCCGTCGTCATGGACCCGATCGACCACATCAAGCCGGCGAAGGACACGACGCTGGCGATGATGCTGGCGGCACAAAAGCGCGGTTGGGAACTCCTGTACCTGGAGCAGGCGGACATGTGGCTCGAC
This sequence comes from Steroidobacteraceae bacterium, assembly GCA_040080215.1. Taxonomy (GTDB): domain Bacteria; phylum Pseudomonadota; class Gammaproteobacteria; order Steroidobacterales; family Steroidobacteraceae; genus CAIUGU01. The sequence continues at coordinate 3,068 of JBEBIT010000072.1, forward strand.
AACGGCGTGGCCTGGGGACGGGTCCGGCCTGCCACCGTGCGCGACAGCCTGACGGACTGGTACACGCTAGGCGAACCAAGCACGGTCCGCCTTGGTACCCTGGACGCCATCCTGATGCGCAAGGATCCGCCCTTCGACATGGAGTACATCTACACAACGTACATCCTGGAACGCGCGGAAACGGAGGGCGCCCTCCTCGTCAACCGCCCCCAGGGGCTGCGCGACATGAACGAGAAGGTCTATACGGCGTGGTTCCCGGAGTGCTGTGCCCCCACGCTGATCACGCGGAACATGGACCAGATGCGCGCGTTCCTCGCCCAGCACGACCATATCGTGTGCAAGCCCCTCTACGGCATGGGCGGCCGCTCCATATTCGTGATCAAGCAGGGCGACAAGAACGCCAGCGTCATCTTCGAGACCATGACGGAATACGGTTCCCACTACGCCATCGTGCAGAAATACCTGCCCGACATCGTGACCGGTGGCGACGCCAGGGTGCTGGTGATCGATGGCGAGCCTGCTCCCTACGCCTTGGCCCGCATCCCCTCTGCTACGGACAATCGCGGCAACCTCGCGGCGGGCGCCAAAGGCGAAGGTCGTCCGCTCAATGACCGCGACCGCTGGCTGGTGAGCCAGATCGGGCCGAAACTGGCCGAGCGGGGCATGCTGTTCGTGGGCCTCGACGTCATTGGCGGGTATGTCACCGAGATCAACGTGACGAGTCCGACGGGCGTGCGTGAACTCGACAAACAGTTCAAGACGGACATCGCAAGCCTGCTGATGGATGCGATCGCCAAAAGACTCGGCTGACGGGGCCTGTGCGCCACTCCCCGACCCTGCGCGAGGGGAGTGGACCTGTCCGCAGCGGGCTTATACTCTGAAGGTCGTGAACGCTCCTCTATCCAGAACGGCGACTGCCGCTGCCGAACAGGATGCCAAGCTGTCGGTCTCGCCGTTCGGCCCGCCGCCGTCGACGTCGGCCAGCGACCGGCTGACGACAACCCTGTTCCTGGTGGCCCTGCTGCATGGGATCCTCATCATCGGCGTGAGCTTCTCGGTGCTCACGAAGCCGAATCCCAATGCTGCACCGACGCTCGAAGTGCTGTTGCTCACATCAGGAGGCCGCAGCACCGAATCCAATCCCGACGCGCGATATCTAGCCCAGCGCAGCCAGGTGGGTGCCGGCACGACAACCGATGCAGTGCGCGCCGCCAGCCCGGAATCCTCGATGTTCCCTGCCGCGATCGAGGGCAGCGCGAAGGGCAATGGGGTCGAGCACAAGGAAGCCGTAACGGGGTCTGCAACGCGTGAAGTGCTGTCGAGTCGCAGCGACCGCGCGGCCAAGCCATTGCAGAGCGGCCGCGAACAGCCGTCATGGAACAGCGAAACCCCGATCGCGCTGATCCCGACTCCCCCGAGCCCCGCGATTGCGAGCTCCGCAGACGGCGACCTGAAGCTGCGCGGCAAGACCGGTCGGGAACTCGAGATCAAGGCCGATACGCGCGAGTCCGGACTGGCTCCTTATCTCGATGGCTGGAAACGCAAGGTGGAACGCATGGGCACGCTCAACTACCCGCGTGACACCCGGCAAAGGCGGATGTCGGGGAACCCGGTGCTGGCCGTGACGATCGGCGCCGACGGCACCCTGAAAGACATCTCGGTCCAGCGTACGAGCGGGCACAAGGAGGTCGACCAGGCGGCGCTCAACATCCTGAAGCTCGCCTCCCCCTTCGACCCCTTCCCGTCGGCGCTGCGCCAGAAGTACGACCAGCTGCGTTTCGCTTATGAATGGCAGTTCCTCGGTGATCAGGACGGTGATGCCGGGAACCTCAATGTCGAGATCCCGCCCGGTCCCTGACCCCCGCTGACGATGATGCCGGCCGGCTTTCCGGACCGGGGATTTCGACCTTGAGCCGAGCGCCAGCTGGCAGGATACTGACGGCATGTCCAAGGGTGCCTTTCTGACCAACCAGTTCCTGATCGCGATGCCGGCGATGACGGACGACAATTTCTCGCAGACCGTTACCCTGATCTGCGAGCACAACCCGCAGGGCGCGCTGGGACTCATCATAAACCGGCCGCTCGACATGCAGCTCTCGGATGTCTTCCGCCAGCTGAAACTGCCGACTTCGCGCGAACCCCTTTCGAGCCAGCCGGTACTCCAGGGCGGCCCGGTGCAGACGGACCGCGGCTTCGTGGTCCATCGCGCGGAAGAACGCACGTGGGATTCAACGCTGCGGGTCTCCAGTCAGGTGCACGTCACGACTTCCCGCGACATCCTGGATGCCATGGCCCGCGGCGACGGTCCCGCCGAGGCCTTCGTGGCGCTGGGCTATGCCGGCTGGGAGGCCGGGCAGCTCGAAAGCGAAATGATCCAGAACGCGTGGCTCAGCGTCGCGGCTGCACCCCATGTCCTGTTCGAGACCCCCTATGAAGATCGATGGCGGGCCGCCGGTCGCCTGCTGGGCGTCGACCTGGCCACCCTGAGCCCTCAGGCTGGCCATGCGTGACCCGACCGTATAGCGCTGTGTCGCCACCCGAACTGATTCTCGCATTCGATTACGGTACCCGGCGCGTGGGCGTGGCAGCCGGCGATACGTTGACCCGGACCGCACGGCCCCTGACCGTCCTCGAGGTACGCGGTACCTTCCCGTGGGCGGAGGTCGACCGGCTGGTGGCCGACTACACGCCGACCCAGCTTGTGGTGGGACTCCCCTATAATATGGATGGGACTGAAACGGGGATGACCGCGCCCGCAAGGGACTTCAGCCAGGCGCTGGAAGCCCGCCTGCACCTGCCCGTGCACCTCATCGACGAACGCTTGAGTTCCCGCGACGCCGAAGCCGAACTGAGGGAAGCCCGCGCGAGCGGCCTGAAGCGCAAACGGGTGACGCACGCCGACGTGGACCGTGTCGCCGCGAAGGTCATCCTGGAACGCTGGTTCGCCTTGCAGCATGCAACGCGCGGCTGACGCGGGCAACGACACCACTTAGGACAGACAGAGGCCATTTTGAGCAAGCGACAGACTGAGGGCCTGGACCAGACCAGCCAGCGCGGGCCCGACGGACGCCTCCGCCATCTCATCACGCTCGAGGGCCTGGGGCACGCGGAATTGACCGACCTCCTGGACCTCGCCCAGTTCTACGTGAGGCAGCCAGGCGAATTGCCGGCGCGCGACCAGAGCCTTGCCGGCCACACCGTGGCCAACCTCTTCTTCGAGCCGAGCACACGCACCCGTGTTTCCTTCGAGCTGGCCGCGAGGCGTCTCGGCGCCGATGTCGTCAATCTCGACATGCACTCGTCGTCCCGCGTGAAGGGCGAGACCGTACTGGACACGATCTACACGCTGCAGGCCATGCATGCCGACGTGCTGGTCATGCGCGACGCCGAACCGGGATTGCCCGCCTTCGTCGCGGGCCATGTGCAGCCCCACGTCAGCATCCTGAACGCCGGCGAAGCCCACCTGTCGCATCCGACTCAAGGTTTGCTGGACGTGCTGACCATCCGCCAGCACAAAGGCGACTTCGGCAACCTGAGCGTCCTGCTGGTAGGCGACCTGGCCCACTCGCGGGTCGCGCGCTCCGCGTGGCACGCGCTGACGGCCCTGGGCACCGGAGAAGTCCGGATCGCAGGTCCCGAGCACTTGTTGCCGAAGAGCAGCGAATTCGAGGGAGCGTTGCGCTTCACCAACCTCGACAGGGCAATGAAAGGCGCCGACGTGATCATGGGCCTGCGCATCCAGACCGAGCGCATGAGCGCCGCGCACATTCCCGACAACGCGGCTTATTGCCGCGAGTTCGGGATCACCGCAGAGCGCATGAAGCTCGCGAAGCCGGATGCGATCGTCATGCATCCCGGACCGATGAACCGCGGGGTGGAGATCACGGGTGAGGTCGCCGACGGTCCCCAGTCGGTGATCCAGGAACAGGTGACGAACGGCGTTGCGGTGCGCATGGCGGTCCTCGCGACCATCGTGCGCAACGCGCAGGCCCAACGGAAGTATTCATGACGCACGCTGCTGCACCGGTGTCCCGGCCCCATCGCGGAACCATCTTCCTCGAAGACGACGCCACGGTCGTCTCGCAGGAGGCCTTCCCCGGCGACCAGTTCATCCTTCGCGTCAATGCACCGCGTACCGCCGCCGCCGCGACGCCAGGCAGCTTCGCGCACCTTACCTGCGATGCCGAACTGCCGATGCGCAGGCCCCTGTCGATCATGCGGGCGAATGCAGCGGCCGGCTGGATCGACATCCTGTACAAGATCGTGGGCCCGGGTCTCAAGCTGCTCTCGCAGAAGCGTCCCGGTGATCGTATCAGCGTGCTCGGCCCGATCGGCAAGGGGTTTACCCCGCATCCCCAGCGTCCAAGGACCTTGCTGGTCGGCGGTGGCGTCGGCATTCCGCCGATGGTGTTTCTCGCCGAACACCTGCGCGAGCGCAGCGACGCGAAGTGGTCACCGCTCGTGTTGATGGGCTCGGAAGTCCCGTTCCCGTTCCGCCTCAAGCCGTCAACGGTATTGGCGCCCGGCATCCCGGACGGCACGATCGCCTGCATGCCCCTGCTCGAAGGCTGGGGCATTGCGAGCCGCCTCGCGAGCTTCGGCGACTTTCCCGGTTGCTACCACGGCTACGTGACCGACCTTGCGGCGGAATGGCTCAAGTCGCTGGACAAGCAGGTACTCGGCGAAGTCGAGATGTTCGCCTGCGGGCCGACGCCCATGTTGCAGGCCGCCGCGAAGGTAGCGAGTCGCTTCGGCATCCCCTGCCAGGTTTCGCTTGAAGAATTCATGGCCTGCGCCGTCGGTGGCTGTGCAGGATGCGCGGTGAAGGTCATGACGCCGGAGGGCCCGGCCATGAAGCGCGTCTGCGTGGACGGACCGGTGTTCGACTCCCGGGCCGTCTTTCCGGACTAGGCGTCCCCGGGGTCTGCCTCAGCCGAAGTTGATCTTCGCCTCGAGGTTCGAGCGCGAATCAGCGTAGGCCAGTGCGTCTTCGAGGCTGATGCGATTTGCCTTGTAGAGCTGGAACAGCGCCACGTCGAAGTGCTGCATGCCCTTCTCGCTGCTGGTCCGGAGCGCTTCCTTAGCGCCGATCACATCGCCCTTCTTGATCAGTTCCTGCACGTGCGGGGTATTGATCAGCATCTCGACCGCAGCCACGCGCCGCTTGTTCTTGCCGGGAACCAGTCGCTGGGCAATGATCGCCCGCAGGTATTGCGACAGGTCAAGGCACAGCTGGGTGTGCTGGTCGCGCGGGAACATGTTGATCACGCGATCAAGCGTCTCCGCCGCATTGTTGGCGTGCAGCGTCGCCATGACGAGGTGGCCGGTACCGGACAGCATGATCGCGGACTCCATGGTCTCGCGGTCGCGGATCTCGCCGATCAGCAGCACGTCCGGCGCAGCCCGCATCGCGCTACGCAGCGCGCGGGCGTAAGACTTGGTGTCGAGGCCGACTTCGCGCTGGTTGATGATCGACTTCTTGTTGGAATGCAGGAACTCGATGGGATCCTCGATCGTGATGACGTGATCCGATGAGTTGTCGTTGCGATGGTTGATCATCGCCGCGAGCGTCGTGGACTTGCCCGAGCCGGTGGCACCGACCATCAGGATCAGGCCGCGCTTCATCATCACGAGGTCCTTGAGGAGATCGGGCATGCCGAGATCGTCGAGGCGCGGCATGTCCGCCGTGATGTAGCGCAGCACCATTGCCGGATTGCCGCGCTGGTGGAACACGTTGACGCGAAACCGTCCGAGCCCGGGTTCCGAAACGGCAAAGTCGATTTCCAGCTCTTCGTTGAAGTACTCGATCTGTTCCTGCGTCATCAGGCCGAAAGACGCCTGACGCACGACTTCCGGCGACAGGATCTGCTTGTTGACGGGAATGATCTTCCCTTCGATCTTGATCTTGATGGGTGCGTAGGACGAAAAGAACAGGTCGGAGGCCCGCTTCTCGACCATCAGCTTGAACAGGGGCTTGGTATTGAGGACGATCGGCTTCTCGCCGGATTCGGCCTCCGTGAGATCCGCTTCGCTTCCATCAGGGGCGTCTGTATCAGTCATCAGAATCGGGTTCCTTCCGCCTCTTCGTCCATGATCCGCAGGCTCTCGCCCAGTTCTTCGCCCATCTTCATCTCGCGCTTGCTCTCGAGCTTGATGCGCAGCCGCACCTCGTTCTTCGAGTCGGCGTTCCTCAAGGCGTCTTCATACGATATCAGGCCTGCCTCGTAGAGATCATACAGTGCCTGGTCGAAAGTCTTCATCCCGAGGCGGTTCGACTTCGCCATGACTTCCTTGATGGCCGCTACCTCGCCCTTGAAGATCAGGTCCGTGATCAACGGCGTATTGAGCATGATCTCGATCGCGGCGATGCGCCCCACGCCACCTTCCCGCGGGATCAGGCGCTGCGAAATCAATGCCTTGATGTTGAGCGACAGGTCCATCAGCAGCTGTTCGCGCTTGTCTTCCGGGAAGAAGTTGATCACGCGGTCCAGGGCCTGGTTCGAGCTGTTCGCGTGCAGCGTGGCGAGCACCAGGTGGCCGGTTTCGGCGAACTGGATGCCGTACTCCATCGTCTCGCGGTCGCGGATTTCGCCGATGAGGATGACGTCGGGCGCCTGACGCAGCGTGTTCTTGAGGGCCGTGTGCCAGGAGTCGGTGTCGACGCCGACATCGCGCTGGGTGATCACGCAGCCCTTGTGCGCATGCACATACTCGACGGGATCCTCGATCGTGATGATGTGGCCGCGGCTTTTCTGGTTCCGGTAGTCGACCATGGCCGCGAGGGATGTGGACTTGCCCGAGCCAGTACCGCCCACGACGATGACCAGCCCGCGCTTCGACATCACGACGTCCTTGAGGACGGGGGGCAGCTGCAGGTCGTCGATCTGGGGGATCTTCGCGTTGATGGTGCGGATGACGCACCCGATCTGCCCCTGCTGCACGAACGCACTCACGCGGAAGCGACCGATCCCGACCGGCGCGATCGCGAAATTGCATTCCTTCGTCGAATCGAATTCGCGAGTCTGCTTGTCGTTCATGATCGAGCGGACCAGCACGGCGCTTTGCTCGAGGGTCAACGAACGGTCGGACTGCGGACGGATCTCGCCGTCGATCTTGATGGCAGGAGGAAAGCCGGACGTGATGAACAGGTCGGAGCCGTTCTTCTCGACCTGGCGCTTCAGCAGGTCCTGCATCAGCTTGATTGCTTGCTCGCGTTCCATGGTCGAATCCTAAGTAGTCCCGGCGGTGGTCCCGAACCCGGGACCGAAGTCAGATCAGAAAGCGTCCTTGTTCTGGGCGCGGAAGCGGGCTTCTTCCTTGGTCACGAGGCCCTTCTGCAACAGTTCGGTCAGGCACTGGTCGAGCGTCTGCATACCGGACGACTGACCGGTCTGGATCGCGGAATACATCTGCGCGATCTTGCCTTCGCGGATCAGGTTCCGGATGGCGGGCGTACCGATCATGATCTCGTGCGCCGCGATGCGACCGCCGCCTATGCGCTTCAGCAACGTCTGCGAAATCACGGCCCGCAGCGACTCGGACAGCATCGTGCGCATCATTTCCTTCTCGGCAGCCGGGAACACGTCGACGATGCGGTCGATGGTCTTGGCTGCGGAGCTCGTATGCAACGTGCCGAAAACGAGGTGCCCGGTTTCGGCGGCCGTCAGCGCCAGGCGGATGGTCTCGAGGTCGCGCATTTCGCCCACCAGCACGACGTCGGGATCCTCGCGCAATGCGGAGCGCAGGGCCTCGCTGAAACCCAGGGTATCGCGATGCACTTCGCGCTGGTTGATCAGCGAGCGCTTGCTCTCGTGGACGAACTCGATCGGGTCTTCGATGGTGATGATGTGATCGGGCTTGTTGTCGTTGACGTAGTTGACCATGGCCGCAAGCGTGGTGGACTTGCCTGAGCCGGTCGGCCCGGTGACAAGCACAAGCCCGCGGGGATGCATGGCGACGTCGCGGAAAATCTTCGGGGCGTTCAGGTCGTCCAGCGACATGATCACCGACGGGATCGTACGGAACACGGCACCGGCGCCGCGGTTCTGGTTGAACGCATTGACTCGAAACCGCGCCAGCTTCGGGATCTCGAAGGAGAAGTCGGTTTCGTAGAACTCCTCGTAGGCCTTCCGCTGCTTGTCATTCATGATGTCGTACACCATGCTGTGCACTTCCTTGTGCGTCAGTGCCGGCATGTTGATGCGCTTCATGTCGCCGTCGACACGGATCATCGGCGGGACGCCTGCGGAAAGATGCAGGTCGGACGCGTTGTTCTTGACGGCAAACGCGAGCAGCTGCGCGATATCGACGGGCATGGACACTCCTTGCACTGCGCTTGAGGTCCGGATACGACTGCGCAAGTGGACAGCCCGGCACACGCATATACATATATGTGTGGCAGACCCGGCCCGGACCATCAGCGGCGCCAGTATAACGGAGGGCCCTTGGCCAAAATATGTTAATTAGTCCGCAGTTTTCCGGGTGGAACCCCGCCGAATGACGATGCAGAGTGAGTCCGTCGCAGCGGTCCTCCGCCGGATTGAAATTGCCGCCCGCACGGCGGGTCGCGACCCCGGATCCGTCCGCCTCGTAGCCGTGAGCAAACAGCAGCAGGCGCTCGCGATCCGGAACGTGGCGCTGACGGGCCAGCGCGATTTCGGGGAAAGCTACACTCAGGAAGCCTTGCCCAAGATCGAGTCGCTTCGCGATCTCAAGCTCACTTGGCATTTCATCGGCCGCCTGCAGGGCAACAAGACCCGCGACGTCGCAGAGCAGTTTGACTGGGTCCACACCGTTGATCGGGCTCGCATTGCCGACAGGTTGAACGAGCAGCGGCCCGCCTCATTGCTCCCGCTGAATGTCTGCATCCAGGTTCAGGTGACTCCCGAACCCCAGAAGGCCGGCATCCCTCCGGAGGAAGTCGAGCCCTTGGCACGGTACATCATGACCCTTCCCCGGCTCAAGCTCCGTGGACTGATGTGCATCCCTCCCGCCACGGACCCAAAGGCTGTCCAGCAGGATTTCGCCGCGCTCGCCGCCCTTGCGCGGGATCTGCGCAATCTGGATATCGACTGCGATACGTTGTCCATGGGAATGAGCGGCGATTTCGAAGCCGCCATTGCCGCCGGCTCCACGGTGGTTCGCGTCGGCACAGCGATTTTCGGCGAACGGCACTAGAATACGGGCCGTTGCGCGACTGGCATGCTGCGCGAACGAAGATCTGGGTTACCTGCGGAACTCCTCATGCGTGAAACGATTGGCTTCATCGGCGGCGGCAACATGGCAAGAAGCCTGGCGGGCGGCCTCATCGCGCGCGGTGTCGCAGCGCACCAGATCGTCATCTCCGACCCGGTTCCCGCACAACTTGAATCGCTGTCCACGCAGCTCGGCGTGCGGACCACTGCAGACAACAACGCGGTCGCGCAGGACGCTGACGTCGTCATCCTCGCGGTGAAGCCCCAGGACTTGCGCAATGTCGCCGCGAGCCTGTCTGGCACACTGCAAGTCCGGCGCCCCTTGGTCATTTCGATTGCAGCGGGCATCCGCGGCTCCGATATCGAACGCTGGCTCGGTGGCCTGCCGGTGGTGCGCGCGATGCCGAATCGCCCGGCATTGCAGAATTGCGGTGTAACGGGTCTTTACGCAGCGCCCGCTGTGTCGGCCGCCGCTCGCGCGCTGGCTGCCGAGATTCTGGGCGCTGTCGGAGTCACCGTCTGGGTAGACGAGGAAGCACAGATGGATGCCGTGACAGCCGTGTCCGGCAGCGGCCCGGCCTATTTCTTCCTGCTCGTGGAAATGCTCGAGGCAGCGGGCATTTCGCTTGGCTTGTCGGCAGACGTGAGCCGTCGCCTCGCCATCGAGACCGCGTACGGCTCGGGCTGCATGGCGCGCGAAAGCGTCGACTCCCCCGCCGACTTGCGCAAGCAGGTGACCTCCAAAGGGGGCACCACGGAAGCAGCCCTCAAGCACCTCGAAGCGAATGACGTGCGCGGCCTGTTCACCCAGGCCATCGCCGCTGCAGCGCATCGCTCCGCCGAAATGGCCGAACAGCTCGGCAAGCAATAGGAAGCCCGGACACCCACCATGGATGCGCTGACCTACATCGTCCGCTCGGTACTCCAGGTATTGCTGGTCACCGTGTTCCTGCTGCGTTTCCTGCTGCCGCTCGTGAGGGCGGACGCACGCAATCCCCTGTCCCAGGCAGTCCTCAAGATCACGAATCCCCTCGTCCTGCCGCTGCGACGGGTGATTCCGGCCGCCGGTCGCATCGACACGGCATCGCTCGTGGCGCTCGTACTGGTCCAGCTGTTGACGACCGCAATCGTGTTCCTGCTGATGGGCTTCGGCTTTTCACAACCCGGGGCGTTGATCCAGTCCGCGCTGCTGTCGCTGGCCATCACGGTACTGCAGTTCTACTGGTTCGCCGTCCTGGTGTACGTCATCCTGAGCTGGGTGGCGCCAGGCACCTACAGTCCCTCCGCGAGCTTACTGGCCAGCCTGTGCGAGCCGCTGTTGCGCCCTGTGCGGCGATTGATCCCGCCTCTCGCCGGCCTCGACCTCTCCGCTGTCTTCGTGCTGATCGCCTTGCAGGCGCTGCAAATCCTCATTACGTGACGGATGAGTCTGCACCCTGCGCCCCAAAGGTGCGGCGACGCTTTATCCATTGATACGCCCGACAAGACCAAAGAGGCCGCACGGCCTGCTTCCAGGCGCCCATCGGCGCGGTGTAAAGGAGGACTCCACAATGACCCGACAACCCGTGCGCAAGACGATCCTGGTGCTGTTCGGCTGCGCAGCGCTGGTCGCCGCCTGCAACAACAGCAGCGTCCCGCCGCGCCCACAGACGGCCGAGACGAGCCGGGAATCCTTTGAGAAGTTCGGCAATTATGAGCTGCACTTCAACGGCGTCAGAACTGATCAGCTGACGCCGGACATCGCGAGCCGCTATGGAATCGAGCGCAGCACGAAGCGGGTACTGTTGAACGTGGCTCTCCTGCATCGCGACGGCGAAGGTGCACTGCCTCTGCCCATCGACGCCGCGGTGATCGTCAATGCCCGCACTCTGAATGGGCAGCTCAAGGACATCGCGATTCGTCGCGTCACAGAGGGCAGCACGGTTTCGTACATCGGCGAAGTGTCCTTGAGCGGCAGCGAGATCCTGATTTTCGACATCAAAGCGACGCCCGCCGGCGAGTCGCAACCCTTCGCCGTGACGTTTCAGCGCGAGTTTTTCGCCGAATAGAAATAGCCATGCGGAGAATTCCCGCAAAAATAGTCGCAAATTTATCTTCAGTACTGGTTAAATGACGGCGGATCTTGTGCTATTTTCCGACGCGACTTAAAAATGCGGCGCTGTTTCTAGCAACTGCTACGCACATCAGCCACGCACATCAGCCAAAACAGGAGACTAACGATGGCGAAAAAGAATGCGGCACCTACGAA
>JBEBIT010000143.1:0-3384 GCA_040080215.1 Steroidobacteraceae bacterium
GAACGTAAGTAGAGAATCATGGCTCTCATCAAATCCAAACCGACGTCGCCAGGCCGACGCTTCCAGGTGAAGATCGATCGTTCGCACCTGCACAAGGGCGGCCCGATCGAGTCCCTCGTCGAGCACAAGCATTCGACGGGCGCCCGCAACCATTCGGGTCGCCAGACCGTGCGCCACCAGGGCGGCGGTCACAAGCAGAAGTACCGCGTCGTCGATTTCCTGCGTGACAAGGACGGCGTCCCGGGCAAGGTCGAGCGTCTTGAGTACGACCCGAACCGCACCGCCCACCTGGCGCTGGTGCTGTACGCGGACGGCGAGCGTCGCTACATCATCGCCCCCAAGGGCGTGGTGCCAGGCGATGCCGTGCTCTCGGGTCCCGAGGCGCCTATCAAGCCCGGCAGCGCGATGCAGATCCGCAACATTCCGATCGGTTCGACCATTCATTGCATCGAGCTGAAGCCCGGCAAGGGTGCCCAGCTCGCGCGCAGCGCCGGCGGTGCCGTGCAGCTCGCAGCCCGCGAGGGCATGTATGCGACGGTGCGCCTGCGTTCGAACGAGACACGCAAGATCCATATCGATTGCCGCGCCACGATCGGCGAAGTCGGCAACGGCGAGCACAACCTCCGCAGCTACGGCAAGGCGGGCGCCATCCGCTGGCGTGGCATCCGCCCGACCGTTCGCGGCGTGGTAATGAACCCGGTCGATCACCCGCACGGTGGTGGCGAGGGCAAGTCCGGCCAGGGTAATCCGCATCCCGTGAGCCCATGGGGCTGGAATACCAAGGGCAAGAAGACCCGCAAGAACAAGCGCACGGCCGGCATGATCGTCCGCCGCCGTAATTAATTTCGACAGGAGCTCAACGTGCCTCGTTCGGTAAAGAAAGGTCCGTTCGTCGATCTGCACCTCGCCAAGAAGGTGCGGACGGCGTCTGAGAAGAACGATCGTCGTCCCATCAAGACGTGGTCGCGGCGCTCGCTCATCCTCCCCGACATGGTCGGGCTCACGCTCGCGATCCACAACGGTCGCCAGCATGTGCCGGTCCTCGTGTCCGAGAACATGGTCGGGCACAAGCTCGGCGAATTCGCGCCTACCCGCACGTTCCGGGCTCATGGCGGCGACAAGAAGGCGTCTACGGAGTAACCCATGCAGGTCGCAGCAAAACTGAAGCACGCGCGCATTTCCCCGCAGAAGTGCCGCCTGGTCGCCGACCTGGTCCGCGGCCAGCCCGTGGGCCTTGCCCTCGCCACGCTGCGGTTCACCCCGAAGAAGGGTGCCGACCTCGTGCGCAAGGTGCTCGAGTCCGCCATCGCGAACGCGGAAAACAACCAGAGCGCGGACATCGACGAGCTCAAGGTGGAAGTGATCATGATCGACGAGGCCCCGACGCTGAAGCGCTTCCACGCTCGCGCCAAGGGCCGCGGCAATCGCATCATCAAGCGCAACAGTCACATCACCGTACTGGTGGGTGACGGCAAGAAAGACTAATCGACGCGAGCGAAAGCGAGCTAAAAAACTATGGGTCAGAAAGTCAATCCGATCGGCATTCGCCTTGGCATCACGCGGGACTGGACGTCCAAGTGGTATGCCTCTACGCGCAATTTCCCGGCGAACCTGCATAACGATTTCGTCGTTCGCACGTTCCTGCGCAAGAAGCTTGTCGAGGCGTCGGTGAGCCGTATCGTGATCGAGCGCGCTGCGCGCAAGGTCAACATCACCATCCACACCGCCCGTCCCGGCATCGTGATCGGCAAGAAGGGTGAGGACATCGAGAAGCTGCGCGGCCAGGTGGCTGCCATGATGAAGATGCCGGTCGTCGACGTCCGCATCAATATTTCGGAGATCCGCAAGCCCGAGCTGGACGCCCAGCTGGTTGCGGACGGTATCGCCCAGCAGCTCGAGCGTCGCGTGATGTTCCGCCGCGCCATCAAGCGGGCCGTGACCAACACGATGCGGATCGGGGCGCTTGGCATCAAGGTGCGCGCGTCGGGCCGGTTGAACGGCGCGGAAATCGCGCGTACCGAATCGAGCCGCGAAGGCCGCGTGCCGTTGCACACGTTCCGCGCCGAGATTGATTACGGCCTGGCGGAAGCCCACACGACCTACGGCATCATCGGTGTCAAGGTCTGGATCTTCAAGGGTGAAGTGTTCAAGCAGGGCCAGCTTGGCACGGACGTTCAGGATGCAGCGGCTGTCCAGGCGCCGGCTGTGGAAGCGGAAGCTACGGCGTAAGGCCGGGAGCGGAAGAATACGATCATGATGCAACCCAAGCGAACCAAGTACCGCAAGCAGTTCAAGGGCCGCAACAACGGCCTCGCGCAGAGCGGCAACTACGTTGCTTTCGGCGAGTTCGGCCTGAAGACGTTGAGCAGCGCCCGCATGACTTCGCGTGAAATCGAGGCGGCCCGCCGCGCGATGACTCGCTACGTGAAGCGCGGCGGCCAGGTCTGGATCCGGGTGTTCCCGGACGTGCCGATCACGAAGAAGCCCCTCGAAGTGCGAATGGGCAGCGGCAAGGGCAACGTCGAGTACTACGTTGCCAAGGTCAAGCCCGGCAAGGTGCTGTTCGAGATGGAAGGTGTGACGGAAGCGATCGCGCGTGAGGCCTTCCGCCTCGCCGCCTCGAAGCTCTCGGTCGACACGCAGTTTGTAACGCGGCAGGTCAGGTAATGAACGCGAAAGAACTTCGGCAGAAAAGCGCGGCAGAGCTCCGGGAGGAGCTGCTGAACCTCCGTCGCGAGCAGTTCAATCTGCGCATGGCGCAGGCTACAGGGCAGTCGGCGAAGCCCGACCAGTTCACGAAGGTCCGGCGCAACGTCGCCCGTCTGAAGACGGTCATGGCGGAACTCGGCCGGGCTGACAAAGCGAAAGGTGCGGTGAAATGAGCGAGACGAATGCCGTAGCGGCGAAGTCCCCTGGCAGTTCGGTCACGGGCAAGGTCATCAGCAACAAGATGCAGAAGACCATCACGGTGGCGGTCGAACGCCTCGTGAAGCATCCGACATACGGCAAGTACATCCGCCGTACCACGACGCTGAAGGCGCACGACGAGAACAACGAGTGTCGCGAAGGCGATGTGGTCACGATCGAAGAGTGCCGGCCCCTGTCGCGGCACAAGAACTGGCGTCTGGTCCGCGTGGTCACCCGCGCCGAGCAGAACTGAGGACTAGCCATGATCCAGATGCGAACATTGTTGAATGCTGCTGACAACAGCGGCGCGCGCAGCCTGATGTGCATCAAGGTCCTGGGTGGCAGCAAGCGGCGCTATGCGTCCGTGGGCGACGTCATCAAGGTCAGCATCAAGGACGCGATCCCGCGCGGCAAGGTCAAGAAGGGCGAGGTCTACGACGCCGTCGTGGTCCGCACCCGCCATGGCGTGCGTCGCGC
>JBEBIT010000073.1:0-14312 GCA_040080215.1 Steroidobacteraceae bacterium
CGAACCCGGCTTCGCGGCCGGCACCGAATCGCGGATGTTCTGCCCGGCCATCGGCATCCCCGAAGACCCGGTCAGCGGCAACGCGCACGGCATGCTGGGTGCTTACCTCGTCAACCACGGATTGCTGCAGGCCACCGATGGCGTGGCGCGGTTCCGCGGCCGCCAAGGTGACTCGATGAACCGCCCAGGCATTGTCGATGTGGACGTCGCGTGCTCGGGCCGCGTCGTGCAGTCGGTGCGCATCCAGGGCGATGCGGTCATCGTCTACGAAGCCATCCTGCCGCTCTAGAGAAGCAGCACTCAGGGCTGCCGCAACCCCAGCCCCGCACTCCATGCTCGACCTCATGCGCTCCCTCGCCGGCACGGCCCTCGGCCACACGATGCTGGCGTCGCGCTGGCTGTTTGCGCTGATGGAGGTCCTGCACTTCGTCGGGCTCGCGCTGCTCACGGCCGGCATCGCCGCCTTCGATCTGAGGGTACTCGGCGTGGCGCCGCGACTGCCGCTCGCGAACGTCCATCGCTTCGTCGTGCTGTCGCTGGCCGGATTCGCATTGACGGCGATTTCCGGCGTGCTGTTCTTCGTGGCCGACCCGGTGCGCTACGGAACGAACCCGATCTTCATGGTGAAGATGGCACTGATCGCGCTCGCGGGCCTCAATGCATGGCGCTTCGAGAGGCTCTGGACTTCGCAACTGCAACATCTCCCCGCCGGCGGCGCGTTGCCGACTGCGGCGAAGGTGTTCTGTGCGGCTTCGCTCCTGATCTGGACCGCCGTCATCATCACGGGACGGGTCTTGCCGCAGTTTTCGCGGACCTTCTAGCGGCCGGCAGGGTGCGCCCATGGCAATGCGTCGAGATCGACGTTGCCGCCCGACAGGATGATCCCGACGAGCAAGCCAGCCACCGGCACCTTGCCATTCAGCAGCGCAGCGAGCGGCACGGCGCTTGAGGGCTCGACGACGATCTTCATGCGCTCCCACAACAGGCGCGTGGCGGCAATGATCTCTGCTTCGCTCACGGTCACGATGTCATCGACATGCTTCCTGAGCAATTCGAGATTGCGCGCGCCGATCGAGCCGCGCAGGCCGTCGGCGATCGTCGTTGAAGAATTGATAACCACGCGCGTCGTGCCGTGATACGAGCGGAACGTATCATCCGCGAGCTCCGGCTCGACGCCGATGACTCGAATCATCCCGTTGAGTGACTTGGCTGCCAGCGCCGATCCGGCCAGCAGCCCGCCGCCGCCAACGGGCGTCAGCAACAGGTCGAGGTCCGGGTAGTCCTCCAGCAGTTCGAGGGCCGCCGTGCCTTGCCCCGCCACCACCCTGCAATCATCGTAAGGGTGCACCAGCGTTCCGCGGGTCGCTGCAAGCACTTGAGCCGCCGCCGCCTCGCGCGCCGACAGCGTCGGTTCGCATTCGATGATGGTCGCACCGTACGCAGCGACAGCGGCCTTCTTCGCCGCTGATGCATTGGCCGGCATGACAACCGTGCAGGGTATGCCACGACGTTGTGCTGCCCGGGCCAAGGCCCCCGCATGATTTCCGGAGGAGTGCGTGACGACGCCCCGCGCGGCATCGGCATCAGCGAGCGAATACACCGCGTTGTGCGCACCACGGGCCTTGAAAGAACCCGTCTTCTGCAGGTTTTCGCACTTGAAGAACACGCGAGCGCCGAGACGCGCATTGAGCAGTGCGGAGGTGAGCACCGGCGTCCGGTGGATGAACGGCTGGATCCGCTCGTGGGCGGCGCGCACGTCGGCAAGCGTCAACAAAGTCATGAAGGGAATGCCCGTCAGTGGAAGGAAGCCGGGCCCGGGCGGCCAGGAAGCAGCGCCCGTTCGGCGCCGCTTCCTGCCACGCGAAGCATCAGTTCGGCAGTGCGAACACGTACAGCGCGCTCACGGGTGGCACCGCGCCATTGGCGCCACGGGCACCGGCGAGGATGTTGCCCGTGCTCACCGCGACGAACTGCTTGCCGTCGACCGAGTAGGTCACCGGGAAGCCGCTCACCGGCGAGTTCAGCTGCACTTCCCACAGGACCTTGCCGGTCTTGTCGTCGTAGGCGCGGAAATTGCCGTCGAGGTCGCCGCCAAACAGCAGGCCGCCACCCGTGGTCATCAACGACAGCGGTGCGTTGGGCAGTTCGATGCTCCACGTCTTCTTGCCCGTGGCCACCGAGAACGCCTGCACGGTGCCAAGCTGTCCCGAGAAACCCGGGACCGGTGCGTCCTTGCGAGCGATCGCGTACAGCGAATCGAGCGTCGGCTTGTTGGAGATGGGCGTGACCATCGAGCAGGTGTTGCGCATCGGGAAGTACATCATGCCGCTATCGGGGCTGTAGGCACCCGACGGCCAGTTCCTGCCACCGGCGGAGGACGGGCAGGCGAGGACCGTCGATTCCGTGCTCGTCATGAGCGTCGCGGGATTCACGGTGACCTTGCCGGTGGCGCCGTCGATGTTGCCGACGACGTTCTGGAACACGGTCGGGCGCGCCCACAGGAACTCGCCGGTCTGGCGGTCCAGCGTGTAGATGATGCCCGTCTTGCCCGGGATGCCCGTGATCACCTTGCGCTTCTCGCCCGGCTTGATCTTCGGGTTCATCCACGTGACCTCGGACTTGTCCGGGGCGACGACCGTATCGAGCAGCATGCGTTCGAACGGATGGTCGAGATCCCAGTGATCGATGACGTGCTGGTAGTGCCACACGATCTTGCCGTTGTCGGGATTAATCGCGAGCGTCGAGTTGTGGTACAGGTGCTCCTTGTCGTTGCCGCCAAGGGCGTACTTCGGCGCCGGCGACGTGACCGACGTACCGATGTAGATCAGGTTGAACTCGGGGTCGTAGCTCGGGACCATCCATGCGCCGACGTGCCAGCGTGCTTCGTCGGGCAGGTCCGCCCAGGTCTCGCTGCCGGGCTCGCCCGGGCGCGGAATCGTGCGCGTCCGCCACAGCTCCTTGCCGGTCTTCGCATCGTGCGCGACGATGATGCAGGCGTCCGGGCCTCCTTCAGGCTCGCAACCGCGGCCGGAAATGGCCTTGCCCTTGACGATGAGCGGGCCCGAGGTCTGCTGCGCGCCCTTCTGGTACTCGAGGATCCGCGTTTCCCACACGAGCTTGCCGGACTCGGCATCGAGCGCATACGCGAAGTCGTCGGAGCTCGTGTCGATGATGAGCTTGTCGTAGATCGCGAGGTTGCGGTTCGTCGTCGGCGTCGGGAAGTACTTGCCGAGGTCGGTGGGCAGCGTGCGGCGGTACTGCCACTTGAGCACGCCCGTCTTCGCATCGACGGCCTGCACGAGGTCGGACGGATGCGGGAAGAACAGCGTGCCCTTGTAAACGAGCGGCGTGCCTTCCTGTACACCCGGGCCGATGCCGCGGGTCCACGCGAGTTGCAGCTTGCCGACGTTGCCCTTGTTGATCTGCTTGAGCGGGCTGTAGCCCCACGTGCTCTGCGTCCGTCGCCACATCAGCCAATCGGCCGGATCGGGATTCTCGATCATCGCGTCGGTGACCGGCACGAACGGCTTGGCCGAATCCGCCGCCATCGCACCCATGCCGTAGAGCAGCCCCATGACGCCGATCGCCAGAAGCCGGTTGCCGTTCTTCATTCGTTCCCCCTGCCTTGCCAATGATTCCTCGGATCGGCGCCCATGGTAGAGAGCCGAATCGGTGCCTGCAACGCACGCGGCAGACCGAGACGCAAAAAAAGGGCCGATTGCATTGCGGCAACCGGCCCTGATTGCAAAAAGCGCCGAAGGGGATTACTTCGGCAACAGCGCCACACGATTCGCGGTCAGGAATTCCTCGACCGACTGGGGAGCCTTGCCCGTCAGCGCGAGCACGGCATCCGTGGCCACGGCGAAATCGCCCTCCTGGTTTGCCTGGTCGAAGCTGACGAGCAGGTCGGCCACCGGCGGCGGCAGGCCGTGCTTCACCATGCCTTCCTTGAGGGCCTGGGCGGGGATGGCAATGTGCGCTACCGGACGACCCGAGACCTTTGACGCGATCGCCGCGACCTGATCGCTGGTCAGCGCGGCAGGTCCCGTGATGTCCAGCGTCCGGCGGCCGCCTGTGTCCTGCGCCAGCGCTGCGGCCGCGGCCCGCGCGCAATCGTCGCGAGTGACGAACCCGGCGGCCCCGTTGCCGCGCGCAGTGAACCACTGCCCCGTCGCCACCGCCTGAGGCAGTGCCATCAGGAGCATGTCTGTATAGACGTTGTTGCGCAGGATCGTGAAATCGAAGGACGACTTCGCGAGCGCGGCTTCCGTATCGCGGTGATCGCCCGAAATAAGCACCTTCGTGCCGGCATGCGGATTGACGAACGACGTATAAACCACGTGCTTGACGCCGGCCTTCTCGAAGGCGCGCAGCGCTGCCAGATGCTGCGCGATGCGCCGGCCTGGTTGATCCAGTGCATCGGTGCTGATGAGCAGCGCGCGGCCGGCGCCCTTGAACGCAGCGACAAGCCCCGTTTCATCGTCGAAGTCGGCCTTGCGGACGTCAACGCCCCGGGCGGCATAGTCCGCGAGCGCTTCAGGTTTGCGGGTAGTGGCGATGATCGGGCCCGCCTTGGCGGCGAGCAGCAGGTCCAGAACGCGACGACCGATCTGGCCGGCGGCGCCGGTAACAAGCAGGGGAGCAGATGCCATGGGAGTCTCCTTGAGTGAGGGGCGCAGCTTGCATCCGTGCCACTGGTGAAACAATATCCGGTTCTGGTTTTCTGTGGTGCGCAATGGCAACAATCGACCTGAACCTGATCAGAGCCTTCGTGGCAGTCCGGGACACGGGCAATTTTTCCGCGGCAGCAGCGCGGCTCGGCGTCCCTCGCTCAACGATCAGCCGGGCCATCGCCGCGCTGGAAGGCACCGTGGGTGCCCGACTCTTCCACCGGACTACCCGCAAGGTCTCAACCAGCACTGCGGGCGCTGCTTTGTACGACAGGGTCGCACCATCGCTGCTGGCCCTCGAAGGCTCCCTGGCAGACTTGCCCGAACGGGAAGAACTGCCCACTGGCACGCTCCGCGTCACTTCCACGGTGGACTTAGGGGGTGCGGTGCTGGCCGAAGCCGCCGCGCGCTATACGGCCCGGTATCCCGGAACCCAGATCGATGTCCACCTCGGCAATGAGGTCGTGGACATGGTTCGCGACGGCATCGACCTCGCTCTGCGCGTGTCGGCACGCCCCCTTCGCGATTCCTCGCTCGTGGCACAGAAGGTCGGGCAGTTGCGCATCCAGCTGTATGCCGCGCCGTCATACCTGCTCCGCAAGGGGACCCCTCGCGTGGCAAAAGATCTCGGCCTGCACGAATGGGTCGCCTATCGTGGCGGCCAGCAAGCGCTGCTTGGAACCCAGCTGTCGAAGATCATCGGCGATGCCCGTCAGCGCATCGTCGGTGACGACATGTCCTTCATCCGCGAAGCGCTGAAAGCCGGTGGCGGCATCGGCACGCTCCCCTCGTTCATCGCCGACGCCGAAGTGACGGCGGGAACACTGGTGCGAGTGCTGCCGCGATGGAAGGGGCAGACCAGCACCGTGTATGTCGTGCAAGCCAGCCGGAAGAACACGCCGACCAAGGTCACGGCCTTCCGCGATCTCGTCAGCGAAATCCTGCGGCAACGGCCTCTGTCTACCGCGCTGTGATCGGCCGAAGCGGGGTGGCGGTCAGTTCAGCTTGCCGTCGAGTTCGAGATACACCTGCGCGATCGCATCCGGCACGTTGTTGACGGCGCGATACCAGTACTGGAATTCACCCAGGTTGATGGACCGCGATGCGGCCTCGACGGGCACCTTCGCGTCGTGCAGGCGCCGGCTTTCGGCCACGAGGTTTTCGAGCGAGCGCCGGAAGGCTGGCAATTCCTCGCTGAGGACGGCAGGACTGTCGACGAACCCATGCCCGGGCACCACGACTGCCGCCTTGAGTGCTTCCGACCGCTTGATCGTTTCGATCCATTCGATCGGATGGGCGCTCTTGCTGCCGCCAACCGAGGGGTACAGGCGGTTGAAGAACACTTCGCTCATGAACAAGAGGCGCTGCCGGGGCAGGTAGAGCTGCAGGTCGCCTCCGGTATGCGCCCTCCCAAGGAACAGGATCTGCATCTCCATGCCACCTAAAGTGAGCGTCCGCTTGTCGGCGACCGTGTCTTGCGGTACCGGGATCGGTGCACCGCCCGCCTGGACACTGCGCGCAGTGGCCCGTTCGATGACGGCCTTGGAGGTGGGATGCGCGATGAACGTCACGCCGGCCGGGAACGCACTGTTGCCGGCAACGTGGTCCGTGTGGTCCGCACAGATGACCACGTACTTGATGGGTTGCGCCGTAAGCTTGCCGATCTCCTCGACCATGCGCTTCGTCTTGGCCACGCTGCCCTGCGCATCGGCGACCAGCACCCCCTGGCTCGTCACGACGATCAGGCTGTTGGTCGTGAACGCGAAACTGGTACCGAGCTCGCCCATCAGGTCTTCGTAGGCGTAGACGTTCTCGGCCAGCTGCGTGACGCGCGGAAAGTCATTCGCGCGGAATCCGCGAACATCGGCATCGGCAGTGCGGACTACCTGGCCGTGGACGACACCACTCAAGAACAAGAGCGCCGCTACTATCAGCGAACGGCCCGGCGTCACGAAACCTTGCATGATCTTGCACTCCCCGCAGTTGGCACTCGACGCACGATAACACCTGCCGCGCTGCCCCGGAGCCTCGGGCCGAGAGAGCCGTCGCGATCACGGGTTCGCTGCTACAATTTCGCCATGCACCAGGCACCCCGCTCTTCCACCGCAGTTCCCGGCGTCACGACGCCCGACGCGGCATCACGCTGGAGCGACCTGACGCAGACCACGGATCAAGAACGCCGCGCGAAGATCCTCGATGCCCTGCGCGGAATTCTGCCTGGCGACTGCATTCTCGACCGCGAGGAAGAACGCCGCCCCTACGAATGCGATGGTCTGTCCTCGCACACGCAGTTGCCCATGCTGGTCGTGCTGCCGCGCACCGAGGAGCAGGTCCGCGAGGTGCTGCGCCTCTGCCATCGCATGGATGTCCCGGTGGTCGCGCGAGGAGCGGGCACTGGTTTGTCGGGCGGCGCGATGCCGCACGCCTCGGGCGTCGTGCTGTCCCTTGCCCGCCTGAACCGCATCCTCAAGATCGATCCCGAGGCCTGTACGGCGCGGGTCCAGCCGGGCGTCCGCAACCTGGCCGTTTCGGAAGCCGCCGCGCCCTTTGGACTCTATTACGCGCCGGACCCGTCCTCGCAAATCGCCTGCAGCATCGGCGGCAATGTCGCGGAGAACTCGGGCGGCGTGCATTGCCTCAAGTACGGGTTGACGGTGCACAACGTGCTGGGAGTTCGCGGCTTCACGATCACCGGCGAGCTGCTCGAACTCGGGGGTGGTGCGCTCGACTCGCCCGGACTCGACCTGCTCGCGGTCGCGATCGGTTCCGAAGGGCTGCTGATGGTCGTGACGGAAGCCACCTTGAAGCTCGTTCCGAAGCCCGACCTCGCCCAGGTCGTCATGGCCTCGTTCGACGACACCGGCAAGGCAGGCGATGCCGTCGCCGCCATCATCGCCGCGGGCATCATTCCCGCGGGCCTCGAAATGATGGACCGCAAGGCGACGGTCGCTGTCGAACCGTTCGTGAAAGCGGGCTACGACCTCACTGCAGAGGCCATCCTGCTCGCTGAATCTGACGGCACCCCGGCGGAAGTGGCTTCCGAAATCGCGGACATCGAACGCGTGCTGCGCGAGAGCGGCGCCACCACGATCAAGGTCTCGCAATCGGAAGCGGAGCGGCTGCGCTTCTGGTCGGGCCGCAAGAACGCGTTTCCCGCAGCGGGCCGCATCTCGCCCGACTACTACTGCATGGACGGCACGATCCCGCGCAAGACACTGGGCCGCATGCTGCGCGCGATCAGCGACATGGAAACCCGGTACGGGCTGCGGTGCATGAACGTCTTCCACGCCGGTGATGGCAATCTCCACCCGCTCATCCTGTTCGACGCCAATGCACCGGGAGAGATGGACCGCGCCAATGAGTTCGGCGCGGAGATCCTGGAACTCTGTGTCGAGCTCGGCGGCACGATCACGGGCGAGCACGGCGTAGGCGTCGAAAAAATCAACTCGATGTGCGTGCAGTTCTCGACCGCCGAGCGCAATGCCTTCTTTGCCGTAAAAGGCGCCTTCGACGAGACGGGCTTGCTGAATCCCGGCAAGGCCATTCCCACGCTGGCCCGCTGCGCCGAGTACGGCAAGCTCCATGTCCACCAGGGACAGGTTCCCCATCCCGAGCTGCCTCGCTTCTGATGGACGCCGCATTGCAAGTCCTGAAGGACAGGATCGTCGCTGCGCATCACGCGCGGACACCGCTGCGCATCCATGGCGGTGGCACGAAGGATTTCTACGGTGCGGAATTCAAGGGCGAAGCGCTCGATACGCGCAGCCATGCCGGCATCGTGGAATACGAACCGTCCGAGCTGGTGCTGACGGCGCGATGCGGCACGTCATTGAGCGAGATCGCAGCAACGCTGGCGAAGCACGGTCAGTTCCTCGCGTTCGAGCCTCCCTCGTTTGCAGGCGACCCGACGCTGGGCGGCATCGTGGCGGCGGGCCTGTCGGGTCCGCGGCGCGCACAAGTGGGGGCCGTCCGTGATTTCGTGCTCGGGACGACGCTGCTGACAGCCGAGGGCGAGGTGTTGCGCTTCGGCGGGCAGGTGATGAAGAACGTGGCCGGTTTCGATGTGTCGCGGCTGCTGTGCGGCTCCCTCGGCATGCTCGGTCTGATCACGGAAGTCTCGATCAAGGTACTGCCGCTACCGAAAGAGGAGATCACGCTGCGCCTCGCAATGTCGGCCGCAGAGGCGCTCGCCGCATTCGGCCAGTGGCGGGGCCAGCCGCTGCCGATCTCGGCGGGGTGCTGGGTCGACGGCGTCACTACGTTGCGTCTTTCGGGGGCGCCAGCCGCACTGGCCGCAGCGCGGACCCGCATCGGCGGCGAGCCGATGGCGGAGACCGACGCGGCAGCGTGGTGGGACAGCCTGCGCAACCAGGAACATCCGTTCTTCACGAATGCCCCGTCACTCTGGCGACTGTCTGTACCCGCAATCACGCCACTCATGGCGATTCCCGGCCCCCTGGCCGTGGAATGGAACGGCGCGTTGCGCTGGCATGCGACGGATCTGCCAGCGGACGAAGTACGACAACTCACGACCGCTGCTGGCGGAACGGCACTGCAATGGCGAGGGGCTGCGGTAGGCGACATGTTCCATCCGCTATCCCCCGTCGTGCTCGCGATTCATCGCAAGCTGAAAGATCGCTTCGATCCGCACGGCATCTTCAACCCCGGCCGCCTGGTCGCGGGTCTCTAGGAATCGACACTTGGAAACCCGTCTCGCTCCGCAATTCAAGAACACGCCGGCGGGCACCACCGCGGAAGGCGTGCTGCGCGCGTGCGTGCATTGCGGTTTCTGCAACGCGACGTGCCCGACGTACCAGCTCGTCGGTGACGAGCTCGACGGTCCGCGCGGTCGCCTGTACCAGATGAAGCAAGTGCTGGAAGGCGTGCCCGCCACGCGCGCGACCCAGCTGCATCTCGATCGCTGCCTCACCTGCCGCAGCTGCGAAACCACCTGCCCCTCCGGAGTCGAGTACAGCCAGCTGCTCGAGATCGGGCGAGCAGAAGTGGACCGGCAAGTGGTGCGCCCGTGGACGGAAAGGCTGTTTCGCTGGATGCTGCGGGAAGGCCTGACGCGACAGCGGCTGTTCGGCGTCGCACTGGGCGTCGCGCGCGCACTGCGGTTGGCGTTGCCTCAAGGACTGCAGGCGAAGGTGGGCGTTGGCCGCAGTGCCGGATCGTGGCCAACACGCACGCATGCGCGTCGAGTGCTGCTGCTGAATGGCTGCACGCAACCGGCCATGGCGCCCTCCATCGACGCTGCCACCGCCCGCGTGCTGGATCGCATCGGTGTGCAGGCCGTTGTCGATCCCGCATCGGGGTGCTGCGGGGCGATCCGGCAGCACTTGGGCGATCCACAAGGCGCGCTCGAAAATGCCCGGCGGAACATCGACGCATGGTGGCCGCAGATCGAGCGTGGCACCGCGGAAGCCATCGTCATCAATGCCTCCGGCTGCGGCGCGATGATCTCCGACTATGGTCGCCTGCTCGCACACGATCCGGCGTATGCCGCCAAGGCTGCACGCGTCTCGCGACTCATGCGTGATGTCGCATCGTTTCTCGCTCCGGAAGCGCCGGCGCTCATGCAAAGCGTGTCTGCCTCCGGCGCTACAAGGATCGCGTTCCAGCCGCCTTGCAGCCAGCAGCACGGCCTGCGCATCCGTGGCGAGGTGGAAGGGCTACTCAAGAAGCTGGGCGCGGACCTCGTATCCGTAGCGGACGGACATTTGTGCTGCGGATCGGCCGGCACGTACTCGCTGCTCCAGACCGAGCTGTCGACTGCGCTCAGGGTGCGCAAACTCGGCACGCTGCTCGCAACCGGGCCCGACCTCATCCTGTCGGCCAACATTGGCTGCATCGGGCACCTTGAGGCAGGGACGGACGTTCCCGTGCGGCACTGGATCGAATGGGTCGATGGGGCTATGCAAGGCCCGCCTGGCTGATCGCTCCCGGCGTACCGGGAGGGGCGTTCCGCCTTGTGGCCCGGAATTCGCAAGAAGAAGGGCCGCCCTGGAACGCAGCATCGCCCGCTTGCCTTGCCCATTGGCGGGTAGATCCGGCTATGCTTCTTCCCGCGCAGCACCCGATGCGCCTGAATTACCCGAGTATCCGCCGTGAATACACCCGTTGAACGTGGTCGATTGAAAGTAGATGCCCAGCTTGAAAAGTTCGTGCGGGAGGAAGCCCTTCCTGGCACGGGCATCGAACCGGGTGCATTCTGGCAGGGCATGGAAGCGACGCTCGCGATGTTCATGCCCCGCAACAGTGCGCTGCTCGCGAAGCGCGACCACCTGCAAGCGGAGATCGACGCGTGGTGGCACGCACAACGTGGCAAGCCGTTCAACGTGGAAGAGGCCACCGCGCACCTGCGGAAGATCGGCTACCTCGTCGCCGAACCGGGTGACTTCTCCATTTCGACCAGTAACGTCGATCCGGAGATTGCCACCATCGCCGGACCCCAGCTCGTGGTGCCAGTGTCAAATGCGCGCTATGCACTGAACGCAGCCAATGCGCGTTGGGGCAGTCTGTACGACGCGCTGTATGGCACCGATGCGCTGGCGCCCGTCGATCACGCCACCAAGGGCTACAACGCCGAGCGTGGAGCGAAGGTCGTCGCGCATGCGCGGCAGCTGCTGGACCAGGTTGCGCCTCTGGCGAAGGGCAGTCACGCGGACGCCACCGGGTACACCATTGACGGCGGCGCTCTTCGGATAGGAATGAAGGACGGCGGAGCGGCGGCCCTTGCCGACGCGACCTTGTTCGCCGGCTGGCGGGGCCAGGTGGAACAGCCCGAGGCCATTCTGCTTAAGCACAACGGCCTGCACATCGAGATCCGCATCGACCGCGCCCACCCCATTGGCAGCACCGACCCTGCGGGCATCGCCGACCTCGTCCTCGAATCCGCACTGACCACGATCCAGGACTGCGAGGACTCCGTCGCCGCCGTTGACGCCGAGGACAAGGTCCACGTTTATCGCAACTGGCTCGGCCTCATGAAGGGCGACCTCAAGGCCTCCGTGGCCAAGGGCGCAGGACAGATCGTCCGCACGCTCAATCCGGATCGCGTCTATCGCTCGCCCACGGGCGGTGAGCTCACGCTGAAGGGCCGCAGCCTGATGCTGGTCCGCAACGTGGGGCACCACATGATGTCGGACGCTATCCTGTTCGAAGGCCAGCCGATCTATGAGACTGTCATGGATGCGCTCGTCACCGTCGCGATTGCCTTGCACGACATCAAGGGACCGCGCCGGAACAGCAGCACGGGCTCGATCTACATCGTCAAACCGAAGATGCACGGCCCCGCCGAAGTGGCCCTCGCCAACGAGCTGTTCGCCAAGATCGAGCAACTGTTCGGCCTTCAATCGGGCACGGTCAAGATGGGCGTGATGGACGAGGAGCGCCGCACGAGCGCGAACCTCAAGGCCTGCATCAAGGCCGCGGCCACGCGCATCGCGTTCATCAACACGGGCTTCCTCGATCGCACCGGCGATGAAATCCACACGGCAATGGAAGGCGGACCGTTCCTGCGCAAGGACGATATCCGCACCCAGCCCTGGATCGCGGCCTACGAACGCCGCAACGTCGAGATCGGCCTGCTCACGGGCTTCTCGGGCAAGGCGCAGATCGGCAAGGGCATGTGGGCCATGCCCGATCTCATGGGCGCCATGATGACGGCGAAGATCGGCCACCCCAAGGCGGGTGCCAATACCGCGTGGGTACCGTCACCCACCGCCGCCACGCTGCACGCCATGCACTATCACCAGGTGAACGTCGCATCCGTGCAGGCCACGCTGCTGGAAGGCCTTGGAGCCAAGGCAGCCACCGGCACGGCGGAACTGCTGACACCTCCTTTGGGCAGAGCCACCTGGAGCGCGACGGAGATCCAGGCCGAACTCGACAACAACATCCAGGGCATCCTGGGCTATGTCGTCCGCTGGGTGGATCAAGGCGTCGGCTGTTCGAAAGTGCCGGACATCCACGATGTCGGGCTCATGGAAGATCGCGCGACATTGCGCATCTCCAGCCAGCACGTGGCCAACTGGCTGCATCACGGAGTCTGCTCGGACACCCAGGTGCGCGCGACGTTCGAGCGCATGGCGAAGATCGTGGACAAGCAGAATGCCGGCGATGCGCTCTATCGGCCGATGGCCGCCGACCTCGCTGGCAGCATTGCGTACCAGGCGGCATGCGAACTGGTCTTCGCAGGCCGCGTGCAACCGAACGGGTACACCGAACACATTCTTCACCGCCGCCGCCGCGAGCTCAAGGCAAGCAGCACGTGGCCTTCAAACCAACCTTCCTAGATACAAGGACTCCGCATGTTGACTGCCAAGACTCTCTCCCTCGCCGACGCCAAGGCCGTTGCCGCCGCCGCTTCCGCCTTCTCGGTTTCGAAAGGCTGGACGGTCGTGATCGCAATCCTCGATGCCGGCGGGCATCTGCTGTATCTCGAGCGCGCTGACGGCACGCAACTCGGCTCCGTGACCGTTGCGCAGGAAAAGGCAAAGACAGCACTGCTGTTCAAGCGGCCCACGAAGGTACTCGAAGACCTGATCGTCGGCGGCAAGGTGCACATGATGACGCTGCCCGGCGCCACGCCGATCGAAGGCGGACTGCCGCTCAAGTCGGGCGACGCCATCGTCGGCGCCATCGGCATCTCGGGAATGAATTCAGCGCAGGACGGGGAAGTGGCCGCGGCTGGCGCGCAGGTACTGGCTACGCCCTGAGACGCTCACTGCGAGCGCGTGGCCCGTTGGTTCGGGTCACGCACTCGCCTCGCAAGCGGCTGGTCAGAAATTCACGGCCTTGGCATCCGCCAGGATCAGGTCGTGATAGACGGGCAATGACCAGCCCGCCTTCTCAAGCTCGTTGAGGCGCGCCTCGAACTTCTTCACGTAAGCGTCCTTGCTCCCATAAAGCTGCTTGAGCTTGGCGGCCGGAATCGGCGTCTCCCATACGCTGAGCGTACATAGCAACGCAGGACCCATCGCTCCCGCCTTGCTCGAGAGTCCGGCCTGCGTCGGCGTGTTCACCGCGGTGTACTTCGCCACCGGAACGTCGACGTAGGGATTGCGGATGCCACCGCGGGCGTTGCCGTTCTCGTCGAGCAGCATCAGGCTGCCGTCGTTGGTGACGTTGAAGTCGGCCAGCACCCGGTCCGCCTTCGGAGGCAAGGTGCCTTTATCGACCCACTGCACCAGATGACTCAAGGCAACCGCCATGTAAGCCTCGTTCGGAAACTTCGTCAGCGGATTCGCGCAGTGGGACTGGTTGAAGCGCGCCCCGTTGTTGCGGGCGTCGAGATGCGCGAGACCCGCCACTTCATAGACGCGGAACGGGCTGCCCGGCTTGTCGCTGTCCTGCTCCGCCGTGGCGATGTTGCCGTACTCATGTTGAGTCGGGACTTGAATCATCGGCACGTCGACCGGCTTGATCGTGGCTCCATTCGACGTCGGCATGAATCCATCGAAGATGTTCTTCATGTCCGGCGTCTTGTAGATCTTGTGCGCAGGCAGGTAGTTCACGAGTATCGCCGACGTGGCTGATGTGCCCCACAGCAGCACCTTCCGCACCGGCAAGCCCGCGAGCGGCCCCTTTGCGCTGCGTACCAGTGCACCGACCTGGGCGAGGATCTCGTTGGTCTGG
>JBEBIT010000016.1:0-61385 GCA_040080215.1 Steroidobacteraceae bacterium
CTCGAGCGCCCGCCGTCGATTACATCCGGTTACTCGCGCGCCATCCGGGAAATGGCGCTCCCACGGGGATTCGAACCCCGGTTTAAGCCTTGAGAGGGCTCCGTCCTAGGCCTCTAGACGATGGGAGCGAGCAAGGGATGTCGGCGCGGGCGCGCCTCATGGATAAGCTGCGCTATTATACGGGCCGATTTTGCGGGCTCAAGCGGAAAACAGCTTTTTGAACAAATCGACCGGTTTCATTGCGGAGGCGGACAGCGACGACGGGCTGGCGCCGACCATCGTTCCGCGCGCGGAGCATCCGATCTCCCGGGCCCATATCTCGCCCAATGCGCTCAAAGTCCTCTATCGCCTGAAGGACGCGGGCTACCAGGGATTCCTGGTGGGGGGCGCGGTCCGCGACCTGCTGCTCGGCCTCGAGCCCAAGGATTTCGACATCGCGACGAACGCGCACCCGGAGCAGGTGAAGCAGCTGTTCCGCAATTGCAGGCTGATCGGCCGCCGCTTCCATCTCGCACATGTCCGCTTCGGGATGGAAATCATCGAAGTGGCGACCTTCCGCGCGTCGCACACGCAGATCGACGACGACAACAGCGTGGATGAAACCGGGCACCGCGTCCTCGATGCCGGTGGTCGAATCCTGCGGGACAACCTGTACGGCACCATCGAGGAGGACGTCTGGCGTCGCGACTTCACGGCCAACGGGCTGTACTACAACATCGAGGACTTCTCGATCTGGGACTATGTAGGCGGCGTAGCCGATGCGAATGCGCGCGTGCTGCGGCTGATCGGCGATCCCGAGACGCGTTACCGCGAGGATCCGGTACGCATGCTGCGCGCGATGCGTTTTGCGGCGAAGCTCGATTTCACGCTGCATCCCGATACCGCGGCACCGATTCCATCGCTGGCGCGCATGCTCGACAGCGTGCCCCCGGCACGGCTGTTTGACGAAGCGCTGAAGATGTTCTTCTCCGGGAGCGCGCTCAAGAGCTTCGACATGCTGAAGCACTACGGGCTGCTCTCGCATCTGTTCCCGGATCTCGCCGCTGGACTTGCGGATCCCGAGAACACCGGTGCCGCAGAGCTCGTGCGTCTGGGACTCGATGGTACCGACCAACGCGTGCGCGCCGACAAACCCGTGACACCCATGTTCCTGTTCGCTGTCCTGTTGTGGCCCGCGATCAAGTCGCGCGCACGTCGCGAGTCGCCGGCCGTCATGACCGAGATCCAGGCGCTGCAGACGGCATGCGATACCGTCACTGCCAGGCAGATGAGCCGCGTCGCGATTCCGAAGCGCTTCACGCTGCCCATGCGGGAGCTCATTGGCCTGCAACCGCGATTCGATAAGCGCGATGGACGGCGGGCGCTCAGGCTGCTTGACCATCCAAGGTTCCGAGCCGCGTATGATTTCCTGCTGCTGCGGGTTGCTGCGGGCGAGGTCAGTCCGGAAGTGGGCGAATGGTGGACGCAGATCCAGACGTTGCCGCCCGAAGAGCGCGTGGGGCAGGTCGAGGCCCTTCCGCCAACAACGGATTCCGAGGCCGCCCCCAAGAAGCGCCGTCGCCGCCGTCGTCGCGGTCGCAGTGGCAGTTCCAGCCCCGCGGCAACCTGAAGCAACGCGCGGATGAGCGAACCACGCTGGACGCCTGCTTATGTCGGGCTAGGCAGCAATCTCGAAGGTCCCGCGCAGCAGGTCGAACGCGCATTCGCTGCGCTTCGCCAGTTGCCGGATTCGTTGTTGGTCGCACGGTCGCGGTACTACCGGTCGCGCCCGCTCGGACCGCAGGACCAGCCTGATTTCGTGAATGCCGCTGCGGGCCTGCTCACGCGACTCGCGCCTGAAGGCTTGCTCGCTCACCTCAAGCAACTGGAAGTCACTCTGGGTCGCGAGCAGCCGATCCGCCGGTGGGGACCGCGCGTCATCGACTTCGACTTGCTGCTGTTTGGCACGGAGACGCGCGCGACCCCCGTCCTCACGCTGCCTCACGCCGGGCTTCTTGAACGGAACTGGGTGCTCTATCCTCTCAAGGACATTGCCCCCAGCCTGTGGGTGCCAGGGCAAGGACGCGTGGCCGACCTCGCGGCTCGTCTCGGCACCGACGGCATCGAAGTATTGACCTGACCCATGCCGACCGCACGACCGCAACCGCCGGACTCGCCGCCCCGACTGATCGTCGTCGAAGGCCCCATTGGCGTGGGCAAGACGAGCCTCGCGAAGCGGCTCGCGCTCGAGTTCGGCAGCGACCCCGTGCTCGAGCAGGCGGAAGACAATCCCTTCCTGGAGCGCTTCTATCGCAACCCCAGGGCCGGTGCGTTACCCGCGCAACTGTTCTTCCTGTTCCAGCGGGCGCGGCAGCTCGAGGACCTGAAGCAGCAGGACCTCTTCTCGTCGAGCGTTCGTGTGTCGGACTACCTGCTCGACAAGGACCGGTTGTTCGCGCGCCTGACGCTGGACGACGAGGAGTACGCGCTCTACGACCAGGTCCATACGCGCCTCGCGATCGACTCCCCGCGCCCGGATCTCGTCGTGTACCTGCAGGCGCCCGTTGACGTGTTGATGGAGCGCATTGCCCGTCGCGGCATTCGTTACGAGGCATTGATCGAGCGGGCATACCTTGAACGGCTGATGTCCGCGTATGCCCGGTTCTTCCACGACTACGACGCCTCGCCGCTCCTGATCGTCAATGCAGCCAATGTCGACTTCGTCGGCAATGACCAGGACTACGCGCAGCTGCTCCGCCAGATCCGCGGGATCCGCCGGGGCCGGCACTTCTTCAACCCCCTCAAGGCAGACACCGAGTAGGGCGCGCAAAGTGGCCGCGGTGATTGATGTTTTCCGGCCCCTCCGTCATCCTTGTGCAGTTGCAACACCCCGGGACTGACGACGCATGTATTCCCACCTGCAGGAGCGCTATTCCACGCGGCCGCCGATCAACGTCGGCACGCTGGCTCGCATGCGCGCGGAAGGGGAGAAGATCGCCTGCCTGACAGCGTACGACGCGAGCTTTGCGGCGCTGATCGATGAAGCCGGCGTGGATGTCGTCCTGGTGGGCGATTCCCTCGGTATGGTCATCCAGGGGCATGGTACGACCGTACCGGTGACGCTCGCCGACGTGATCTACCACTGCAAGGCCGTGAGCCGCGGGCTCTATCGCCCGTTCCTGATGGCGGACATGCCTTTCATGACGTATGCGTCGCGCGAGCAAGCGCTCGACAACGCGGTGCGCCTGATGCAGGAAGGTGGCGCCAAGATGGTGAAGCTTGAAGGCGGCGCCGGCCAGGTCGAGATCGTCGAGTTCCTGTCGAGCCACGACATCCCGGTCTGCGCACACCTGGGCTTGAAGCCTCAGTCGGTGCACAAGGTCGGCGGCTTCCGCGTGCAAGGCCGCGACGAAGCAGCGGCCGAGCAGATGGTCCGCGATGCCAAGGCCCTCGAGGGCGCGGGTGCCGACATCGTGCTGCTCGAATGCATTCCGGCGAGCCTCGGCAAGCATCTCACCGAAGAATTGCGTGTGCCGGTCATCGGGATCGGCGCAGGGCCCGACACCAACGGCCAGATCCTCGTGTTGTACGACGTCCTCGACATCACCGTGGGCCGCAAGCCGCGCTTCTCGCGGAACTTCGTGCCCGGCACGAACAGCCCCCTCGAAGCCATCAAGGCTTACGTCGACGCCGTGAAGACCCGCGCGTATCCCGCCCCGGAACATTGTTTCTGACCCCATGAAATCAGTTGCCAGCCCGGCCGAGTTGCGCCAGATCCTCAAGGAATGGCGCCGTGAGGGACAGCGCGTCGCCTTCGTGCCCACGATGGGCAATCTGCATGCAGGCCACGGCCACCTCGTGCGCGAAGCCAGCAAGCGCGCGGACCGCGTGGTGGTCAGCATCTTCGTGAATCCGCTGCAGTTCGGACCGAAGGAGGACTTCGACCGCTATCCGCGCACGCCCGAGGAAGACGCCGCGCTGCTCGGGAAGCTGAACGTCGACCTGATCTTCAGCCCCTCCGTGCCTGACATTTATCCGCGGGGCCGGAATTCCTCGACGCTCGTCGACGTGCCCGACCTGTCCGGCATCCTGTGCGGCGAGTTCCGCCCCGGTCATTTCGTCGGCGTCGCTACCGTGGTTGCGATGTTGCTCAACCTCGTACAGGCGGACTGCGCGCTGTTCGGCGAGAAGGATTTCCAGCAACTCACGATCATCCGTCGCATGGCGGAGGACCTGCTGATGCCAACCGAAATCATCGGCGTGCCGACGATCCGCGAAGCCGACGGCCTCGCGATGAGTTCACGCAATCGGTATCTGACCGCTACTGAGCGAGTCATCGCACCACAGCTGTATGCGACGCTGTCTGTTGCGCGTGCAGCGCTGCTGACGGGCAGGACGGACTACGACGCCATCGAGGCCCAGGGCCGCACGATCCTCGCGAGCCACGGCTTTCGTCCGGACTACTTCTCGGTGCGTGATGCGATCACGCTGCAGCCGCCCGGCCCGGACACCATCGACCGTGTCGTGCTCGTGGCTGCGTGGCTCGGGCGCGCGCGACTCCTCGATAACGTCAGGGTGTAGCTTCGCCATGTCGGGCCAGCGCCCACGCTACGTGCTCCCTGACCAGCGCTGAAGGATCATCCTGCCTCGCTTTGAGTGCAGCGAGCACTTGAGGGGTCGTCGGTGCGTTGCCCAGCGCGACGGCCACGTTGCGCACGAAGGACCCATGGCCGATGCGGCGAATCGCGCTGCCTTCCGTCTTCGCCAGGAACTCCGCTTCACTCCACCCCATGAGCGCCGCGAGTTCCGGTGCGTCGAGTCCATGCCGGGGCGCGAAATCCGCTTCCGCCGTGGGCTGTGCGAACTTGTTCCACGGACAGAAGAGCTGGCAGTCATCGCAGCCGTAGATGCGGTTGCCCATGGCCTTGCGGAATTCGACCGGAATCGCTCCCTTCAATTCGATCGTGAGATACGAGATGCATCGGGTCGCGTCGAGCTCGTACGGCGCGATGATGGCCTGCGTCGGGCAGACGTCGATGCACGCGGTGCACGTCCCGCAGTGCGCGCTGGTGGGTACATCGACCGGGAGCGCCAGATCCGTCAGGATTTCGCCCAGGAAGAACCAGGAGCCTGCAGTCCGGTTGAGCAGGTTCGTGTGCTTGCCGATCCAGCCAAGGCCGGCGTTGCGGGCCAATGCCTTCTCCAGCACGGGCGCGCTGTCCACGCAGGCGCGACCGCCGTAGTTTCCCGCGGCGGTGGCGATCCGTTCGGCGAGCGTCGCCAGTCGCGAACGCAGCACCTTGTGATAGTCGCGGCCCAGCGCATATCGAGAGACGTAACCCAGCGCCGGAGTGCCGAGCACCGATTCGGCGGGAGCGGCCTGCGAGGAGAGGTAGTCCATCCGCACGGAAATCACGCGCACGGTCCCGGGAACGAGCTCCGCCGGCCGAGCGCGCTTCAGCCCATGACGCTCCATATAGCCCATCTCGCCGTGCCGACGTTTGTCGAGCCATGCCGACAGGTACCGCTCATCGTCTTGCAGGTCGATATCAGCGATGCCGACTTGCTGGAAGCCGAGTTCCCGGCCCCACGCCTTGATGTCGCTTGCGAGCAAGTCGAGGGAAGTCCGGTTCGATGCAGGCATGCGCTCCAGTATACTGACGCGCATGTCAGCCATGCCCCTCACGATTCATTCAGTTGCCCAGGTTCGCGAGATGGACCGCTACGCCATCGAGCAACTGGGTGTCCCGGGCTTCACGCTCATGACGCGGGCAGGCGAGGCAGCGCTCGCAGCGCTGCAGGTGGCGTGGCCCATGGCCGAGAAGGTCCTGATTGTCTGCGGCAACGGCAACAACGCGGGTGATGGCTACGTGCTGGCCCGGATGGCGCGTGCCGTGCACCTCGATGTCACCGTGCTCGCGTCCGAGAATCCGGCAGGACTCAAAGGCGACGCACTGACTGCGTATCTCGCCTTCACCGCGGCCGGTGGCAGGGCCAATCAGTGGACCGCAGACGCTTCGCTCGCGGCGGATGTCATTGTCGATGCGCTGTTCGGCACGGGACTGTCCCGCGATCTGGATGAATCCTGGTGCAAGCGCATTGCTGCCGTGAACGCCGCTGGCGCTCCCATTCTGTCCATCGACGTACCGAGTGGCATCGACGCCCAGACGGGCCAGGTCCGCGGTGCGGCCATTCGCGCCGATCGCACGATCGTCCTGGGCGGCCTCAAGATCGGTTTGTACCAGGGGGCTGGCCAGGATTGTGCCGGCACCATCGTGTTCGACGACTTGAGCTTGCCGAAGGAAGTGGCGGAGCGCGTTGGGCATGTGGCCGAACGGATCGACACGCCGCTGCTCAGGGCCGCGCTGCCACAGCGGCGCCGGGCCGCCCACAAGGGTGACTATGGTCATGTCCTCGTGCTCGCGGGCGGACTCGGCATGGCGGGTGCCGCGCGGCTGGCGGGAGAAGCCTGCCTGCGTTCGGGCGCGGGCCGTGTAACTGTCGCCACTCGCGCCGCGAATGTCGCCGCCATCACGGCGGTACGACCGGAACTGATGACATGCGCAGTCGAGTCGACCGAGGACTTGGGCCCGCTACTCAAGAAGATCGACCTGATCGCGATCGGCCCGGGACTCGGCCAGGACGCGTGGGCTCAATCCGTCTTTGCGGCTGCGATGGGAGCGGGCAAGCCACTCGTGGTCGATGCCGATGCGCTCCACCTCGTGGCCACAAGCGGGGTGTTCCGCGAGGACTGGATCCTCACGCCGCATCCCGGTGAAGCCGCTCGCCTGCTCGGAACCACCACCGCGCTCATCCAGGCAGATCGCGTTGCGGCCGCCCGCAAGCTCGCCGATCGGTATGGCGGTATCGCAGTGCTGAAAGGGGCCGGGACGCTGGTCTACCGCAGTGGGGCCGTGCCGCAGGTCTGTGACTATGGCAATCCGGGCATGGCCACGGCGGGCATGGGCGATGTACTCACCGGCGTCATCGCCGGCATGGTCGCGCAGACGCCGGATCTCTGGACCGCCGCGCGTGCCGGTGTCCTTGTTCATGCAATGGCGGGTGATGCGGCCGCGCGTCGCGGTGAGCGCGGATTGCTGGCCAGCGACGTCATTGCCCACCTGGCCGCGTGCGTGAATCCGACGCGATGACCGCCGTGTTGACGTTGCCCACGGCGGCAGCGACGCGCGAGCTGGGCCAACGGCTGGGGAGGGCGCTCCTCTCGGTACCGGGCGTCCCCCAGGTGATTGCCCTGAACGGCGATCTCGGCGCAGGCAAGACGACCTTCGTGTCCGGCGTGCTCGCGGGCTTCGGTCTCGCTGGTCCGGCGCGCAGTCCTACGTACACGCTGATCGAGCCCTACGAGGCGGGGACCCGTTCGCTTTATCACCTCGATCTGTACCGACTCTCCGGCCCCGAGGATCTCGAGGCGCTCGGCTTGCGCGACTTGCACGTCAAAGACAGCACCTTGCTCATCGAATGGGCCGAGCGGGGCGCGGGTGCGTTGCCGCCGGTCGACCTGACGCTGGCGTTTGGCTACGCAGGCGGCGAGGTCACAACGTCGGGCGATGCGCCGCGCGAGCTCAAGATCACCCCGCACGGCGCGATTGGCGAGCGGGTTCTGGATCTGCTCAAGAACTAGCCACAGGTGGCGCCTTACCTTTGGCGCGTATCTTCATAATTTATATTGAAATCTTGCCAACAAGCGCGCTACAGTGAGCGCATGAAGGCTGTGGCAGGTCAGTGGCTTTTCTGGCGGAACGCGATGGCGATGGTTGTCGCCGTGATCGCATGTCCGGCCTTTGCCGCCGCACCCGTCGTCATCAAGGACGTCCGGCTTTCTTCAGGGCCTGACAGCACGCGCATCGTCTTCGATGTGTCGGGCAAGCTCGCACCAGCCGTGTCGGTGCTGCATGACCCCGAGCGGGTGGTCATCGACCTGCCGAATGCGAAGTTCAAGTCGAAGGCCTTTGCGTTGCCGGAAGGCCAGGGCCTCGCGAAGTCGTTGCGTGCCAGTACCGCTGACAAGAAAGCGCAGCGCGTCGTCATCACTGTGTCGCAAGCCGTCGAGCCAAAGAGTTTCCATGTTCCGCCCGGCGGGCCTTCGGGCCATCGCATCGTGCTGGACCTTTCGCCTATCGCCAGTGCGGCAGCCCTGCCGTCTGTTCCCGAGGTTCCCAAGGTCGTGAAGTCGCTGCCCGTCAACGCCGATCGGGACATCGTCATTGCGATCGATGCGGGCCACGGCGGTGAAGATCCGGGTGCGTCAGGCCGACGGGGCACGCGGGAAAAGGATGTCACGCTCGCGATCGCACGGCTCCTCAAGGCACGCATCGACAACGAGCCGGGTATGCGCGCGGTGCTGACCCGTGATGGCGACTACTTCCTGCCTTTACGCGAGCGGATCAATCGCGCCCGCAAGCTGCAGGCCGACATGTTCGTGTCCGTGCACGCGGATGCCGTGCGCGACCGCAGCGTACGCGGTTCGTCCGTCTACGTGCTCTCGGCCCGCGGCGCGAGCAACGAGGCCGCGAAGTGGCTGGCCGACCAGGAGAACGCGGCCGACCTGATCGGCGGTGTGTCGCTCGGCGGCAAGGATGACGTGCTCAAGTCCGTGCTGCTCGACCTCTCGCAGGGCGCAAGCATGAGTGCCAGCACGGAGGCGGCGGACAAGGTCCTCGAGCAGCTCGACCGCATCGGCAACGTGCACAAGCAGACGGTGCAGCACGCTGGCTTCGTCGTGCTCAAGTCGCCGGACATTCCTTCAATGCTGGTCGAGACGGCCTTCATCTCGAATGTCGAGGAAGAAGCGCGCTTGAGCGACTCGCGGCACCAGCAGCGACTGGCCGAGGCGATCCACGCCGGCGTCCGCTCGTATTTCACTGGGAATCCCCCGCCAGGCACCGCGTTCGCGAAGTCCATGGCGAACGACCGGCTGGTCCAGAACGGCCCGGGTTCATCCCCCGTGGTCGGGGCCAGATAGCCCGTCACCTGCTATCCTGCGGGGCCTCCATGGCCATCCGCATTCTCCCCGACCAGCTCATCCATCAAATCGCGGCTGGCGAAGTCGTCGAGCGGCCTGCGGCTGTCATCAAGGAACTCATCGAGAACAGTCTCGATGCCGGCGCCACCCGGATCGACGTCGAGGTGGAAGAGGGCGGCGTCCGCCTGATCCGCATTCGCGACAACGGCCATGGCATCGAGCGCGACGAATTGCTGCTGGCCCTCGCGCGCCATGCGACGAGCAAGATCAGCACCATCGATGACCTCGAACAGGTCGCCTCACTCGGCTTTCGCGGCGAGGCGCTACCCAGCATTGCGTCGGTTTCCCGCATGCAGGTGACCTCAAGGACGTCGTCCAGTCCCATGGGTTATGCGATCACTGCGGACAACGGCACATTCTCGGACCCGGTGCCCGCGCCGCATCCGGTCGGCACCACGGTCGAGGTGCGCGACCTCTTCTTCAACGTGCCGGCAAGACGCAAGTTCCTGCGCGCCGAACGGACCGAGATGCAGCATCTCGAGCGCACGCTCGAGCGCCTCGCGTTGTCGCGCTTCGACGTGGGGTTCTCGTTGTCGAGCGGCAAGCGCAAGGTCGCGGACTATCCGCCGGCAGCCGACCAGGACCAGCGCCACGAGCGAGTAGCACAGATCATGGGTGGCGAGTTCCTCGGGCAATCGCTGTTCATCGACCATACGTCAGGCGGCATGCGGCTCTGGGGCTGGATCTGCCTGCCGACGGCCGCGCGCGGCGTGGCGGACTTGCAGTACTTCTATCTGAACGGCCGGATGCTGCGGGACCGGCTGCTGACGAACGCCGTGCGGCTCGGCTACCAGGACGTGCTGTTCGGTGGGCGTCATCCGGCGTACGTGCTGTTCATCGAGCTCGACCCGAGGCAGGTCGACGTCAACGCCCATCCCGCGAAGCTCGAAGTCCGCTTTCGCGACGGTCGCTACGTGCACGATTTCATCTTCCGCACGATCGAGCGCGTGTTGCGCGAGACGCGGCCCGGCGGGAAGGCCGCGGCACCACCGCCCACCAGCATCACTGCGCTGCTGCAGGCAGGGGCGACGACGGGGATGTGGCCCGCAACCAGTGGCGGTATGGCCGCAACCTATCGCCAGCAGAGCAGCCTGACGTTGCCCGTAACCGAAGCGCCGCCGACTTACGCTGGCGCAGCCGTCGACACCGTGGAACCGAGCCTTCAGCAGCGCGCCGATGTGCCGCCGCTCGGGTTCGCGATTGCGCAGTTGCACGGCGTGTACATCCTGTCGCAGTCGCCGGCGGGTCTGATCCTCGTCGACATGCATGCGGCACACGAGCGCACGTTGTACGAAAGAATGAAGACGGCCCTCGGGACGGGCGCGATCCCGAGCCAGCCACTGCTGGTGCCGCAGTCGTGCACGCTGACCTCGGCCGATGCGGACCTGCTGGAAGAACATGCGGCATTGCTCAGGGAAACAGGACTCGAGGTCGAACGTGCGGGTCCGCGTGCCATCGTCGTGCGCGCCGTCCCGGCAGCGCTGCAGCGGCTCGATGCGATGGCGTTGCTGAGCGCGCTGGTTGCGGACCTTCGCGAAAACGGCGCCACTCGCAAGGTCGACACGGCGGTCAACGAGATGCTGGGCACGATGGCGTGCCACGCCGCCGTACGCGCCAACCGCAATCTCACGTTGCCGGAGATGAATGCGCTGCTGCGGGAAATGGAACGAACCGTCCGGGCGGACCAGTGCAACCACGGTCGACCGACGTGGACCGCGCTCAGCATGACCGACCTCGATCGCCTGTTCCTGCGCGGACGGTGATCGATGGCAGCGAACGCCATCCTGCTGATGGGGCCGACGGGCGCCGGCAAGACCGACCTTGCCGTTGAGCTCGCGGCCGAATGGCCCGTCGAGATAATCAGCGTCGATTCGGCACTCGTCTATCGCGGGATGGACATCGGCACCGGCAAGCCGAGCCGCGAGATCCTGGCCCGGGCTCCGCATCACCTCGTCGATATCCTGGATCCGTCGGAGCCGTATTCGGCGGGGCAGTTCGTGCGCGATGCCGTGCGGCTGATGGCCGACATCCATGCGCGCGGCAAGGTGCCGTTGCTGGTGGGGGGCACGATGCTCTACTTCCGCGCGCTGACCCGCGGCATGGCCGTGCTGCCCGAGGCGGATCCGTCCACCCGGGCCGAGATCGAGGCCGAGGCCCGAGAACGGGGCTGGCCGACGCTGCATGCCGAACTCGGGATCGTCGATCCCGTCGCCGCCGCCCGCATCCTGGTCAACGACTCGCAGCGTATCCAGCGGGCCCTGGAGGTCTTCCGGCTGACGGGCCAGCCGCTTTCGCATTGGCAGCAGTCGACGCAGCCGCCCGCGCCGGGCCTGACTTTTCATCGGGTTGCGTGGGGTCCCCTCGACCGGGAACGCCTGTACGAACGGATCGAGCGCCGCTTCAACGCCATGATGGCGGCCGGCTTCCTGGACGAAGTTCGACATTTATTTGCGCGCAAGGACTTGAGCCCGGAACTGCCGGCCCTACGTTCGGTCGGATACAGACAGCTGTGGGCTCATCTGGCCGGGAACGCTTCCCTCGAAGAAGCGGTGCGCGAGGGCATCCTCGCAACCCGCCATCTGGCTCGCCGCCAGCTGATCTGGCTCCGCAAGGAACCGGATACCAAATGGGTGGACAGTCTTGATTCCGCGGCTTCCGCCCGCATGAAAGAGTTCATGTCCCGGGCTTTGAGCCCTTGAGGGATCTTGTTGCAGAGCAAATGAGCGTAAATCCTTGCTAGACTCATTCAAGTGAGTCTGCGTTAAGTTGACAGGCAAGCCGGGTTGTCCCGCAGCTTCAGGGATGGAGCTGGTCTCAAGCGATCATTGCAG
This sequence comes from Steroidobacteraceae bacterium, assembly GCA_040080215.1. Classification (GTDB taxonomy): domain Bacteria; phylum Pseudomonadota; class Gammaproteobacteria; order Steroidobacterales; family Steroidobacteraceae; genus CAIUGU01. The sequence goes on from JBEBIT010000016.1 coordinate 11,854, forward strand.
AAGAATTCTGATATAGAACAAGGAGATAACATGATGGCCAGAGGACAATCGCTGCAGGACCCTTTCCTCAACACCCTGCGGAAAGAGCGCGTCCCCGTGTCCATTTACCTGGTGAACGGCATCAAGCTGCAAGGGCAGATCGATTCCTTCGACCAGTTCGTCGTGCTGCTCAAGAACAGCGTCAGCCAGATGGTCTACAAGCATGCCATTTCGACCGTCGTGCCGGCCCGTGCCGTGCGGCTGCCGATGACCGATGAGGAAGGCGCTGGAGAGCCGAGCAGCGATTGAGCGCAGTTAACCGGGATTCCCATGTTTGAGCGCCACCAGGGCGGCGAGCGGGCCGTCCTCGTGCGGCTGGGTTTCGGCTCCCAACCCGCACCCGACGAGTTGAGCGAATTTACTGCGCTGGCGAGATCGGCCGGCGCCCAGGTACTTGAAGTCATCACGGGAACCCGCCGCAAACCCGATCCCCGCCTGTATGTCGGCAGCGGCAAGGCAGAGGAAATCCGCGCACGCGTCGAGGCCCTCAAGGCCGACGTCGTGCTGTTCGATCACGCGCTCTCGCCCAGCCAGGAACGCAACCTCGAAGCCGAGTTCAAGTGCCGCGTGCTCGATCGCACGGGCCTCATCCTCGACATCTTTGCGCAGCGGGCCCGCACGTTCGAGGGCAAGCTGCAGGTCGAACTCGCGCAGCTCAAGCACATCGCCACGCGCCTGGTCCGCGGCTGGACCCACCTTGAACGGCAGAAGGGCGGCATCGGCCTGCGCGGTCCCGGCGAAACCCAGCTTGAAACCGACCGCCGGTTGCTCGGTGTGCGCATCAAGACCCTGAACGCCCGCCTCGACAAGGTGATCACGCAGCGCGAAACCACGCGTCGCGAACGCAAGCGGGGCGAAGTGCCGACGGTAGCGCTGGTCGGCTATACCAATGCCGGCAAGTCCACGTTGTTCAATCGCCTCACGGGGGCGACGGCGTATTCGGCCGACCAGTTGTTTGCCACGCTGGACCCCACCGTGCGCCGGGTGGAACTGCCCGATGCCCGGCACGCGTTGCTGGCCGATACCGTCGGGTTTGTTCGCGAATTGCCGCATGAGCTCGTGGCGGCGTTCCGTTCCACGTTGCAGGAAGCGCGCGAATCCGTGCTGCTGCTGCATGTGATCGATGCCGCCGATCCGAACCGCTCCGAGCGCATCGCGCAAGTGAATGCCGTGCTCGAGGAAGTCGGGGCGAGCGATATCCCGCAGATCGAAGTGTTCAACAAGGCCGACCTGGTCGGTGAAGCACCGCGAACGGAGCTCGACGAGCACGGGGGCGTTCGCCGCGTCTGGATGTCGGCGGCCACGGGCGATGGCGAAAGCCTGTTGATCGACGCGATTGCGCAGTTCCTGGGTCCCGAGATCGTGCATCGGCATATCGTCCTGGAAGCGGCGGCCGGGCGTGCCCGCGCACGATTCTTCGCTGCGGGTGCCGTGATCAGTGAGCAAAGCCTGCCTACGGGCGAGTGCGACCTCGAGATCTCGATGCCGAAGGGCGCCTTCGAGTCTCTATGCCGGACAGAGGGCCTCGACTTTCCCGAACCGTCACACGAAGCTTGTGCCCACCCGGACGCATTCCTACAATCCCCGCCTCCGGCCCTGAAAGCCGGTTGATCGCCTGTTTTTCCTCAAGATAACTGCGTAAATCCCACATGGCCTGGAACGAATCTGGCGGCACCCCCGGCGGCAAGAAGAACCCCTGGGGCAACAATCGTCCGGGCAAGGGCCCGCCCGACCTCGACGAAGTCCTGCGCAATCTGCAGCGCAAGCTCTCTGCCTTCATGGGCGGCGGTGCCGGGCGCGGCAGCGTACCGGGCGGTGGTGGCGGTGCGGCGGCTGCCGGTTTCGGGGCGGCCAGCCTCGTCGTCATCCTGCTCGCCATCTGGGGTTTCACCGGGCTTTACCAGGTCGATGCCGCCGAGCGCGCCGTCGTGCTGCGGTTCGGCAAGTACGCGGAGACCACGCAGCCTGGCCTGCGCTGGCATATCCCGTGGCCGATCGAATCCAAGCAGATCGTCAACGTCTCTTCGATCGAGGGCTTCAGCGAACAGACGCGCATGCTCACGGCGGACGAGAACCTGGTCGACATCAACCTCGACGTGCAGTTCCGCCGTGCGGATCCGCTGCAGTACGTGTTCAATGTCCGCGATCCCGAGACGACGCTGAAGGAAATCAGCGAGAGCGCGATCCGCGAGACGATCGGCCGCAGCACCCTGAACTCCGTGCTCGAGTCGGGCCGGCAGGAAATCGCGACCAATACCAAGGACCTCATCCAGCGCACGCTGAATGCCTACGAAGTCGGCATCGAAGTGACCACCGTGAACCTCCAGGGCGTCAGCGTCCCCGAGCAGGTGGCCCCGGCCCAACAGGACGCCATCAAGGCGCGCGAGGACAAGGAGCGGTCGTCGCTTGAAGCGCAGACCTACGCCAACGACCTGCTGCCGCGTGCCGGCGGTGAGGCATCGCGTCTCGAACAGGATGCACAGGCCTATCTCGCGCAGAAGGTCGCCGAGGCCGAGGGTAGTTCGCAACGGTTCACGCAGCTGCTCGCTGAATACGAGCGCGCGCCGGCAGTGACTCGCGAGCGGTTGTACCTCGAAACCGTGGAACTCGTGCTCAGGAACTCGAAGAAGGTGATCGTCGATACCAAGGGCAACAACAACATGCTCTACCTGCCGCTCGACCGCATGGTCACGCCGCAGGGCAGCGTGACCGTTCGTGATGTCACGCCCGAGACCACGATCCGCACCGTCACGCCGTCCGGCCAGCCGCAAGGCTCGCAGGACCCGGCCCGCGCGCGAGGAACCCGCTGATGGCCAGCCGTAACTTCTTCATCGTCATCCTCGCCGCCATCGTGGCGCTGCTCATCTACATGTCCGCATTCACCGTGCGGCAGACGGAACTCGCCATCAAGTTCCGCTTCGGCGAGATCGTGCGCGCGGACTATGCGCCCGGCCTGCATTTCATGACGCCGATGGTCAACAACATCCGCAAGTTCGACAGGCGGATCCTGACCCGCAACTATCCGTCCGAGCAGTTCCTGACCAGCGAAGGCAAGATCCTCGCGATCGACTTCTACGTGAAGTGGCGGATCGACGACGTCGCCCGTTACTACCAGGCTACCGCCGGCGACGAGGATTCAGCCTCGGGCCGCCTCGGTGCCATCGTGAAGGACGCGCTCAAGGGCGTCATCGCGCAGCGGACCATCCAGCAGGTAGTGGTGGCCGACCGCGCCGAGTTCACGGGCGAAGTGGTCAAGATCGTCAGCGACAACAGCAAGGAGCTCGGCATCGGGCTCGTTGACATCCGCGTCAAGAAGATCGACCTGCCTAGCGAGGTCAGCGAATCGGTGTTCAACCGCATGGCGCAGAACTTCCGGCAGCAGGCCGCGCAGTTGCGCGCCGAAGGCCAGCAGTCCTATGAGCAGCTGCGCGCCGAAGCGGATCGCAAGCGCACCGAAGTCGTCTCGACGGCGACGCGTAACGCCCAGATCGTCCGCGGCCAGGCGGACGCGAAGTCCGCCGAGATCTATGCCAAGGCGTATGGACGCAATGCGGAGTTCTATTCGTTCTACCGCAGCCTCGAGGCTTATCGAAGCGCGATCGGGCAGGACGGTGACATCATGGTCATCTCGCCCGACAGTGACTTCTTCAAGTACCTGAACCAGCCCAAACGCTAGTCGGGCGATCATGCAGTGGTCCGATCTGCTGGCGGCGTTCGCCCTGTACCTCGTGCTCGAGGGGATCATGCCGTTCGTGAACCCGAGCGCCATGAAGCGGGCGCTGCTGCGGTTCGCGAGCCTCCCGGACGTGCAGCTCCGGGTCGCGGGCAGTGTCAGCATGATTCTGGGGATCGCGCTGCTGTATTTCGTGCGCGGCTGACAACTCTTACAACCGTTTCACCGGATTTCATTTCATGAGCAAGAACGTGGTTGTCATCGGCGCCCAGTGGGGCGACGAAGGCAAGGGGAAGATTGTCGACCTGCTGACGGACCGTGTCAGCGGCGTGGTGCGTTTCCAGGGCGGACACAACGCGGGCCACACGCTCGTCATCAACGGCAAGAAGACCATCCTGCGGTTGATTCCGTCCGGCATCCTGCATGGGCACGTGAAGTGCTACATCGGCAACGGCGTGGTCTTGAGCCCGAAGGCCTTGCTTGAGGAAATCGCCGAGCTGGAACGCGCCGGACTCGAAGTGCGGACGCGCCTGCGTGTCTCCGAAGCCTGCCCGCTGATCCTGCCGTACCACGTCGCACTCGACCAGGCTCGCGAAGTCGCGAAGGGCGAAGCCAAGATCGGCACCACCGGTCGTGGCATTGGTCCGGCCTATGAGGACAAGGTCGCGCGTCGCGCGATCCGCGTGCAGGACCTGTACTTCCCGGAACGTTTTGCGACGAAGCTGGCCGAAGTGCTCGAGTACCACAACTTCGTCCTTGAGCACTACTTCAAGGTGGCGCCTGTCGACTTCCAGAAGACGCTCGATGAGACGCTGGTGTTTGCCGAGAAGCTGAAGCCGATGGTCGCCGACGTGTCGGCCGAGATCAATGCGATGATGCGCGAAGGCAAGCAGCTGCTGTTCGAAGGCGCACAGGCCGCGTTGCTCGACATCGACCACGGCACGTATCCGTTCGTGACGTCCAGCAACTGCGTCGCCGGTCAGGCATCGGCAGGGGCGGGTGTCGGTCCGCAATCACTGAACTATGTTCTCGGTGTCGCGAAGGCGTATGCCACGCGAGTGGGCGCGGGTCCGTTCCCGACGGAGCTCAATGACAAGATCGGCGAGCATCTGCGCGTGAAGGGCAATGAATTCGGCTCGGTCACGGGCCGTCCGCGGCGTTGCGGCTGGTTCGATGCTGCCGCGTTGAAGCGTGCCGTGCAGTTGAGTGGTGTTTCCGGCATCTGCTTCACGAAGCTGGATGTCCTTGATGGCCTCGAGACAGTGCGCGTCGCCTCGGGCTATCGCATCAATGGCGAAGTGCGGGACATCCTGCCCGTCGGCGCCGAAGCGCTCGCGATCTGCGAGCCGATCTATGAAGACCATCCGGGCTGGAACGAAAGCACCGTCGGTGTGCAGTCCTTCGACAAGCTGCCGAAGAATGCGCAGACCTATCTCAAGCGGCTTGAAGAGCTCGTGGGCGCGCCGATCGCCATCATCTCCACCGGGCCGGATCGGGTGGAGACGATTATTCAGAGACATCCGTTCGATTAGGACGGATTCTCGGAGAGCCGGCGCCCTTCTGTGCGCTGGCTCCAGAACGTGTTCATGCCCTGAGAGCCGTCCCCCGGCCGGGTTGAACGTTTGGTCCTGGCACTCGCGACGCCATCGGTACGGCTTTCGAGGGTGCCCGCCACGAGCTGTCAGCGCTCGAATCCACGCCATCTCCGCTCCGCACCCCACGCTAAACCATTGCCATCGTTAAGCTGCCATGCGGCTGCGCTATGGCATCAGTGGTGAGTGACAGCGACTGGACCAAATGTACACCCCGTCCGGGTGCCGGCTCGGAGGGGGAGGCGGCGCTTGCCTGGTGCCGGGCCGGGAAACTGGGATAATTCTGCAGCGTTCGCATTACGGAGTGATTCGCTGACATGCAACTGAGTCCTCGATTCTCGATTGAAGACTGGAACTTCGGCGTTTGTTCCGACATTGATGCGGCGGCGGACCAGCTGGAGGGCTGGATCCTGAAGCCGGCGGCGGCGCTGGCGGCGGACCGGAATGGCGGGGTGCCGGTGTTGCTGTTGCTGGCGCAGTACTTCGAGACGATTCATTTCTATAGCTCGGGTGGCGGTGCGGGGGCGGAGGATCGCGCTGCGCTGATTGGCGGGCTGGAGCAGGTGTTGCCGACTTCGTCGCCGGAGGCGCGAGAGGCATTTGCGCGGCTCGTCCGGGGTGGGCTGCTGCGCGGGAAGTTGTTCGCCCCGGCGTTCGTGCACAGCGAACCCGGATCGTTTCCCGATTTCGACTTCCTGCCGGGTGGCAAGGTGCTCTCGGTCAACTGGGTTCGGCTGCTGGACGTAGTGCGTGCGCACTACGATGCTTTCTTCGCGGCGCTGCGGCGAGGGGAGGACCTTGCCGCGCTCGATCGCTTCAACGATGCGATGACGGTGCGGAAGAAGGGCTGATCAAGCCAGGCAGCGGTTGATGTCGGCGGCCTTCGGAAACTGGACCTCCACTTTGGCGGAGTCGGGTTCGCCCGACAGGATCCGGAATGACACGACGGCTTGCGTCCACATTCCGGTTGGACTTGTCCCCTGACGGCCGGGTTCAAGGATCCAAGTTTGCGTGCTCGCGACGGCTGCGCCATCAAGCCGCGTAGACCCGCTTGACTGGGAGACTAGTGCCTCGCTGATCCGTCCGGTGGCTGCCACAAAGATCCACATTACAACCGCACCTTGTTCGCCCCTCGCCAGTGCAAGGGCGGGGTAGCGAGGCGTCTGCGGAATGCGATCGCAAGCGGGGAAGGGCAGCGTCCAGACCGGAGCAGGCTGGGGACGCGGGATGGGCGGCGCGACCCGGGGACGAGGAAACTGAGACGGCGTGACGGACTCCGCACCGCTTGCCGAGGTGCCGAGAAGCAGTGCAACGCTGGCGAAGGTCGCTGCGATACGCATCCGTTTGCCTGCGATAATCCCGTCGTCAGCCGATTCTGCTGTAGCTGAATCCCCACTGTCCACCCTGCGACCGAATCCCTCCGCTCGTAACTCGAAGTCGCCGCTCCCTCGCTACTGCTGCAACTTCGCTGCTTCCTCGGCGGCCTTGAGCTGGTCCTTGAGGACCTGGGATAGCGGGGGATTCGCGGGCAGCGTCTTCATGTAGTCCTGGTACTCGGGATACATGGTCTTCTCGCCACCGCGAGCGGCTTCGAGCGGAATGCCGTTGCGCACGGGACCATCGACTTCGATGTGGCCGGGCATGTGCATCGGGATCGTTCCCTTGGGGCGCTTGATCTGTTCGCTGGCCGTGCACGGATACGGATCGATGTTGCCGTTGGGTGCGCGGTAGTACAGCTTGCTGTAGATCCACGGCCGCGAGATGTACTGCGGATCGGAGATCATCATGATGTCGACCAGGACATCGCCATAGCGGAAGAAGCGTTCATCCATTGTCGCCTTGTCACTGAAGGGCTGGCCGACGCGCGTCGAGTAGGCCTTGAGCTTCTCGGTGTGGACCCACAGCACGTTGCCTACCCACTTGCCCGTCGAGTAGCCCTCCCAGCTGTGCTGCGTCCAGGGCGGAGGAGCCGTGTGCGGCGACATCTGGAACTTGCGGTGCAGGGCGGCGAAGCCCATTTGCGTTTCGATGGTGGCTTGCTGGTTCGTGTACGGATCGCGCGTCTCCCAGATGCGCAGGACGCTGAGCGATCGCGGGCCATAGAGCGCATTGAAGGGCGCGCATTGCAGTGATGTCAGCATCGCCTGTCCCGGATCCCACGTGTACGCCACCGTCAGCGCGGCGGGGGTGATCGGCATGCCTGCAAAGTCCGCCTGGTCGGGACCACCGGCGTAAGCCCAGCCGTCCTGATGCAGCAACGGGTTCCAGTAGCCGTCGACGAGCGATTGGGCTGCGGCGGGCTGGGCAACCAGTGCGGCCGACACTGCCGCGCACGCTGCAAGGAGCCGCAGGAAGTTTGTCTTGAGCGAGGGCGTATTCATGTCTTTGGCCTTCTTCTTCAGTTCTACGCGGCCTTGCAGGAATGGGGTGCCCACTTCGCGCCATCCGGTTCCTTCATGAAGTCGCCGGTGGTGATGAAGGGAGTGGTGAGATAGACGGGGTCGTAGACCTCGATCGTCACGTTGATCCACTGCGCGCCGGTCGGATCCGTGAAGGTCTGGAATCTCTCGGTCACAGTGGTCTTTTCGCTGTAGGGGACGCCGTTGCGGCGAAGCCAGCCAGGCGTCAGCGCCGTGGTTACGACGGCCAGGTTTCCGCCGGGCTGCTGTGCCCCCGCGGTCAAGGCCCCGAGGCCGCCGCCGCCGCGCGGACCGCGGTCGAACGCGCTCGCGGTATAGCGATAGGGCTGTTCCCAGAATGCCACCGAGTAGCCCTGCAGTGACGGTGTCTTGCCTGCCGCTGCGGCCTGGGCCTGCATGGGAAGCGGCTGGTAGCCATCGGCGAACGGACGGTTGGGAATGAAGTTCAGCATGCGGGTCTGCTCGCCCCAGTCGCTTTCGATCTTGAGCGTGTTGGCGTCGGCCCAGTTGATGCGCAGGCGCGTGGGCATGCGGAGCAGCGAGGCGCCGCCATAGGCGCGACAGTCGATGATCGCGGAAGTCTGGTACTTGTCGCCGCCGTACTTCGCGGGATCGAACTCGTCCGCGATCTTCCGTCCCGCAGCGTTGAGCGGCACGCCGCGATAGTCGCCCTTCGCCGGCGTGATCATGCGATACCGCCAGTCCTGGCCGGTCACGGAAACCCAGTTCCCGGTCAGGTCGATCAACGCGGCCTTCTGCGCTTCGGGCGGCGGTGCAGGGGGCGCGCCCGCGAGTCCTGCCTGGCTGAGAAGGAGTGCTGCTGCCGCGAGGGCAGAACAGGCGATCGGACGAAGGCTCATGGACATCTCTCCGAATGAATCTTGCGATGGAGGTTCGCGGTTGCGCCGAGTGCGCGTCTTCAGAAGCGCCGCTTGGCGGCTTCCGGGCCCGTGGCCGGTACGGTGGTGATCGTTTCCATCGTGAAGAAGGTCGGCCCCTTGCGCGGCAACGTGTTGTAGACCGCCGTCAGGAATTCACGTGCCGATCCCGGTCCGCCCTTGGCGCTCCAGCGCTCGTCGTACTCGGCACTGGGGTTGAGTGCGAGTACCTGGTCGAGCGACTTGCCCTGGTTCTTGTAGAACTGCACGCGGTTGCGGATGGTGGTGACCATGACGGTGTAGCGCGCGACGTCACCGAGATCCGTCAGCCGGCCATGGCCCGGGATCACGACGGTGCCGCCGGACACCTGGTCGTCCGGCACGATCATGTCGATCAGCCTGTTGAGCGCGATCAGTTCGCCGTCGATCGTGCCGCCGCGGGCGACGTCGATGAGCGGATAGCTCGTCATGTTGAGCACATCGCCTGCCGCGATGACATCGGACTGACGGAACAGCACCATCAGCTGGCCATCGGTGGTCGACTTGCGCATGTGGTGCATCTGCACGGCTTCATTGGTGAAGACCATGCCGTAGACATCCTGGTCCACTGCATCGGAGGGCCACTGCGCTTCCGATGGGGCATTCGGGCCGCCCGCCGCGGTTTCGTCCACGAGGCGCGAAAGGACATTCTGGTGTGCCCAGATCGCAGCGCCACCGCCGCTGAAGGCATTCGCGGCCGCTGCTTCCTCACCGGCGATGATCCGCCGGCCGCCCTCACGGAGTGTTTCATTGCCGCCAATGTGATCGCCAAGGCCGTTCGTATTGACGATCAGCCGGACCGCCTGCTGTGCGCCATCCTGCTGCTCGGCCAGTTGCCGGATCTTCTCGAGCAGCTTGGGTGCCATCGACTTTGCACCGGTGTCGACGACGAGGACGCCCTCGTCACCCACCAGCACTACGACATTGGATTCGCCCGGCTGCCCGGCCATGAGCCAGACCTTGCCCTTGACGTGCCACGGGTGAATCTCGCCGTCCTCGAGCAGGCCATAGATGTTGGCGCCCGACGCGTAGCGATTGACGGGTTCGCCGAGCGCCGCTTGCGGCTGCGCGGCGCTTGCCGTTCCCGCCACTGCGAAGGCGAGGGCCATCGCCAGGCCGGAGCCTAGCGAGGACGGAAGAAGGCAGGTATTCGCCACGGCGCGCAACGCGCCGGCAGCTCGGCTGATTGAAACCATCAGTGATCCCCTCGTCAGCAGGTTCCGCCCGACCGAATCGGAACCCTTGATATTTGTTGCCAGTTTATCCTAAGCCGATTTCCCGCTCTGCAGCTTTGCAAGGTCTTTGCATTGGACGACTTGCGCGTACCCAAACGCCTGTGTTGCAGCGCATTCGTCGCCGTGCCCGTGCACCGGCGCCGTTTGGCGGTCGTCGCAGACCCGGGTCAGGGCTCAGGACCTTCTGACCTGCTGACGCCCGGCATGTCGATATGCCATAGTTGGAAAGTTGCGCGGTTGAAACCATAAGAGGCAGGACTCCCACCATGGCCCAGCTGATCGGTATCCCCAAGGAACTGTACCCCGGCGAAAAGCGCGTCGCGACCGTGCCCGACGTAGTCGAAAAGCTCTGCAAGCTGGGCTTTTCGGTGGTCGTCGAGGCGGGTGCGGGCGAGGGGGCCACCATCGGTGATGCCGCCTATCAGGCCGCCGGCGCCACGATCGCCCCGGACGCCGCGAGTGTCTGGGCGCAGGCTGATATCGTTTTCAAGGTGCGCGCCCCGAATGCCGAGGAAGTCGCGCATCTGCGCGAGGGCCAGACCCTGGTGAGCTTCATCTGGGCCGGCCAGAACCCCGAGCTGCTCAAGGCGATGGCCGAGAAGAAGGCCACCGTGATCTCGATGGACAGCGTGCCGCGCATTTCGCGGGCGCAGAAGCTGGATGCGCTCTCGTCGATGGCGAACATCGGCGGCTACCGCGCCGTTATCGAGGCCGCGCATGCCTTCGGTCGCTTCTTCACGGGCCAGATCACGGCTGCCGGCAAGGTGCCGCCTGCCAAGGTGTTCGTGATCGGCGCCGGCGTCGCGGGCCTAGCGGCCATCGGTGCCGCATCGGGCCTCGGCGCGATCGTCCGCGCCAACGACACCCGTCCGGAGGTCGCCGACCAGATCAAGTCGCTCGGTGGCGAGTTCGTGCCGGTCGACTACGTAGAGGAGGGCAGCGGCGTCGGCGGCTACGCCAAGGTAATGAGCGAAGGCTTCCAGAAGGCGCAGCGCGAGACCTTCGCGAAGCAGGCCAAGGAAGTCGACATCATCATCACGACGGCCCTGATCCCGGGCAAGCCCGCGCCGAAGCTCATCACTGCCGAGATGGTGCAGTCGATGAAGCCCGGCAGCGTGATCGTCGACATGGCTTCCGAACAGGGCGGCAACTGCGAGCTCACCGAGCCCGGCAAGATCGTCACGAAGTACGGCGTGATCATCATCGGCTACTCCGACCTGCCGAGTCGCCTGCCGCGCCAGTCCAGCAACCTGTATGCAACCAACCTGCTGCGGCTGACCGAAGAGCTGTGCAAGACCAAGGACGGCCAGATCAACGTCAACATGGAGGACGAGGTCCTGCGTGGCGCGACAGTGGTCAAGGCCGGCGAAGTCACGTGGCCACCTCCGGCACCGAAGCTGTCGGCGGCGCCTCCGAGCTCAACGCCTGCCAAAGCCGCTGCTGCGGCACCGCCGGCGCAGAAGAAGGGTCACGGCCACGGGGGCGGCGGCGAGCCGGCCTCGGCCGGCAAGACAGCGGCGATGTTCGGCGTGGCGGCGATCCTGTTCCTGCTGATCGGTGCCTACGCGCCGGCCGCGTTCCTCGGTCACTTCACCGTGTTCGTGCTCGCCTGCTTCGTCGGCTACATGGTCGTGTGGAATGTCACGCCGTCGCTGCACACGCCGTTGATGAGCGTCACCAACGCGATTAGCAGCATCATCGTCATTGGCGCGCTCGTGCAGATCGCGCCGCCGGCGGTGGAATCCGTGCTGGGCGAGGGGGCACGGCCGGATGCGCTGATCCGCTGGCTCGCAGTGGCCGGCATCGCGCTCACGGCCGTCAACATGTTCGGCGGCTTTGCGGTCACGCGCCGCATGCTCGCGATGTTCCGCAAGTAACGGAGAACAACAAGAATGTCATCCAGCATCACCTCCGTCGCGTATATCGGCGCGATCATCCTCTTCATCCTGAGCCTCGGTGGCCTCTCGAACCCCGAGTCCTCCCGGCGCGGCAACCTCTACGGCATGATCGGCATGGCCCTCGCGGTGCTCGCGACCGTGTTCGGCCCGCAAGTCACCACGGCCGGCCTCGGCTGGATCCTCGTGGCCCTCGTGGTCGGCGGCGGCATCGGCCTGTATCTCGCGCGCACCGTGCAGATGACGCAGATGCCCGAGCTCGTGGCCTTCATGCACAGCCTCGTCGGCCTCGTGGCGACGGTCGTGGGCTACGCGAGCTACATCGACCCGACCGCGGCGGCCGGGATGAGTCCGGCGGAAGTGGGCATCCACCATGCCGAGGTGTACCTGGGCGTGCTGATCGGCGCGGTCACGCTGTCCGGCTCGGTGATCGCCTTCGGCAAGCTCTCGGGCAAGATCGGCGGCAAGCCGTTGCTGCTGCCCGGGCGCCACTGGCTGAACCTGATTCTGCTCGTCGCGGTACTGGTGCTCGGTCAGCGGTTCCTCGCGGCCGACTCGATCGATGCCGGCATGATGCCGCTGATCATCATGACGGTGCTCGCACTGCTGTTCGGCGTGCACATGGTCATGGCCATCGGTGGCGCCGACATGCCCGTCGTGGTCTCGATGCTCAACAGCTACTCGGGCTGGGCGGCAGCGGCGACAGGCTTCATGCTGTCGAACGACCTGCTGATCGTCACCGGCGCACTCGTCGGCTCGAGCGGCGCGATCCTGAGCTACATCATGTGCCGCGCCATGAACCGGCAATTCTTGAGCGTGATCGCCGGCGGCTTCGGCAGCGACGGCGGTGCGCCCAAGGCGGCAGGCGGCCCCGCGGCACCGGTGGGCGAGGTCACTTCGGTGAGCGCGCTCGAGACGGCCGAGCTGCTCAAGGACGCGAGCAGCGTCATCATCGTCCCGGGTTACGGCATGGCCGTGGCACAGGCGCAGCACACGGTGTACGAGATCACCAAGACGCTGCGCGAGCGTGGCAAGAACGTGCGCTTTGCGATCCACCCGGTCGCGGGCCGCATGCCCGGTCACATGAATGTGTTGCTCGCCGAGGCCAAGGTCCCCTACGACATCGTCATGGAGATGGACGAGATCAACGAGGACTTCCCTGACACCAGCGTCGTGATGGTCATCGGCGCCAACGACATCGTGAACCCGAGCGCGCAGGACGATCCGGGCAGCCCGATCGCCGGCATGCCGGTGCTCGAAGTCTGGAAGGCACAGACCACCATCGTCATGAAGCGCAGCATGGCCTCGGGCTATGCCGGCGTCGACAATCCGCTGTTCTACAAGGAGAACAACCGGATGCTGTTCGGCGATGCGAAGAAGATGCTCGACGAGGTGCTGGCCGCGCTTAGATCTTGAGCGTGGGGTTGTCTTCGGCAATCGAACCGAAGTCGGGGAGCTCGCGCACGGCGTCGTAGTGCGCGAGTTCGTCCGCGAGCGTCAGGTACCACGGCTCGCCCTGCGGGTCGTGGCGGCCACAGGGCGTCACGGATTCAAACCCGAGGTCGCCCGATTCCGGCTGAAGGCCTTCGTTCAGCATGATCTCGGGCTGCACGACGGCGCCCGTGTCGACGTCGATCCCGAGCGGGAACATCCAGCACGTGAACGGCTTGTAGTGCCAGGGCTTGGCGTGCCGTTCGAGCCCTAGCTTCTGCAGTTCACACAACCCCGCGTCATCGGCGAACACGCAGCGCGTGCGCGGGAAATGCGCAGGCCATTGCGGATTGCGGTAGTCGTGCGGCCGAACCGCAGTCTTTCGACCGACCAGCTCGCCATCCACCACCGCATCGACAACGTACTCGGCCGGAAGCTTTGCCCGCAGCGCCGGCGTGCGCTCCACGAGTACACGCAGTCGCCGCTCCTCGCCCTCGTCGAGATACACACCGTCGTGGCAGCACATGGCCTCGCAGGCGGAGACGTCGCAGAGTTTCAGGCGCAGTTCCATCCGGGCATTCTCGCACGGGGAGTGCCAGTCAACCGAGGCCTGTCGCTGCCGGGCTTGCCTTGGGGTCCCGCCAGTCTTATGGTGCCCACGGCAATCCGCTGATCGCGATAGTCGACAATCATGAAGGGGACCGCAAAGTGGCAATCATTTCAGAAAAAGACCAGGCGATCATCAATGCCTACAACACGACGGTGCAGACCGGGTTTGCCGCCGGCGGGCCAGGGAGTCCGCTCGCGAATGTGCCCCTGTACCGCAAGGTGATGGCGGACATCGATGACAACTACATTTCTCCGCCCAATTTTGTCGGTGCCGCGGTGGCCTCGTTCCAGGCCGAGCGCGTGCTGCGGCCGAACCTGACGGCGGCGGTGTCGGTGCCGAAAGGCGCGGGACCCTTTCCGATGCTGGTGCATGCCCATGGTCACGGTCTCCGTGCCGGGCATCCGAAGGAGTACGAGAACTGGATCCGGCTGATGACGTCGTACGGCTTCGTCGTGATCTTTCCGGACTACCGGCTGCAGCCGGAGTCCACATACGAAGACCAGGTCGATGACATGAATTTTGCGATCCGCTGGGCGAAAGACAACGCCCGCGAACTCAAGGGCAACGTGGACAGGATGGTCATTGGCGGCGACTCGGCGGGCGGCCGCATGGCGTTCGACGTGATGATGCGCCACCTGAACGACCCGGCCGGTGCGCGTTATCGTGCCTTCATCTGCGTGGACGGCCAGATGAATGGTCCGGAAGCCGACGCGATGCTGGCGAAGCTCACGCCGCAGACGCCCTTGCCGCCCATTTACATTGAAGCCGGCAGCGCGGATGTGAACGCCGGACTGCCGTGCCTGCGGTTCGCCGTGAAGCTCATGGAGCTTCGCAAGGATTTCCAGCTCGACAGCTCGTACGGGATGCCGCATGACTTCATCAAGATGCCGCAGATGGATGCCGCGAAGGAATCCAACCGCCGCATGATGGAGTTCCTGAAAAAGGCGGTGTGAACGCGGCGCGGGGCGCCTCAGATTTCGGAGAGCCGTCACCCAGCCGGGGTGAACGTTGGGTCTTTCCGACAATAGACGTCAGTTGGGACGGCTATTGATGGTGCCCGCCACGAGCTGTCACCAAGTACGTGGAGGTCATGTCCGCTCCGCACCTCGCGCAGCGCCAGTGCCAGCGTCAAGGTGCAAACTGCCCGCGACATGGAGCCGTGGTGTGTGAAAGGGTATCCACCCAACGTACACCCCGTCTGGTTGCCGGCTCGGAGGGGAGCGCTTGTTCCTTCGCGCCGGCGGATGCTGCGCCAAGCAACGGTGGATGTCGGCGGACCCCGGGAACTCTACGTCGACCTTGCTCGTGCCCGCCGTGCCCGAGAGAATCCGGAATGACACGAGGGCTTCCGTCCACATTCCGATTGGACGAGTCCCCTGACGCCCTGGTTCCAGCATCCAGGTTCGTGTGCTTGCAATAGCCGCCTCATCAAGCGGTGCCGAGCCGCTCGATTGGAACACCAATGCCTCGCTGATCTTTCCGGTCACTGCTACAAAGATCCGCAACCTGACTGCGCCCTGCTGGCCCCTCGCCAGTGCGAAGGCAGGATAACTTGGCGGCTGGGGTACGCGATCGCAGGCCACGAAAGGCAGCATCACTGCAGGGAGTGGCTGGGAGCGCGGAATGGGAGGTGCAGTTGGAGAACGTTGGGACTGGACGTGCGTTGCGGAATCTGCAGCGCGTAGCGGCGGAGCAATCAGCAGCGGAATTGCGGCGATGACTGCGGCGAAGCGCATCAATTTGTCTGCATGGAACCCGCCGTCATCCTCTTGTGCAGCAGCGCGTTCCTCGCTGTCCACTCGGCGTCGGGTTCCAGGGGCGTGAGGAAGTTTGTCTGGCCACCGGCGTAGGTCGCGACGGGGACGCCGTCCTTCAGCAGGATGCGGTTGCTGGTGAGGGCCGGGACGCGGGCGCCGGGGGTGAGGATGCCCACGAGGTTCAGCGGATCGGCGGCAGACAGGGACACCAGTTTGCCCGTGGCAGTTTCGCGGCGGAGGGCGCGCAGTCTCGCGATCACTTCTGGCAATGCATACTGCTCGCCGGTGACGCCGGCGATGAAACGGCCGCCGCGCAGATGACCTTGGGCTTCCAGCTTGCGATACACCTTCAGGATTTCATACCACGGTGGCAGCCACTCAGCTTCGCGGGTGAGCAGTTTCTTGCAGACGACGCCGTAGCGCTTCAGCAGTGTCATCGCGATCTGTTCGACGGCGTCGGTGTCGACCGCTGGTGCGGGGCGATGAGCCAGGCTCCAACGGCCGGCGTCTTCCAGACCGAACAGCGCGATGCGTCGGCCGCGGGCGGCCATGCGCCGTTTGCGCTCTTGGGGCAACAACAACGCACGCAGGCCGCTGAAGCTGTCGGAGCTGACGAGGCCCGCTGCGACGAGTTCACCGAGCGCAGTCTCGGCCTGGCTCGCGAGCAGGCCGGCCTGCGCGGCGAGTTCGTCGAAGAACGACGCGCCTGATTTCTCCAGCTGCTCCTTGAGCGCCTGCGCGGACGAGGAGAGCTGCGGTGGCTCCGCATCCGTTGCGGCGACGGCCTTCCACAGCGGCAGGTGCTTGCGGGTCAGCAGTGCCATCGGCGTCGAACGCACGGGGCCTGCGGTTGCGGACTTCGGTCGCGTCAGGCGGACCCACAGCGAACGTCCCGACAGGCACAGGCTGTCGAGCCAGTTCGGGTCGTACTCTTCCATGCGGGCGGGCAGCACATCGGATTCCCAGGCAGCGGCCGGGACTTCGAAGCCTTCCAGCTGCTCGATGATCGTGGCCAGGGCCTGCGCGCCCTGCGGTCGCGGTTCGCGGGTGACGCCGTGGTGGTCGAGAAGGAAACGCATGAAGTCGGCGGCGGTGACCGGCTCGATCTCGGCGCGCAGGGTCTTGATCGTGTAGCGATGGATGCGGGCGAGCAGGCGGCGTTCGCACCATTCGAGCTCCGTGGTGCCCGCAGAGAACTGCCCGCGCATGACGAAGCCTTCACTCTCCAGCTTGAGCAGCGCGGCGTCGATGGCGCTCGATGGCAGGACGTAGAGCGACGCCAACGCTGTCGCGGTCGTGGGGCCACAGGCCTGTAGTCTGCCGCGAATCAGTTCGACCAGCGCATCCTCGATGGACCACTGCCGCGCTGCGTAGTCGGCGGGGACGCGGATCTGCCGCTCTGTCCGGCTGTCTGCGTAGATCGCCTGCGCGAGTGGTAACTGCTCGGCTGCCACCCAGAAGGCGTGCTCGCCTGCGAATAGACGCACGGCCCGACGATCCTCGACGAGCTTGGCGAATTCGCTCTGCCAGCCGTGACGTTCGCCTTCAACTTCGGGGACCACACCCAGCAGGATCAGTGCGTCGTGCAATTCATCGGCATTCTCGACCGCCGGCCACGCTTCGTCGCGGACCGTCTGGATGGCTAGCGGATCGAGCTGCCCGAATTCCTGGGCGGTGGACGCGTCGAGCCAACGGCGCGAGGCCACGGCCTGCGTGCGTCGCTCTTCGAGGGGCGCATCGTCGAGGAAGGCGTAGGGCTTCGCGTTCAGGACATCCTGTGCCAGCGGCGACGGATGGGGCAGGTCGCGGGCGACTACCCGCACGGCACCGCTCTCGACACCCTTCAGCAGCGTGATCAGCCCATCGATGTCCATGGCTTCATGCAGGCAGTCGTACAGCGTCTGCTGGACCAGCGGGTGATCGGGAATCTCCCGTTCGCCGACGATGTTTTCGAGGCACGCCAGCTGGTCCGGGAACACGGTGGCCACAAGGTCCTCGGCGGCCATCCGCTGCAACGGTGCGGGCGTCCGCTTGCCGGCGCGGGAGCGGCGCACGGCGAGCGAAATGCTCGCGTTCCAGCGCCAGCGCGTCGTGAACAGCGGCGAGTCGAGGACCGCTTGAATCAGTACGTTCTCGACCGAGTGGCTGTTCAGGTACCGCGCGACTTCTTCGAGTGGGAAGCTGTGCGTTTCACCGAGCGACAGCACGATGGCGTCCTCGGTGGCGGCGGCCTGCAATTCGAAATTGAACGTGCGGCAGAAGCGCTTGCGCAGGGCCAGCCCGAACGCGCGGTTGACGCGACCGCCGAACGGCGAATGCACGACCAGCTGCATGCCGCCGGCTTCATCGAAGAATCGCTCGAAGACCAGCGTCCCCTGCACCGGCAGCACGCCGAGCATCGCCTTGGAGGCCCCGAGGTATTCCACGATCTGTTCCGCGGCAGGGCGGGCGAGGCCGTCGTCAACGAGTTGATCCACCGCTGCCTTGAGGCGCGCGACGTCCACGGTCGGCAATGCGGCGTCGACGTCGGCGCGTAGGCGTGAGACGGCTGAAGACAGTTCATCCGTTCGTGCGGGCGCTTCACCCAGCCAGAACGGGATGCTGGGCGGCAAGCCATGCGCGTCCTCGACGCGGACCTTGCCGCTCTCGACCCGCAGGATCCGGTACGAGCTGTTGCCCAGCTGGAAGACGTCGCCGGCGTTGCTCTCGATGGCGAAGTCTTCGTTCAACGTGCCGACGAACAGCCCGGCAGGGTCGAGGATCACCTGGTAGTCCGCGTTATCGGGAATCGCTCCGCCGCAGGTGATCGCGGTCAGCCGCGCGCCACGACGGGCCCGCAGCTTGCGATTGACGGCATCGCGGTGCAGGTAGCTGCTCTGGCGTCCCCTTCGCGTGCTGAAGCCCTCCGACAGCATGCGGATGACAGCATCGAACTCCTCGCGCTTGAGGTTCCGGTACGGCCACGCGCCGGTGACGAGCGCGAACAGCTCGTCCTCGTCGTACTCGCGAGAGGCAACCTCGGCGACGATCTGCTGGGCCAGCACGTCGAGCGGCTGCGGTGGCAGGATCAGGCGGTCCAGCTCGCCGCGCTTGACGGCTTGCAGCAGCGCGGCACACTCCACGAGTTCGTCGCGGGTCAGCGGGAACAAGCGGCCCTTGGGTAAGCCGCCGACGGAATGATTCGCCCGGCCGACCCGCTGCAGGAACGTCGAGATCGCGCGCGGACTGCCGAGCTGGCAGGCGAGGTCGACGTCGCCGATATCGATGCCGAGTTCGAGCGAGGCGGTGGCGACCAGGGCCTTCAGCTCACCCTTCTTGAGCCGTTGCTCGGCGTCGAGGCGCTTCTCCTTCGACAGGCTGCCATGGTGGGCGGCGACGTGCTCCTCCCCGAGCCGCTCGCTCAGGTGCCGCGTTACGCGCTCGACCATGCGGCGCGTGTTGGCGAAGACGAGCGTGGTCTTGTGCTCGGTGATGAGCTGCGCGAGCTTGTCGTACAGCGTCTGCCAGATGTCGTTCGACATCACCGTCTCGAGCGGGGCGTCGGGCAGTACGAGCGCGAGATCGCGGGCGCGGACATGGCCGCTGTTGACGATGACGCAGGCGTCGTCGATGTCCTGCTGGCGGCGCTGTCCGGTCAGGAAGCTGGCAACAGCTTCGATCGGCTTCTGGGTCGCCGACAGGCCGATGCGTTGCGGGGGAGTGGGCGTCAGCGCCGCGAGCCGCTCCAGCGACAAAGCCAGGTGCGAGCCGCGCTTGGTGCCGGCGACGGCGTGGATTTCATCGACGATCACCGAGCGGACGGTCGACAGCATCTTGCGGCCCGACTCGCTGGTGAGCAGCAAGTACAGCGACTCCGGTGTCGTCACCAGGATATGGGGCGCGCGCTTGCGCATGGCGACGCGGTCGGCCTGCGCGGTATCGCCGGTGCGGACCATCGCGCGGATCTCGAACGCAGGTGCGCCGTCCTTGTCGAGTTCGGCCCGGATGCCGGCGACCGGTTCTTCGAGGTTTTTGTGGATGTCGTTCGACAGCGCCTTGAGCGGCGACACGTAGACGACCTGCGTGGTGTCCGCCAGCGAGCCGGCAACCCCTTGTTGCACCAGATCATCGAGCGCGGCGAGGAAGGCGGATAACGTCTTGCCGGACCCCGTCGGCGCGGCGATCAGCACGTGGCGGCCGGCCTTGATGGCGGGCCAGGCGTCGCGCTGCGGCTCGGTTGCTCCCGGGAATGTGGCCGAGAACCAGCGGGCGACGGCGGGGTGGAAGGCGGTCAGGGGCATGGTGGAGATTTACCGATTTCAGCCAGAAATTGCCAGCAGCCCCATGACTCCGTTAGCGTGCGGCGTCCACCTCTTGCAGCCGGGAGTCACACGCCAATGCAATCCTTGTTCCGTCATGGAGTTACCGGTGCCGCACTCGTCGCCACTGCGTTGGGCCTCGGCGCCTGCAAGCCCGCGGAACCGCCGGTCCCGACCGTCGCCGCGGCGCCTGCGCAGGTCAAGGACATGGGGACGGTGCTTGCGGAATCCCAGCCCGGCGACTGGCGCCCGCTCGACCCCGAGAACACCTTGTATATGGACCTCGAGAAGGGCCGGGTCATCATCGACATGGCCCCGGCCTTCGCGCCCAACCACGTCGCCAACATCAAGGCGCTGGTCCGCGAGGGCTACTTCGACGGGCTCTCCATCATGCGCACCCAGGAGAACTACGTCGTCCAGTGGGGCGATGCCGATGGCCGGCGCGCGATCAAGGCGGCGGCCCGCAACTTGGCGGCAGAGTTCGCGATCACGGCACCGGCCGACCTGCCGTTCACGAAGCTCGACAGTGTCGACGGGTACGCGGCGGAAGTCGGCTTCTCCGGCGGTTTCCCGATGGGGCGGGACCCGAAGTCGGGTCTCGCGTGGCTGGCGCACTGTTACAGCATGGTTGGCGTCGGGCGTGACACCGCGCCGGACAGCGGCGGCGGTACAGAACTCTACGCCGTGATCGGCCATGCGCCCCGGCAGCTCGACCGCAATGTCACGCTGTTCGGAAGAGTGGTGCGCGGCATCGAGTTCTTCACCACCTTGCCGCGCGGCACCGGTCCGCTCGGGTTCTACGAGCAGCCGTCCGAGCGTATCCTGATCAAGTCGATCAAGGTCGCGGCGGATGTACCCGAAGCACAGCGAGTGAAGCTCGAAGTGATGCGTACCGACACGCCGACCTTCGCCGCACTCGTGGATTCGCGGCGCCATCGCCAGGAGGAATGGTTCCAGTACGACCCGGGCCATGTGGAGCTGTGCAACGTACCGATTCCCGTGCGGGACGTTGCCGCGCCAGCGCAATGAGCGAGGCTCGCCCGTTCCTGGTCGGGCTGATCGGCGCCGGCATCCAGGCGTCGCTCACGCCCGCGATGCATGAGCGGGAAGGGGCGAGGCACGGGTTCCGCTATGTTTACCGCAAGATCGACCTCGACGTGCTGGGAGTGGGCGTCGAGGCATTGCCCGGATTGCTCGACGAGGCGCAACGGGAAGGGTTCAGTGGCCTCAACATCACGTACCCGTGCAAACAGGCGGTGATCCAGTATCTGGATGAACTGTCTGACGACGCGCGGGCGATTGGCGCAGTGAACACGGTGGTGTTTCAGTCAGGACGGCGCATCGGACACAACACGGATTGCTCCGGGTTTGCGATGAGCCTGCGCACGGGGCTCGCCGAAGCTCCCCGCGATCGGGTAGTACAACTGGGTGCAGGCGGGGCAGGTGCGGCGGTGGCCCACGCTTCGCTCGGCGAAGGGGTGAGGTGCCTGGTGCTGTCCGATCCGGACGTGCGAAAGGCGGCGGCGCTGGCGGCGCTGCTGTGCGCGCGCTTCGGGCAGGGACGCAGCGTCGTGGCTCGCGACCTCGTAGCGGAGATGGCGCGAGCCGACGGGCTGATCCACGCGACGCCGACGGGAATGGCGAAACATCCTGGCCTGCCGTTACCACCCGAGCTGCTGCGGGCGTCACTGTGGATCGCCGAGATCGTCTATTTCCCGATCGAAACCGAGTTGCTACGCGTAGCGCGGCAACTCGGCTGCAGGACGGTCGACGGCAGCAGCATGGCGGTGTACCAGGCTGCCTACGCGTTCGAACTGTTCACCGGCGTTGCCGCCGATGCCAGCCTGATGCGACGGGACTTCGATCAGCTGCTCACGCAGCCTCGGACCTAGCGAGCAGTGCCGACTTGTCTTTGACGGCGTCGAGGCGCTCCCGGGTCAGCTGCACGATCACGGGCGACAATGCCAGCAGCGCAATGAGGTTCGGGATCGCCATCAGCGCGTTGAGCGTATCGGCCAGCGTCCACGCGAAGTCGAGCTGCGTCGTTGCGCCGAAGTACACGGCGATACACCACAGCACTCGATAGGGCGTGATGACCCAGGTGCCGACGAGGAACTGCCAGCAGCGTTCGCCGTAATAGGCCCAGCCCAGAATCGTGGTGCCGGCAAACAGCGCCAGCGACGCCGCGACGATGGGGCCGCCGTAGCCCGGGATGCCGGCATCGAAGGCGAGCTGCGTGAGCTCGACGCCGCTCTTGCCCGACGTCCAGACGCCTGACACGACGACGGCCAGGCCCGTCATCGAGCACACGACGATGGTGTCGATGAACGTGCCCATCATGCCGATCACGCCGCTGCGCACCGGATCCGAGCTGACGCCGGCGGCCTGCGCGATGCCCGCCGTGCCGAGGCCCGCCTCATTCGAGAAGATGCCGCGAGCGACGCCGTAGCGGATGCCCGCGATCATTGCGGCTCCCGCAAATCCGCCTGTCGCTGCCGTGGCCGTGAATGCATTGCTGAAGATGGTGACAAACGCCTGCGGAATGTCGGTGAAGTGGACGGCCAGCACGATGAGGGCCGCGAGGATGTACGCGACAGCCATGAAGGGGACCAGCCAGTTGGAGACCGATGCAATGCGCTGGATGCCGCCCAGGATGACGGCCGATGTCACCACCACGAGCACGATGCCGGTCGTGACCGTGCTGACGCCGAAGGTGCTCTGCATCGCCACCGCGATGCTGTTGGCCTGGACCATGTTGCCGATGCCGAAGCCGGCGAGTCCGCCGAAGACGGCAAACGTCGCACCCAGCCACTTCCAGTTCCGGCCGAGGCCATTGCGGATCGCGTACATCGGTCCGCCGACCCAGTGGCCCTTGCTGTCGCGTTCGCGATAGCGGACGGCGAGCACCACTTCGCCGTACTTGGTGGCCATGCCGACGAGGGCCGTCATCCACATCCAGAACAGCGCGCCGGGGCCACCCAGGGCAATGGCGGTGCCGACGCCGGCGATGTTGCCGGTGCCGATCGTCGCGGCAAGGCAGGTCATCAGCGCGGCATAAGGACTGACGTCGCCTTCTGCATCCTGTTCCAGTTTGCGCCCCTGCCAGACCATGCGCAGGCCGGTCCCGATGTTGCGGATCGGCATGCCACGCAAACGGATCTGCAGGAACAGGCCGGTGCCCAGGATCAGGATCAGCAGGGCGGGACCCCACACGATGCCGTTGATGACGTTGAGCCAGGCCGAGAGCGTTGCCATTGAAGGATTCCTGTCAGTCTTTATCCATATGCCGAGTCGTCAATCACAAGGCATCCTGCGTCAGAGCGGCGGGCCGGGCGGTTGCGGGAACCGCGAGCGCGGCCGGCTGCCCCAGGCCACCGAGGCCGACTTCGGCGCGTTCGCTGCCGGGTTTTCCAGGTAGCGGGTGATGTCGCGCGCCGACTGCCGGTAGTGTGCCTGCGTCAGCGGATCGGCGTCCTTGCGACCGGCCAGATCCTGCTCCAATGCGTTCAGTTTATCCAGTACGTAGGAGCGGGCATCGGGGGTCGTGTCCGCGTGGCCGCCCAGCATCATCATCGCATCGAGTGCCACGCGTTGCGTAACACGACGCAGGGCGGCGTTGTGGGGATCCTTGTCCTTCGGTGCCTGCCACGTGTGCTTGAACAGCGTGTCCACTACTTCGGGCAGCGTCACCGTCCCGGGCTGGCGATCGCCGAAGGCCACGAGCCGCGCGGCCCGCGCCGGTTCGAGGAGCGGTTCCACCACGAGGCTCGACAGGATGCGCGCCGCCCGTAGCTGGTCGAATGCGTAATCCGTCGACAGGTCCTCGAGGTTCGAGCCGGGGTAGGGCGTGAGCAGTTCCAGCAACGATTCCGGCAGCGCGAGGTTGCCGGGTTCGATGGCGTCCATCAGCAGGCCCAGTACCTCACGCTGCAGCGCTGCAGGCACGATCTCCGTGGCCTTCAATGATTCGCCCTTCACGACGATGTTGTGATACATGCCGCCGACGTACTTGACGCTGGATTCGATGGCCCAGCGGTGATGCAGGTACGTCATCCACATGCGGATATCCCGCAACGCGCCGATGGGCTCGCCGGTTTCAAGCACTCCCGAGCCGTACTGGCCGAGCATGATCTTGCGGGCCGCCATGGTCTCCTTCAGGTACTCGGTCGGTGTGGCACGGTCGTCGTACCACGTCCAGCGTGGGTCCGTGTCGGGCACGTAGATGATGCCCTTCGAGCGCATCTCGGCAATGATGCCGTCCAGCGCAGCGGCTTCGCCCGCGGCAGGTAGCTCCGTATAGGCATAGCGTGCCATGAACGCGTCGTAAGGTCCGGTCGCCGTCTGGAACGACTCGCTCAGGTCCAGCTTGCCGTTCACCACCTTCACGCGCGGCGTCGGGTATTCCATCACCGAGGCCCGCTCGTTCAGGCTGGACGAGAAGTTGTGGCCGAAGCCGAGCGCGTGGCCGAGCTCATGCGCCGAGAGCAAGGACTGACGCAGGACGACAATGTCACGCTCGCCTGTGGGCATGTCGGGACCGGCCATCGCCGTTCCTGGCATATAGGCTTCCCAGTAGTTGGCGATGGTGCGGTTGCGGTGCGAGTCCATGCGGGTCTTGGAGCCCAGGATCTCGCCGGTGCGCGGGTCTCGGTACGTGCCGCCGCTCGAGAAGCCGCGTTCGTCGCGGTCGATCCACTGCACCCACGCATAGCGGATGTCCATGGGATCCATGTCGGGCGTCGGGTCCTTGATCTCGATGGCGTTCTTGAAGCCGGCCTCTTCGAAGGCCTTGTTCCACCACAGGATGCCCGTGCGCATCGAGCTGCGCAGCGGTTCGGGAATCGCCATGTCGAGGTAGAACACGATGGGCTTCTTCGGCTCGCTCATCGCGGCGCTCGGGTCCTTCTTCTCCAGGCGCCAGCGCGTGACCCATGAAGTCTCGGTGTTCTCGTCAAACGGCTTTGCGTAGTCGCGGAAATCCATGCCGCTCACGCCGATGCGCGGGTCCGCCAGGCGAGGCTTGTAGCCGACGGGCGCGCGCAGGAACGAGTGATGGATCCGCAACGTGAACGTGCGGTCGTCGGGAGAGACATTGCGGACGACGATGCCGGGCGCATCGACCGCGAACGTAATGACGGTTTCGATCTCGGTGTTGTCCGGGAACGCCTTCATGCGCTTCGGATAGAAGCTGCTGCGGGCGGCATCGAAGCGGAAGGTGCCCTGGTTCAGGTTGCGGAGCTGCCCTTCGAGTCCGGCGGCATCGCGAATGAACAGCGACGTGCCGTCCACGACGACGCGGCCATTGGCGTCCGATTCCACCGGAAGCGCTGCGAGAACGGAGGTGGGGAAGGCATCGCTGACGTTCTCGGCGCGCCCGGGGTTGCCGTCGACGGCACGGAAATCGAGGTTCTGCTGGACCACGAGCACCTTGGGGCCCGCGCGTTCGAAGTGGACCACGACGCTGCGCAGGATGCCGCGGTCGAGGGGCATCTCCACCGAGCCGCCACCGGTGGCAGCGGAGACGTAGTACAGGACATCCTCGTTGAAGGCGGGAATCTCGAGCAGGACGCGGCCCTTGGCGGCATCCCAGTAGAAGGGCACGAAGCCTTCGGTGCGTGGCAGGTTCTGCAGGGCGCCACCCGCAGCAGCAGGCGGCGCGGGCGCAGCGGCCGGCACGCTCGTGGAACCGAGCAACAGCAGGGACGCAAACAGCGCGTGCCCAAGGTGGATCGCTGTACGGAATCTCGATGCGGTCGTCATGGCGGCAACACCCGGCAAGCTGAAGGGAAGACTCAAGGGGCTAGGGCATCCGGAGCCGATCAGGGCCCGCCGGGGTGAACCGGCGGGCCCGCGGGACTACTTCGGAAGATTGGGATAGGGGATCCCAAGCTGCTCGAGGTACGAGTTGTACTTCTTCGGGTCGTAGTAGAACTTCGTCATCTTCGGCCGCATCTGCTCCATCAGTTCCTTGTTGAGGTGGATGCCGGGCTTGTCTTCGGCCGACAGCACCGGGACGTACTTCGTGTCCTTCAACTGCACGTTGTTGAAGTAGTCCTTGGCGCTGGCCAGCAGCTCCGGCGTCGTCATCAGGTCGAGGACCGTCATGGCCACGGCCTTGGCGCCCGCCACTGCGCCCTTGTGGGCAATCGGCGTCGCCATCGCGATCGCCGACGTGACGTTGTGTCCCGTGACGTTCGGAATGTTCGACGGATAGCGGATCGTGATGGTCGGCACCGACCACATGATGTCGCCGATGTCGTCCGAGCCGCCGCCGGCACCGCCGGTGCGCGTCTCGGGCTTCGACAGCGGGCTGACTTCGGTGGCGAGCGGCCTCAAGTCGGTCCGGCCGGGACGGCGGAAGTCGATAACGCGATTGGCTTCGGCAACAGCCTTCGCGAAGGCCTTGTCGTCCTCCGACCACTTGGGCATGCCGACAGCCTGGATGTTCGCGTAAGCCGCCTCTGCCAGCGGCTTGTTGCCGTAGTTCGGGGCGGCATAGCCCAGCACCGTGTGGGAGACCGTCGTCTCGGTCGCCATCGCGGCGGCCTGCGAGATCGTGTTGCCGAGTTCGTAGAGCGCCTTGATGGCTTCGAAATCGCCTTCACGGAAGTAATACCAGACCGAGGCGACGTCCGGGACGACGTTCGGCTGGCCACCGCCGTTGGTGATCACGTAGTGCGAACGCTGCGACAGCGGCAGGTGCTCGCGACGCATGTTCCAGGCGATGTCCATGAGTTCGACGCCGTCGAGCGCGCTGCGGCCTGCCCAGGGGGCGCCCGCGGCATGGGCCGTCTTGCCCTTGAACGTGTATTCCACCGAGACCATGCCGGTGTTGCCGGAGGGTCCGTAGCCGGTGCTGAAGTCGCTGCTGACGTGCGTGAAGATCGTGGCATCGACGCCCTTGAACAGGCCGTCGCGGACAAAGAAGGCCTTGGTGGCGAGCAATTCCTCTGCGACGCCGGGCCAGACCATCAGGCGGCCTTTGATGCCGTTCTTCTCCATGACTTCCTTCGTGGAGAGGGCGGCGGCGACGATCAGCGGCATGCCGGAGTTGTGGCCTTCGCCATGACCGGGCGCGCCTTCAACCATCGGCTTGACCTGCGGCGAGCCGGGGTACTGCGACAGGCCGAGCAGCGCGTCGATATCGCTGCCGAGCGCGATCATCGGACCTTCAGTGCCCCAGGTGGCTGTCCAGGCGGTCGGGATCCCCGAGACGCCGCGAGTGATCTTGAAACCGTTCTTCTCGAGAATGCCGGTGATGTACTCGGAGGTCTTGAATTCCTGGAAGCCGGGCTCGGCGAAGCTGAATATCGAGTCGACCATTTCCTGGACGAGCTTGGCGCGCTTGTCGATGCCCGCGGCCACGGCGGCCTTGAGCTCGGGGCTGGCCTCGGCGTGGGCGGCAGGGGCCTGCAGCTGCAGGACGGAAGCCACCATGAGTGCGAGTGCGGAACGGGTGAAGGGCTTGCCCTTGAAGTCGATCATGTAATCAGTCTCCATCTTGGAAATCGAATCCGGTGGAATCCGGCGCGGAGGACCTTTGAGGGTTGCTCCGCGCCGGAGAGGGGCATGGCTTACTGGAAGGACATGCGCACACCGAGGCGGAACGTACGGCCGAAGACGTCGTACAGGGTACGGACCGTCTGCGGATACGCGTCGGTGTTGTTGCCCGTCGGGCCGTTGCCCACGAGCACCGGATCACGATTGGCGAGATTCTTCACCGCGAAGAACGCTTCGGCCTGGGCCGGGCCGACCATGAACGAGTAGTTCGCCGAGAAGTCCAGGTAGAAGGACCCGGCGATGTCGTTCTCGTTGATGGTGCGGTTCTTCGCCGTCGAGGTCGGGCAGTTCGTGGTGCACTCGATGTACGAGGGGTCATACACGCTCGAACTGAAGCCGCGCCCCGTCAGAGTCAACGTCACCGGCTCGATGTTGTACGACGTGCTGAGACGATAGTTCCAGCTCGGCGTCGTCGTGGTGCCCGCGTTCTCGGTCGGGAAGTCCACGCCGTTGTTGGTGATGTTGTTGATGTAGTGCGTGGCGAGTCCGCGTACCGTCAGGTTGCCAGGGCCCACCGGAGTGCGGTAGCTGGCCTCAAGATCGATGCCCTTGTTCGTCTGGCTGGCGAAGTTGATCGGCTTGATGTTGATCTGGCTGATCACGCTTCCCGGTACCGTCACGCCGCCCGAGGCGAAGATCAGGTTGTTGCAGAGGTCCTGCTTGCCCTGCTCGTAGCACAGGTTGACCGTGTTCTGCGCGTTGATCGTGCCGACCGCATCCTCGATGTCGATGTCGAAGTAGTCGACGGAGAACGTGAGGCCCGGGGCAAACCGCGGCGAGAGCACCACGCCGAAGCCGATGCTGTCCGCCACTTCCGGCGTCAGGCCCAGGTTGCCGGTCGTGTTCTCCGTGAACTGGTTCGACCGTGTAGCGCCGCCGACGCCATCCGGCACGTTGACGGTATTGGTGCGTGCCGTGCCGGACGCGAACAGCTCGCTCAGGTTGGGAGCACGGATGTCACGCGACTTTGTGATGCGGAACTTCACGTCGTCGAGGGGGGCGAAGGTGAGGCCGGCCTTCCAGGTCTCCACACTGCCGGACACGCTGTAGTCCGTGGCACGGAACGCGCCGTTGAACTCGAGCGTCTTCCAGATCGGCACGACCGTTTCAAAGAAGGCTTCCTTCGCCGTGTAGTCGCCCTTGGTGACCTTGTAGTTGCCATAGAGCCAGCCGGCTTCGTAGTACTTGTCGACGGTGCCGTCGATGGCTTCCTTGCGCCATTCGGCGCCGAGCGCCAGCGAGACCGGGCCGGCCGGAACGTCGAACAGGTTGGTGGAGCTGAACGTCAGCGCTGCCGCGTCCTGCGTCAGTTCCTGGTTGCGCAGCGGATTGCTCGGGAAGATGTAGGCCAGCGCTTCCGGCGTGATTCCTCCGATGCCGAGACGATTGATCGGCACGCAACCCGGGGAGGCCTGAAGACCGGCCGTCACGAGGTTCGGATTGCGGCAGACAACCTGGCCGCTCGAATTGACGATCGCATCCGTGGCCGCCGCCATGTTGGCGTTGTTCCACGTGTTGATCAGCATCTCGTCGGTTTTCGCGGTACCCCTCTGGTAATAGGTGTCCCACTTCCAGTCCTTTTCCATCAGCGAGAAGGAACCTTCGGCGCCGAGCACGTAGCGGGTGACCGTACGCGTGTTGTTCGAACCTGCTGCAGGGATGCCGGCGTTCGAGGTGCCAAGCGTGAACGAGGTGGCTGCGCCCAATGCGGTTCTCACCGACGCCGGCACGAAGGCGTTGTCGGTACGGATCGTCACGTTGGCGCCCTGGCCGTTCGGCGTCTGCTGGTAGTAGCTCTGGCCTTCGAACGTGTTGTACGAGGCCTGCGCGAACACGTTGACGTTGTCCGTCACGTCGAAGCTTACGCGGCTGAAGAGGCCACGACGGTCTTCATCACCGATCAGCGAGTTGGAGCTCGTGTGGTTGGACGAGGTGTACTGCCAGTCGCCGCCGACCATCCACTGGCCGAGCGACTGACCGAACACCAGCTGGCCCGTTGAGGCCGTGCCGGTGGCGGGGTTGATCGTGCTGAAGTACGTGCCGCGCAGCGGACCTGCGGTGATGACGCCGCCGGGGGTCATCTGGCTCGGACCGATGCCTGCCGAGACCAGGCGGAGGGGCTGGCCGTTGGTGGCCGTGTACGCCGGATTGTCGATCTGGAAGAAGCCGCTCTTGTTCCACGGACGATCGATGGTGTCGACGCTGGCCTGCGTGAAGTATTCGCTGTTGAACAGGATGTGGCCGCGGCCACCGGCAAACGGAGCACCGGCAGTGAGCGTGAACGTCTGGTTGGGTGCGTCGTCGTAGGAAGTGACGCCGTACTCGTAGTTCGACTTCATGCCCGTGTACTTGCGGTCCAGGATCATGTTGACGACACCGCCGACAGCGTCCGAGCCGTACGCGGCCGAGGCGCCGCCGGTGACGATCTCGACCCGCTGGATGAGGGCCTGCGGGAAGGTATTGACGTCCACGAGGCCGGTCGCAGCAGACGTGACCGAGCGCTGGCCATCGAGCAGCACGAGTGTGCGGTTCGAGCCGAGAGAACGCAGGTTCAGTGCCGCGATGCCGGCCTGGCCGTTGCTGAGGCTGCCTGCGTTGGTCGCGGCCGTCTGGCTGCCAAGCACCGAGGGCAGCTGCGTGACGAACTCGGTGATGCTGGCGACTGCGGCGGCCTGGATTTCCTCCACACCGAGGACGCTGACCGGCGTGGGGGCATCGTAGCCGTCGCGGGCGATGCGGCTGCCTGTGACGACGATGGCGTCAAGCTCGGTGGCATCAGCGGCATCGGCAGCGCCCTGTTCCTGGGAAGCGGCCGCTTCCTGCGCATGGACGACGCCCGCCGGCCACATGGCTGCGGCCGCTGCGGCGCTCAGGCAGGCGGCGATGGCAAGACGCAGGTTCAAGGGGCGTGCGGTCGCCGTCATGTCGATGGACGTCGTTTTCGAAGCAGTAGGTGAGTGGGTCGGATTCAGGGTTCGCATGGTCGCTCCTTAAAGTACAAAAATCGTAAGAGTGGGCATGCCCTTGCCTTACAAAGGGCCGTCACGCCGCTCCCGCTGTCCTGGTACCTGAGAGTTTCCGCATGGCTCACCATGCTTGCCCCTTCGGTGTAGGCGCATTGCGTGCGCCTAGCTCTTCAGTCGGCCTTGCAGATCCACAGTGCTTTTGCCTGAGAGTTCATGGGAGGTTGCTCCTTCGGCGGGACCCTTTGATGCGTCCTCTCTCCTGTGAATCTGTTTTCAATGTTCCGTCGGTTGTTGTCTGTCGCATTACCCCGGCTGCAGTGATCTGCTGGTAGGAAAAGCATTTATCGTGCCAGTGCGCCGGGACGCGTTGCACCGCTCTGGGCTTCGTCGTGGTGCACGCCACGAGTGCCGAGCCACGTGGAAATCGATACGTTCGGAAATGCCTTGAATGCCAGTGCGGCAGCGTCGATGCGGCCCGTCGATTGGCAGCGCTTCCAGTCGTCGCGGCATCGCGCCGTGCGCTGAAATAGAGCAGCAACGCCGCTTCGTTTCGGTGCGAAGCGGTGCATGCACTGCGCGCATTCGCGCCACTCGATCGTGCACGTCAATCGATGCATGGAGAGCGTGTTGCGGATCGCAGCGATTTGTTTTGACAGCTGCGAGGCGTGCGATTAACTTCGAGGCGTGTCCGGTCACTACGTGGAGGTGAGATCAACGAAGCGAAGCGTTTGCAGATGACATTGCAGTGGCAAGCGAGAGAGATCTGGATGCACGCGCAGGGGTCCGGGCGCCGAAGGGGATAAGGTCCTCCGAAACTCTCAGGCAAAAGAATCGCCGGCCACTCGATACTCTGGAAAGCGGGCAAAACGGTTTGCCCCACCGAAGAAGCAAATCGGCCGCCCGGCCGATGAATCTTTCAGGTCTATGACAGAGGAGGGAACGAAAGCACTCGCGCTCGTCCGGAGCGCGCCCTCGAAACTGTCGGAGGACCTATGGATTACGATCTCGTTGTTGTCGGGGCTGGTGTCACTGGTGTGGCCACAGCCTATTGGGCCCGTCGCGCGGGCCTCAAAGTCGCCGTCGTCGAACGGCAATCAGGTGCCGCACTCGAAACCAGCTTCGCCAACGGTGGCCAGGTTTCGGTCAGTCACGCAGAGCCGTGGGCGAACCCCGGCGCCCCCTTGAAGGTACTGAAGTGGCTGAGCGACCCTGAGGCGCCGCTGTTGTTCCGTCCCCGCCTCGATTACTGGCAGTGGCGCTGGATTGCGAAGTTCCTTGGCGAATGCACGCCGGCAGCGGCCAAGCGCAACACGGTTCGCATCGTGCAGCTCGGCACGTACAGCCGCACCGCACTACAGGCGATCCGCGCGCAGGAAGATCTGGAATACAGCCAACGCGAGCTCGGAATCCTGCATTTCTACCGCGACAAGTCGGAGTACGACAGTGCGGTGCCCGTTGCTGCACTGATGCGTGAGTACGGATGCGATCGCCGGGTGTTGAGCGCAGAGGATGTCCTCAAGCTCGAGCCCGCATTCAAGGATTCGGTGAAGGACATCGTCGGGGCGACGTACACGCCGGCGGACGAGAGCGGCGACGCGAAAGTCTTTTCGCAGCAGCTGGCCACTGTGTGCGAGGCCAATGGCGTCGAGTTCCTGTGGAACACCGAGATCACGCGCATGCAGACCTCTGCAGCGGGAGATTCGATCACGTCCATCGACGTGATCAAGCAGGGGCGACATGAGAAAGTGACTGCCAGCAACGTTGCGGTGTGCCTCGGTTCCTACTCTGCGCCGTTCCTGCGGCCCTATGGCATCAAGCTCGACATCTACCCGGCCAAGGGCTACTCCGTGACGATCCCGACCAACGGCGTACACAACTGCCCGGTCGTGAGCCTCACCGACGATGAATACAAGCTCGTGTACTCGAACTTCGGCACGCACCTGCGCGTCGCAGGCACGGCGGAATTGTCCGGTTACAGCCGCACGTTGAACCACGTTCGCTGCAGGGCGATTGTGGACAACGTCCGCAAGACATTCCCCAACGCAGGCGATTTCGATGCGGCCCAGTTCTGGACAGGCTTGCGCCCCGCGACGCCTTCGAACGTGCCTTACATCGGACGCAGTCGCATCGGCAACCTCTGGCTGAATACGGGCCACGGCACGCTGGGATGGACGATGGCCGCCGGCAGCGGACAGCTGCTCGTAAATCAGCTCACAGAGCAGGAAGTCCCCGAATGGTGGGGCCGTCCGCGTTACCACTAACTGCAGGAGGTCTATCAAACATGGCTAGATCATCCAACCAGCGTGTGCAGGCAGCGAGGACCGGCGTCAGTCCGATGGCGGGGTTGCCCGGCGTAACGATCCTCACTCCCGGCGCAGTCGCGTTCGTCAATGCGCTCGTCAGGCGATTCGGCAGCAGGGTGCAGCGGCTGCTCGCCAAGCGCGAGGACCGGCAGAAGCGACTCGATGAAGGCGAGTTGCCGTGCTTCCTCGCGGATACCCGTGCGGTTCGCGAGAGCGAGTGGCGAGTGGCGCCGATACCGGCGGACCTCAAGGATCGGCGCGTCGAGATCACGGGACCTCCCGAACGCAAGACGGTCATCAACGCGCTCAACAGCGGCGCGCGGGTCTTCATGGCCGACTTCGAGGATTCGCTGTCGCCCACCTGGCCGAATGTCGTGCATGGGCAGTTCAACCTGTTCGAGGCCGTGAGACGCACGATCCACCTCGAGACACCGGCCGGCAAGCACTACAGCCTCGACGAAAAGACGGCGGTACTGATCGTGCGTCCGCGGGGCTGGCATCTCACCGAGCGCCACTGGCTCGTCGAGGGCGTCGAAGCGCCTGCCGCACTCGTCGATTTCGGGCTGTATCTGTTCCACAACCATGCGGAGCTGGCGAAGCGGGGCAGCGGGCCGTACTTCTACCTGCCGAAACTGGAGTCGCATCTGGAAGCGCGGCTGTGGGCCGAGGTGTTTGCATTCGCGGAGGCCTCTCTGCATCTGCAGCAGGGAACGATCAAGGTCACGGTCCTGATCGAGACGATCCTGGCTGCGTTCGAGATGGAGGAGACCCTGTGGGAGCTGCGTCACTACGCCGTGGCGCTCAACTGCGGGAGATGGGACTACCTCTTCAGCTTCATCAAGAAGTTCAACGCGCATCCGGAGGTGGTATTGCCCGATCGCGCGCACCTGACGATGGAAGCGCCGTTCATGAAGGCGTATTCGCAGTTGCTCATCAAGACATGCCATCGTCGCGGGGCGCTCGCGATGGGAGGCATGGCGGCGCAGATCCCCGTCAAGGGCGATGAAGCGGCAAACGCGGAAGCCTTCGACAAGGTACGGGCGGACAAGCAACGCGAAGCTTCAAGCGGCCACGATGGAACGTGGGTGGCGCATCCGGGGCTGGTGCCGGTGGCGTACGAAGTGTTTGACCGCCTGATGCCCCACGCAAACAACCTGCATGTGGACAGGGCGGATGTGGTCGTCACCGAAGTGGAATTGCTCCGCGTGCCGGAAGGCTCCATTACCGAGGCGGGCCTGCGCAACAACATCAGCGTGGCGGTCCAGTACCTGGCGGCATGGCTGGGAGGGAACGGGTGCGTGCCGCTCAACGGGCTGATGGAGGATGCGGCCACCGCCGAGATCTGCAGGGCGCAGATCTCCAACTGGCTCAGGCACCGCAAGTCGCTCAGCGATGGGCGGACCATCACGCTGCTGCTGGTGAAGGAATGGATGCAGGCGGAGTACGAGAGGCTGTCGGCCACGCCGCTCGGGTCCGGGCTGCACGCCAAGCATCTGAAGCGCGCCGCGGAGTTGCTGTGGGAGCAGGTGACCGCGAAGGAGATGCCGGCCTTCCTGACGCTTGCGGCCTACCAGGTCCTGATGGGCCGGGCTTGAGGGGAGCGCGTGACCCGGCATTCGGTCGGGTCACGCGCTGCCTGCAATCAAGCTACCTTGCGGCCGGCACGCCCGGGTAGGGAATGCCGAGTTGCTCGAGGTAGGAGCCGTACTTCTTCGGATCGTAGTAGAACTTCGTCATCTGCGGCCGCAGTCTCTCCATCGTCTTCTGGTTCAGGTGGGTCGCCGGCGTGTCCGTGGCCGCAAGCACCGGATCGTAGCGGGCGTCCTTCAGTTGCACGTTGTTGAAGTAATCCCTGGCGCTGGCGACGAGGCTGGGCGTTGTCATCAAGTCCAGTACCGTCATGGCAACCGCCTTGGCGCCGGCAACAGCTCCCTTGTGCGCGATGGGCGTGGCCATCGCAATCGCCGAGGTGACGTTGTGGCCGATCGCGTTCGGGATGTTGGACGGATAGCGGATGGTGATGGTCGGCACTGCCCACATCACGTCGCCGATGTCATCGGAGGCCCCGCCGGTATTGGTGCGGCCTTCCGGTGTCGACAGCGGACTGACTTCGCGCGACAGGGGAGCGACCTTCAGGTTGTTGGCCTGCTGGACTGCTTTCGCGAACTGCTGGTCGGCGTCGCTCCATTGCGGCATGCCGACCGCCTTCATGTTGGCATAAGCGGCTTCTGCGAGCGGCTTGTTGCC
This sequence comes from Steroidobacteraceae bacterium, assembly GCA_040080215.1. Classification (GTDB taxonomy): domain Bacteria; phylum Pseudomonadota; class Gammaproteobacteria; order Steroidobacterales; family Steroidobacteraceae; genus CAIUGU01. Next base: position 46,797 of record JBEBIT010000016.1, read on the forward strand.
GTGTTGGGGAGCGGCATACCCGAGCAGGCGCCTCGTGACCGTGGTTTCGGTTGCCATGGCCGCTGCTTCGGAAATCGTGTTGCCGATCTCGTAGAGATTGCGGATCGATGCGAAATCCTGGTCGCGGAAGTAGTACCAGACTGAGGCCGTGCCCGGCACGACGTTGGGCTGGTCGCCGCCATTGCTGATGATGTAGTGCGAGCGCTGCGAAATAGGCAGGTGTTCGCGCCGGTAATTCCATGCGACGTTCATGATCTCCACGGCGTCCAGCGCGCTGCGGCCTGCCCACGGTGCGGCCGCGGCATGCGACGTCTTGCCGTTGAAGGTGTACTCCACCGAGACCATGCCGGTGCTCGGGGCAGTGCCCCAGCTGGTGCTGAAATCCTGCGCAACGTGGGCGAAGATCGAGGCATCGACGCCTTTGAACAGGCCCTCCCGCACATAGAATGCCTTTGTTGCCAGCAGTTCCTCGGCGATGCCGGGCCACAGCAAGAGACGCCCCTTGATCCCGTTCTTCTCCATCACTTCCTTGGTGGAGAGGGCAGCCGCAATCATCAGCGGCATGCCGGAGTTGTGTCCTTCGCCGTGGCCAGGGGCGCCTTCGACTTGCGGCTTGAGCGTCGGGGAGCCCGGGACCTGCGAGAGCCCGAGCAGGGCATCGACGTCGCTGCCCAGCGCAATCAACGGACCTTCGCTGCCCCACGTGGCAGTCCACGCGGTTGGAATCCCGGCGACGCCGCGCTTGATCGTGAACCCGTTCTTTTCAAGGATGCCGGTGAGGTATTCCGCCGTGCGGTACTCCTGGAAGCCCGGTTCTGCAAAACTGAAGAGGGAATCCACCATCTCCTGGACGAGCTTGGCGCGCTTGTCGACACCGGCAACTGCGGCCGCCTTGAGGTCCGCACTCGCTTGTGCGTGGACCGGCAGCGGCAGCGCCGCAAGGGAGGTCATGCCCAGCAGCGTCAGTAGCGTGCGATTCAGCTTCCTGGCAGGGAGTCCGGTCATGATGCAGTTCCTCCGTTTCAATGTGAGCAGATAGCGGGAGTGTGCGATGCAATCGGGGAAGTCTACCGCGGGACTGCGAGAGACATGATGCTGCCGGCATCGGCATTTGTCTCGAGCGACCACACCGCATCGATCAGGGCCGACGTGTCGCACCCGGACTTGCCGAAGGCAGCGAGGTCGCGCAATTTCGCTTCCAGATCGGTATCGGTCAAAGGCTGTTTCTCGCCCCCGCGCGCCTGCGCTACGAACCTGCTTAGCACCCGTCCATCGCGCAGCGTGATGATGACCTCGGCGGCCTCGATCGTCATGGTCGCATCGTCCTGAACCTGCACTTTGCGTCGCAGTGCCAGTACCGCGGGATCGCGGACGGCCGCGTCGCTGTACTGTTCGAGGCCTGCAGCGCCAGTGAGCAATGCGACGGCGATGCTGTGCTGGGCGCTGACCTGCGCTTCCCGCCCGGTCGTCACTTCCGGACGATTCGTGCGCTGTCCAAGCAAAGGGTGGCCACGCACGACAATCGTTTCGATGCCGGCCGCATCGGGGGCGAACTCGCGGCGCAACGCGAGGCATGCATCGAGCACCGAGTGCAAGACAATGCCGCAGGGGTAGGGCTTGTAGGTGTTGCGCAGCGCTTCCCAGCGTTCGCCCAGTCCGTCCGTGACCTGGCTGAAGTCCGGATTCGTGCCGAAGACGTGCGCGAACCCGCGGGGACCTTCGAGCGGCATCTCGGGACCGGTGATGCCCGCCTGCCCAGCGAATGCGGCAACGATGCCGTTGCGGGCGGCATTGCCGACGCTCAAGCTCTTGGCCATCGTGCCCAGCGTTTCAATCAGGCCGCCGGCCTGCGCAGAGGCAGCCCCGAGCGCCCACAGCATCTGCTCGCTGTTCAAACCGATGGCCTTGCCGACGGCGACTGCCGAGCCGAACACGCCACACGTGGACGTGATGTGCCAGCCGCGAGCGTAGTGACCGGGCGAGACCGCATTGCCGATGCGACATTCGACTTCGACGCCGAGCGCGAAGGCGTGCAACAGATCTTGCCCCGTGAGGCCGCGCGTTTCGGCGAGCGCGAAAAGGGCGGGCGCGACCGGTGCGGAAGGATGGATCACGGTACCGGGGTGCGTATCGTCGAAGTCGAAGACGTTCGCGCTGATGGCATTGAGGAAGGCGGCATTCAGTGCGTCGAGACGTTCCGACCTGCCGATGATGCTGGCCTGTTTTGCGCCCGCGAACGGCGAGACGACCTTGAGCGCATGCTCGACAGCCGCATCGCGGCATCCCCCCAGTGCGGTGGCGAAGAAATTGAGCAGCGAGCGCTTCGCCTCGTGCTGCACTGCATTCGGCAAGGCATCGACACGTGCACGGACGAGGAATTCCGCGAGCTTGCGCGAGACTCCGTCGGCTGGACTCGAAGGGGTTGTCGTCATGATGTGCACGAGTATGCCGCAAAACTTTCACGGCGTGACCGTCCGGGGACGTCGGGTCCGGACAAACAGATTGACAGACAATCCGTCTGCGACATACCGTTGCCGCCCTCGTATCCAGCCATCTGCGGAGAGAAAACGCCATGTCCGATCGTCCCGAGTTCCAGGGTGAGCAGTTTGCCAAGGGCCTGAAGGTTCGCCGCGAAGTGCTCGGCGAAGCGCACGTGAACAAGTCGCTCGCGGCTGCCGATGATTTCACCGCACCGATGCAGAAACTGGTCACCGAGTGGTGCTGGGGAGAGATCTGGACGCGACCCGGCCTCGACCGCCGCACGCGCAGCTTCATCAATCTCGCGATGATTTCCGCGCTCAATCGCCCGAACGAAGTGCGCCTGCACGTGCGCGGCGCGCTGAACAACGGCCTGACTCCCGAGGAAATCCGCGAAGTGATGATGCAGGTCGCCATCTATTGCGGCGTGCCTGCCGGTCTCGACAGCCTCAAGGTGGCTGCCGAAGTGCTGAAAGAAGAAGGCAAGATCTAGGGGCTCGCCGGGATATCGCCATGACCACACCCACCAAACCGCTGATCGGCTTCATCGGGCTCGGCGCCATGGGCTGGCCCATGGCCAGCTGCCTGCTCAAGGCGGGTCACTCCGTCGCACCCTTCGATGTCCGCAAGGACCAGGTCGACCGCTTCCTCGCCGAAGTGGGCGGAACGCGTGTCGGCTCGCTGGCCGAACTCGCCAAGGTGGCCGACGTCGTCATCACGATTCTCCCGACCAGCGCGATCGTCGAGAAGGTGCTGTTTGCGCCGGACGGCGTCGCGGGCACCTTGCGCAAGGGCGCGATCGTCATCGACATGACATCGGGCATTCCCGGTGAGACCGTGCGCTTCGCGGAGCAGCTCGCGAAACAAGGTGTCACGCTGTTCGACGCTCCCGTGTCGGGTGGCGTGCCGCGGGCGAAGAGCGGTCAGTTGACGATCATGGCAGGCGGCGATGCCGCGGCCATCGATGCGACGCAATCGATCCTGGCCGCGATGGGTTCGGTGATCCGCACCGGCAAGATCGGCAGTGGCCATGCGATGAAGGCACTCAACAACCTCGTGTCGGCCGGCGGCTTCCTGATCGGCATCGAGGCCATGCTGATCGGTGCGAAGTTCGGCATCGACGAGGGCACGATGGTGGACATCCTCAATGTCTCCACCGGCATGAACAACAGCACGCAGAAGAAGTTCAAGCAGTACGTGATGTCGCGGAAGTTCGATTCCGGCTTCTCCATCGAGCTGATGGTGAAGGACCTGAGCATTGCGATGGAGGTGGCGCGTGCCGGGGGTGTCAGCACGCCGTTCGCCGCGATGTGCCGCGAGATGTGGGCCGGTGCGTCAGTGCTGCTCGGGCCCAAGGCCGACCACACTGCGGTGGCCCAGTTGAGCGAGAAGCTCGCCGGCCTCGAGCTGCACGACAGGAAATAGGCGGCTTCAGTCGGCGACTTGCGGGGGAGAGGGGACAGATGACTTGCACTGCAGAACTGGTGGACTACCTCCTCAAGAGCCGTCCCGAGGCGATTCCTGCGGATGTCCGGCATGACGGCAAGCGTGCGCTGCTGAACGTGGTCGGCTGTGCGCTGGGCGGTGCCCGGCATCCGGCCATGGACATCGCGATCGAAGCGTTGGCGCCCTTCGCGGGACCTCCGACGTGCGCGGTTCTCGGCCGGCCCGAACGCTACGATCCGCTGTTCGCGTCATTGCTGAACGGCATCAGTTCCCACGTCCACGACTACGACGACACGCTGCCGAAGAACTACATCCACGCGAGTTCGCCGGTGGCCTCCGCCCTGTTCGCGTATGCCAGCGTCAACAAGGTCAGCGGGCCGGACTTCCTGCATGCGTTCATCCTCGGCTTCGAAGTGGTCTCGCGGATCGGCAACGCCACCTATCCGGCCCACTATGATGCCGGCTGGCACAGCACGGGATCGATCGGTGTGTTCGGCGCGGCCGTGGCCGTGGGCAAGCTGCTCGGGCTCGATGCGGAGCGCATGACGTATGCCATCGGCCTCGCGGCGACGCAGGCGGCGGGATTGCGCGAGATGTTCGGCTCGATGGGCAAGGGCTTCCACCCGGGCCGTTCGGCACAGAGCGGTTACATGGCTGCGCTGCTAGCGCAGAAGGGCTTCACCAGTGGTCGCTTTCCGCTTGAAAGTCCGCGTGGGTTCGCCGCCGTGACGGCTGCGAAGTACGACCTCAACAAGGTCGTGGACCGGCTTGGGGTGGACTTCGACCTGCGCGTCAACACCTACAAGCCGTACCCGAGCGGCATCGTGATCCATCCGACCATCGACGCCTGCACGCAGTTGCGCGGCGAGTACAGCCTCGAGCCTGAGCACATCGAATCGGTGGAACTCCGCGTCGCACCGCTGGTCAAGGATCTGTGCAACAAGAAGGTCATCAGCGCGGGGCTCGAGGGCAAGTTCTCGATCTACCACGCTGCCGCGATCGGACTCGGACGGGGCAGGGGTGCCCTTGAGGACTTCACCGACGAAGCCGTCAACGATCCCCCGCTCAAGCGCTTGCGTGAGATCACGGAAGCGATCGGCGATCCGTCGGTCAATGAGGATTCGGTCGTGATCACTGTGCAGCTCAAGGATGGCCGCACGCTGCACAAGACGCTCGAAGGATCGCTCGGCAACCTGAAGCGTCCGCTGAGCGATGCGCAGCTGGAGACCAAGTTCCGGGACCAGGCGACGGTGCTGCCGCTCGAGCAACGCGAGGCAGCGATGGCAGCCTGCTGGGCCATCGAGACCTTGAGCGATACGCGCGAGTTGATCGACCGCTGCATTCCCGCATAGCGCGCCTTGGCCGGAGGGCCGGCTGCTGGAGGACACGATGAGCATCCTGAGAACCGTCCTTGCCGTCGCGCTGATCGGCCTCGCGCCGTTCGCTGTCCGCGCCGAGGTCTCCGAGGTCAAGATTCCGCTCGGGGCCGGCGGCTTCGGCTTCCTGCCGCTCAACATGATGCAGAAATACGGCCTGATCGAGAAGTACGCGGCGGAGGCCGGCGTCAAGGTCAAGGTCAACTGGTCGACCATCGGTGGACCTGCGGTCATGAACGACGCACTGCTGTCCGGCTCGGCCCACTTCATCTCGGCCGGGCCGCCCGCATTCCTGGTGTTGTGGGACCGCACGCGGTCGAACGTCGGCGTGAAAGGCGTGGCTGCGATCAGTTCGATGCCGATGGTGCTGAATGCGCGGGTGGCCCAGCTCAAGTCGCTGGACGCCATCGCACCCAATCAGAAGCTCGCCGTCACGTCGGTCAAGGTGTCCATCCCGTCCATCGTCATGCAGATGTACGCCGCGCAGAAGTACGGCAAGGCCCAGACGTTCCGCTTCGATCCCGCGACCGTGACGATGGCACACCCGGATGCCCTGATTGCGCTGCTGGCGGGCGGCGGAAGCATCGTCGGCCACTGGGCTTCGCCGCCGTTCGACCAGCGCGAGCTCAAGGACCCCGCCATCAAGACACTGATGAACTCCGACACCGTGATGGGAGGGTCGACGACGTTCACGATGATGTCGACGACGACGAAGTTCCAGAAGGAGAACCCCAAGGTCTACGGCGCCGTGCTGAAGGCGCTGAAGCGGGCGCAGGAGATGATTGCGGAGGACCGGAAGGCCGCTGCTGCCGTATTGCTCGAATCCATGGGCGGCAAGGGGTGGAGCATCGACGAGCTCGTCAAGGTGCTCGCGGATCCGTCGACCAAGTACACCATGAAGCCGGAGAACGTCATTAAGTACGCGAACTTCATGCAGGAAAACGGCTCTCTCAAGAACCGGCCGGCAGGATTGTCGGACCTGTTCTTCGCAACCCCCGAGATTGCCGGCGGCAATTGACCGCATGGCTACCGATCCCAAGAAGCCCTTGCTCGATGTCGACGGCGTGACGCTGCAGTACCGTGCGCGCGATCACCTCGTCACGGCGACCTACCGGGTCAGCTTTTCCATCCGCAAGTCCGATCGCTACGTGATCCTGGGGCCCTCGGGCTGCGGCAAGTCGACGCTCCTCAAGGCAGTGGGCGGTTTCATCAAGCCGGTGGAAGGGACGATCACGCTGGGTGACCGGCAGATCACGCGCCCGGGCCCGGATCGGGTGCTCGTGTTCCAGGAGTTCGATCAGCTCCTGCCGTGGAAGACGGTTGAGGAGAACGTGTTGTTTGCGTTGACGGCGAGCGGGCGCTTGTCCGGGAGCGAAGCCGTCGACCGCGCGCGGCATTACATCGAGAAAGTGAAGCTCACGAAGTTCGCGGACAGCTACCCCCACATGTTGTCCGGCGGCATGAAGCAGCGGGTGGCTATTGCCCGTGGCATGGCGATGGAGCCCGAGATCCTGCTGATGGACGAGCCGTTCGCGGCGCTCGACGCGCTGACGCGCGGCCAGATGCAGGAGGAACTGTTGCAGCTGTGGGAGGACACTCGCGTCACGCTGCTGTTCGTCACGCACTCCATCGCCGAGGCCGTCCGCATCGGCAACCGCATCCTGTTGCTGACGCCGCATCCCGGCCGCGTCCGCGCGGAGTTGGGCAGTACGGGTGTCGATGCCGTCGGCGCGGACGGTCGCAAACTGTCGGCCCGGATCGAGTCATTGCTGTTCGAGGGAGAATCGCATGGCGGGAGCGCTGCCCATGAGTAACGTGCCGACCCCGGGCGCCGAACGGCCGGACTTCATCAATGACAACCCGCCCACCGGATTCGGCGTGGTCGCGAAGCCCTTGGGCCTGATGGAGCGGATCTTCGATCGCGGCGACGTTCGCAAGACGTTCATGCTGATTGCCTTGGCGCTGGTCTGGGAAGGCTATGCGCGCTGGCTCGACAATCCGCTGCTGTTCCCGACGTTCGTGGATACGGCGCTCGCGTTCTGGCGGGGTCTCGCATCCCGGGAGCTGCTCAGTGCCACGGTCGTATCGGTCACGACCCTGATGCAGGGCTATGTGCTCGGTCTCCTGTTTGCCGCCCTGTTGACGGCATTCGCCACTGCGACGCGGGTCGGCGCGGACCTGCTCGATACGCTGACGGCCATGTTCAATCCGCTGCCGTCGATCGCATTGCTGCCGCTCGCGATGATCTGGTTCGGGCTCGGCAACGGCAGCATCATCTTCGTGCTGGTGCATGCGGTGATGTGGTCGGTGGCCCTGAATACGCACACCGGCTTCCGCTCGGTCAGCCAGACGTGGCGCATGGTCGGCCAGAACTACGGGCTGTCCAGGTTCGCGTATGTCACGAAGATCCTCATTCCCGGTGCGCTGCCCAGCATCCTCACCGGCCTCAAGATCGGCTGGGCCTTCGCGTGGCGTGCGCTGATCGCGGCCGAACTCGTGTTCGGCGTCAGTTCGAGCGGGGGCGGACTCGGCTGGTTCATTTTCCAGAACAAGAACCTGCTCGAGATTCCGAGCGTGTTCGCAGGTCTCCTGATGGTGATCGTCTTTGGCCTCGCCGTGGAGAACCTCGTGTTCCGTACGCTCGAGCAGAGGACGATTCGCCGCTGGGGAATGCAGTCGTAGACCGCAACCGGAGTTCAGTCATGGCAGAGCACAGCAACGACACCTCGATGCGCGTCACCGCGGTGGCGGCCCCGGTCAGGAGGCAGACCGCCAAGGTGCTGCGCAACGCCATCACCAGTGGCCGATTCGCTCCCGGGCAGCGACTGGTCGAGCGGGATCTGTGCGAATTGCTCGGCGTCAGCCGGCCGTCGGTTCGCGAAGCCCTGCGTGAACTCGAGAGTGACGGTCTCATCGACATCATTCCGAACCGCGGCCCCTCGGTGAAGAGCCTCACGGCGGCCGATGCCGTAAGCGTCTATCAGGTTCGCGCGGCGCTCGAGGCGCTGGCCGCGCGGCTGTTCGTCGAACACGCGAGCGACGCGCAAGTCAATCAGCTGGGTGCGGCGGTCGACCAGTTGGCGGAGGCCTATGATTCGCTGGACGTCGAGCAGATCCTCGCGGCCAAGCAGGAATTCTACGACGTGTTCTTCGAAGGCTCCGGCAACAACGTCATCCAGTCACTGCTGCGGTCGCTCAATGACCGCGTCACGCTGCTCAGGCGCCTGACGCTGACATCGCCAAAGCGGGCGAAGCAGAGCATTCGCGAGATCCGCGGGCTGGTGGCGGCCATCCGCCGGCGTGATCCCGATGCGGCTGCCGAAGCATCCGAACATCACATCCAGCAAGCGGCGAAGGTCGCACTCAAGGGTCTCGTGGAGAAGCAGGGATGAACCGGGTACTCATTCTTGTGGCCGGCGCGGTCGCGTGGTGTGCCGCGCCTGCGCAGGCCCAAAGCTGGCCGACGCATCCGATCACGATGGTCGTGCCCTTTGCAGCCGGCGGACCGACGGATGCGGTCGCCCGCATTGTCGCCGAGCAGATGTCGAAAGCGCTCGGTCAGGCCATCCTCGTGGAGAACGAACTCGGAGCCGGCGGGACCACCGGGACGACACGGGTGGCCCAGTCGAAGCCGGACGGCTACACGATCATGATGGGTCAGATGGGGACGCACGGCACCGCGCCCGCGGTCTACCCGAAGCTGCGCTACAACCCCGTCACCGACTTCGCGCCGATTGGCATGGCTGCCCTTGCGCCCGTGTTGATCGTCGGCCGCAAGGACCTTCCCCCGAAGGACCTCCGGGAGCTCGTCGCCTATGCGAAGGCGAACGCGGCGAAGTTGAATGAAGCCCATGCCGGGGTCGGCTCGATCTCCTACACGTCCTGCACGCTGTTCAATGCGGCGATGGGCGTCAAGATCACGCAGGTCGCCTACCGCGGGACCGGCCCTGCGCTCAACGACATGCTGGCCGGCCAGATCGACATCATGTGCGACCAGGTGGTGACGTACGTCGAACAGGTCAAGGGCGGCACGATCAAGGCCTACGCAATCGCTGCCGACGAGCGGTCGCCGGCCTTGCCGAACGTGCCGACGACCAAGGAAGCCGGATTGCCGGCGTTCAAGCTCATCGCGTGGAACGCGCTGTTCGCCCCGAAGGGAACGCCGCCCGACATCATCGCGAAGCTCAATGGGGCGCTCGACAAGGCGCTGGATGACGAGAACGTGCGCAAGCGGCTGGCGGATCAGGGCGGCATCGTTCCCAAGAAGGCGGAGCGCTCAGCCGCCTGGTTGCAGGCATTTGTAAAGAGCGAAGTGGAGCGCCTGACGCCGCTGCTGAAGGCGGCACTCGCAGAACAGAACAAGTAGGGCAACGATTGTCCACCGGGGGGGGAAGGGTATGACGGATCAGGTCGTCGGGTTTGTGGGCGTGGGGCGCATGGGCGGTCCCATGGCAGGCCGACTGCTCGATGCTGGATACACGCTGTGTGTTCATGACGTCAGCAGTGAAGCCACTGCACCGCTCGTGGCCCGCGGCGCCAAGCTCGCGAAGTCGCCGGCAGAGGTGGCTTCGAATGCAGAGACTGTGCTAGTCAGCCTGCCGACGCCCGACATCATGAAGACCGTTGTGCTTGGGCAGGAGGGTGTGGCCTCCGGTACGCGGGTCAAGACGGTGATCGATCTGTCGACCTCCGGTCCGGGAGCGGCGAAGGTGGTCGCTGCGGCGCTCGCCAGGCAGAACATCACGCTGGTCGATTCGCCTGTCAGCGGCGGTATCAAGGGCGCGGTCGCTGGCACGCTGGCGGTCATGGTGTCGTGCCCCAAGGCCACCTATCCGCTGGTGGAGCCTTTGCTCAAGGTGTTCGGCAAGCTCTTCTACACAGGCGAACTGCCGGGCCTCGCACAGACGGCCAAGCTCGCCAACAACTTGCTGGCGGCCGCGGCGCTTGTCATCACGTCCGAGGCCGTTGCGATGGGCGTCAAGGCCGGGCTCGATGCCCGCGTGCTCATCGACATCATCAATGCCGGCAGCGGGCGCAACAGCGCATCGGTCGACAAGTTTCCGCGTGCGGTGCTTCCCGGCACGTTTGATTTCGGGTTCGCGACCGGGCTGTCGTACAAGGATGTGAGGCTCTGCGTAGACGAGGCCGAGGCGATGGGCGTGCCGATGGTTTGCGGCGCTTCCGTGCGACAGATGCTGGCCATCACCAACGCACGCTTCGGCGCGACTTCCGACTTCACTTCGATCGCCAAGGTGCTCGAGGAATGGGCCGGCGTCGAGATGCGCGGCTAGGGCTGGAACTGGGGGGGCATGTGCGTCACCCACTTCGCCGATGGCGACTTGATGATGCGATAGGGGTTTGAAAACGGCGTTATATGTGAGGAGAGGGTGATGGACCAGGCGACATACGACCGGGGGCTCGAGATCCGCAAGAGCGTGCTCGGGAAGGAGTTCGTCGACAAGGCGATCAGTTCGGCGACCGACTTCAATCGTGCGATGCAGGACCTGACGACGGAGTACTGCTGGGGCGCCGTGTGGGGGCGGGAGGGGTTGGAGCGCAAGACGCGCAGTTTCCTGAACCTCGCGATGTTGTGTGCGCTCAATCGGCCCCATGAGCTCAAGACCCACGTGCGCGGCGCGCTGACCAATGGCGCCACCGTTGAAGAGATCCGCGAGGTGTTCCTGCAGGTGGCGATCTACTGCGGCGTACCAGCCGGCGTCGATGCGTTCCGCAGTGCTCGCGAAGTGTTTGTCGAGCTCGGACTGGAGAAATAGGTCATGGCGCCAGGACAGGCAAGCCCTGCGATCGAGCCGTTCGAGCTGTACGCGATCCGCTATGCGCACCACGCGCCACGCAAGCAGCACGAGAACTTCATCAACGGCGATCTTCACGAAGAAGGGTCGCCCCTCGACTACTTTGTCTGGGTCGCCCGTCGCGGCACGCAGGTGTTCCTGATCGACACCGGGTTCGGGCCCGAAGCGGCAACCGCCAGAGGCCGGCAGCACTTCAGGATGCCGGCAGACGGTCTCAGGCTTCTGGGCATCGATCCAGAGCAGGTCGCGGACGTCATTCTCACGCACCTCCACTATGACCATGCCGGTACGCTGGAATCATTTCCTGGTGCGCGCTTCCACCTGCAGGACAAGGAAAGTGCCTACGCGACGGGTCGCTGCATGTGCCATGGCTTCTTCCGCCATCCGTTCAATGTCGAGGACATCGTTTCGGTGGTCCGCCACCTGTACGCGGGACGCGTGACGTTCCACGACGGAGCAGAGGAGCTGGCGCCGGGGTTCAGCGTCCATCACGTGGGCGGCCATACGGCCGGCCTGCAAGTGGTGCGCGTATGGACCAAGCGCGGCTGGGTGGTGGTGGCGTCGGACGCCACGCATCTGTACGCGAACATCGACCGCGGCGCGCCGTTTCCGGTGGTCTATAACGTCGCCGACATGTTCGAGGGGTATCGGGTGTGCCGAGCGCTGGCCGACTCCGAAGACCATGTCGTGCCCGGCCACGATCCGCTCGTGATGCAACGCTATCCGGCGCCTTCGCCTGACTTGCAGGGCATCGTGGTGCGGCTCGACGTTCCTCCGGTCCCCACCCCTCAGTGAATACCGCGGGCATGCTGCAGGGAAAGTGGGCACTCGTGACCGGTGCCGGGGATGGCCTCGGCTTTGCCGTGGCCGAGTGTCTCGCCGAGGCCGGCGCGAACGTGGTCCTGCATGACCTCGTCGAGCAGCCTGACGCACGTGAGCGCATCCGTGCCCGTCATTCGGTGCAAGCGCTAAGCGTGGCTGCCGACCTTCGTGAGCGACCGGCCATCGAGGCGATGATGACGTCGCTGCTCGATCGATGCGGTGGCATCGACATCCTGGTCAACAATGCCGTCGTCCGTCATTTCTCGCCGGTGGAGGACTTCGCACCCGAAAGATGGGACGAGGCGCTCGCCGTCAACCTGTCGGCGCCGTTTCACCTGACCAGGCTGGTATTGCCCGGCATGAAGCAGCGCGGCTGGGGGCGGATCATCAACATGGCGTCGATCTATTCCACGCGCGGCGTGGAGAATCGCATCGACTACGTCACGACGAAGACCGCCATCGTCGGCCTCACGCGCGCCGTCGCCGTGGAGATGGCCCGGACCGGCGTGACGTGCAATGCGCTGGGTCCGGGAACATTGCCGACGCCCGCCATCGTCGCGCGCATCGCTGCCATCGCGGCGAAGGAGCACCAGACTGCGGAGGAGGCCACCGCGGCCTACCTCGACGAGCGGCAGCCGAGCGGGCGGTTCGTGTCCCTGCGCAGCGTGGGCGCGACGGCCGTGTTCCTGTGCAGTCCCGCTGCGGCAGACATCACGGGCGTGACGCTGCCGATCGACGGCGGCTGGTCCGCGATCTGATACAGACGAACCTTGAAGCCAGGAATTAAGTCGATGACTCAAACAACAGCCGGAACGGTCCTGATCACGGGTGCGGCGGGTGGGCTCGGCCGCGCGATGGTCAGCGAACTGATCCGTGCCGGTTACCGCGTGGTGCTCGTTGATCGGGATGCCGCGGCGCTCAAGGCCCAGGCAGAGGAGATCGGGGCGAGTGCGTTTCCGCTGCAACTCGACATCACCGACTCCGCGAAAGTGGACCGGCTGCTCGATCTCGTCCCGGATGCGTTCAAGCCGATCGATATCCTGATCAACAACGCAGGCCATGACATCGGCGGCAGGACGCGTTTCGACGAGGGCTCGCCCGATGACTGGGCGAATATCATCCAGACCAACCTGATCGGCCTCATGCGTGTGACGCGGGCGGTCCTGCCGTCCATGGTGGCCCGGAGTGCCGGACACATCGTCAACGTCAGCTCGATCAACGCAGTGCGCATCATCCCGGACATGACGGCCTACAGCACCAGCAAGGCCGGCGTGCACATGTTCACGCAGACGCTGCGGGGTGAGCTGGCCGAGACGGCCATTCGCGTCACCGAGCTGCAGCCGGGTCTCACGAAGACGAACATCATCGTGACGCGCTATCGCGGTGACAAAGAGAAGGAAAAGGCCTACTTCGACCAGTTCAAGATGGCGCTGGAGCCTGCGGATGTGGCGCGCGCGGTGGCTTTCGCCATCAGCCAGCCGCCGCATGTGCAGATCGCCGAGATCATGATCCTGCCGGTCAATCGTTTCTGAAGAGGGGAATGAAAATGATACGTCGAGCCTTGTTTGCGATGGGTGCGCTGGCGGCAACGCTGTTCTACGCGGGCGTGCAGGCCGCGGAGCAGCCGATCCGCCTGTATGTGCTGGACGGCGGCGTGCTCGAGTCCGATCCGGCGCGGTATCGGCTGAAGCCGGAGGAAGTGCAGACTTCGCAGCTCTCCGTGGCCGCATTCCTCATCGTGCACCCCAAAGGCACGCTCATGTGGGATACGGGGGCGATCTCCGACGAAACGTGGACGCCAGGCCGAAAGCCCCAGCAGCGGCACCTCGTGCTGTCGAACAACGCGGACCGCTATGTGACGCTCGCGAAATCGCTGACCGGGCAGCTGAAGGAAATCGGCTACGAGCCTGCGCAGATCAACTATCTCGCGCTGTCGCACTACCACTGGGACCACGTCGCCAATGCGAATGCCTTTGCCAAGTCAACGTGGCTGGTGCGGAAGGTCGAGCGCGACGGCATGTTCCCGCAGCCAGCAGCCGAACCGCCGCAGCCGTCGAACTTCGCATCGCTGATGAATGCGAAGACCACGTTGATCACCGCCGACGACTACGACGTGTTCGGTGATGGGACCGTGGTCATCAAGGCGTCGACAGGCCATACACCGGGCCACAGCGTGCTGTACGTCAAGCTGGCAAAGACCGGCGGCGTCGTGCTGGCCGGCGATCTCTATCACTATCCGGAAGAGCGTACGCTCAACCGCCTGCCCATTGCCGACTTCGACCAGGCGCAAACCGGTCGTTCAAGGGAAGTGCTCGACGGGTTCCTGAAGCAGACCGGCTCGCAGCTGTGGATCCAGCACGACCTGGTGGCGCATCGAAAATTGAAGAAGGCACCTGCCTACTACGACTAGGAGAATGATTGTGGGCTGCACCGATTTGTCTTGGCAGTTCCGATGAGATAACAACGAGCACTGTCCTTGGGATCAACGACGTGCGGCGGACAGGCAGGGACCACAACGAATGAATGAGATCACACACGCCGGTTCTGCACCCCGGGAGTCGGTGCGTCGCGTGGCACTCGCAAGCATGGTCGGCACCTCGATCGAGTGGTACGACTTCTTCATCTTCGGTACCGCGTCGGCGCTCGTGTTCGGT
>JBEBIT010000074.1:0-14057 GCA_040080215.1 Steroidobacteraceae bacterium
GTCTTGAACTCGTCGTACACCTGCGCAAGCGTGGCCTGCTGCAGGAACAGCTGGATCTGGCCGGAGCGGTCGTTGATCTTGACGAAGCTCGCCTTGCCCATGATGCGCTTGACCATGATGCGACCGCCGACCTTCGCGGGGATCGGGTTCGCGTCGAACCACTCCGCGGGCCGCTCGCCGTACGCGACGTGCAACTGCTCCGCCAGCGCATCGCGCCGGAAGTCGTTGGGGAACGCCTGCCCCTGCTCGCGCAGCCTGTCGAGCTTCGCGCGCCGCTCCGCGATCAGCTTGTTCTCGTCAACGGGAGGCGTCGTATCGGTCATGACTGTTCCTAAAGGACCTCAATTGATCTCAAAGGCCCTGCTTCAGGCTGGCTTCCATGAACTGGTCGAGGTCGCCGTCGAGCACGGCCACGGTGTTGCCGACTTCGACGTTGGTGCGCAGATCCTTGATGCGCGACTGGTCGAGCACGTACGAACGGATCTGGTTGCCCCAGCTCACGTCGGCCTTGCCCTCTTCCAGCACCTTGGCCGCGGCATTGCGCTTGTTGACCTCGAGCTCGTACAGCTTCGCCTTCAGCATCTTCATCGCGAAGTCGCGGTTCTTGTGCTGGCTGCGTTCGTTCTGGCACGCCGCGACGATGCCGGTCGGGATGTGCGTGATACGCACGGCGGACTCCGTCTTGTTGACGTGCTGGCCGCCGGCGCCGCTTGACCGGTACACATCGGTCTTCAGGTCCGCGGGATTGATCTCGATGTTGATCTCTTCGTCCACTTCGGGCGACACGAACACGGAGGCGAACGACGTATGCCGCCGTGCATTCGAGTCGAACGGAGACTTCCGGACCAGCCGGTGTACGCCGGTCTCGGTGCGCAGCCAGCCGTAGGCATAGTCACCGGTGAAGCCGATGGTGGCGCCCTTGATGCCCGCCACTTCGCCCTGGCTGATATCGACGACCTCGGTCTTGTAGCCGTGCGCGTCGCCCCAGCGCAGGTACATGCGCAGCAGCATGTTCGCCCAGTCCTGGGCCTCGGTGCCGCCGGCGCCCGCCTGGATGTCGAGGAACGCGCTGTGCGAATCCATCTTGCCGGGGAACATGCGGCGGAATTCGAGCTGCTTGAGGTCGGTTTCGATCCGCGCGAGATCCGCGTTGACGCCCTGCGCGGTGGACTCATCGTCTTCCTCGACGGCCATGTCGAGCAGCTCGGCGGCATCGTTCAACGCAGCGCGGATGCGGTCGAGCATGGTGACGACCTGCTCGAGTCGCGACCGCTCGCGGCCGAGTTCCTGGGCCTTGTCCGGCGTATTCCAGATGGCCGGGTCTTCGAGTTCGCGGCTTACTTCAGCGAGCCGTTCGCTCTTGGTGTCGTACTCAAAGAAACCCCCGAAGCACTGCATAGCGCTCGTTGAGGTTTTCCATGAGGCGGCGGATCAGGTTGACTTCCATGGGCCGGGGACGCGATTCAAAGGGGCGCGCATGGTAGCACGTCCGTCATTTTTCTATCGCAAGGTGCTCGATGAGCAGCTGCAGCCGCTCGATGCCTGCGTACTCGTTGACGTCCATGCGGAAGGCGATCTCGACCTGCTGGCCGGGCGACACGTCCTCCGCTTCGGCGTGATCGAAATACCGGAAGGCAATGGCCTCGCACAAGGCGCCCCCGCGACCGGCGTCGCCGCCCGCACGCAGCTTCAGCTTCAAGTGACGATCGCCGAGGATCCGGGTTTCGACCACGCTGAAGCGGCCGTCGAACGTCGGCTCAGGAAATGCCTGTCCCCAGGGCCCCGCTTCACGCACCACCCGCGCCGTCTCCAGGGTGAAGTCCTGGGACGCGAGCGCCCCGTCCGAATGAATCACGCCGTGCGCGTCGTCGGCCGTCATCCAGCGCCGCACCTCCTCATCGAACGCGGCACGGAACGCATCGAGGTGGCCTGCGGCGAGCGTCAGCCCCGCCGCCATGGCGTGGCCGCCGAAGCGGTGGATCAACGCCGGATTGCGGGTCGCGACGGCATCGAGCACGTCCCGGATGTGCACACCGGGCACCGACCGCGCCGAGCCCTTGAGCATCTCGCAATCCGCACGCGCGAACGCGATCACCGGCCGATGCGTACGCTCCTTGACACGGGACGCGACGAGACCCACGACGCCCTGGTGCCAGTCTTCCTCGAACAGGCACAACCCGAGCGGCAGGCTCTCGTCGTCGGCCCGCATCTCGGCCAGCGTTCCCAACGCTTCCTGCTGCATGCGCAGTTCGAGTTCCTTGCGATCCTGGTTCAGCTGCGCGAGCCGTCCTGCCAACAGGCGCGCACTGACTGCGTCGTCGGCGAGCAGGCACTGGATGCCGATGGTCATGTCATCGAGACGGCCTGCTGCGTTCAACCGCGGCCCCACCTGGAAGCCGAGGTCGGAAGCGACGACCTTCTCGAGGCGTTTGCCCGCAACCTCGAGCAGTGCGCGAATGCCGGCGTTGCATCGGCCCGCGCGGATGCGCCGCAGGCCCTGATGCACCAGGATGCGGTTGTTGTGGTCGAGCGCAACGAGATCGGCCACCGTGCCGAGCGCCACGAGGTCGAGCAGATCACTCACGGGTTTGGGCTCGGCGACGAGGCCCTGGTCCTGCATTGCGCGGGTCAACGCCGCCATCACATAGAACGCGACCCCGACGCCGGCCAGCGACTTCGACGCAAAGCCCTCTAGAGGCGAGTTGGGATTCACGATGACCGCAGCAGCAGGCAATGTGGCTGCCGGCAGGTGGTGATCGGTGATCAGCGTCTCGATCCCGGCCTGCGTTGCGGCTTCCACGCCGGCATGGCTCGAGATCCCGTTGTCCACCGTGATGATGAGCGCGGGCTGCCTGGCGGCCGCCAGCGCGACGATCTCGGGCGTGAGTCCATACCCGTACTCGAAACGATTGGGCACGAGGAAGTCGACGTTCGCAAACCCGAGCCTGCGCAACTGGCGCACCATCAACGCGGTGCTGGTCGCGCCATCGGCATCGAAATCGCCGATCACCGTGATGCGGCCGCCGCCCCGGTAGTGCTTGATCAGCAGCGCCACCGCGGCATCGATGGAACCCAGCTCGCGGATGGGAATGAGCCGGTCGAGGCCGAGCTCGAGGCCGGCCGCGTCGCGTACACCCCTGCCCGCGTAAATACGCCTGAGCAACGCCGGCACCGTGTCCGGCATGTCATCGCCACCCGCGCTCTCGCGACGAACGATACGGGCGCTCATCGGAGCAGCTCCTTGAGTGTGGGACCGCGCCGCCAGAAACGCCGCAGCCCCGCGCGGTCGATCCGGACCTCAAGGTCGTCGAGCTGGATCACCGCGGCACCGAATCGCCCTGCGCCCATCGCATTGGCCAGCGGCGAAAACCAGTCGCGCTCCAGGCGATCGAGCTCAGTCACGGGATGGGTGTCGCCGAGTGCAGGTAATTCGACCAGGGCAGGCAGATCCGCCGACGTCGCCATCTCTACTGGTGCGGGCACCGCAAGGGCTCGCCCACCGTGCAGCCGACAGAGACCGTTGAGATAGGCCCCGCCGCTCGCCACTGCCGGCAGCGGAGCAGGCAGTACGCCAGCAAACTCGCTGGTGCCCGTCAGCCATATGGCATTGGCAGCTCGCAGCTTGCGACGCTCGCGGGCGGTGTTGACGGGATGCTCGTGTAGCAGCATCTGCGCTTCCGTGAACAGGCGACGGAGCAGAGGGCCGTCCTTGCCTTGCGGCAGGACATCGCGCAATTCCACGAGGTCATCGAACGCTGGAAACGGACAGACGGCATCGATGGCGTCGTCCGAATGCAGAAAGACGCCTGGACTCACTCGCGGATCCGGTGACGGCAACACGCTGAGTCCGGGGAACTGCAATCCTGCCTCGAGCACTGACGCGAGCTGTGCCGCGTCCTCGGCATCAAGACCCGTGATTGCGTGCAACCGCGCGTCATGACTGCCGACTTCGAGATGCACGAACTCGGCCCGTAACCAGCCACCGAGCCGAGGCTCGCCGCCAAGCCCCAGCCACTCAAGCACCGCGCCACCGTACCGGGAATCCACGTCCAGCCCGAGCAACGCGAGCAAGCGCAGCTGCCCTGCCTTCCATCCCGGACCTGGAACGCCACTGCGCGAGACGGCGCCCCGCCGAACCAGCCGGGTCAGCGCCGGCAACTCAGGAAGCCGCAACGCGCTCGCACGCCGCCAGGCTGGCACGAAGCCAGGCACCACGAGCGTGAAAGGGACGGAGCGGGAAACAGCGTCGTTGGGGGCAGTCAAGGTCGGATTGCTTGGGGAGATGCGGCGCGCAGAGGCCTGAACGCTCGGGGTGGGACGATGATAGCGCTCCTTTCGAAACTCTGATTGAATTTGAACTCCCCTCGCCACCGGCCATGCCATGAAGATCACGCTGCAAACCGGCCCTCAGGTCAACCTCGTCCGCAGTTTCGTGCCGGGGGAATTGCGTGTCGGCGATGCGGTCATCCACTCGAGTTGCCTGCTCACGGCGGATTCGATGGACACCGAGTGGCCGCCGCAAGCCTTGAGCGAACTCACCCTCGCACACCTCGACCACGTGATCGCCCAGCAGCCCGAGATCGTGTTGATCGGCTCGGGCGCGAAACAGCGTTTTCCCGAGCGCAGCATCATGATGGCGCTGCTGTCGCGCCGGATCGGCGTGGAAGTCATGGACACGGCCGCAGCCTGCCGGACTTTCAACATCCTGGTGGCAGAAGATCGCCGGGTCGTGGCCGCCCTGTTCCTCAAGGAATGACGCGCAAGAGGGAACACAAGGCGCGGGAGCGCCGCAGCAGGACAATGGACCGCTGGAAAAAAGAAAGCCGCTGAACGCGGCTTTTTTCTTTTATTGGGCCCCGGGCCCGGGTTGACCGGGGCGACCGGGGGAAGACGCAGGAGACTGAAGTTCGTTCGACCAACCCGTCATTGCTGCCTCGATCGCATGCGATCCGGCGCGACGGCGTTTTTTCTTGTTGTTTTCGGTTCTTATACTTCTTGGCGCTGTTACCTCGAATCCCCCCTCGCCCCTGCGTCTTCTCCGGGTCGTCCCGGTGACACCGTCTTGAGCCCGGTGCAGTCGCCGCCAAAGAAGTCGGTGGCAAGCGACAGTGGGCCGCATTTAGACATACGTGTAATCCGAGTGCAAGACAGCCGACAGCGAATGGAATGGGTCTAGTTTGCATGGCAAATGGGGCATGACAGTCGGCAAAACCCACCCGATTCATGCACGAAGCTCAGCGCGTCAAAGCCGGCAGAAAGCGCAGCGGATCGACGGGCTGGCCGTTCACCCGGATCTCGAAATACAGCATCGGGCGCTGTCCCGGCCCCTCGCCCATCGTCGCGATGGATTGCCCGGCCGCTACCCCTTCGCCCTCGCGAATCAACACCGCCTCCGTATGGCCATAGGCACTCAGGAAGGTCTCGTTATGTTTGATGATGACGAGCTGTCCGTATCCGAGCAGTCCGGAACCGACGTAGACCACGCTGCCCGCAGCGGCTGCACGGATCGTCTGCCCGAGTTGGCCTGCCATCGTCAGACCCTGGCTGCTGTTTGGCCGCGTGGTCGATTGCACTTGTACCTGGTCCGCAGGCCAGCTCCAGTTGACCGCTGCAGCGGCGGGAATGGCGGCGGCAGGAGTCGCGGACTGCGGTGATGACGGGGGACGTCGCGCCTGCCGATCCGCACGGCTGGAGGGCACGAGGTAGAGCACCTGCCCGGGATGAATCAGGTAGTCGCGACCGATGCCGTTCCATCTGGCCACCTGGCGATAGTCGAGGCCGTGGCGCCAGGCGATGGAATACAGCGTGTCGCCGCGCTTCACGGTGTAGGCCGTGGTCCCGCGAGTCGGGGTGCTGCCACAAGCAGAAACCAGCGACAAGACACAGAACACCGCCAGCGCCGCGATGCGTCTTCCGGGAGAGGGGATCACTACGGGGACTGCCATCCCCGAGAGGATAGCGGAGTCAACGCAGGACGAGGTCAGCCAAGCCCTTTGAGCAACGGCACGAAGCTGACGAGCCCGAGCATTTCCGTATGGAAATCGTCGCCCCGACGGACGACGCGCAGCAGCTCCTGCCGGCCTTCGGGCCCGATCGGCGCAATGAGTCGACCACCCGGACCCAGTTGCTTCAGCAACGCCTCGGGAATCCCCTCGGGGGCGGCCGCGACGATGATGGCCTCGTAAGGTGCGTGCGCGACCCAGCCCTTGAAACCGTCGCCATGGCGGAACTGCACGTTGCGGATTCCAAGATCGCGCAGGCGGACCTTGGTCTTCGCGAGCAGATCGCCAATGCGCTCGATGCTGTAGATGGTGCTGACCAGCGACGAGAGGACGGCCGTCTGGTAGCCGCAGCCGGTGCCGACTTCGAGGATCTTGCGCGGCGGAGTGCCTTCAATCAGCGCTTCCGTCATGCGGGCAACCACATAGGGCTGCGAAATGGTGACGCCGAAGCCGATGGGCAACGCCGTGTCTTCATACGCGCGCGTGGCGAGGGCTTCATCGACGAACATGTGCCGCGGGACGTCGCGGATCCGGTCGAGCACCGCGGGATTCTTGATGCCCTGATCCATCAAACGCCGGACCAGCCGTTCGCGGGTCCGGGCAGACGTCATGCCGATGCCGGTCCGGCGCGGATCCATCATGACTCGCGACCGCCCAGCCAGTCGCGAATGTCATCGAGGGCCGCGTGGCGCGTCAGGTCGATCTGCAGCGGCGTGACCGACACATAGCCGCTCCCGACAGCGTGGAAATCCGTGCCCGGCCCCGCATCCTGGCCGCTGCCTGCCGGGCCGATCCAGTACAGCGGGCGGCCTCGCGGATCGCGCGCCGGGATGGCAGGCTCGGACCGATGGCGTGCACCGAGCCGCGTCGACTGATAACCCTTGATTGCCTCGTAAGGCAGATCGGGCACGTTGACATTGAGGATGGTCGCCCGGTGCAGCGGCGAACGCTGCAGGCGAAGCAGCAGATCGGAAGCCACGCGCGCAGCAGTCGCGAAGTGGTGCCCGACCTCTGGCAACGATGTATCGAACACGAGCGACACGGCGATGGCGGGCAGCCCGAGGAAACGACCTTCCACTGCTGCGGCGACGGTACCGGAATAGAGTACGTCGTCGCCCAGGTTCGCGCCGTCGTTGATCCCCGAGATCACCATGTCGTGGTCGTAGTCGAACAGGCCCGAGATCGCAAGATGCACGCAATCCGTGGGCGTGCCGTTGACGAAGTACTGGCGCTCACCGTACGGGGTCACGCGCAGGGGCACTTCGAGCGTGAGCGAGTTGCTGGCACCGCTGCGATTGCGGTCCGGGGCGACGACAGTGACTTCGGCGAGCGGCTTCATGGCTTCGACGAGAAAGCGCAGGCCTTCGGCGCGATAGCCATCGTCGTTGCTGATGAGGAGTTTCACTAAGATCTTGGGTAGCGGATGTGCCTGCAACTATACTGGAAAGGCGTGCTGCGCCGATAGGTTGACGCGCCCTCGCGAAGCGGCAACGAGACCCTCCATGAGCAAGCGGGACGAAGAAACGGAATTGTTTCGCGAAGCGGTGCGCGACGTTCGTCGGCTGGCCAGGAAGCCGGAGCGTCCGGCAAAGCCGAAGCCTGCTGCGGAAGCCCGGTTCAAGCGTGCAGACGAACGGGAATTGCTCAAGGAAAGCCTGGGGCCCGTCGCGGATCCGGCCACGCTCGAGACCGGCGACGAACTGTCCTTCCGCCGCCAGGGCATTCCGGAAACGATCCTGCGCAAGCTGCGTCGGGGCGAATACGTCGTGGAGGCCGAGATCGATCTGCACGGGCTGATAGCGGTCGAAACACGGGCCGTGCTGCGGGAATTCATCGGCAACGCGGTGCTGCGCAACCTCACCTGCGTACGCATCATCCACGGCAAGGGCAGACGCTCGGGTCCACGTGGTCCCGTGCTCAAGAATGTCGTGAACCTGTGGCTACGCCAGAGCGATCCCGTAGCGGCCTTCGGTTCTGCGCGTGGCATCGACGGCGGCAGTGGCGCGGTCTACGTCCTGCTACGCAAATAGTTCAGCCGTCTTCGCCGTCGTCGACTTGCGCCGCACTCGCGGGATCGATGAGTTCTGCCAGTACCGACGTTGCAAACGCGCCCTTGCCGAGACGGAAGCGCAGCGTCAGGTCGGTGGCCGTGTAGTCCCACGTCAGACCCGCAACATGGAGCCGCAGTGCCCGGCGCTCATGCTCGAGCCCCGCCGCCGCCATGCCGCTCACCCAATGCGCCCACGGTGACAGCGCCGCATCCTCAAGCTGCGCGATCGCCGCACCCGTGCGCGACTCGCCGCGTCCCTGCAGCGGCCCGGTCGGATGGATGTCGAGCCGCTGGTTGCGCTCCGCGAGGACTTCGTCCACTGCCGCGACCGGGAAAATGCTGCCACTGCCATCGAGGTTCGCGACGTCGCCATCCAGCAGTCGATTCCACGTGCCGTCCTTGACCCGCGCCGCAAGCACGGTGTTGAACAGCGCCGACCGTGCGGCGGAGAGCGCAAAGCTGCGGTCCAGTCGATCAAAGGGAGACTTTCCCGAACTGAACCAGGTCTCGGCCACCTCGAGATTGCGCCCGCCGCGACCGAAGCGCTGCGGGCCGAAATAATTCGGCACGCCGAACTGCGCGATGAGCGCCAGTCGCTCCGCCAATGCATCGCGACTGGCGTTCACGTCGCGCACGATGATCTCGAAATCGTTGCCCTTGTGGGATCCGCGCTTGAGCTTGCGCCGGATCCGGCTCGCGGCAATGACCTCGAACCCTTCGCCGGTGAATCCCTGCCATTGCGCGGGATCCGCTCCGCGACCCGGCACGGTGAAGGCCTGCTCGGTCACCGCATGGCGGTCCTTGAGCCCGGCGTAGCCGATCTCGCGCGGATGCACGCCTGCGCGCTTCGCGAGCTCCTTCGCCACCCAGTGGGTATTCGCGCCGCGCTTGCGCACGGTCAACAGCTGGTGATCGCCCTCTCCGTCCGCCACGAAGCCCAGCCACTCGCGCACCACGAAATCCTCGGGCTCGACCTTGAGGCGCCCCGTGGCAATGGCCGAGCCCCACGCACGCGGCAGGGCATCGAAGGACAACGGTAGCGTCATGGGTGGGCGATGGATCTGAAGGGTGAGCAATGCGCCGGGGGGCGCAGATATCGTTACAGCGAGGTCTTCTGGATCAGCGCCACGGCCTGGCAGGCCAGGCCTTCGCCACGGCCGATGAAACCGAGACCCTCGCTGGTCGTGGCCTTGATGTTCACGCAGTCGGTCGCGAGGCCGAGGTCGGCGGCGACGTTCGCCTGCATCGTCTGCCGATGGGAGCCCAGCCGCGGCGCGTCGGCCAACACGGTGACATCGACGTTGACGATTGCGAAGCCGCGCTCCACCAGCAGACCCCTGACGTGGCGCAAGAACTGCCGGCTATCCACGCCCTTCCAGCGCGGGTCGGTATCCGGAAAGTGCACGCCGATGTCGCTGAGTGCTGCCGCGCCCAGCAACGCGTCGCACAGCGAATGAATGAGCACATCGCCGTCGGAGTGGGCCTTGACCCCGAGCTTGTACGGAATGCTGACCCCGCCGATGACGACACGGTCACCGGGACAGAAGGCATGCACGTCGTAGCCTTGGCCAACTCTCAAGGTCGTCAAGGGTGCGCGGGTCTGGTCATTCATGCGGCAGGTTCGTCACGTCAGGTGCCCCATCTTAACCAAGGTGGGCAAGCTGGCGCTCGGCAATGGCGATGTCTTCCGGCACGGTGACCTTGAGGTTGTCGCTGCGTCCCGCGACCAGCAGCGGCCTGAGGCCGAGCGCTTCCACGGCAGACGACTCATCGGTGAGCTGCGTCCCGCCGTCCCGCTGCTCCAGTGCCTGCCGCAACAGTCCGAAGCGGAACATCTGCGGCGTCAGGGCTCGCCATAGCTGGGCGCGCGAGACCGTGACATCCACTCGTCCGTCAGCGCCTGCGCGCTTGAGCGTATCCGGCACAGGCGTCGCGAGCAGGCCGCCCACGGAGTCGTCGGCCAGGATCACGAGCAGCTGGTCGAGATCGCCCTGGGTCAGGCACGGCCTGGCCGCGTCGTGGACCAGCACCCAGTCGTGTGCATGGGCATGTTCCGCAATTGCAGCGAGACCTGCCCGCACGGAGTCGGCTCGTTCTGCGCCGCCCGTCACCGTCAGAATGCGTTTGTCCTGCGCGAGCGGCAGCGACGACCAGCGTGCATCGTCCGGCGCAAGCGCAACCACGATGGAATGGAACTCGGGGCGGACCAGGAAGGGTGCGAGCGACCACTCGAGAACGGTGCGTCCCGCGAGCGGCAGGTATTGCTTCGGCAGCGTGTCCGCCATGCGCTGGCCCCTGCCGGCGGCGGGGACGATGACCCAGTAACGGACAGGATGGAGGGCGTGAGCAGTCACTAGCTCACCCCGACTCACTTGGGTGCGGTGGTCAGCGCGGCCTTGGCCGCCTCCGGCTGCACGACCTGGAAGAAGGTCTCGCGCGAACCGATCATGCCGAGGTCCGTGCGGGCGCGCTCTTCGACGGCCACCTTGCCCTTCTTGAGGTCCTGCACTTCGGCGACCAGCGTGCGGTTGCGGCCCACGAGCTTGTCGTTCTCTTCCTTCTGCACCGCCACTTCCGCGCGCAGGTGCCAGACCTCACGCATGCCGCCCTCGTAGACCCAGAGCCGGTACTGCAGCAGCACCAGCAGGACGAAGAGGACGGCAGCGATGATCTTCATCAGCAGGAGGCGCCTGACACCGGGATCGGATAGGCCTCGACCCCGGCGTACTTCGCGTCGCGGCCGAGCTCGGCCTCGATGCGCAGCAGTTGGTTGTACTTCGCGGTGCGGTCCGCACGGGACATCGAGCCTGTCTTGATCTGCGTCGCGCGAGTGGCGACGGCGATGTCCGCGATGGTCGCGTCTTCCGTCTCGCCCGAGCGGTGCGAGACCACCGACGCGTAGCCCGCGTCCGCTGCCATGTCGATGGCGGCCAACGTTTCGGTCAACGTGCCGATCTGGTTCGGCTTGATGAGGATGGCGTTCGCGATGCCCTTGGCAATGCCTTCCTTCAGGATCCTGGTGTTCGTGACGAACAGGTCGTCGCCGACCAGCTGCACGCGCTTGCCCATGCGCTTCGACAGCTGCGCCCAGCCGTCCCAGTCGCCCTCGCTCATGCCGTCCTCGATCGTGATGATCGGGTAGCGGCTCACGAGGCCGTCGAGATAGTCGACGAACTGCGCAGCCGTGAAGCGGCGATTCTCGGATTCGAGCGTGTAGATCCCATCGGCAAAGAATTCGGTGCTGGCCACGTCGAGGCCCAGATAGATGTCGCGGCCAGCCTTGTAGCCAGCGCGCTCGATCGCCTCGAGGATGGTCTCGAGCGCGGACTCGTTCGACGGCAGGTTCGGCGCAAAGCCGCCTTCATCGCCCACGGCCGTGCCGAGCTTGCGCTCGTGCAGCACCTTCTTGAGCGTATGGAACACCTCCGCACCGTACCGCAGCGCTTCGGATAGCGACGGCGCGCCGACGGGGAGGATCATGAATTCCTGGATGTCGACGCTGTTGTCCGCGTGCGCACCGCCGTTGATGATGTTCATCATCGGCACGGGCAACGTCTTGGGGCCGGGGCCTCCCAGGTAACGGAACAGGGAAACGTTCTTCGACTTTGCAGCGGCATGCGCGGCGGCGAGCGAAACCGCAAGCAATGCATTCGCGCCGAGACGCGCCTTGGTCTCGGTGCCGTCGAGTTCGATCATGCGTGCATCGAGTGCGGCCTGCTGCGTGACGTCCTTGCCGAGCAATGCCGCCTTCAGTTCGCCGTTGACGTTGGCGACTGCCTTCAACACGCCCTTGCCGAGATAGCGCTTCTTGTCGCCGTCACGCAGCTCCACTGCTTCGCGGGAGCCGGTCGACGCACCGGACGGAACGGCAGCACGACCAACGACGCCGGACTCGAGAACGACATCCGCCTCCACGGTGGGATTGCCCCGGGAATCGATGATTTCGCGACCACGGACATCGGCTATCTTCATGGTATTAAGTCTTCCTCGTAAGGCTTTGATTTTACAATTTTATCCAAATCGCGCAAGGTCTCGAGCAGCGCGGCCATGCGACCCAGCGGCCAGGCGTTCGGTCCATCGGACAACGCGTGGGCGGGATCGGGATGCGTTTCCATGAAGACGCCCGCCACGCCAGCGGCGATGGCGGCACGCGCCAGCACCGGCACGAACTCGCGCTGGCCTCCCGACGCAGAGCCCTTGCCGCCCGGCAATTGCACGGAATGCGTGGCGTCGAACACCACGGGACACCCCGTCGCGCGCATCACAGCCAGCGAGCGCATGTCGGAGACCAGGTTGTTGTAGCCGAACGTGAAGCCCCGCTCGCAGACCATGATCTGCTCGTTGCCCGTGGAGCGCGCCTTGTCGACGACGTTCTGCATTTCCCATGGACTCAGGAACTGGCCCTTCTTGATGTTGACGGGCTTGCCCTGCGAGCAGACGTCCAGGATGAAGTTGGTCTGGCGGCAGAGGAACGCGGGCGTTTGCAGGACATCGACCACCGACGCCACTTCCGCCATCGGCGTGTCTTCGTGCACGTCCGTCAGCACCGGCACGTGCAGCTGGCGCTTGACCTCGGAAAGGATGCGGAGGCCCTCCTCGATGCCCGGCCCGCGGAAGCTCTTGGCCGACGACCGATTGGCCTTGTCGAAGGACGACTTGAAGATGAAGGGAATGCGGAGCTTCGTGGTCAGCTCCTTGAGTGCGCCCGCGGTATCGAGCACCAACCCTTCGCTCTCGATGACGCAGGGCCCTGCGATCAGGAAGAACGGCAGGTCCGGTCCGACTTCGAAGTCGAGCAGCTTCACGCGCTGGCAACCGCGGGCAGCTGTGCCTGGTTGTAGGCCCGCGCTGCCTTGATGAAGCCGGTGAACAGCGGATGACCGTCACGCGGCGTCGAGCGGAATTCCGGGTGGAACTGGCAGGCCATGAAGAACGGATGCGTCGGCAGTTCGATCAGCTCGACCAGCCCGTCCCGCGAGAAGCCGGAGAACCGCAGCCCGGCGTTCATCAGCCGCTGCAGGTAGGTGTTGTTGAATTCGTAACGATGGCGATGCCGCTCCATGATCACGTCGGTGCCGTAGATCTGGTGGGCCTGCGAGCCGTGCGAGATGCGGCATTCCTGCGCGCCGAGGCGCATCGTGCCTCCCAGGTTCACCTTTTCGTCGCGCTGCTCGACCGTGCCCTTCTGGTCCTGCCATTCGGCGATCAGTGCGACCACGGGATGCGGCGTGCCTCGGCTGAACTCCGTGGAGTGCGCATCGGCGAGCAACGCCACGTTGCGCGCGTACTCGACGATCGCGAGCTGCATGCCGAGACAGATGCCGAGGTACGGGATCTGGTTCTCGCGCGCGAAACGCACCGCCTGGATCTTGCCCTCGATGCCGCGTTCACCAAAGCCGCCGGGCACCAGGATCGCGTCCATGCCGGCGAGCTTGTCGGTGCCGTGCTTCTCGACATCGGTCGCCTCGACGAATGTCACGTTCACGCGCGTGCGGGTGCGAACGCCCGCGTGCGTCAGCGCCTCTGACAGCGAGATGTACGCATCGCGCAGGTTCACGTACTTGCCGACCATCGCGATGTTGACGGTGGCCTCCGGATTGCTCTTGGCGGCGACGACATGGCGCCACTCGCTCAAGTCGGCCGGCGGCACGTCGAGCCGCAGCTTGTGGACGACGATATCGTCGAGCCCCTGGTCGTGCAGCAGCATCGGGATCTTGTAGATGTCGTCCGCATCGACGCCGGAAATGACGGCGCGCTCTTCCACGTTCGTGAACAGCGCGATCTTGCGGCGCTGTTCGGCCGGGAGAGGGTCCATGCAGCGGCACAGCAGGATGTCGGGCTGGATGCCGATCGACCGCAGTTCCTTCACGGAGTGCTGCGTGGGCTTCGTCTTGATCTCGCCGGAGCTCGGGATGTACGGCACCAGCGTCAGGTGCATGTACAGCACGTTGTCGCGGCCGAGTTCGACGCCGAGCTGGCGGATGGCTTCGAGGAACGGCAGCGAC
>JBEBIT010000144.1:0-3289 GCA_040080215.1 Steroidobacteraceae bacterium
CTCCTGAGACAGCTTCATCTGACGCGGCCGCAGGGGCGGCAGGGGCTCGAGCTCGTCGAGCTCAGGCGCGGGAGGAGGCGGAGGCCCGGGCAGCGGCCAGGCGAACGTCTCACCCGGCTGCACCCGGTGCTCGAGGCCGTCAGGGCCGAAGAAGGCGATCTGCCCTTCGTGCAGCAGCACCTCACCCCCTGCGCCGCGCTCGGTGACGGTGAAGCGCGTGCCGCGCACCTCGATCGCCCCACCCGACACCAGCACGCGCACGGGCTGGCGGCCGGCGGTGACCTTCTGCACCTCGAAGGTGGCGCGGCCGCTGATGATGCGAACCCCGCGCGTCTCCTTGCGCAGGGTGGACGGGGCGAGCGAGCTGACCTTGAGCCCGCGCGCCTCGTCGAGCATGGCGCTGCCCTCGGCCAGCGTCACGGCCGCTTCGGCGGTGACCTGGACGTGGCCGAGCTCAGCGGTCGTGACGGTGAAGCCACCCACCATCGGAGGGGGGCGCGGCGCGAGCCAGGCGACGACCACGAAGCCGACCGCGACGCTCACAGCGCCGACCAGCGCCATGGCGAGGCGTTGCGGAGGCGGGGCGAACAGCCGGGCGTCGAGGCGCAGCTTCGCGTCACGGGGCATGCCGCGCGCCTGCAGCGTCGCGTCGGCCTGTTGAAGCGCGGTGTCGAAATCACGGGGCATCGTCGACCTCCCAGCCCGCTGCGCGGATGGTCGTCCACGCGCGGGTCAGCAGCTTCGAGACGTAGCCCTCGGAGAACCCCAGCATGCGGGCGATGTCGCGCTGGCTGTGGCCATCGAGGACCTGCATCGAGAGCACCATTCGTTCTTTCGGAGGAAGCGTGTTGAGCAGGCGCAGCGCAGCGGCGGCGTCGTCCTGGCGTTCGAGCGCCTCGTCTGGGCGCAGCGGTTCACCGAAGGTGAGCAGCCGGCCAAGCCTGCCCACCCACGAGGCTTCGCGCTTGAGCCGGGAGAGGGCGAGGTTGGCGGTGACGCGGTACAGCCAGCTGCCGAGATCGTTCAGGTCGAGCTGCCGCAGGTTGCGGTGCAGCTGGAGGAACACGTCATGGGTGACGTCTTCGGCCCAGGCGCCGCGGCCGCCGCTGTAGCGAAGGGCCCACGAGTACACGCGGTCGCGCTCAGCGCGGTACACGTCGTCGAAGGCCGGGGCCTCGAGCGCTTCCATCGGGATGCGGGTACTGGCGGAGATCGGCTCCATTCACCACACTCCACGAACGGGCCTGCCGGAACTTTCCTGAGTCTCCCTCTCCCCGAGGGGGAGAGGGTCGGGGAGAGGGCAAAGAGCGCCGGGATAAACCGGCATGGAGGAGCAGATGAAAGAGCTGTACGCCGAAGGTCTAGCAAGCCACGGCGACCCCGAGTCATGGGACTACTGCCAAGAGGCAGAGGGCCAAGCGTTGACAGGGGCACACGCGAGCTGGCCATTGAGCCGCGAAATCATCCAGTCCGAGGTGCCGACGTCGTTTTGCCAGACGGCAGGCAACACGCGGAGGGGCGCAATGCGAGCCCCGAAGCGACCTGTGCGCGGTCGGAGACCCCAAGCGAGCGTGGAACCTTCATGTGCGAGAACCGGGAGAACCACTGACTGCCCGTGGGTAGCGCCACGAGCCGCAAAGGGACGACGCACCCCGTGCGTTGGGAGCCGGAGATGAACGGTCAGAGGAAGTCGGACAGGTCCGTAGTACCGGCAGCAGAAACGAAGCCGTCGAACAAAGCCCACGCGGGAGCGCGGGCGGCGGAGATGGTGGAGGGAAGGGACCTGGCAGAGGGAAACACGAGTCAGCAAAACGCGCCCCGGACACAGCGCCGGACCAGCGCGCCCAGTGCGCTGAATCGTGTACGTGAAGCAGCAGGGAAGAACAGAAGTGCGAAGTTCACAGCGCTTCTTCACCACATCACCATCGACGCACTGCGGAACGCCTTCGAGAAGCTGAACAAGAAGGCCTCTGCAGGAATCGATGGCATGACGTGGCAGCAGTACGCGGCAGGCCTGGAAGAGAATCTCCGAGCGCTGCACGGACGGCTGCATCGAGGAGCGTATCGAGCGAAGCCATCTCGGAGGGTGCACATCCCGAAGGCGGACGGGCGGCTTCGGCCGCTTGGTATCGCCTCGCTGGAAGACAAGCTTGTCCAGCGAGCCGTCGTCGAGGTGCTCAACGCCATCTATGAAGTGGATTTTCTCGGTTTCTCGTACGGGTTTCGGCCGCAACGAAGCCAGCACGACGCGCTGGACGCGCTCGCAACGGGTGTCCAACGCAAGAAGGTGAACTGGGTGCTCGACGCGGACATTCGTGGATTCTTTGACGCCATCGACCACGGGTGGCTGAAGAAGTTCGTCGAGCACCGGATAGGGGACAAGCGGGTCCTGCGACTCATCCAGAAATGGTTGAGCGCAGGAGTGATGGAGGAAGGCCGCTGGACAGAGAGCAGCGAAGGGACCCCGCAGGGGGCAACAGTTTCACCCCTGCTGGCGAACGTGTACCTGCACTACGTCCTCGACCTCTGGATTCAACAGTGGAGGAAGAAGCGCGCTCGCGGCGACGTCGTCGTCGTGAGGTACGCGGACGACTTCATCGTCGGGTTCCAGTACCAGTCGGACGCCGAGCAGTTTCTCGGAGAACTGCGCGAGCGCTTGCGCAAATTCTCGCTGGAACTGCACCCTGACAAAACGCGCCTCATCGAGTTCGGCCGCTACGCGGACGAGCGAAGAAGGGCACGCGAGGCAGGGAAGCCGGAGACCTTCAACTTCCTCGGCTTCACGCACATCTGCGCGAAGACGAAGAAGGGCGAGTTTCAACTGGCGCGACGGACGATGCGGGAACGGCTGCGAGCCAAGCTGAGCGAGGTGAAGACCGAGCTGCGGCGACGCATGCACCAGCCCGTGCCGAAGCAGGGCAGGTACCTTCACGCCGTGGTGACCGGCTTCTTCCGGTACCACGCTGTGCCCACCAACATGCGTGCCCTCCAGACGTTTCGCACCGAGGTCGAGAAGCTGTGGCTGCAAACGCTACGGCGACGAAGCCAGAAGGACAGAACGACTTGGACGCGCATGACGGCACGCACTCAGCGCTGGGTGCCCGCAGCCCGTATTCAGCACCCATGGCCGGACCAACGCTTCGAACGTCATCACCCGATGCAAGAGCCGAGTGCGGCAATTCCGCTCGCTCGGATCCGTGCGGGGGGCGGCCCGTGAAGGGCCGTCCCTACCGCGACCACCTTACCGAAGCGCCGAGAGCAACCACGGGGTCCGCCCCGAGGTGACCTC
>JBEBIT010000075.1:0-13937 GCA_040080215.1 Steroidobacteraceae bacterium
GAGGCTCGCATCCTCGGGGAACAGCTTGTCGCCCTGCAATGCTTCCCGCATCGACTTGGTCAGTGTCAGCTTGGTCGTTTCGCCCTGCTGCGCAACCGCGCCCGACCCCACATAGAGGCCGTGATAGCCGAGGATGTCGCGCGTTTCCGGGTCCCGCAGCGGCTCACCGACGTGGACGATGTTGTACCGGCCATCGACTGCCGCGCCTTCCAGGCCGCGTGCGTACACCTCATTGCCCGCAGCACCAATGATATGGCTATCACGCATCGCGACTATGTAGGGACCGGACTTGACCTGTGCCTTGTCCAGCATGGTCGGCCGGCCCATGAATGCGGCAATGACTTCGTAGGGGACGGTGGTGATCGACTGCGGCAGGGCTTCGCTGCGGATCTGCGGAGTGAGCTTCGTGGCTCCGCCGCCGACCGGCGTTGCGGCGCGCTGTTCGATGGAGACGCGAGGCTGTCCTTCCACGTATGTCAGCGCGAGGATGTCGCCGGGATAGATGCGGTGCGGATTTTCGACCTGCGGGTTCGCGTACCAGATTTCGGGCCAGTACCAGGCGTCCTGCAGGAAGACCTTGGAGATGGACCAGAGCGTATCGCCCGACTGCACCGTGTAACGGTCCGGTGCGTTGGGCGCGAGCGGGATGTTGCTGCCGGTCGCGACGGTCCGGGTCGCGCCTTCGGCCTGGGCACCCGATGTCGCCGGCAATGCCAGCAACAAGGTCCCGGCAACGGCCGCGGCGAGTGTCATGAAACCGGTGGCCCGGCGGGGGCTGATCCTGAACCCCAGGATCGGGTATGGGGGGGTCGCAGTCTTCATGCGCTTGGCGGCTCCATCTGTACTTGCAGGAATCAAACCCGTGCCCGGGAAGGGGCTCGGGCCTTATAATCGCGCTGCCTTCTGTCGTTCCGGGCTACTTGGCCGGTCGGCCCCGCGGTCTGGCGCCGGGCCCTCGGAACGATGGAATACCGGCAGGAATCAGGTACTTCGGGAAAGGCATTAAGTTCAACGTTGGCTTAACTTTAGCAGCATTTTTACAGCGAGTGCACGAATCCGGGCGTGGCCCCGAGACGTGGTTCTCATTCCCCCCCAACCCTGTCCATACACCTTCGCAGCCATGGCACTTCTTCCGATCCTTGAATACCCAGACCCCCGCCTTCGGACTCGTGCGGAACCCGTCAGCGAAGTGGACGGCAAGATCCGGAAGCTGATCGATGACATGTTCGAAACGATGTACAAGGCGCCGGGCGTCGGGCTTGCTGCCACGCAGGTCAATGTTCACCTCCGGGTGCTGGTCGTGGACATCACCGAAGATCGCAGCCGGCCATTCGCACTGATCAATCCCGAGATCATCGAGCGCAGCGGAGAAGGAAAGCTTGAAGAAGGTTGCCTGTCGGTGCCCGGGATCTACGAGAACATCGTGCGCGCTGACCGCATCCGCGTGCGTGCCCTTGGACGCAACGGCAAGCACCAGCAGATAGAGGCCGACGGGTTGCTCGCGGTGTGCATCCAGCACGAGATGGACCACCTCGAAGGCAAGCTCTTCGTCGACTACCTGTCGGAGCTCAAGCGAACGCGAATCAGAAAGAAGCTTGAGAAGGACCAGAAGAGCAGGGAAGGAGCGGGTCCGGTCCGGCCGAAAGTCCCGGCGATCTGACCCCCCGGGATTTCGCGGCTGGACGTGCCCGGGCGGCAGGAGAGGTTCCCCGGACC
Source organism: Steroidobacteraceae bacterium (assembly GCA_040080215.1). Lineage (GTDB taxonomy): Bacteria > Pseudomonadota > Gammaproteobacteria > Steroidobacterales > Steroidobacteraceae > CAIUGU01. Next base: position 1,717 of record JBEBIT010000075.1, read on the forward strand.
CGTTGTATTCCGGCCTGATCCCCGCGTCTTTAGCAGCTGACTACCACCGGCGGATCACCAAAACCCGTGTCCCAGAACCTCAACATTGCTTTTGCCGGGACGCCCGCGTTTGCGGTGCCGGCGCTCGAGTCACTGCTGCGGTCCCGGCACCGCGTCGTGACTGTCTACACGCAGCCGGATCGCCCAGCCGGTCGCGGCAGGCAGCTGCAAGTCAGTCCGGTCAAGGATTGTGCCCTTCGCCACGACATTCCGGTTGAGCAGCCCTTGACCCTGCGCGATGACAGCGCACGCGAACGGCTGGCTTCCTGTCAGGTCGACGTCATGGTGGTCGTGGCCTACGGGTTGATCCTCCCGCCCGCTGTTCTTGCTACTCCCCGGCTTGGCTGCCTCAATATCCATGCCTCGCTGTTGCCGAGATGGCGAGGCGCGGCACCGATTCAAAGAGCGCTTCTCGCCGGAGATCGGCAGACGGGCGTGGACATAATGCGGATGGAGGAGGGGCTGGATACCGGGCCCGTGTTCATTGAACGGATCATCGACATCGGACTTCGCGATACGGCGGGTTCCCTGCACGACAAGCTGGCAGCCCTCGGTGCCGACGCGCTTCTTGAAGCACTTGAGGGGCTGATTACTGGCACACTGCAGCCGCGCCCGCAGACCGAGGCGGGCGTCACCTATGCCCGCAAGATAATGAAGGAAGAAGCCGTGATCGACTGGTCGAAGCCTGCCCTTGAAATCGACCGCCTGATACGCGCCTTCAATCCCGTGCCCGGAGCGGAGACGGTCTGGCGCGGCCAGCAGCTCAAGGTCTGGCAGGCCGAGGCGACGCACCTGGACGGCGGCAACGCGCCCGGCGCGGTGGTGTCGGCGGACGGCGAAGGCATTGTCGTTGCGGCAGGCTCTGGCGCCGTGAGATTGCTCCGCATCCAGCTTCCCGGACGTAAAGCGACAACGGCTGGCGATTTCCTGAACGCGCACCGGATTGCCGGCGACCGGCTTGGCAGGGATCTCCCCGACCACGGATCACGGCATTGAGTACTCCCGCTGAAGTACGCGCACGTGCAGCGCAGATCGTTGTGCTCGTCGCCGAGAGAGGACAGTCGCTCGATGCACTGCTCGCGGCCGCCAGCGGCAAGCCTCAGGAGCGCGGCCTGCTGAGGAGCCTGTGCTACGGCACGCTTCGCTGGCACATCCGCCTGAGCGCCGTCCTCGCGCAAATGGTTTCCGGCCCTGCCACGCGCCTCGAACCTGAAGTCAGAGCGCTGACGCTGGTTGGCTTGTTCCAGTTGCTCCATACGGACATTGCGCCACATGCAGCCGTCTCCGAGACCGTCAATGCAACGCGGGTGCTCGATGAGCCGCGGGCTGCTTCACTGGTCAATGCAGTGCTGCGGCGCTGCCAGCGCGAAGGGAAGGTCCTTGGTGAACTCGTGGACACCGATCCCGCCCTCCGCACAGCACATCCGCAGTGGTTCGTGGATCAGTTGGCCGCCGATTGGCCGGACGACGCGACCGCCATCCTCGACGCCAACAACGTGCATCCGCCTTTCTGGCTGCGGGTCAACCGGCAGCGTACGACGCCGTCAGACTATCTGGATCGACTGCTGGCCGCGGGCATGAAAGCCCGCCTGAGTCCGCATGCACCGGAAGCCCTGCTGCTCGAAGAAGCGGTCGACGTGAAGTCGTTGCCGGAGTTCGCGTCAGGGTGGGTGTCGGTGCAGGATGCCGCGGCGCAGCTTGCCGCCCACGTCGTGAAGCCCATGCCGGGACACAGGGTGCTCGATGCTTGCGCGGCTCCCGGCGGCAAGACTTGCCACATGCTGGAACTCGAGCCTGGCCTCGCGGAATTGGTGGCGATCGACGCCTCAGGTGAACGCCTTGAGAGACTGCAGCAGAACCTGACGCGCCTGCGGCTGAAGGCAACCGTCGTGAAGGGGGATGCGGAGACTCCCGATTCCTGGTGGAACGGCGAGCCCTTTGATCGCATTCTGCTGGACGTGCCTTGCTCGGCGACCGGCGTCATCCGCCGGCACCCCGACATCAAATTGCTGCGCCGCGCCGAGGATATTCCTGCGCTGGCCGAGCGTCAGCGCAATATGCTCGAACGGCTCTGGCCGCTCGTGAAGCCCGGTGGCCGGCTGGTCTATGCCAGCTGTTCGGTCTTGAGGGCCGAGAACGCCGCCATCATCGAGCCCTTCCTCGGCCGGCATCGCGAAGCTCGCGACCTGACGGCGGAATTGCCCGTGTCCTGGCCCAAGGCGGGGCAGCGCTACGCGACCAGGGAGCCAGGACAGCGTCTGATGCCCGGCGAAGCAGGCATGGACGGCTTCTATTATGCTTGCCTGCAGAAAAGCCACGGATGATGGTTCCTTGAGAGCGAACCCGCCACCTCTGTCCCGTTACCCTGCAGCCCGGGTGGTGCAGCGGCTGCTTGCGATCCTGATGCTGGCATTCTGTGTTGTCGGCGGCACGCAGGCACTCGCGAGTGAAGCGCCGCGCCGCTTCGAAATCCGCTCTGCATTCGTCGAACCCGCCGAAAGCGTCTACATGCTGAATGCGCGGCTCGATTTCGCGCTGCCCGAAGGAGCCCGAGCCGCGATCCAGGACGGCGTGGCGCTGACGCTCGATCTCGAGATCGAAGTCAATCGCGCACGGCGCTTCTGGCTGGACGATACGGTCGCAACACTTGAGCAGCACTACGAGCTCGTTTACCACGCGTTGAGCGAACGCTTCCTGGTGCGCAACCTCAACAGCGGCGAGCAGACTTCATGGCCGACGCTCGAGGATGCCGTCGAGTCATTGCAGGTGGTGGACCGCCTCCCGATCCTGGATCAGTCTCTCGTGCTGCCCGCTTTCCGCTACGAAGTCAGCCTCCGCGCCCGGCTCGATGTGCGCAACCTTCCCGAGGCATTGCGGATCGTGCTGTTCTGGGTCGACGACTGGCGGCAACAGACCGAATGGTACACATGGCCACTCAATCTATGAGACGCCTCGGCATCGCCGTGCTGGTCTCGGTGGGCGTGGCCCTCTGGATCGCGGCGTTGCTGTTGATGGCGCAGACCGTCCAGAACTCGACGGAGTTCAGCCGCCTGCAGCCGTGGATACTGCTCGTGAACGCCGCAGGCCTCGTGGTCCTGCTGGCCCTCATTGTGGGCAAGCTCGTGCAGCTGCTCCGCAACTGGCGGCGTCGCGTCGTCGGGTCGCGTCTCGAAGCGCGCATGGTGTGGATGTCGTGCCTCCTTGCGGTCGTCCCCATGCTCCTGGTTTTCTACCTGTCCGTGCAGTTCCTGAACCGCGGCATCGATAGCTGGTTCCATGTCGAGATCAGGCAGGGACTGCAAGATTCATTGATGCTGTCGCGCGCCGCGCTCGACTTGCGCATGCGCGAATACCTGGAGCGGACACAGGCGATGGCCAAGAAGCTCGCTTACAGCGAGCTGAATCCGTGGTCGGAGCTTGGCGATCTCAGGAAGGACAGCGGCGCCATCGAGCTGACGCTGGTCGGTGCCAACAGTCGAATCATCGCAGCCAGCTCCGACCGCCTGGGTGAAAGCGTCGCTACCCAGCCGACCGAGGAAGTGCTCCTGCAGGTACGCCAGGGATTGCCGTTCATCAGCGTCGATCCCGTTGCGGGGGGCGGTTACCTGGCGCGCACCGCCGTGCCACTGAACCGTGCCGGAAGCGAGCCGCGCGTGTTGCTCGGAATCTATCCCATCGAAGAGCGACTCGGCCAGCTGGCGGACACGGTAGAACTCGCCTACCAGCAATACGCCGAGAAGGCCCGGTTGCGCGAGCCGCTCAAGACCAGCTTCACGTTGACACTGACACTCGTGTCGTTGATGTCGGTGCTGGCCGCTGTCTACGGTGCCTTCTGGGCAGCCAGGCGACTCGTCAAGCCGATCGAAGACCTGGTCGCGGGCACGCGGGCTGTCGCCAAGGGCGACTTCGACACGCGACTGCCGCTGACCTCGCACGACGAGATGGGCGTGCTCGTTCATTCGTTCAACGACATGACCGTGCGGCTCGCGACGGCGCGCGAGGAGGCACGGCAAAGCCAGAACGCGGTCGAGGCAGAACGCGCCAACCTCGCCGTCATCCTCGCCCGCCTGTCGACGGGCGTCATCTCGCTGGCCTCCGACCTCCGCATTCGTACGGCAAATCAGGCGGCCGGCAGCATTCTCGGCGTCGATTTCGATGGCGGAATCGGCAAGCCGATCGACGTCATGGCACCGGGCATCGCGATGTTCGAGCAGTTCGTTGCGGCTTGCCGAGCGCATATCGACGCTGGCCAGTCGGAGTGGCGCGAGCAGATCGTCCTGCGCGGCGACTCCGGCAGGCGCATCCTGATGTGCGCATGTACGGCGTTGCCCGGGGACGCGAGCGCCGCAGCGGGCTACGTCATCGTGTTCGACGACATCACGATGTTGCTGCAGGCTCAACGTGATGCAGCCTGGGGTGAAGTTGCGCGGCGACTGGCCCATGAGATCAAGAATCCGCTGACGCCGATCCAGCTGTCCGCCGAGCGGATGCGTCGCAAGTTCCTTTCTTCCATGAACCAGGCTGATGCTCAGATCCTGGAGCGGGCCACCACCACCATCGTGCATCAGGTGGAAGCCATGAAGGAGATGGTCAATGCATTCAGCGAGTACGCGCGGGCGCCGGCCATGGAGATCTCGCGCTTTGACCTGAACCAGCTGGTGACCGAAGTCGTCGACCTGTATCGCTCGCAGGACACGCAGCGGCGGCTCTTGCTCGACCTCGACGCCGGCCTGCCCGAGATCGAAGCCGATCGTGGCCGGGTCCGGCAGATCCTCCACAACCTGCTGACCAATGCGGTAGAGGCCCTCGAAGGCCAGGCAGGCGCAGAGATCACGATCCGGACACACAGCTTGTCGCGCCCGCCCATCGATCTCGCAGAAATCCTCGTCGAGGACACGGGTCCCGGCTTTCAGCCCGATCTCATCGGCCAGGTGTTCGATCCGTACGTCACGAGCAAGACTCGCGGCACGGGACTCGGTCTTGCCATCGTCAAGAAGATCGTCGAGGAACATGGTGGGCGCATCGAGGCAGAGAATCGCCGCGAGGGCGGTGCCCGGGTGCGCATCGAACTGCCGCTGACCGAAGCCGCGCGCGCTGCCCTGCTGGCGCGCGAACCGCGATACAGTGAAACCAGAAGGGAACGCGCATGAGTGGACCACGAATCCTGGTTGTGGACGACGAGTCGGAGATCCGCGGGCTGCTGCAGGAAATCCTGGCCGACGAAGGATTCGACGTGGAGTCCGCAGCGGACGCAGCCGAGGCGCGGTTGCGTCGCACCAAGCACGAGCCGGACCTGATCCTGCTCGACATCTGGATGCCCGATACCGACGGCATCACGCTCTTGCGTGAATGGGCGCAGTCCTCGTCGGGCTTGCCTTGTCCCGTTGTCATGATGTCCGGCCACGGCAGCGTCGAGACGGCCGTCGAGGCGACGCGTCTTGGTGCCTACGATTTCATCGAGAAGCCGCTGTCGCTCGCCAAGCTGCTGCGCACCGTCGAGCGGGCGCTGGAATCCGGCAAACACAAGCGACAGGTGCCGCGTGCCATGTCCGCACCCGTCGTTGCGCCCGTCGGCAAGAGTCGCATCATGCAGGCGCTGCGCGAGCAGGTTCACCAGGTGGCGCCCCACAACGCATCGGTGCTCATCATCGGCGAGCAAGGGACCGGGCGCGAGGCGTTTGCACGCTATGTGCATTCGCTCTCGAAGCGCGCGGCTGGACCCTTCGTGACGATTATCGCTGCCGGTGTCGGTGATGAGCACGCTACAGCGCTGATGCACGGATCGGAGAGCGCCGAAGGCGTTCGCACCGGTTTGCTGGAGCAGGCGAACGGCGGCGTTCTGTTCGTGAACGGACTCGAGGACCTGTCGCCGGCAGTACAGCGACTCTTGCTTGCGGATCTCGAGTCGCGTTCGTTCATGCGGATCAATGGCCAGCGCCCCGTTCCCCTTGATGTGCGGCTGATCTGTTCGGCGCGCTCCGGTATCGACCAGGCAGGCGAATCGGGCTCCGTCCGCGTCGACCTGCTCGCGCACCTCAACGTGATCAAGCTGCATATCCCGCCATTGCGTGATTACTCCGAAGACGTGCCCGACCTTCTCAGGTACTACGTGGACCGGTTCGTCGATGACGAGCAACTGCAATTCCGGCGCTTCGGTGTCGCTGCACAGAACCGGTTGCGCAACTATCCGTGGCCGGGGAACGTCAGCGAACTCAAGAACCTGGTGAAGCGCCTGCTGATCCTGGGTGGACCCGAGGAAATCGGGCTGGACGAAGTGGAGCGGGAACTGGCAGCGCAGACGCTCTCGAGCGAACCACTGGTGAAGCAGGATTTGCTGGCGTTGCCACTGCGCGAAGCACGCGAGCAGTTCGAGCGGGCTTACCTGCAGCAGCAGCTGATTCTCTGCAACGGCAAGGTCGGGCAACTTGCAAAGCGCGTGGGCATGGAGCGGACGCACCTGTACCGGAAGCTGCGCATGCTCGGTGTCGACTTCAGGCAATCGCCTGACGACTGATCCGCCGAAGGGTCCTGGTCAGCGGGGCGCTCGCTTCCCCGCCGGCTCTATTCGCCGACGCGAATCACCAGCGCGTCGATCTGCGCTTCGCGAAGCTTGCGTCGCGTTTCATCCAGCGACTTGAGGTTGGTCACCGGACCGATGCGCACGCGATGCCACGTGTCGCTGTCGACGGCAACCTTCTGGACCTTCGACTCGATGCCCTGCAATGCGAGCACCGCACGCATTTTTTCCGCGTCGCCGGCATTGCGGAACGAACCGGCCTGGAGGATATAGGCGCCGGGCTTGTCGACCGGCAATGCGGGCCCGTTCGGGCGGACGTCCTTCTCGCGTTCGGGAATCACCACTTCGAATTTCGGCAGCATCTCGTAGAAGTCGAGTTGCGTTTCCGGGTCGGCGTTCTGCGAAGCGGGTGCAGGCTTGTCGGTGGGGTGCGCATCATCCGCGGCCATCGGGGCGGCCGCAGTGGGCAGGATGCCTTTGCGCCGGTCGTGGATGTAGACCGCGGCTGCCAGCCCCAGGCCGATGACAAGGCCAAGCACGAGCCCCGTGCCGCCCGAGAATTCAAGCGCACCCTGCTTGCCTCGTGCGTGTTTGTAGTCCTTGGTCATGGCTACATGGTATCCGGTGCCGTCACGCCGAGCAGCGTCAGGCCGTTCTCGAGCACCTGCCTCGCTGCCTCGACGAGATTCAGGCGCGCATTGCGCAGCGACGCATCCTCCACGAGGAACTTCGTTGCGTTGTAGTACGTGTGGAATTCGCCCGCGAGTTCCTTGAGGTAGTGGGCGACCTGGTGCGGTTCGAGGTCGCGCGCCGCCGTTTCGAGGAGTTCCGGGAAGTAGGTCAACCGGCGAATGAGCGCCTTTTCGTGCGGGTCCCCAAGCTGCGCAAGCGATCCCGGCGCAAAGCCCGGCGTGAACGCCAGGCCCTTCTCCACGAGCTGGCGAAAGACGCTGCGCACGCGAGCATGGGCATATTGCACGTAGTACACCGGGTTCTCCTCGCTCTGGGCGAGCGCGAGGTCGATGTCGAACACGAACTCCGTGTCGGCCTTGCGCAGGATCAGGAAGAAGCGCACGGCGTCGCGGCCCACCCACTCGATCAGGTCGCGAACGGTGACATAGGAGCCGGCGCGCTTGGAGATCTTGACCTCGGCGCCACCCCGCATCACGCGCACCATCTTGTGCAGGATGTAGTCCGGATAGCCTGCAGGGATGCCAACGCCGAGCGCCTGCAATCCGGCCCGGACTCGCGCGATCGTGCCGTGATGGTCGGTTCCCTGGATGTTGATCGCCTTCATGTAGCCGCGTTCCCACTTCGTCACGTGGTACGCGACGTCGGGCACGAAGTACGTGTACGTACCGTCGGACTTGCGCATGACGCGGTCCTTGTCATCTCCGTAGTCCGTCGTCTTCAGCCACAGCGCACCTTCCTGTTCGTAGGTCTTGCCACTGCCGACCAGTCCGCGCACCGTGTCGTCGACCTTGCCATCGCTGTACAGGCTGGATTCGAGGTAGTAGGTGTCGAAGGCCGCGCCGAATTTCTGCAGGTCGAGGTCCTGTTCGCGACGCAGGTACGCGACTGCGAAGCGGCGAATGGCGTCGAAGTCTTCGACATCTCCATTCGCGGTGACCGTGGTGTCGTCGGCGCTCACGGCCTTGCGCGCCACGAAGTCGACGGCGATGTCCTCGATGTACTCGCCGTTGTAGGCCGATTCCGGCCAGCCGGAGTGGCCCGGCTTGATGCCGATCGCCCGGGCCTGAACCGACAGCGCCAGGTTGTGGATCTGGACGCCGGCATCGTTGTAATAGAACTCGCGGCTGACGGCATATCCCTGCGACTGCATCAGCGCGGCCAGCGAATCGCCGAGAGCGGCCTGGCGCCCATGGCCGACGTGCAGCGGTCCTGTCGGGTTGGCAGACACGAATTCGACCACCGTCCGCGCGCCGCCGCCCAGGTTGCTTCTTCCATAGGCGGATTTCAGTTCGAGGATGCGCCCGAGCTCCTGTCCGTAGGCGTCCGGCGAAAGATGGAAGTTGATGAAGCCGGGGCCCGCGATCTCGACGCGTTCAACGAGGCTGCTTGCGGGCAGGAACTTGACGAGCAGTTCGGCGAGTTCGCGTGGCTTGCGCTTCGCGGATTTGGCCAGCTTGAGTGCAACGCTGGTCGCGAAATCGCCGTGGGCCGGATCGCGGGTCCGTTCCAGTTCCACGTCCGGTACCGCGCTGCCGTCAGGCAGCGTGCCTGCAGGTAGCGCAGCAATCGCGCCTGCGACGAGGTGTGTGATCTGCTGCTTCAAGGTCGGGCCTTCAGGAATCGGAAGCCCGCAAGTCTACGCTACGCGACGTTGGGCTGCGACACGCGGACGACTGCGGCCGAGCTCAAAACAGTTCGAGCGGATCCACGTCAACGGACCATCGGACCTTGCGTGATTCCGGCAGGTCGTCGAGCTCCGTGATCCATGCTGCAAGGAACGTCTGCAACCGGGAAGGTGTTGCGGCTTGCAGCAGCAATTGCGCCCTGAAGCGGTCGCCGCGGCGCTGCATCGGTGCCGGCGCCGGGCCGAGCAGCGAGAGTTTGCCGTGAGCGGGCTTGGCCATGCGGCGTGCCGCGGCCAGGAAGCGCATCGGCGGATCCTCCGTCGTGGCCTCTGCTCTTATCAGTGCGAGCCGGCTGAAAGGCGGCCATCCTGCAGATTCGCGCTCCTGAAGCGCCGCCGTCGCGAACGCCCCATAGCCTCCGGAGAGCAGTTGCTGCAGCAGCGGATGATCGGGGTACTCGGTCTGGATCAGCACTTCGCCCGGCCGTGAAGCGCGACCCGCCCGGCCTGCAACCTGGATGATGCTCTGTGCGAGGCGCTCGCTCGCGCGGAAGTCGGTGCTGAACAGGCCCTGGTCCGCGTTCATGACGATAACGAGTGTCACATCGGGAAAGTGGTGCCCCTTGGTCAGCATCTGCGTGCCGACGAGAATGCGCACCTCGCCGCTGTGAATCCGCTCCATGGCCGCATCGAGTTCGCCCTTGCGGCGCGTGTTGTCCCGATCGATGCGCACCAGCGGCACGCCGGGGAAGATGTTGCCGAGTGTTTCCTCGATGCGTTCGGTGCCCTGGCCGACCGGCTTTGTCGGGGTCTGGCACACGGGACACGCCGGGGGAATGGCCTGCTCTCTCGCACAGTGATGACACACGAGCTTGTTATCGTGTCGGTGCACCGTCATTCGCGCATCGCAGCTCGGGCACGGCGCGGCCCAGCCGCAGCCGGGACAGAACAGGGCGGGTGCGTAGCCGCGGCGGTTCAGATACAGCAGCACCTGGCCGCCGGCATCAAGGTGGCGACGGATGGCCAGCATGGCCGGCGTGGACAGGCCCTGGTTGGCCGCGTGCTGGCGCAGGTCGACTACGCCCATGTGCGGCGCAGTGGCACTGCCTGCGCGCTGCGGCAACACCAGGTGCTCGCTCCGACCGCGAGCCCCGGGACGCGACAGCCTCGCGAGGCTTTCCAGCGACGGTGTGGCCGAACCGAGCACGACGGGAATGCCGTGCCGCTGCGCACGGGCAATGGCCAGGTCTCGAGCCGAATAGCGGAATCCCTCCTGCTGCTTGTAGGACGCATCGTGTTCTTCATCGACGACGATGAGTCCGGGCTGCGCAAGCGGCGCGAAGACGGCAGAGCGGGTGCCGATCACGATGCCGGCAGTACCGCTGCGCGCACTGCGCCATGCGGCCAGGCGCTCCGAATCATTGAGGGCCGAGTGCAGCACGGCAAGCGGTGCGGCGAAACGGTCCGCAAACCGCTGCGTCAACTGAGGCGTCAACGCGATCTCGGGCACCAGCACCAACGCCTGCTGGCCTTTCGCGAGCACTGTTTCGATGGCCCGCAGGTAGACCTCCGTCTTGCCGCTGCCCGTCACGCCATCGAGCAGCAGCGTTGCAAATCCGCCCAGGTTCGCTTCGATCCGTGCGATCGCAGCCTGCTGGGCACTCCCGAGTTCTGGTCCCTGCTGCTTGACACCCCGGGGCGCAACTTGCGCGACGGTCCTGCGCTCAACCTGCTCCGCGAGCCCCCGCTGAATCAGGGTACGCGCAGCGCCCCGCCAACCGGGAAGGGTGGCATCCAGCGTTCCTGCGGACAGGCCAGTTGAAGAGCCGGACGTTCGCAGCAGGTTCATCAGGGCCTGGAGGCGAGTCGCCCGCGGACTGACCAGGACTTCCGCGTCCTTCTCACCAGCCGTTGTCAGTTGCCAGGTGCGCTCCGTCGAGTCGAGGCTGGCTCCCTTTCTCAGCGAGACCGGCAGGGCTGCTGCGAGCACTTCTCCGACAGGATGGCGGTAGTAGTCGGCTGACCACGTGAGGAGATCGAACAGTACCTTGTCGAATACCGGTTCTGCGTCGATCGGCTCGTGGGCGCGGCGGACCTTGTGCTCAGCCAGCGAGGTCTGCGTCTGGTGCCCGACGAGAATCCCCACCGTTCGCCGCTTGCCGAACGGCACCCAGAGGCGCTGCCCGGGGCGCAAGTCCCCTGCGGCCATCCCTTCCGGCGGTCGATAGTCGAAAAGTCGCCGCAGCGGCGTATCGATGGCGATCGTCAGGTACCCGGCCATGGTCAGGAACAGGCTCTGTTCTGGTGCGCCGTCAGAAGCAAGCCCGGAGCACGCCCGTTATGGAAAGTTGTCCACAAAACCTGTGGATAACTCTGTGGATGAGTTGGGGCAAAGGGGTCCAAGTGGGCATTTCGACTGTGGGTTTTGCGGTCTGATCAACAAATGAGCGCAGCATGAAAATGGTCTGAGAAAGCTATAATAAACAATGAGTTACGCTGGTCCAAAAGGATCATTGCCTCGGCCCGGCAGCCCGCCAGCTTCAGATCCTGCCGCGGGATCCGCGTGCAGGTGGATGAAAGCTTGGAGAAAAGACCTTTCAAGTCGCGTCAACCGGGCGCAGCGTGCCACGTTATACACACAGTAGAGGCTCGTCGGCACTGATGTCGCGGTGGTTACATGAGGGTTCTTTCGTAAACAAGCAGCCATGCGTCACTCTGCTACGCTTTTGACCGAAACGGGTCCCTGCTGCATCGCCGGCGCCGCTTGGGCCCCCACTCTAGAGGATGTCCGTCTGAACTCTGCTCGCGCCCTGGATCAGTTCCTGTCGAGTGTCGAAAGGCGGGCGTTTCGCATCGCGAGCATTGCATTGCGCGATCCCGAAGAAGCGCTCGACGTCGTCCAGGATGCGATGCTGCAACTGGTTCGCAGGTACGGCGGCCGCCCTGCCGGTGAATGGATGCCTTTGTTCTATCGAATCCTGCAGAACCGCATTCGGGACTCGCAGCGACGCAAGACGGTTCGCAACCGCATCTTTGCATGGTGGCCAGGGTCGGCCGGGGACGACGAGTCGGCGGACGATGCGGGCGTCGATGCCGCGGATGGAAGGCCGGAGCCTGACGCACTCGTGGCGAACGGTGAAGCCTTGCGCACGCTCGAGAGCGCTGTTGCCGACCTCCCGGCCAGGCAGTCCGAGGCCTTCCTGCTGCGGACCATCGAGGGTCTGGACGTCGCCGCGACGGCGGTCGTGATGGGTTGTTCCGAAGGTAGCGTCAAGACGCATTATTCGAGGGCCGTGCATGCGTTGCGCGCCCGTCTGGGAGAAGCCTGGTGAGTACAGCTGACGAAAG
>JBEBIT010000145.1:0-3206 GCA_040080215.1 Steroidobacteraceae bacterium
TGGGGCCAGACCCACCCCCTGACAGGATCGCGATCCCGCCTCAATGAGCGATGACGAAGACAACGTCGAGACCAAGACCTTCCGCCGGATCGAACGGCTGAGAAGCTTGCGGATCGAGCATCGCGACCTCGACGACGTGATCCACCGGGTGCAGCTCGACCTCTACGCGGACGAGATCCAGCTGAAGCGACTGAAGAAGCGCAAGCTCCTGCTCAAGGACCAGATCGCCCGCCTCGAAAGCGAGCTGATTCCCGACCTGAACGCCTGACGCCAGGCCCTCCACCCACCAATGCAAAGCCTTCTCGAGAACATGGGACGCCAGCTGAACGTGCTGCTGGCGCCGGGGGGCATGCTGCAGGTCGGCGCCGTGGTGGCCATCATCCTGGTCTCGTGGTGGGTCGGCAGGGTCGCGCGCGAAGTGGCGGCCCGCGACACCCAGCGGCATTCGGGTACCCAGGCTTTCCTCAAGGAAGCCCTGATGATCCTGAGCCCGCATCTCGCGGCGCTGCTGCTGACAGCGGCGACTGGGGGCCTGTTCCACGCGTGGAAGGCACCGACGGCGATCATCGACAGCGCAATCACGCTCACCGCGCTGCTGCTGCTCATCCGGCTCATCGTCTACGTGATCCGGGTTGCCTTGGGCGAGCGATCCGGGATGAAGGGCTGGGGCAACACCATCAGCCTCATTGTCTGGGTGGCCGTGTCGCTGCACGTGCTCGGCTGGTTCGATCCACTCGTGAAGGCGCTCGACAGCGTCGGCATCAGCGCGGGGGCAGCCCGCATCTCCGTATGGTCCGTCGTCAAGCTGCTGTTCACCGTCAGCCTGTTCATCCTCGTGGCGGCGTCCATTGCTCGCTGGATCGAGCGGCGCGTGATGAGCATGAACGGCCTCGCGATGAGCACGCGCATCGGGGTCTCCAAGTTCACGCAGGCCTCGCTCATTGGCCTGTCGATCCTGCTGGGCCTGAATGCAGCCGGGCTCGACCTCACGACGCTGAACGTGCTGACAGGCGCCATCGGCATCGGCCTCGGTTTCGGCCTGCAGGCCATCGCCGCCAACTTCGTCAGCGGCTTCGTGCTGCTGATGGACCGCTCCATCAAGCCGGGCGACGTCATCAGCTTCACGGGCGTCATGGGCACGACGACGGAAGGCTTCGGCTGGGTGCAGGAGCTGCGCGGCCGCTATGTGGTCGTGCGCGATCGCGACGGTGTCGAGACGCTGGTGCCGAACCAGCACCTGATCACGAACCCGGTGATCAACTGGAGCTATACCGATCCGCGCGTGCGGCTCAAACTGCCGGTACGCGTCAGCTACAAGGATGATCCCGAGGAAGCCCTGGCCACGCTCTTGAGCGCGACAGACGGACATCCGCGTATCCTGCGCGAGCCCGCACCGGTATCGCGGCTAATGGCCTTCAACGAATCCGGCTTCGACCTGGAACTTCGGTTCTGGATCTCGGATCCACAGGAAGGCGTGAACAACGTCCGCTCCGACGTGAACCGTCGGATCTGGCGCCTGTTCAAGGAGCGCGGCTTCACTATCCCGGTGGCGCAACGGGAGGTGGTGCTGCAGATGAAGTCGGGGGATGCCGCGGCGCAGCCTGCGCTTGCACCGGACGCATAAACAGAAGGAAACGCCGTGTATTCGATCGTGTTGTATCTGGTGGCCGGCTGGTCCGGCTTCTTCGTCATGGGTGTCGAATTGCTGGGCGGCCGGTTACTGGCCCCCTATTTCGGCAGCAGCATCTACGTATGGGGTGCCCTCATCACCATCTTCATGCTGGCCCTGTCCATCGGGTACCTCGCGGGCGGGCGGCTGTCGATCCACAGCCCCAGCCTGAAGAAGCTCGGGATCATCCTGATCCTTGCGGCGTTGACCGTGTCGCCGATGCTGCTGTTCGGCACCAGCATGCTGGACTCTGTGTCGACCGCCATCCTGGATCCGCGGTTCGGCTCGCTGATAGGCTCGGCCGTGCTGTTCTTCATCCCGACGACGATCTCGGGCATGGTGTCGCCCTATGCCATCCGGCTGCTGGTCGACGATCGCGCCACGTCGGGCCGCAACGCCGGACACCTCTTTTTCGTATCGACTTTCGGCAGCGCCGCGGGCACGATCATGACTTCGTTTTACCTGGTGCTGTGGCTGGAAGTGAACCAGATCCTCATCACCATGATCGCGATTTCGCTGGTGCTCGGCCTCGTTGCCTGCCTCGTTCCAAAAAACCGGAGGGATGAATGAACGCTCCTCGCTTGTTGCGCTTCCTGTTGCTGGCGATCGTTGCCGGCATGCCGTTCGGATTGCAGGCCCAGGAGCTGATCCACTCCGAGAAGTCACTGTACCGCCAGGTGCTGGTGTACGAAGACGGCGAAACGCGCTGCATGTGCTTCACCGTGCGCTGCTCGAAGGGCCGCCAGACCTGCCTCTACGTGAAGAACCCCGACCAGCTGGCCCTCGGCTACTCCGAACTGATGCTGTCGTCGCTGTACCTCGAGCCCAAGCCGAAGAGCATCCTGATCGTGGGATTGGGCGGCGGCGTGCTGCCGCGGACGCTGTCGCAGCTCGTGCCGGATGCACAGATCGATGTCGTCGAGATCGATCCCGCCGTCACGCGCGTGGCGGAAAAGTACTTCCTGTTCAAGCAGAGCCCTTCGTTGAAAGTGAGCGAGGTCGACGGTCGCGTGTTCGTGAAGCGCGCGGGCCGCGAGAAGAAGACGTACGACATCATCATGCTCGACGCCTTCGACCACGAGTACATCCCCGAGCACCTGTTGACGCAGGAGTTCCTGGAAGAGGTCAAGGCGCTGATGCATCCGGGCTCGGTGCTTGCAGCCAACACGTTCTCCGGCAGCGGCCTGTACGACTACGAGTCGGTCACGTACCAGAAGGTGTTCGGCGAGTTCTACAACCTGAAGACCGCGAACCGCGTGATTCTGACCCGTCTTGGCGGCTTGCCGACCATGGAGCAGATCACGAACAACACGAGCCTGTTCGAATCCGCGCTTGCGAAGTACCGGATGACCGCGGACGACGTGATTCCGCTCTTCAACAAGCGCGTCGACTGGGATCCAAAGGCTCGCGTGCTGACGGACCAGTATTCGCCGGCGAACCTGCTGAATTCGCGGTAGGTCCGACGCTCGGGCGCGGGTGAGACATGAGCCTCGTGATCTCCCCGACGCTCGAGGTCCCTGACGAGGCCATCTCGATC
>JBEBIT010000076.1:0-13597 GCA_040080215.1 Steroidobacteraceae bacterium
TCGAGCGGCACGTCGTCCCCCGTGGCGGTGACGCGCCAGGGGCCTTGCCGCTGCCACTGTCCGCTGCCGCACACGCTGCTGTCGAGCAGGAACAGGCACAGGTCACCCACGTCGACGCGATCCCTGGAGAAGAGCGCCTGAGCGGGCTTGGCCACGCGCAGTGGCTGCGAGCCGTCCGTGTCGAGCACGCGTCCCGATGCAATCCGTCCAGTCCAGATCTCGTTGTCGTAGCTGCCGGCGACTTCGAGTTCAGCAGAGGCCATCTTGCCGCCAGTGACTCGCGACGCGATCTGTGCCCGGAGCGTATGCGCCATGGGATTGCCGCTGCCTGTGATCTTGAGGCTCTCCGCCTGCAGCGTTCCGTGTCGCAGCGCGCCCGCGTCGATGCGTACGGCAGACTCTACCCTGCCGGAAGGATCGACGTTGATTGCAGCGTCGAGCGACGCGAGCGACCAGTCGTCGAGTTTGAGTCCTGCCGCATCGATATCCGCCACCACATGCGGCAAGCGCAGCGGACCGACGGCGCTGCCGTCGAAGCGCAGTCGTCCGGCAGCGCCTGGCCACAAGGAGGCGAGAGACGTTGCGTTGAAAGTCCACCGCAGATCGACAGCGTCATTGACCGTGCCCGCGAGCGTGAGCCGCGCGCTGCCGAGCGCGAGCGCAGTGTCGTCGACCTGCCATCCCCTGGCGCTTCTGGCAACGCTACCCGCCCCACTCAGGGGCTGGCCGCGCAGGGTGCCCCGCAGGCGCGCGGCGGTCAGCCGAAAGTCCGATTGCGTCGTGAGGCCCGTGCCGGCCGCCGTGGCCGTGAAGTCAATGCGTCCCGGAAACACCGCATACAAGCCTTCCGGATTCACGTCTTTGCCAGTAGCGGCGAGCGCCCACCGCTGCGGTGCTGCAAAGCCAAGCGAACCCGATCCGGACACGCTGCCGCCGAGCAGATCGACTTTGTAGCTCGCCAGCCTGACCGCATCGCCATCGAGCGAGCCGTTGACCGTTGCGCTCGCAGCCGGCAGCTGCGGTGTCACGATGTCTGCGTTCGCGGTGAACTGGTAGGGTAGCCCACCTGTCAACGTGAGGCGGCCCGTTGGGCTGCGCACTATAGGAGCCTTTGCCGACAGGGGCCATTGCAGGGACTGCCACGTGGAAGTCACATCGAGTGTCGGCGCTCCACCATCGAACACGGCTTGTCCGGCGAGCTCCACGCGGACTGCGGAACCCGGTTGCGTGATGCTGGCTGCGGTGATGGCGAGCGTTCGATCCGCGTAGCGTCCTGTTGCATCCAGGGTCAGCGGCGCGGGATCAAGTGAGGACACGATCAGCTGGCCGTTCAAGCGGATCTCGTCCGGACGCGCGGAGAAATCGAGCGCCATGGACGCAAGCGTGGTGGTCGACGACGGCAGCCACGGCGACAATGCAGCGGATGCAGAAGTGACCTTGCCTTCGATCAGCCATGACTTTTGAGGACGAGTCAGCGTGGCGCTGGCATGCGCCGTCGTTGGCGCAGTGAGGTCCGTCTCGAACTGTAATGCGTCCGCAGTGCCCTTGATTGTGCCGGCGAGCATGAGGTCTGGCCTTTCGCCGTCGAACACAGTGCCTCGGGTCTCGATGTCGATGCCGACCGGCCGCGCGGCCGTCAGCAAGGCAGCGCCCTGCAGGTTCGCAAGCGGCGACTCGATGGCGAAGTCCTTCACCAGCAGCCGAGACGCGTTCAGGCGCGCTGCGGCCTGGACGCGATCAATCGCGAAGACCTGCCCGTTCTGCAGTTGCAGCCTGACTGCCGCGAGATCGATGCGGTCGACCGCGATGCTCAGGAACCCGGGAAGGAATCTGAGAGGCGTCACGGGGGGTGGCTCCTCCGGCGCAGTCTTCAGTTCAATCGAGGTTCTGGCCACGGTGGCCGACGTCACGTCGATTGTCTGCAGCGCGAGCCAGCGCAAGTGCAGGTCGATCACGATGTCTTCCATGACGAGGTGGACGAGCTTGTGATCAAGCTGCAGGCGGGCAATGCGCAAGGGACCGGTCAGCCGACCCGAGACGCCGTCGACACGGATGCCAACGGTCTTGAGGCGTGACAGCTGGGCTGCGGCGAGCTCGATGCCTGTTTGCGTATAGGCCACGACGTAGAACGCAGTGCCTGCTGCGAGCAACAGCAATGCCAGGACACCAAGGGCTATGCGGGTGCGCATCAGAAGAGCGTCGAGATGTGCAGGTGCAGGCGCGGTGTCCGTCCCGATTCGGACAGCGCCTGGGCCACGTCGACGCCGATGCTGGCCACGGAGACATGCCAGCGCAGGCCGAGTCCCGCGGAATATTCGAGCGGATCACCGAAATGATTGAACGCGTTGCCGCCATCCGCGAAGACGGCCAGCCCGAAATTGCGTGGCAGTTGTCGCTCCAGCTCGACCGTGCCCACCAGCAGGTGCCGGCCGCCGATGTTGTTGCCGGAGGCGTCCTTGGGCGACAGCTCATTGAGACCGAAGCCGCGGACACTGTTGTCGCCACCGGCAAAGAAGCGTTGCGATGCGGGCAGTTCCGAAAAGTCAGCCACCTGGCTCACGCCGAGTTCGCCGCGCACCCGCAGGTGCCAGAGATCCGACAGGTCGAAGATGCGCTCGCCCTGGAAGCGGAAGCGGATGTATGACGCGTCGGACCCCAGGCTGCTCGGCGAGCCGGTGAGTTCCGCATACAGCGAGTAGTGCAGGAGGTCGGTAGTCAGGCCCGGACGCACCGGCAGCGTCGAGAAGCTGATGCCGGGGATCAGCAGCGTGTCCTTCTGCGACGAGAGCGTGCCGTCGGCCAGGGGCAGTTCCGTGACTTCCTGCGACAGCTTGAGGAAGACGACGCGCTGCCACTTGCCGAGGACTTCGGTGAGACCTGATCCCAGCTCGTACTTCTTGCTGAAGGTGTCGCCCAGTTCCTCGTTGCGGGCAAGTGCGCTGAAGTCCAGCTTCTCGAGCGCGATGTCCATGACCGGAATGGCATAGTGCAGCGAGGCTTCCTCGACGATGCCTGAGCCGATCAGTCCGAGCTGCATGCGATGCCCGCGCTCGTTGACGCGGCGATCGTCCCACGTGAGCCTGCCGCGCGCCCGCGTGTCGGTCGCGTAGCCCACGCTTGCGGCATACCGGTGCCGCAGGTTGGGTTTGGCGCGAATGGTGACGGGAACGGTGAGGTTCCTGGGGTCGCGCTCTGCCGTTTCGATTTCCACGGTGGAGAAGTATTGCGTGTCGTCGAGCACGTACTGCGTGCGCAGCAACGCATCAAGGGAATAGAGGTCACCCTCCCGCATCCGCAATAGCCGCTGCATGGCCGAGTCGAGAATCGCGTCCTGAGTGATCGTGATCGGGCCGAAGCGGTACTGCGGACCGGTATCGAGCATGAGCGCGACGGTAGCGCGCTGCTGTTCAGCATCGATGACGAGCTCATTGCGGGTGAACTTCGCGTCGAGAAAGCCCTGCCCCGTTGCGGCGCGCAGCAGGCTCGATTTGACCTGCTCGTAGGTGCCATGGTTGAGCCGGCGGCCGGGGCGCAGGTCGTTGCGCGCCAGCAGCTTTTCGAGCTCCGGGTTGCCGCTGCCAGCACCGGTGACGATGACTGCCACGGTCGACAGGCGGACTTCAGGGCCTGCCTCCACGGCGATGGTCACGTTCCAGTCAGGGCCGCTCGGCACGACCTGGAAATCGACTACGGGCTGGTAGTAGCCGAGCGGTTCGAGCGCGCGACGCGTCTCGAGCGGAATGCGGCGTTCGAGCCGCGCCATCGTGTCGGGGGGGATGTCGTCGCGGTCCGCGTAGCGGGTGAGGCTCAAGAAGGCACGGATGTTGTTGGCGAGTTCATCGCTCACGCCCGTGATCTCGATCGCGACGTCGGCCTGCGCAGGCGAATTCGCCAGCAGCAGTGCCAGCATCGCGAGGCCGGCGCTGAGGCTGGCCTTCAGTGGCCTACTCCGGCGAGGAATCGAACGCTGGGTCACCGACGGCGACTTCGTCGGGATCGCGCGTGTCGAACCAGACTTCAGGCAGGTCCGCGCTCTTGAACTCGAACCGCGAACTGCCGGACTGCAGGCCTGTCGGGTCGAAGCGGCGCTCGTGCAGGACGGTCCTGCCCGTGCGTTCGACCAGCAGCACGCTGGAGCAACGGGTGCCATAGCGTTCGTGCACGATGAACGGCGCGGACACGATGTGCTCCCACTCGAGCGGCAGTCCGGTCGACGGCAGGCAGTCGTGGTCGGCACGCTCGCGGTCGGCGAGCACGCGGAACAATTCGTCAGGATCGACGTCCGGGCCACCTAGCGCACGGGCGAATTTTTCCTTGGTGCGCGTGAGTTTTGGCCACGGCGTATCGAGCAGGTGATTGCTGATGCCGTGCACTCCGTTCGGCAGCGCGCGCGGGACCGAGTCACCGCGGTTGGAGAAGTAGTACAGCGCACGCGGCCCGCCGACGATCAGGTTGAAACCCGAGTAACGGGGCGCGGCCCCGCGCAGGTCGTCCAGGAATTCCTTCGGTGAAGTGGCGCCAGTCAGGAAGCGGGGAATCAGCGAACCGCGCGAGGGCGCGCCTTCAATGGGGGCCTGCAAGTCGCGGTAATTCGTGACGACGCCAAAACGACCCGAGCGTGCGACGCCGAGCCACGTTCCGTTCGCCTGCAGGTCTCGCCCACCGAGGATGCGCGGGTCGTCCTGCCACCAGTTGAGCGGCGCGGCAGCACGGTCGTGGAACTCGTCGCGATTGGCGGCGAGCACGAGTCGGTAGCGGGGGTGGCTTTTCCAGCCGATCAGGAGGAGGCACATGCCCGCAATTGTAGCGGCAACAGCAGTGGAGGGGAGGGCGAAAAGGGACCGGGAAGTCAGGAAGTGCGGAAGCCCGCAAGCACAGAAGCCCGGAAACTGAACCCGCCGAAACGATGGCCTAAGGCTCCGGTATCGCTGGCTTACCGTGCTTCCGCGCTTCCTCACTTCCCGGGCTTCCGTTCAGCCAGTCCTCGATCAGCCGGTAAGAGATGGATTGCGGGGGTGGCAGCAGGATCTTTCCCGCCTTGAGGTCCGCGCGGCTGAACCAGCGCGCATCCTCGAGTTCGCCGTCGCGACAGGCGATGTCGGTCGTCCGGGCGCGCGCGGTGAATCCCAGCATCAGCGAAGCCGGAAACGGCCAGGGCTGGGACGAGTGATACACCGGGGTGGTCGCGTCGATGCCCGTTTCCTCATGCACTTCGCGGATCACGGCATCTTCGAGGCTCTCGCCCGGCTCGACGAAGCCCGCGATCGTCGAATAGCGTCCCGGGGGCCAGATGGCCTGCCTGCCCAGCAGGGCGCGTTCGCCGTCTCCTTCGCCATGGCTTACGAGCACGATGATCGCCGGGTCGATGCGCGGGAACTGCTGCGTGCCGCACGCGGTGCACTTGAGCAGGTGGCCGGAGCGGGTGCTGGCGGTAGGCGCGCCACAGGAACCACAGAAGCGATGGCGCGCACGCCAGTGGACCATGGCTCGAGCATACGCGAGCAGGCCGGCTTCATCGCCGGGGAGGGCGCCTCCCAAGCCTCTGAGGTCATGGAACTCCGCGTCCGGCGGCAAGGCGGGCGGTGCATCGCCCGTGATTTCGACCGCGAAGCACAGCCGGCTGCGGAATTCGCCAAGGAGGATGAGGTCTTCCGACCGGGTGACATGCGATGCGGCTTCCTGCCATTCGAGCAGGCGGGCAGTCGGCGTGCCGGCGCCCGGGTCGATCAGGTTACGCAGTTGCCAGACGGGCACCAACAGGGCATTGCCTTGCCTGCCCAATTCCTCGAGCCATTCGGTGTCGTCCCGGGGGCGCGAAGTGCGGTCCAGATAGGAGCCGGCGAAGATGTTGGGTGGGCGCGGCGTACCTGGCATCGGGTGGGGACTTTCCAGTCGGGCAGGGCGTGCAGTGTAGCAACGCCCTGCCTCCAGGTCAGGCGAGGATCAGGCCGCCCAGATCTCGTCGTCGGTCGGCACCTTCTTGCTGGTGATGACCTTGCCGATGCGCGACACGTTGATCAGGTGCTTGTAGTCGAGGTTCTCGGAAATCGAGTTGCCGCCCCACGAGCCGCAGCCGAGCGTCGTCGTCGGGGCGAAGCCGTTGGTCAACGAGCCGCCTGCCGTGAGCGCGCTCGCCTGGTTGACGACGAGCCGGCTGATCGGCAGTTCGACGCCGGCTTCGCGGATATGCGCTTCGGTGTTCGAGTGCAGGCACGCCGAGTGGCCGGCGCCCTCGACGATCAGGTTGGCCTTCGCCTTGGCCACTGCTTCCGTGAACGTCTTGTACGGCAGGATCGCGACGACCGGGCACAGCTTTTCCTTGGCCAGGATGTCGGCAGTGCCGGCGCCCTTCGCGGGCAGCAGGATGATGCGCGCCGTTGCGGGCACGTCGATGCCGGCCAGGGCGCCGATCTCGCGAGCGGACTTGCCGACGACGTCCTTGTTCAGGTGGCCACCGATGAAAACGACGTCACGCAGTTTCTGGATCTGCGCTTCGTCGGTGGTGAACCAGACCTTGCCGGTCTGCTTGAACAGCTCGATCGTCTCGTTGTACTTCTCTTCGGGCGCCAGCACGAACTGTTCGTGCGAGCAGATGATGCCGTTGTCGAACGAAGCGCCCGTCAGGATCTTGCCGACGGCGTCCTTCAGGTCCACATCGCGGTCGATGATCACCGGCACGTTGCCGGCACCCACGCCGTACGAAGGCTTGCCGGACGAATACGCCGACTTCACCATCGCGCCGCCGCCCGTGGCGACGACGACATCGACGGACTTCATCAGGTCCTGCGTTTTCTCGACCGAGCCGTTGCGCACGGTCTGGATCAGGTTGTCCGGACCGCCATGCTGCTTGACGATCTTCATGAACTCGTTCGTCAGCAGCTCGGTGCACTTCTGGGCCTTGGGGTGCGGCGCGAAGATGACGGCATTGCCGCCCTTGAGCGCGAACATGCCGTTGCACATCGGCGTGGCGACCGGATTGGTGACCGGGCAGACGGCGCCTACCACGCCCATCGGCTTCGCGACGAACACGAGGTTGTTCTCGGCGTCCTCGCCGATGATGCCGCGCGACTTCTTGCCCTTCAGGTTGTTCCAGATGACGCGTGCCTTGCCCTTCTTCTTCAGGACCTTGTCCTCGAAGTTGCCGATGCCCGTCTCGTCGACCGCCATGCGGGCGAGCATCTCCGCGTTGTCGTACACGTACTTCGCCATGTCCCGCACGATGCCGTCGACCTGTTCCTGCGAGAAGCCCTCGTAGATGGCCTGCGCGATGCGGGCCTTCGCCACCAGACTGCTGATCTCGTTGTCGGGGGCGGCGGCGCGTTCGGGCATGCTCATGGCTTTTCTCCTAATGGAAACGACTTGTACATTGAAGAATGGGATTATCCACCCGCCGGCGGGGTGCTGGCAATCCGGGTGACGCTGACCGGCGAGTGTACCGCCGTCGCCAACCAGGCGCGCCCCACCGTCGCTGGGGCGCCGGCTCGCTTGGGGTCGCGCCGACGGATTGCGCCTTCAGGGGCGCAGACTTGCCGCAATGCGGCGTTCGGCGAGCAGGCGCCGGACCCCGCGGGTGTCGGTCTTCATGCGACATAAAGGGCAGCGGCCAGGTGCCAGGGCGAGCGCGTCGCGGACGAATGCACCGCTGCACACAGGGCACCGGTCCACCTTGAGGTCATCGCCGCTCGCCAGCGCCATCAGCAGGAACCACGCGTGTTCGAACGACAGCCGGCCGCTGCGCCACAGCGATCGGTGGGTCTCGAAGGCGTCGCAGAACAGCCCGGCGAACTCGAGGCTGCGCGGAACCGAGCGGCGGACGCTTTCATGTGCAATGAGGCCGACGGTGGCAAAAAGTCCCGCGAGCAGCGATGCCTCGAGGTGCGCCGAGGCATTGCGCAGGAAGAACGCGATTCGCCGGGGTGATTTGCCGCGCTTGCGCCGTACTGCGAGGGCCTCGGGACTCGACGCGACGTAACTCCGGTAGAGCTTGCGGATGCGGTCGTCGGTCAGGGTGGTGCAACTGCGGATCGTGCAGGTGCGGGCTTCGTGGCGGATCATCCTGAGCGCGAGGTGATGGCGCTCGAGATCGCGGGAATAGCGGTGGTCGGTGACGCGCAATGGGGGACTCCCTGTCCTCTGGATGCGATTTTCGGGGTGGGGCGCCGGACATCGGGCGGCGTTTTCTTCGCCTTGGCACCGCCCGACGCTTATGGCATAAATACCATATATGGTCCAAACGGACCATATATGGTTATTAATATGAATTTTTGCGGTTAAGGACGACCATGAAAATTACAGAGGGTTATGAAGGGGCCGAGCGCATTCTGCCGAGCGGCGCGATGGCGGAACTGGCCGGGCTGAACCGCGACTACCTCGACCTGCTGATCGCGGCTCCGACGGGTGAATCCGCATCGTTGCCTCCCGCCGTGCTCGATGGGCTACGGCGGGCATCGCCCCTGGCACTCGATGCCATGTCGGCCTGCAGCTATTCGCTGTTCCTCATCGAGGCGCGGCACGTCACGGCAGTCGATAACCCCGCCCCCCATGGCGTTCATGACCCGGTCGCCAAACGCTACGGCTCGGGCATGCTGGACGGCGGAGCCTGGCCGTCCTTCACGATGGCCGCGTTGTCCTTTGCGTGGCAGCTGTGCCGCCAGAATGCGATGTCGGCTCGCGTGATGCTGGGATTCCCCGAAGAGACCGCCGTTGCCCTCGCCGCCACGGATCTATGGAGGTTGCGCAGCATCGCCGCCCGCCAGGTCCTGCCGCTGCAGCCAAGGTGGAGCGGCAACCCCTGCTTCTGGCCTGACCTGCTTCGTTCCGCTTTTGCCCTTGACCCCTTGAGGCTGGACCTTGCGAGGCTTCTCGGCGTGCAGCTCCAGGCAGCCGACTTGCACGCGTCGCCCACCGGACGAGAGCGGCGACGGGGTTAGCCGGCCAGCGGGTGGCTGGATCGTGATAGTCTCCGCGCCCCATGAAAGCCTTGTCCCTGCGTCAGCTCACCAAGACCTACAAGAACGGCGTCCAGGCCCTCAAGGGCATTGATCTGGACGTGGAAGAGGGCGACTTCTTCGCGTTGCTCGGGCCGAACGGCGCCGGCAAGACCACCGCCATCGGCATCGTGACGTCGCTGGTCAACAAGACCGGCGGCAAGGTCGAAGTCTTCGGCTACGACCTCGACACCCAGCTTGAGTACGCGAAGTCCTGCATCGGCGTCGTGCCGCAGGAAATCAATTTCAACCAGTTCGAGTCGGTCTCCACGATCCTGCTCAACCAGGCGGGCTTCTACGGCATCCCGCGGCCTGTCGCCCGTGATCGCGTGGAAAAGTACCTGACGCAACTGCAGCTGTTCGAGAAGCGCAATGCCGTGTCGCGCAGCCTCTCGGGCGGCATGAAGCGCCGCCTGATGATCGCGCGGGCGCTGATCCACGAACCCAGGCTGCTGATCCTGGACGAGCCGACTGCGGGCGTCGACATCGAGGTGCGCCGTTCGATGTGGGAGTTCATCAAGCAGATCAACGTCGCCGGCACGACGATCATCCTCACGACGCACTATCTCGAAGAAGCGGAGACCCTGTGCCGCAACGTGGCCATCATCGACAAGGGCCGCATCATCGAGAACGACAGCATGAACCGCGTGCTGCGCAAGCTCAGTGTCGAGGTCTTCGTGCTGAGCCTGAAGAATCCGCTGTCGCGTGCACCGGAACTGCCGGGCTATCCCGTGACCATGCCTGACGACCACACGCTCGAGATCGAGGTGTCGAAGGAGCAGAGCCTCAACGACATCTTCACGCGCCTCACCGCGCAGGACATCGGCGTCGTGTCGCTCAAGCCCAAGACCAACCGGCTCGAGGAACTCTTCATGCGTCTCGTCGAAGGGCCGAAGCCGGCTGCAGGCGGAGGTGCCCGGTGAGCTCCGCAGTGAACACGCCCGGCCCGGGTCGCTTCCGCGCCAACTTGGTCGGCTTCAACACGATCGTCATCCGGGAATTCAGCCGCATCATCCGCATCTGGGGCCAGACGCTGGTGCCGCCGGCCATCACGGCCACGCTGTACTTCGTCATCTTCGGCAGCCTCATTGGCAGCCGCATTGGCGACATGGGCGGCTACACGTACATGCAGTACATCGCGCCCGGCCTGATCATGATGTCGATCATCACGAATTCGTACGGCAACGTCGTGTCGTCGTTCTTCGGCGCGAAGTTCGGCAAGCACATCGAGGAGCTGCTGGTATCGCCCTTGCCCAATTGGCTGATCGTGACCGGCTACATGTGCGGCGGCATGGTGCGCGGCCTGCTGGTCGGCGGGCTGGTGACGGTGATTGCGCTGTTCTTCACGCACCTCCATGTGGCGCACCTCTGGGTGGTGCTGTCGGCCGTGCTGCTGACGGCGGTGGTGTTCGCGCTGGCCGGCATGATCAACGCGATCTTCGCGAAGAACTTCGACCAGATCACTTTCATCCCGACGTTCATCCTGACGCCGCTCACGTACCTGGGCGGCGTGTTCTATTCCATTGCGCTGCTGCCCGGCTGGGCGCAGGGCGTGACGCACGCCAATCCCATCCTCTACATGGTCAACGCGTTCCGCTACGGGTTCCTCGGCGTGTCCGACGTCAACCTCGGCGTGGCCTACGGCATCATGATCGGGTCGGCCGCCGCGCTGTTCATCGCCTGCGTGTGGCTGCTGGAGCGCGGCACCGGAACGCGGGAGTAGCCGCTACTTCTGCTTCCAGGCGCCGCTGCCGTCCTTGTAGTACCAGCCGCCGCTCGCCCGCTCCACCCAGCGCTGCGCGAAAGTCTTGCGGATGTCGGCCTCCCATTCGGGATGGCCGTTGGCCTTGGCGATCTCGCGATAGAGGTTGCCGCGATCCGAGTTCTCGTCTGCAACGAGCTTGCGCGCCCCGTTGCGTTCGGGCAGCGGGATCAGGTTCTGGTCCCGCACGTCGATCATCCCGTCGTTCGTGAAGCCCACCGCGCCCGAATCGTAGTAGGGCTTGAGCTGGGCATGACGTGCTTCCATCGATTGCGTGATGGCTCGGACCTGCGGCGTGGCGATGTTGAGGTCGGCCTGTGCGTGCGCCGACGGAATCAGGAACTCGAGCGCCGAGCCCGCGGCGGCAAGCAGCACGCGCGGTGCAGTTGCAGGTGTTCCCGACGAAGTCTGTGGCCGGTTCTCCGGGGTTGGCTTCTTGGCCGGTCCCCACACATCCTCGATGATGCGATCGGCAGCCTTTTCGGCGGCAGCGGCCGGGAAGTACACGTTGATCGTGACGCACGCCGAGAGGAACAGGCAGAGCGCGGCGAACTTGACCGGGATGTAGCGACGCATCGTGTGTCTCCTTGGGATGGCCGTTTGCAGAGTGCAAGCGGACCGCTGAACTCGAACTGAATCCTTGAGGTACCGGGCCCTACTCGACGACGGGTCCCGAGGATTCCATGATTGCCTGGATCTGGGCGACGAGACGCGGCCAGTCGACCTGCGGGGCGTTGCCGATCACGTTGATCCGCGGCAGTCCGCGGCCCTTTACCAGATAGTAGCCCCCATTGGGCGCGGGATCGACCCCGTCCATCAGGCAGACTTCCTTTTCCAGCCGGCACGAGATGCCGAGCTTGGCGTAGTTGAACTCGTCGAAGAACTTCATGAATCCGCTCGACAGCGCGGCGCCCACCCCGGCGCCACCACCGCCCAGGTTGCCGATGTTCTGCACCGCACGCTGGCTGATGCGGTGGCGCGAGCGGTCTTCCGGCGGCGTGTACAGCCGCGCGTCGAACTCGACCGGCATCCAGTTGAACAGCACGAGCTCATTGACGTAGCCCGATAGTCGTCCCGTGATGCGGCCGAACGAGAACGCCGATGTCACCTGTTCGAGGTCGAGGTTGAAGATCCCGATGCTCGAATACAACCTCGGCCAGTCGCCGAACGGGTCTTCGAGCCGCAAGTCGCTGACTTCGAGCCGACCGTCGAACACGCGCGCCTGCAATGTGGTGGAGAGCGTCAGCACCCCGTCCTGCAGCCGGAGGTCGGAAATGCGGCCGCCGAGTTGCCCGCCGAACTCCGGCCAGCCGAAGGCGCGGGACAGTCGCTGCAGGCTCAAGGGCACGAGGTTCGCATCGAGTGCGAACGCCATCTCCGGCAGGCCCGCATCGCGCACGGCAAAGCGGTCGAGTTCGAGGGCCCCGTCAAGCAACGGGATGCGAACGGGCTGCAGCAGCTCGAAATTCCTGTTTTCCGTGCGGAATGCGAGTGTCGTCGCGCCCACGTCGAGGCCGAACAGCAGGCCGCCGTCGAACGTCAGCCGCGAATCGGGTGCAACCGGGTTGGCCGAGCCACCCTGCCAGTGCATTTCACCGTTCAATCCGTACAGGGCCAGTTTGCCGGTCCGGTCATCGGCGGAGACGCTCGCCATCGCGAGGTCGGCCTGCCGGGGTGTGCCATCGATGACCACGACGTGTCCCGCCACCGTGCCCGCCGTCTCGAGATCCTTGAAGATCGTGCCGACCAGGAACGGCTGCAAGTAACTTGCATAGGCGCCCGGAAACGTCAGCCGATCCATGACGACGTCGAGGCGCTTGACGAAGACTTCGGTGCCAGGCGCAAAGGTGGCCGTGCCGCGTGCGGTCACGACATCGCGATGCTCGACTGCGAACGAGGCGAGCTCGATGCGGCCATCATCGAGCCAGTCGCCCGACGCGCTCGCATCGATGGCGTGGGTGCCGAAATCCAGGAACACCGGCTCCGCATAGGCCTGGCCGCGGTTGCTCCGGGCTTCGAGGACGAATTCCCAGCGGTCGTTGCGACGTGCGAGTCGACCGCGCGCCGTCAGCGCCAGCTTGTCGCTTGCCACCGTGCCGGCCGCGTTGGCGACAGTAAGATCAGCGAGTTCCGCGTCGAACTCGACCGAGCCTGGTACCTTGCCGTGCCCCGCTGCCCGCAGATTCAGCGTCACGCTTCCCGTTCCGGCGATTTCCGGCAGCGGCGCCCCCCACTGTTTCGCCAACGCCAGCAACGCGTCGAGCTTGACGCCCTTGAGCCGCGCTGCGGCCGACCAGGTTCGATCGCGTGACGAGACGTCAAGCTCCGCGTTACCTCCGCCTAACCCCAAGCCGTCGATCCGCATGTCGAGGGCACCGGTGTCGATCTCGTAGGCGAGCGTTGCATGGAAGCGCTGCCGCCCCAGTGTCGGAATGTCGGCATCGATGCTGGCCCTCGCGCAGCGCACCCGGCGAGACTCCAGCGTGAACCGAGGACACTCGACGCGCACGTTGCGCAGCGGCCCGGGAAGGCCGACCAGCGTCAACGACGACGCAGTGAGATGGGCGGTACGCGCCTGGCCGGGCTCCGCCCCGATCGGCACTTCCATACGCAGATCCCGCAGCGTCCATCCGTCGCCGGCGATGCGCTCGGCCGCGAACGTCGTTGAATCGGCAGCCGTGACGACAGCGGGCAGCAGCGAAACGCACAGCAGCAGGCCCAGCGCTCCGGACCGCATGACTGCGCGGCCGCAGCCGTTGTCGATTTTACAGTTGCCGTTTGCCATGACCCTGTCGCAGTTAGGCGGCACGCCGGGAAGGGAAATCTCCGCGCCGCCAGTCCCCTTTTT
>JBEBIT010000077.1:0-13202 GCA_040080215.1 Steroidobacteraceae bacterium
TTGAGGTAACCCGTTGTCCAGGCGACGCGTCGTCATTACCGGACTAGGCATTATTTCGCCAGTCGGCAGCACGATTGCCAGTGCATGGCAGAACGTGCTGGCAGGTCAGAGCGGCATCGGACCGATCACGCGGTTCGATGTCAGCAATTTCCAGACCCGCATCGGCGGTGCTGTCGCGGGTTTCAATCCCGAGGAGTACCTGCAGCCGAAGGAGATGCGGAAGATGGATGCCTTCATGCACTACGGCTTCGCCGCCGCCGTGCAGGCATTCAGGGACGCGGGCCTCGCCGTCACCCCGGACAACGCTTCGCGCATCGGTGTGGCCATGGGCGCCGGCATCGGCGGCCTCGAAACCATCGAGGAAAATGCGCAGAAGTATTACGAGACGAAGAGCCCGAAGCGGATTTCCCCGTTCATGGTTCCCGGCAGCATCATCAACATGATCTCCGGGCACGTGTCGATGCACCTCGGCCTCACTGGCCCGAACATCGCCACTGTCACGGCTTGTACCACCTCCACTCATGCCATCGGCATCGCGGCCCGCCTCATCCAGTACGGTGATGCGGACGTCATGCTGGCCGGTGGCGGCGAAATGGCGACTACCCCGCTTGGCCTTGGCAGCTTCAGCCAGGCGAGGGCACTCTCGACCCGGAACGATGAACCGCAGCGCGCCAGCCGGCCGTGGGACCGTGACCGCGACGGTTTCGTGTTGTCCGACGGTGCTGCGGCGCTCGTACTCGAGGAGTACGAACACGCCAGGGCCCGCGGCGCGACGATTTACGCCGAGTTCGCGGGTTTCGGCATGAGTGGCGATGCCCACCACATGACGGCCCCACCGGAAGACGGCGAGGGGGCAAGGCTTGCCATGGCGAACGCCCTGAAGGACGCGCGCCTGAATCCCGAGGACGTGCAGTACGTCAACGCCCATGCAACCTCGACCGAGCTCGGCGATCGTGCGGAGACCGTCGCGATCAAGCGCTGCTTCGGCGATCACGCGAAGCGGCTCGCAGTGAGTTCCACCAAGTCGATGACGGGCCACTTGCTGGGTGCCGCCGGCGCGATCGAGGCGATCTTCTCCATCCTTGCGATCCGCGATCAGGTGGCACCGCCAACCATCAACCTGGACAACCAGGACCCGGCCTGCGATCTGGACTACGTTCCGCACGTAGCCCGGCAGTTGCCGCTCAAGGCGGCGTTGTCGAATTCGTTCGGGTTCGGCGGTACCAACGGCAGCCTGATTTTCCGCGCCCTGGACTGACTGCGGCGCCGTGGGGTCGGCAGCTCAAACTCCCGGCGCTTCAGTCGTAAAGCCAGCGCGGTTCGATGCCGCACTGCTTCTCGCGCTGCATGCGGCACGTCCCGAACGCTATCCGGTCCTCCTCGAAAGCACGGCTACGGGCGGAACCCTCGGCCGGTACAGCATCCTGATGGCTTGCCCCGGCCAGGTCCTCGAGCAGGCAGCCGATGGCAGCCTGACCGGGACCACACCTGTCCTGCAGAAGCTCAATTTCCTGGACGCCCTCGATGAGTGGTGGGGTACGCAGCGGCTCCCGCCGGACTCGTCCCCCCTCCCGTTCACTGGCGGCTGGTTCCTGTATCTCAGCTACGAACTGGCCGGGCAGATCGAACCCTCCCTGCGCCAGCAAGCGTCTTCCAGCGTGCCCATCGCGACGGCTCTGAGAATCCCTGCTGCGCTCGTGTTGTCCCATGCAACGGGAGAAGGGTGGCTGGTTGCAGAAGCGGGGCGGGACGCGCTCCTCGACCTGCTCCGCAGCGACCTGGATGACCTCTCTGTGCGGCCCCCGGACTCCGGGTGCGCTGGCGGCGCTATCCTGAAGGGAGTCGTCAGCGAAGAGGCGCCGGAGCGCTTTCTGCAGGCGGTGCGGACTGCACTCGAGCACATCGCCGCCGGTAATCTGTATCAGGCGAACCTGTCCCGTAGCTGGCGAGCGAACCTCGCAGACGGCGTTCGTCCTTTTGAGGTTTACCGACGCCTGCGAGACGCAAATCCTGCGCCGTTCGCGGGTCTCGCGGTCTTAGGCAAGCACGGGATTGTCAGTTCCTCGCCAGAACGACTGGTTGAAGTCCGGGGACAGCAGATCTCGACTCGGCCGATTGCTGGCACGAGGCGCCGGGGGACCGGCACAGTGGCCGATCAAAGTCTCGCACGGGAGCTTCGCCGGCATCCGAAGGAACAGGCCGAGCATGTCATGTTGATCGACCTGGAGCGCAACGACCTGGGCCGTGTCTGTAAAGCGGGGACCGTGGAGGTCGACGAATACATGTCACTCGAGTCCTACGCCCACGTACACCACATCGTGTCCAACGTCCGCGGGACGCTCCGCAGCGACGTCACGCCCGGACAGGTCATCGCAGCCGTGTTTCCCGGCGGGACCATCACGGGATGTCCGAAAGTCAGGTGCATGCAGCTCATCAGCGAACTCGAACGCGAGCCCCGGGCGGTGTATACGGGATCCATGGGTTACCTGAATCGAGACGGCAGCATGGACCTCAATATCCTGATCCGTACCTTTTCGATTGCGGACGGACAGCTGGTCTTCCGTGCCGGCGCCGGCATCGTCGCGGACTCGGATCCGGAGCATGAGCTAGACGAGACCCGCGCCAAAGCACAGGGCATGTTGAATGCGCTATTGCCAATGGAATGCAATCCATGACCCTCGCGCTGCTCATCAACGGCCTGCAGCCGACAGACCGAACCCACGCCATTGGCATCGATGACCGCGGGTTGCAGTACGGCGACGGCGTCTTCGAGACGGCGCTCCTGGCGGGAGGACGGATCCGCTACCTCGACGATCACCTGCAGCGCCTTCAGGCCGGCTGCGACCGGCTTGGCATCGCATGCCCCGAGCGCGCTGCATTGCTGAAGGACTTGGGCGTCCTCACCGCAGGCCGAGGTGAGGGCATCCTCAAGATCATTGTCACGCGTGGCGGTGGGGGCAGGGGATACCGGCCTCCCGACAAGCCGGTACCCACCCGCATCCTGATGTTGCATCCACCGGTCGACACGACTCCTTCGGCAGGAGCCGGCATTGCCGTCCGGTGGTGCGAGACTCGCATGGGCCGCAATCCGGGCCTTGCCGGCATCAAGCACCTCAACCGGCTGGAACAGGTGCTGGCGCAGGCGGAATGGCGCGATCCGGATATCGCCGAGGGGTTGATGCTGGATACCGAAGGCGAAGTTGTTGCTGCGACGGCCGGCAACCTGTTCATCGTGCGCGACGGTATCCTTTGCACCCCCGACCTGCGGTACTGCGGCGTTCGCGGCGTGATGCGCGGCCGTGTCCTCGAGGCAGCGCGGTCGAATGGGATGCAGATTGAAGAACAGCCGCTCTGGCGCAATGACATCGAAGCGGCAAGCGAACTTTTCATCACGAATGCCGTTCGCGGGATCCGCCCCGTCACGGCGCTTGAGGGTTCGACCTGGCCAGTCGGCGTCGTGACTGCAACGCTTGCAACCGCGCTTGCACTCTGGTGACCTTCGGCTATGGCATCCCGAAAAGCAGTCTGGACATCGCTGTTGGTGATTGTTGTCGTGGCAGTCGGTGGCGCCATCATGGCGGCCCGTTCGACGTTATCGTGGCTGCATAGTCCGATTGCCGCGCTCACGCAGAGCCAGTCCTACGAAATACCCAAGGGCATGTCGTTTTCAGCACTGGCGCGAGACCTGGGCACTCGTGGATTGATCAAGTCGCCGCACCTCCTGATCGCATGGGCTCGACTGACGGGTCAGGGCAAGAATCTGAAGGCGGGGGAGTACGAGCTCCTGCCGGGCATGTCTCCCCAGGGACTGATCGACCTGTTCGTGTCGGGCCGGGTCATGCTGCACTCCATCACGTTCATCGAAGGTTCCACGTTCGAGGACATGCTGAAAGTGATTGCCCAGCATCCCGACGTCAGGCAGGACCTCGGCAAAGCCACCGCTGCCGAGATCATGAGGCGACTCGGCGCACCGGATCGTCATCCGGAGGGCCTCTTCTTTCCGGATACTTACCGATTCCCCAGGCTGACCTCGGATCTCGAGCTGCTGCGCATGGCGTATGACCGCATGCAGCGCGAACTGGAGACCGCCTGGGCTTCGCGCGCGCCGAACCTGCCGCTCGGCTCTGCCTATGAAGCGCTGATCCTCGCGTCCATCATCGAAAAGGAAACGGCGCGCGAGGCAGAGAGAGCCAAGATAGGGGGCGTGTTCATCGAGCGCCTGCGCCGGCAAATGCGCCTGCAGACGGATCCGACCGTCATCTATGGACTTGATGACAGCTACGACGGAAATCTGCGTCGCGCCGATCTGCAACGGGATACGCCCTACAACACCTATACGCGGGCCGGCCTGCCCCCGACGCCGATCGCATTGCCGGGGCTGGGCGCGTTGCAGGCGGCAGTCCATCCGGAGGAAACCGGCGCCTTGTTCTTCGTCGCAACCGGCCTCGGCGATGGCAGCCACTATTTTTCCCGTACACTCGCGGAGCACGACGCAGCGGTAGCGCGGTATCTGCAGCGGCTCCGGCAACAGTAGACAGGCTCGGCAGTGATCCAGGACTGATTCGTGAAGGGCAGATTCATCACCGTCGAGGGAGGCGAGGGCGTCGGCAAGACGACCCAGCTTGCGGTTATCCGGGAAGTGCTCGCTGCGAGCGGACTGGACTGCATCATGACCCGAGAGCCCGGGGGCACGCCCCGCGCGGAGCGGATACGCGAATTGCTGCTGACGCCGACCGCAGAGCCCATGCCGCCGACCTGCGAGCTGCTGCTGATGTTCGCGGCACGCTCCACGCACCTCGAGAACGTCATCAAACCCGCGCTCGATCGCGGCGCCTGGGTTGTGTCAGACCGGTTCACGGACGCGACGTATGCCTACCAGGGCGCGGCCAGGGGCATGTCCATGGCCGACATCGCGATGCTCGAGAATCTTGTCCAGCGATCGTTGCGTCCCGACCTCACGCTTCTGCTTGACGCGCCGGTTGAAGTGGCACTGGAACGCGCGCGGCAGCGCGGCCAAGGCCAGCAGACGGACCGGTTCGAGCTGGAGCGGACGAGCTTCTTCGAGCGGGTTCGCGCCGGTTATCTCGATCGCGTCGCGCAGGATCCGCAGCGCTTCCGGGTAGTGGACGCGTCCCTGCCGCTCGCGGAGGTCAGTGCCGCGCTGCGCAGCACGTTGGCGGCCTATATCGCCGAGACGAAACATCATGGCTGAGCCCGCCGAGCTGCCTCCGGACCTGCCGCTCACGTTTCCGTGGCACGCCCCGCTCATCAAGCAGATCGAATCCACGTGGCTCAAGGATCGGTTGCCCCATGCCGTGTTGCTGCATGGGCACGCCGGGCTCGGCAAGCGCCGACTGGCCGAATGGATCGCGCGCGGATTGCTTTGCGACAGCAAACGAGACCATTTGACTGCCTGCGGCCGCTGCAATGGTTGCCGGCTCGTGGCAGCGGGATCGCACCCGGACCTGAAGCTCGTGACGCCGGAAGAGGGCAAGCAGCAACTCTCTGTCGACCAGGTCCGCGCCGTATCGGAGTGGCTTGCGATGACGAGTCACCAGCAAGGTTGGAAGATCGCGATCATCGACCCGGCACAGATGATGACGATTGCCGCAGCAAACAGCTTGCTGAAGACGCTGGAGGAGCCTCCTGCACGCAGCCTGCTGATCCTGGTGGCGTCGAGCCTGCAAGGCCTGCCAGCGACCTTGCGCAGCCGTTGCCAGCGTCTCGGGATCCCGAGGCCTCCTGCGGCGATGGCGCTCAAGTGGCTGACTGAAACGACATCGGAGCCGGTGGCTCCTCAGGTCCTTGAGTTTACGGGCGGGGCGCCGCTGCGGGCCCTCGAGGTCCACGCTGCCTTTGCCAGGCTGGACGAGGAAATGCGCGCATCCCTCACCGACCTGTTGGCCGGCCGGGCGGACGTGACGCGCGTCGCCCAGTTCTGGGCGAAGGAAGCCCTGCCGGATCGCCTCGCATGGCTCGACCTGTGGCTGATGAGCCTCGCAAGGGAGGCAGTTGCGGAAACTTCAGACCTCGTCACGTTCCCGGGGCAGCCTGTGCCCTTGCCAACCAGTGGCAATGTGTTGAACATAAGCCACCTCTATCGATTGGCGGACCGCATTCGTGAACTCAAGTCCCAGCTGCTGCGCACAGCCCTCAACCGCGACCTCGCGGCCGAAATGCTGATC
This sequence comes from Steroidobacteraceae bacterium, assembly GCA_040080215.1. Taxonomy (GTDB): domain Bacteria; phylum Pseudomonadota; class Gammaproteobacteria; order Steroidobacterales; family Steroidobacteraceae; genus CAIUGU01. The sequence continues at coordinate 6,186 of JBEBIT010000077.1, forward strand.
GCGGAGCTGCTGACCGTCTTCACGCGCAGGCAGCCCTAGTCAACCGCCACTTTGTACGCAGAAGACTGCACGAGACAATGCATGGAAATGCGCCAGCCCAGCAGTAAGCCCGGACTACTCACGCTCACCATAAAGGACAAGAGCGCGCTGTACCTCGCCTACATGCCGTTCGTGAAGAACGGCGGGCTCTTCATTCCCACCAACAGCAACTACCGCCTCGGCGACGAGGTCTTCATGCTGCTCAACCTGATGGGCGAAGAAGAAAAGCTCCCCGTGGCAGGCCGGGTGATCTGGATGACACCAAAGGGCGCCCAGGGAAAGCGGACGGCGGGCATCGGGGTGCAGTTCAGCGAGCAGGACCGCGGGAACACGCAGCGGAAGATCGAGAGCTACCTGGCCGGTGCCCTCGGCGGCGACAAGCCAACCCACACGATGTAACGACGAACGGCCTGAACGGCCGTTACTTGCGTGCCAGGTCCGCTGCGACGGCGAGACCGCCTTTCAGCACGGACGCATGGAATCCCCGCTCGCTCAGGATGTACGCGCCGGCCGAGCTGCGCCGACCCGAGTCACAACACACGATGTAGTGCTTGCTCGCGTCGAGGTTCTTGAGCTTCATGCGCATGAAGTAGAGCGGGATGTTGAGCGCATCCGGCAGATGGTAGTTCTCGAACTCGCTCGGCAACCGTACATCGAGCCACACCGCGCCTCTTTCGACGAGATCGCAGCCTTGTCCATACTCGACCCATTCCAGCATCGGCTCATTGAGCAACGTGCGGAAGTCTTCCTTCCCGAGGCGCATCAACGTGCCTTCGCTTGCCATCACGATGCTGGCATTGCGCTTCGCGTCTGAAATCAGTGCTTCCTCGCCGAACGTATCGCCCATGCCGAGCTCGGCCAGCTTGATGCCGTCCTTGTTCAGGGGCGTCTCGCGCATGACGGTGCACTTGCCCTTGACGATGACGTAGAAGAAATCGCCTTCGTCACCCTGCTTGATGACGTGTTCGCCGGCCTTGAAATCGACGCGCTGCATGCGCATGAAGATCGCCTGGATGTTTGCGGGCGGAATCTTGTGGAAGGCCTTGGTCTGCAGCAGCGTCGTCATCCAGTCGTCGGAGGAGGGCATGCTGCCATCACGCAGCTCGTTGACTTCGTAGGTGCCGGTCTGGTCCCACGTGAGCATGACGTCGAGCAGGTCGCTGTCCAGCGTGATGAATTCGATCTTGTCGGACGCCACCCGCGCGCTATAGCGCCGGGGCAGGGTGGGCGTAATGGGATTGCGGGCCTCGGGAGTGCCGCCGCGGAGCGTCGCGATGACGCGGGTATCCTGCATCAGCTCGAGGGTGCCGCTCACCAGGAAGTACGTGCGCTTGTCGTTGTCCCCTTCCTTGAACAGCAGGCGACCCCCTGCGAGATCACGCAACGTCGCCTTGCGCGCAAGCGCGACCAGATTCTCCTGCTTGAGGCCATCGAGCGGCGAAAAGATCCGCAGCAGACTGGTCTCCAGGGGCTTGCTCTCCATTGAGTATCCTTGTTCGAGGAGGGCGGTTGCCATCCTTGTCGGCCGGCGGGGATGGTAGCACAGGCTACCCGGCCCAACTCCGTGCTGCGCTTCGTAAAACCGCGCGTGTCAGGACAGCGTCTCCCATCCCGCGTCGGGCTCGTGGTGCTTGCCGTGTGCTTTTGCCAGGGCCTTCAGGCACCGCACGATATCCTGGGCGCCCCGTGCCCGGGCATAGTGCAAGGGGCCGCCACGGAAGGGCGCGAAACCCGTTCCGAACACGACCCCCGCATCCAGCAGGTCCGCATCCGCGACGATGGCCTCGCGCAGTACCGCCACCGACTCGTTGATCATGGGCAGGATCAGGCGGTCTTGCAGGTCGGCAGGCGGCCTGACGTCGCCCGCATGGGGCTTCACTGGCTTGCCGTCCTGCCAGACATAGAACCCCTGGCCGCTCTTCTTGCCCAGCTTCTTCTGCTCGACCAGCGACTGTACGATCGTCGAAGTGGGCTTGCCGAATGCATCAGCCAGGATCTTCCCGACGTGCAGGGCAACATCCAGCCCAACCACGTCCGTCAGCTCAATCGGGCCCATCGGCATGCCGAAGTCGGTGGCAGCCTTGTCGATCAGTGCGAGCGGCACGCCTTCCTGCGCCAGCAGCGTGGCTTCGATCATGTACGGAATCAGGATGCGATTGACGACAAAGCCGGGGGCGCTCTTGCACGGCAGCGGCAGCTTGTCGATCTGGCGGGCGAAATTGATCGCCGCCTGCAGTACGTCGGGACGAGTCGATTGCGAATGGATCACCTCGACCAACGGCATGCGTGCGACCGGATTGAAGAAATGCAATCCCACCAGTCTGCCGCTGTCGGCGAGACCGGTGGCCAGCGTCTCGAGCATGATGCTCGACGTATTGGTTCCGAGGATCGCGCTTGGCTGCATCTTCGGCTCGAGTTTCGCGTAGAGCTCGCGCTTGGCCTCCGCATTCTCGAAGATGGCCTCGATGATCACATCCGCCTTGGTCGCGCCGTTGCCCTCCACGTCCGGCTGGAGCCGCTCGGTGACCGCGCGCAACTCTGACTGGTCCGCGTACCGCTTTTCGAAGAACGCCCTGGCACGCTCAAGCGCCGGGCTGATGAACTTGAGCTCGCGATCCTGCAGGGTCACGTTCATGCCGCGTACCGCGCACCAGCTCGCAATGTCGCCACCCATGACGCCCGCACCCACGACATGGACATGCTCGGCCTTCCGCTCGGGTCGAGTCCCGAGCGCCTTGAGCCTGTCCTGCAGGAGGAATACGCGGACCAGGTTGCGGGAGGTCGGGGTCTGGAACATCTCCGCGATCGAGCGGGCTTCCGGTTCGTACCCCGTACGCGGACTGCCGCCATACCGTCGCCACAAGTCGATCAACGCGTAAGGTGCAGGGTAGTGCTCGCGCGGTGCGCGCTTCGCGACCTGCTTCTCCATCTGCGCCGCAATGAAGGGGCGAACAGGCGCGAGCCCCATCAACCAGGATTTGAACCCGGCCCGGTGGCGCGAAGGCGGTGCCAGCGCAAGCGCCCTGGCTGTCGCTGCAAGCTGGTCCGCGGGTGAGAGCCGGTCCAACAACCCGAGCCGGGCTGCCTTGTCTGCGCGCAGGGATTTGCCGGTCAGCATCATGTCCATGGCGGCCACAGGTCCGATCAGTTGCACGAGACGCACGGTGCCGCCGAATCCCGGATGGATGCCCAGCTGCACCTCGGGCAGTGCGAGCGATACCTTTGGATCGTCCGCCGCCACGCGGTAATGGCAGGCGAGGGCAAGTTCAAGCCCGCCCCCGAGTGCGAAACCGTTGATCGCCGCAACGGAGGGGCAGGGCAACGCTTCCAGCCGATCGAGCACTTTTTGTCCCGCCCGCGTCATCTCGAACGCCTGCTGCGTGGACGTCAGGGACGTGAATTCCTTGATATCGGCACCGGCGATGAAGCCGCTCTTCTTGCCCGACTGCACGATCACCGCGCGCGGCTTGAGCTGCTCGATTTCCCCGAGACGGGATTCAAGGTCGCGCATGCTTTGACGCGACAGCGTATTCGCGGATGAGTCGGGCTTGTCGAAGGTCAGCCACGCGATGCGGTCGGCATCGACGACGAGCTGCCAGTTCTGCGCGTTGCTCGCTGCGGTTGTTTCTATGGTCATCGCCCCCTCCCCAACGGTGCCTCGGCCAGGACACCACCTTGTTGTCGTACTTCAGCGCGCGGTTCGCGTCCCCGTGACGTTGAAATCGCACACGAGCGGCAAGTGATCTGAAAACCGGACATCCGGGATGTCGAATCGAGTGATCTCGATATCCCGCGAGTACAGGATGAAGTCGAGCTCCTTGCGGGGCGTGCGGCTCGGGTAGGAGGGCAAGCCCTTGGTGTTGGCGCTCTTGAGGCCGGACGCTTCCATGAACAGGTAGATCTCGTTGTCGCCCCAGAACGTGTTGAAGTCCCCGGCGACGATGACCGGCTTGGTGGACTGCTTGATGAGTTCGTGCAGGTTGCGCAGCTGGTCATGGCGATGGCGGAACTTGAGCGAGAGGTGGACCAGGAACACGCACACCTCCTGCAGCTCGAGCTCGATGATGAGCCGCTTGATTCCGGAGTCGAAGTAGTGGAAGCGCTCGCCCTTCACGCCAGGGGCCGCCAGGAAGGCATTGGCCTGCTTGCGAACGATCGGTACCAGGTGATTGAGCGAGGCAGTGCCGTATTTGCACTGGTAGATGGAGTAGTGGCCGAGCGAGTCGGCAATGACTTTCGCCTGGTTCACGAGCCCGGAGCGGATCGACCCCGTGTCCACCTCGATCAGGCCCACGATGTCGGGCTCGAGGTTCTTGATGAACTGAGTGATGCCGTCCAGCACCCTGCGGTTCGTACGCAGGTACCCCGCACCCGGAACGGGCAGGTGGAATGCGGGCCCGGTCCCGGTGGCGTACCGGATGTTGTAGAGGACAAAGCGCATGTCTGGGAATCACGACGATGGCCGGAAAGGATCGCGGCGCGTCATTCTAACGGTACCCGGGCAGGGGCGAAACCGTGGATTCTTGCGTAGACTTGCAGCTATTCGCAGGGAAGACTGCACGTCGCGGTCCGGGGCTTAAGGGAGACGGGTAGGTGGCCAGCATTTCTCAGACGAATCCGGTGCGGTTGTTCGTGTGTCATGTCTTCGAGGAGACCGACGACTACCTGCGCGTGTTCGAGTACCTCGAGAGCTCACACAACTTCTTCTACCTCAATTGCAGCGATCCCACGCAACGGCTGCAGAACGAGGCAGCGATGAAAGAGGAATTGCGCCGGCAGATGGGGCTCGCGGAAACGGTGATCATCCTCTCGACCGCGTTCGCCCGGCAGCGCGACTGGATCAATTGGGAGCTCAACTGCGCCAAGGGCCTCAACAAGCCGGTCATCGTGATGGAGAGCTTCGGGGTGAAGGAGAAGCTGCCTGTGCAACTCGAGGCGCTGGCAGACGAAGTCGTGGGATGGGATGAGCGGCTGCTGTGCGATGCCATCCGGCGCACTGCGCGTCACGAAGATACGAAGCGCTGGGATACGATCGAATTCAAGCTGGATTGAGCGGGCGAAACGACAACGCAGCGCGTCTGTCGTCAGTCTTCGCCCGACGCCACTGCACGCAACATCGGAACACGTTGCTGTGATTGCAGGCGCGTGATCGTGCCGAACAGCGTGACGATCTGCGCCGCATGATGGCCCGCTTCCATGTCCGACATCTTCCTCACGGTGGCTTGCACGGCAGTCTCGCCGCGCATCGGACGCACCGCAGACAACGAGCGCTCAAGCGCAACATAGTCATCGCGTACTTCCTTCGGGAGATCGCTCTCGGCGACCTTCGCAAGATGATGCGCATAAGCTTCGGTGAGCCGCTGCTTGATCGGACCCGAAGAGGCGAGGATCACCGTCGCCGAGAAGAATGTTTCCCACGTGCTGCTCATGACCAACCTCGTAGCACAATCCGCTCCGGATCCAGCGCCCAACTTTGGGGCGGGCTCTCAGCGGCGAGCATCTCTTAAGAAGTTACTTTAAGTTCGCTGGAGCTATTTTTCTTTGCAAGCTCAAGCGTATAGAACTGGAATATACGCCAGCAGATTGAGAACGCAACCGTGATTTTCCTAACTCCACGAGCACTTGCGATGAGGGTTCGAGCCGTTGGCCGTGGTGGCCGTGGAATGAAACACAGGCCACGACAAGGAGTGTGGGTTGGACGCGCCAGGCGGTTTGATGCGTCGGAATCGCACTTCAGGCGACCTGATTCACCGCAGATTCAGCAATATCTCCTTTATATAGATCAGTGTGTTATGTAACCTAGTTCAGGTATAAAAGAACGTCTTGATCAGGGCGAACGCGCCAGCGCCGAGTAGCGCCATTCCAACACCCCCCATCGACACGGTAAGCATCCAGAAAGGAATCGGCGACGCAGCGCGCCCTATGGCGCTGCGAAACGTCAGATGCCTGCCGAATTTCAAGCCCTGTGTTGCCATGTGCGCAAGCAGCGCACCCACACCGAGCAGATAGCATTCGCTGAGGACGATTCTGCCGATCCTGACTTTACCGGGCAGGAAGTGTTCGACGAGCCAGGTAGCGATCGTGAAGCACGCAAAGCCGAACAGCAGCAGCAGCCCGGCCGTATTGATCGTCATCTGGCTCGTGTTGAGCGGTCCATCATCGGCACCCGAGTTCATCAATCATTTCTCCCGACAAGGGGTCCGCGAGGCGCGGAGTTGGCTGATGCACCTTTGTAGCCGCGAACGAGCCAAGCGGCAATGATCAGCAGGAAGCAGTCACGTGCAGAGAACCGCAGGGCGACGCGGGAGGGACAGCCTCAAGCCCTCAACCTAGAGGTCTCGTACTTCGCATAAGGTATATTATGGTTAATTATGGATGCAGCTCCCGAGGCGCGGATCGGCCCGGTGCTGGATCAGGCACTTCTCTTGGATCAGACTGCACCGCTCGTGATCTGGCACATCGGGGGAATCAAAATGACAACGCCTGACGCTGGTTGCAACAAGTCCACTGCCGTTCGTTCGCTCGTCGCTGCCGCCATTGCGCTAACGCTGGCGGGTTGTGCGAAGAACGAGCCGGCCATTCCCATCGATGCCGATGATATTGCGGGCGTGGTTACCAGCGTCAAAGGGCCGGAAGCCGGTGTCTGGGTCATCGCCGAGACCAGCGATTTCCCGACCTTCTATATGCGCAGCGTTGTGACCGACGATGCCGGGCGGTACGTGATACCGGACCTGCCCGCAGCGAACTACCGCGTCTGGGTCCGCGGATACGGGCTCGCCGATTCGGAGAAGAAACCGGCGACCCTCGGACAACACCTCGACATTGCCGCCACGGTGGCCCCCGACGCCGCTACCGCAGCCAAGGTGTATCCAGCCATCTCCTGGTTCTCGATGCTGAAGATGCCCGAGGAAAGCGAACTCAGGGGCATCGTTCCCGGCGGCCTCAACCAGTATGTGAGCACCCTGAAGAACCAGTCGT
>JBEBIT010000078.1:0-13061 GCA_040080215.1 Steroidobacteraceae bacterium
AGGTCCTTCACGCGGCCGCCGCGGATCATGACCACCGAGTGCTCCTGCAGGTTGTGCCCTTCGCCACCGATGTAGCTGATGACCTCGAAGCCGTTGGTCAAGCGCACCTTCGCCACCTTGCGCAAGGCCGAGTTCGGCTTCTTGGGTGTCGTGGTGTAGACGCGGGTGCAGACACCCCGCTTCTGCGGGCACGCGGCAAGAGCCGGTACCTTCGTCTTGTAGTTGGGCGATTTGCGGGGCTTGCGAACCAGCTGACTGACAGTTGCCATGTCGTTTCCTGAAAAATACACACGAACCCGGCCAAAAAAGCCGGATCCACAGAAACACCGGGCCGCCCCCTGACAAGTCAGGGGGCGGCCCGATGGAAGTTATTGGATGGGCAGGCGGAGCTCATAGGCGCCGGCCAATCGAAGGCGCGGGATTTTAGAAACCGGCCCGCACCCTGTCAACCTTAAGAATGAAGCGGTTAGCCTCCCTGCAGGCCCGCATCAACCGAAATCCACCCTATCCCGAGCTCCGACCCATCCCATCGGCCGGACTGGCAGGGGGGGGTTGCCCCCTCCTGCCGCCCGTCCAAAGCACTGCTATTGCGCAGCGGCATCCTCGGAAGCCGAGGATTCCTCGGATTCCGGCAGACCGCCGCCCACATCCATGAAGCCGCGACCAGCCCCGGAATCGGTCATGTTCCGACGCCGCTTGGCGTGGAAGAACGACCCCGTGCCGGCCGGAATCAACCGGCCCACGATGACGTTTTCCTTCAAGCCGCGCAGATCGTCCTTGAGACCCCGCACCGAGGCTTCCGTGAGCACCCGGGTGGTCTCCTGGAACGAAGCCGCCGAGATGAACGATTCGGTCGCTAGCGACGCCTTGGTGATGCCCAGCAGCACCGGATCCCAGATCGCCGGCAGCTTGCCCTGCTCGCGCATCCTGTCGCTCATGTCCGAGACGCGCGAACGATCGAGCTGCTCGCCCTTCAGGAAGGGGGTATCCCCGCCCTCGACGATTTCGACCTTGCGCAGCATCTGGCGAATGATCACCTCGATGTGCTTGTCGTTGATCTTCACGCCCTGCAGACGGTAGACGTCCTGGATTTCGCGGACGAGGTAGTTCGCCAGCGACGACACGCCCTGCAGGCGCAGGATGTCGTGCGGGTTGGGCTCGCCGTCCGCGATGACTTCGCCGCGCGCAACCTGTTCGCCTTCGAACACGTTCAGGTGGCGCCACTTCGGAATCAGCTCCTCGTGCTTCTCGCCCTGGGCGTCGGTGATGATCAGGCGACGCTTGCCCTTGGTTTCCTTGCCGAAGCTGACCGTGCCCGAGTACTCGGCCAGGATGGCGGAGTCCTTGGGCTTGCGGGCTTCGAACAGGTCCGCCACGCGGGGCAGACCGCCCGTGATGTCGCGGGTCTTCGAGGACTCCTGCGGGATACGGGCGATAACGTCACCCACGGACACCTTGGCACCGTCCTCGAGGCTGACGATGGCGCCCGTCGGGAGCGCGTACACAGCCGGGATGTCGGTGTTGGCGAACGTGATTTCCTTGCCCTTCGCATTGACCAGCTTGACGACCGGACGCAGGTCCTTGCCCGCCGAGCCGCGCTGCTTTGGATCCATGACCACGGTGCTCGACAAGCCGGTCACTTCGTCGACCTGGCTCGACACCGTGATGCCGTCCATGAAGTCCTGGAACTTGATGAAGCCGGCCACTTCGGTGACCACGGGGTGGGTATGCGGGTCCCACGTTGCCAGGACCTGGCCTGCCACGGCGGCATCGCCGTCGCTGACCGTGATCACGGCGCCGTACGGAATGCGATAGCGCTCGCGCTCGCGGCCGAACTCGTCCACCACGCCCAGTTCGCCGGAGCGGGACGTTGCAACCCAGTGGCCCTTCTCGTGATGCACGCGCTTCAGGTTGTGCAGGCGGATGGTGCCCGAGCTCTTGATTTCGACCGAGTTGACGGCTGCCGCCCGCGATGCCGCGCCACCGATGTGGAACGTACGCATCGTCAGCTGCGTGCCGGGTTCGCCGATCGACTGCGCGGCGACCACACCGACGGCCTCGCCGTGATTGATGCGGTGGCCACGGGCCAGGTCGCGACCGTAGCACTGCTGGCACACACCGTAGCGCGTGTCGCAATTGATCGGCGAGCGAACCTTGACCTCGTCAACGCTCTCCTTCTCGAGCAGCTTGACCGACGCCTCGTCGATCAGCGTGCCGGCCTCGATGAGCACCGTGTTGGTACCCGGCTTCAGCACGTCGACTGCAACGACGCGACCGAGCACGCGCTCGCCCAGGCCCTCGACGACATCGCCGCCTTCGACGATGGGGTTCATCGTCAAGCCATGCGAAGTGCCGCAATCGGTCTCGGTGACGACCAGATCCTGTGCAACGTCGACGAGACGACGCGTCAGGTAACCCGAGTTCGCGGTCTTGAGCGCCGTATCCGCGAGGCCCTTGCGGGCGCCGTGGGTAGAGATGAAGTACTGGTGGATGTTCAGGCCTTCACGGAAGTTCGCCGTGATGGGCGTCTCGATGATCGAGCCGTCGGGCTTGGCCATCAGGCCGCGCATGCCGGCCAGCTGCCGGATCTGGGCCGCCGAACCGCGGGCGCCCGAGTCGGCCATCATGAAGATCGAGTTGAAGGACTTCTGCGTGGTCTTCTCGCCCTTCGCATTGATCACGTCCTCGACGCCGAGCTTGTCCATCATGGCCTTCGCCACCTGGTCGTTCGTGCGCGACCAGATGTCGACCACCTTGTTGTAGCGCTCGCCGTTGGTGACGAGACCGGAAGCGTACTGCTCCTGGATCTCCTTCACTTCACGTTCGGCCGACGCCAGGATGCGGCCCTTCTGCTGCGGCACGACCATGTCATCGACACCGACGGACACCGACGCACGGGTGGCGTAGTGGTAGCCGGTGTACATGAGCTGGTCGGCGAACACGACGGTTTCCTTGAGCCCGACGGAGCGGTAGCAGGCGTTGATGACGCCCGAGATCGCCTTCTTCGTCATGTCGCGGTTGACCGTGTCGAACGACAGGCCGCGCGGCAGGATCTCGGACAAGAGCGCACGGCCCACGGTCGTCGCCACGACGCGGCGGCGAGCCTGCAGGTCACCCGCTTCGTTGCGGATGTATTCCGTGACGCGGACATGCACCTTCGCCTGCAAGTCAACAGCACGGCCTTCGTACGCACGGTGGACTTCGTGGACGTCCGAGAACCGCATGCCCTCGCCGGGCACGTTCACGCGCTCGCGGGTCATGTAGTACAACCCGAGCACCACGTCCTGCGACGGAACGATGATCGGATCGCCGTTGGCGGGCGACAGGATGTTGTTGGACGCCATCATCAGCGCGCGTGCTTCGAGCTGGGCTTCCAGCGACAGCGGCACGTGCACGGCCATCTGGTCACCGTCGAAGTCGGCATTGAACGCCGTGCAGACGAGCGGATGCAGCTGGATGGCCTTGCCTTCGATCAGCACCGGCTCGAACGCCTGGATGCCGAGTCGGTGCAGCGTCGGTGCGCGGTTCAGCAGCACGGGATGTTCGCGGATGACGTCTTCGAGAATGTCCCACACCTCGGGACCTTCACGTTCCACCATGCGCTTGGCAGCCTTGATCGTCGTGGCTTCGCCGCGCAGCTGCAGCTTCGCGAAGATGAACGGCTTGAACAGCTCGAGCGCCATCTTCTTCGGCAGGCCGCACTGGTGCAGGCGCAACGTCGGGCCGACCACGATGACCGAACGGCCGGAGTAGTCGACTCGCTTGCCGAGCAGGTTCTGGCGGAAGCGGCCCTGCTTGCCCTTGATCATGTCGGCCAGCGACTTGAGCGGACGCTTGTTGGTGCCCGTGATCGCACGACCGCGGCGGCCGTTGTCGAGCAGCGCGTCGACCGCTTCCTGCAGCATGCGCTTTTCGTTGCGCACGATGATGTCCGGCGCATTCAGCTCGAGGAGCCGGCGCAGGCGGTTGTTGCGATTGATGACGCGGCGATACAGGTCGTTGAGGTCGGAGGTCGCGAAGCGGCCACCGTCCAGCGGGACGAGCGGACGCAGGTCCGGCGGCAGCACCGGCAGGACGGTCAGCACCATCCACTCGGGCTTGTTGCCGGATTCGAGGAACGACTCGATCAGCTTCAGGCGCTTCGTGAGGCGCTTGATCTTGGTCTCCGAGCTCGTACCCAGAATGTCCTCGCGGATCTTGATGACTTCCGCCGGCAGATCCATCGTGTGGAGCAGTTCATGGACGGCTTCGGCACCCATGCGGGCATCGAACTCGTCGCCATGCTTCTCGATGGCTTCGAGGTACATCTCGTCGGTCAGCAACTGGCCGCGCTGCAGCTCGGTCATGCCCGGCTCGATGACCACGAACGCTTCGAAGTACAGCACGCGCTCGATCTCGCGCAGCGTCATGTCGAGCATGAGGCCGATACGCGACGGCAGCGACTTCAGGAACCAGATGTGCGCAGTCGGGCTGGCCAGTTCGATATGGCCCATGCGCTCGCGGCGCACCTTGGACTGCGTGACTTCGACGCCGCACTTTTCGCAGACGACGCCGCGATGCTTGAGGCGCTTGTACTTGCCGCACAGGCACTCGTAGTCCTTTACCGGTCCGAAGATCTTGGCGCAGAACAGGCCATCGCGCTCCGGCTTGAACGTCCGGTAGTTGATGGTTTCCGGCTTCTTCACCTCACCGAACGACCACGAGCGGATCAGTTCGGGCGAAGCGAGGCCGATCCGGATGGAATCGAAATTCTCCACCGGCGCCTGCTGCTTGAAAAACTTCAGTAGATCTTTCATGTCTTCACCTGCTGCTCGAGAAGCGGTTGCCGTCCCGCTCCTGACTAAATCGTTGCGCCCAAGCTGCCCGCGTCATCGATCAGGACTGTTCCAGTTCCATGTTGATGCCGAGGGAGCGGATTTCCTTGACGAGCACGTTGAAGGATTCCGGCATGCCGGCATCCATCTGGTGGTTGCCGTCGACGATGTTCTTGTACATCTTCGTGCGGCCGTTCACGTCGTCGGATTTGACCGTCAGCATCTCCTGCAGCGTGTAGGACGCGCCATAGGCCTCGAGCGCCCAGACTTCCATCTCGCCGAACCGCTGGCCACCGAACTGCGCCTTGCCGCCGAGAGGCTGCTGCGTCACCAGCGAGTACGGACCCGTGGAACGTGCATGCATCTTGTCGTCGACCAGGTGGTTCAGCTTCAGCATGTACATGTAGCCGACCGTGACCGGACGCGCGAACTTCTCGCCCGTGCGGCCGTCGTACAGCGTCGTCTGGCCGGAGAGCGGCAGATCCGCCAGCGCCAGCATGTGCTTGATTTCCTCTTCAGCGGCACCGTCGAACACCGGTGTTGCCATCGGCACGCCCTTGCGCAGGTTGCCGGCCAACAGAGTGATTTCCGCATCGTTCATCGAGTCGAGATCGGCCTTCTGGCCACCCGTCTTGTTGTAGATCTCGTCGAGGAAGCCACGGAGTTCCGCCGTCTTGCGCCCTTCATCGATCATGCGACCGATCTTGTGGCCAAGGCCCTTTGCGGCCCAACCGAGGTGAGTCTCGAGGATCTGCCCGATGTTCATGCGCGAAGGCACGCCGAGCGGATTCAGCACGATGTCGACCGGCGTGCCGTCCTCGTTGTAAGGCATGTCCTCGACCGGGATGATGGTCGAGACCACGCCCTTGTTGCCGTGGCGGCCGGCCATCTTGTCGCCCGGCTGGATGCGACGCTTCACGGCCAGGTAAACCTTGACCATCTTGAGGACGCCAGGCGCGAGGTCGTCGCCCGCGGTGATCTTGACGCGCTTCTCTTCAAAGCGCTTCTCGAACTCCTTGCGTTGCAGCTTCAGGCGCTCGGCCACCTTCTCGAGGGCTGCATTGCCTTCTTCGTCCTTCATGCGGATCTCAAGCCAGTGCTCACGCGGCAGGTCCGCCAGGTATTCCTGCGTGACCTTCGAACCCGCCTTGAGCTTGCGTGGACCGGCTTCGGCGACCTTGCCGAGCAGCATGGCTTCCACTCGCTGGAACAAGTCGTCCTCGAGGATGCGACGCTGGTCTTCAAGGTCCTTGCGGACCCGATCCAGTTCCGACTTCTCGATGGCGAGCGCACGCGTGTCCTTCTCGACGCCATCGCGCGTGAACACGCGGACGTCGATGACCGTGCCGTCCATGCCAGGGGGCACTCGCAGGCCGGTGTCCTTCACGTCGGACGCCTTCTCGCCGAAGATCGCGCGGAGCAGCTTCTCTTCCGGTGTCAGCTGGGTTTCGCCCTTCGGCGTGACCTTGCCGACGAGGATGTCGCCCGCGCGGACTTCCGCACCGATGAAGGCGATACCGGCCTCATCGAGCTTCGCAAGCGCCGTATCACCGACGTTCGGGATGTCGGCGGTGATTTCCTCGGGTCCGAGCTTCGTATCGCGAGCGACGCAGGTCAGCTCCTCGATATGGATCGTCGTGAAGCGGTCTTCCTGCACGACCCGCTCCGAGATCAGGATCGAGTCCTCGAAGTTGTAACCGTTCCAGGGCATGAACGCGACCAGCAGGTTCTGGCCGAGCGCGAGCTCGCCGAGATCCGTTGACGGACCGTCGGCCAGCACGTCGCCACGCGCGATCACGTCGCCTGCCTTGACCAGCGGACGCTGGTTGATGCAGGTGTTCTGGTTGGACCGCGTGTACTTGGTCAGTCCGTAGATGTCAACGCCCGGCTCGCCTGCCGAGGTTTCATCGTCATTGACCCGCACCACGATGCGCGACGCATCGACGGAGTCCACCACGCCGCCACGACGGGCAACGACGGTCACGCCGGAGTCGACGGCCACCGCACGCTCCATGCCGGTGCCCACGAGCGGCGTATCGGCACGCAGGGTCGGCACCGCCTGGCGTTGCATGTTCGCACCCATCAACGCGCGGTTCGCGTCGTCGTGCTCGAGGAACGGGATCAGCGACGCGGCCACGGACACGATCTGCTTCGGACTCACGTCCATGAACTGGATCTTGTCGGGCGTGGACAGCGTGAATTCGTTGAGATGCCGCGACGACACGAGATCGTCCGTGAATTCGCCCTTCGCATTCAGCACGGCATTGGCCTGCGCCACGACGTACTGGCTTTCCTCGATCGCGGAGAGGTATTCGATCTCGTCCGTGACCTTGCCGCCCGCCACCTTGCGGTAGGGGGTTTCAAGGAAGCCGTAGTCGTTGGTCCGTGCGTACACGGCCAGCGAATTGATGAGACCGATGTTCGGACCTTCCGGCGTCTCGATCGGGCACACGCGACCGTAATGGGTCGGATGCACGTCGCGGACTTCGAAGCCGGCGCGTTCGCGCGTAAGGCCGCCTGGGCCGAGCGCGGAAACGCGACGCTTGTGCGTCACTTCCGACAGCGGGTTGTTCTGGTCCATGAACTGCGACAGCTGCGAGGACCCGAAGAACTCCTTGACCGCCGCAGCGACCGGCTTCGCGTTGATCATTTCCTGGGGCATGAGCCCCTCGGACTCGGCCAGGGTCAGGCGTTCCTTGACGGCGCGCTCGACGCGGACGAGACCGATGCGGAAGGCGTTCTCGGCCATTTCACCGACGGACCGCACGCGGCGGTTGCCGAGGTGATCGATGTCGTCGACGATGCCGTTGCCGTTGCGGATCTCGCACAGCACCTTGATCACGTCGATGATGTCGGACGTCGCGCCCAGCTTCTCGAGCAGGCCCTTCGAGTTCTCGTCGGTGCGCTTCGCGAAGTAGGCCGAGTCGTACAGGACGCCCGGGCCGGTGATGGCCGTGCGATTGACGCGCCGGTTGAACTTCATGCGGCCCACGGCCGACAGGTCGTAGCGCTCGGCATTGAAGAACAGGTTCTGGAACAGGTTCTCGGCGGCATCCTTGGTCGGGGGCTCGCCGGGACGCATCATGCGATAGATCTCGACCAGCGCCTCGAGGCGCGTACGGGTCGCATCGATGCGCAGCGTGTCGGAGATGTACGGACCGCGATCGAGGTCGTTGACGTAAAGCACGCGGATCTCGGAAACGCCCGCCTCGACGATCTTGTCGATGGCAACCAGCGTCAGGATGTCGTTGGCCTTGGCGAGGATCTCGCCCGTGTCCGTATTGAACACGTCGTGGGCCAGGATCTTGCCGAGCAGGTATTCCTTGGGCACTTCCAGGCGCTTGACGCCCTTCTGCTCCATTTCCCGCACGTGGCGCGCGGTGATGCGGCGGCCTTCCTCGACGATGACTTCCGTGCCCACGCGGATCGTGAACATGGCCGTCTCGCCGCGCAGCCGCTGCGGAATCAGTTCGAATTCGATCTTCGACTTGGTCAGGTGGAACGTGTTCTTGTCGAAGAACATGTCGAGCATCTGCTCCTCGGTGTAACCGAGCGCACGCAGGATGATCGTGACCGGCAGCTTGCGGCGGCGGTCGATGCGGGCGAACACGCAGTCCTTGGGGTCGAACTCGAAGTCGAGCCAGGAACCGCGATAGGGAATGATGCGGGCGGAGAACAGCAGCTTGCCCGAGCTGTGCGTCTTGCCGCGGTCGTGGTCGAAGAACACGCCGGGCGAACGGTGCAGCTGCGACACGATGACGCGCTCGGTGCCGTTGACGATGAACGTGCCGTTGTCGGTCATCAGCGGCAGTTCGCCGAGATAGACCTCCTGCTCGCGGATGTCCTTGACCGTCTTCTTGGTCGGGGTCGAGAGTTCCTTGTCGTACACGACAAGGCGCACCTTCACGCGCAGGGGCGCGGCGTAGGTGAGGCCGCGGAGCTGGCATTCCTTGACGTCGAACACGGGATCGCCGAGGCGATAGCTCACGTATTCAAGCAGGGCATTCCCCGAGTAGCTGGTGATCGGAAACACGCTCTTGAAGGCAGCGTGCAAGCCCGCGTCGGCGCGACGGTCCTCGTGGGCCTCTGCCTGCAGGAACTTGCGGTAGGAATCCAGCTGGATCGCCAGCAGGTAGGGCACCCCGAGGATGCTCTGCTGCTTGCCGAAATCCTTGCGGATGCGCTTCTTCTCGGTGAATGAATAGGCCATCTGAATCACCCTCACTTACGGGGCACGGAACTGCGAGCGGCTGCCGCGAGTTCCAGATATCGAACCAAAAGCAAAAGGGAATGCGGCCAGCAGGCGACTGCCTGCCGGCCGATTCCCGTCACATCCAGCTGGAGTGCAAACCATGCGGAGTTACTTGATCTCCGCAGTCGCACCAGCCTCCTCGATCTTCTTCTTCATGGCGGCGGCGTCGGCCTTGGAAACGGCTTCCTTGACGACGGAAGGCACGCCTTCCACCAGGTCCTTCGCTTCCTTGAGGCCGAGGCCCGTGAGTTCGCGGATGACCTTGATGACGCCGACCTTGTTGGCGCCGAAGCCGGTCAACGTCACGGTGAACTCCGTCTGCTCTTCAGCAACCGGGGCGGCAGCAGCCGCAGCACCGCCGCCAGCCGCCATCATCATGGGGGCAGCAGCCGTGACACCGAACTTGTCTTCCATCATCTTGACGAGATCGACGATCTCGAGAACCGACATGTTGCCGATCGCGTCGAGAATCTCTTCTTTCGTAGCAGCCATTGTCTTAACTCCTCAATTCAAAACTTGTAGCAACGGAATGGTTTGCGGATACGGACGTGAAGCGCGTGCCTCAAGCAGCCTGCTTCTTGTCCTGGACGGCAGCAACAGTGCGAACCAGCTTGGTGTGCGGCGCGGCGACCGTGCGCACGAACTTGCTGATTGGCGCCTGCAACACACCGAGCAGCTGGGACAGGGCCTGCTGTTTGGTGGGCAAGCTTGCGACCCGGTCAAGGTCCTTGCTGGACAGGACGGTCCCGCCGAGCGACACGAGCGTCGCGACGAGCTTGTCGTTGTCCTTTGCAAAGTCCTTGACGAGCCGGGCAGCTGCACCGGGCTCATCCTTCGAGAACGCGAGGACCAGCGGACCCTTCAGCGACTGCGCAACGCACTCGAAAGGAGTGCCTGCGACCGCCTTGCGGGCCAGCGTGTTCTTCACGACGCGAAGGTACACACCCGAGCTGCGTGCCTTGCCGCGCAGATTCGTCATCTGCGTGACGGTCAAACCGCGGTATTCGGCTGCAACCACGGACTGAGCCGTTGCGGCAACCTTGTTTACCTCGGCGACCAGCGCCTTCTTGTCATCAATTCTGAGTGCCATGAATTCCTCCTGGCCAGAAGATCGACCTGTACACAGGCGTACATCCTGTACGCCCACCTTGAGGATCCAGTGCCGTGGGTGATGCACTCGTGCCGGAATTCCTTCCAGCCATCGCGCTCCACCTGCAGCCAGACCTCACTTACGACGGCGACCTTCACCAGGTTCGAGTCAACCGGCACTCCACGCGAATGCAGTGCCGGCGAACAAAACCTTTTTCGGGTAACACCATCTGCGCAGGCTTGAACCATTAAGGGCTTGCAGCCCGCCTGCGGTCTTCGATGATGACTGGACAGTGCTTGCAGGGACTCGCCCTGCTCAAACCGCCCAGCCCTCCATCAATTCCAAATTCCTGATCGTGCGACGACGCCCGAATCAGCTGTTCACTTAACTGTTCAGGGACAACGTCGACGGATCGACAACCACGCCCGGGCCCATGGTCGAAGATACGGAGACCTTCTTGATGTAGATGCCCTTGGCGGCAGCAGGCTTGGCCTTCTGCAGGTCGCCGAGCAGGGCGATCAGGTTTTCCTTGATCTTCTGTGCATCAAAGTCGGCCTTGCCGATCGTGCAATGGACCACGCCGGCCTTGTCACTGCGGTAACGCACCTGACCCGCCTTGGCGTTGCGAACAGCGCCGCCGACGTCGGGCGTTACGGTGCCGACCTTCGGGTTGGGCATCAGGCCGCGGGGGCCGAGGATCTGGCCCAGCTGGCCGACGACGCGCATTGCGTCGGGGCTCGCCACGACCACGTCGAAATTGATCTCGCCGGCCTTCACCTTCTCGGCGAGGTCTTCAAGACCCACGACATCTGCGCCGGCTGCGCGGGCGACGTCCTGGTTCTTGCCGGACGTGAACACCGCGACGCGCACCGACTTGCCGATACCGTGCGGCATGACGGTCGAGCCGCGCACCTGCTGGTCGGACTTCGACGCGTCGATGCCGAGATTCACGGCGACGTCCACCGCCTCCTTGAACTTCGCGGTGGCGAACTGCTTGAGGAGGGCAACGGCCTCGTCAACGGGATACTGCTTGCCGGGGGGGAGCTTGTCCGCCCAGGGCTTCATACGCTTTGTTACGGCTACCATTTTCAGACTCCTTCCACATCGACGCCCATGCTGCGGGCGCTGCCTGCGATCGTGCGCACGGCAGCGTCGAGATCAGCCGCCGTCAGGTCCGGCGTCTTGAGCTTGGCGATGTCTTCCAGCTGCTTGCGATTGATACGGCCCACCTTCGCGGTGTTGGGCGTAGCACTGCCCTTCGGAATCCCGATCGCCTTGCGGATCAGGACGGAAGCCGGCGGTGTCTTCAGGATGAAGGTGAAGCTGCGATCGCTGTATACAGTGATCACCACGGGGGTGGGCAGTCCCTTCTCGAGGCTCGAAGTCTGCGCGTTGAACGCCTTGCAGAACTCCATGATGTTCACGCCCTGCTGACCGAGCGCGGGACCCACAGGCGGACTCGGGTTCGCCTGTCCTGCAGGGATCTGCAGCTTGATGTAACCAGTAACTTTCTTGGCCATGACCTAACTACTCCGCGGGTTCGAACGCCCCTGCACCGGCAGCGGCTCCCCTGTCATCCCTGCTGTGACGAATGCGACCGTTCTTCCATGAACTGCCGCCCGGGCGAAGGACAAGCCTCCACCCTTCTGAAACCTGTATCAGGCCTTTTCCACCTGACTGAAATCGAGCTCCACAGGCGTCGAGCGCCCGAGGATCTGCACCGCCACCTGCAGGCGGTTCTTTTCGTAGTTGACGGACTCGACAACGCCATTGAAGTCGTTGAACGGGCCGTCGGTGACACGCACCACTTCGCCCGGCTCGAACAGCACCTTCGGCTTCGGCTTGTCCACGCCTTCCTCGACGCGGCGCAGGATGGCCATGGCTTCTTTCTCCGTGATCGGAGCGGGCTTCTCGGCGGTGCCGCCGATAAACCCAAGAACCTTGGGCACATCCTTGACCAGGTGCCAGGTGTCCTCGTCCATCTCCATCTGCACGAGCACGTAGCCGGGGAAGAACTTCCGGTCGCTCTTGCGCTTCTGGCCGTCCCGCATCTCGACCACTTCTTCGGTCGGGACGAGGATTTCACCAAACTTGGACTCGAGGCCGCGCATCTTGATGCGGTCCTTGAGCGCTTCGGTAACGCGGTGTTCGAAGTTCGAATACGCGTGCACTACATACCAACGCAGGGCCATCTCAACCTCCCTGCCCGGTTAACCAGCGAGTCAGCGATCCGAGCATCAAGTCCAGCAGCCAGAAGAACAGGCCGAGGACGAACACCATGACGAAAACCAGCAGCGTGACCTGCAGGGTTTCCTGCCGGTTCGGCCAGACGATCTTGCGCAGCTCGACGCGCGAGCTCTGCACGAACTGCCAGAATTCGCGTCCCTTGCTCGACTGCAACCCGACCAGTGCGCCGCCCACGAGGGTCGCGAACACGATGATCCAGCGCAACCAGATAGGCAGGTTCGCGAAATAGTAGAAGGCCGCAATGCCAGCAGCCACGAGGCCTGCTGCTGCAGCCAGCTTTGCGGCGTCCAGTGGACTGGCCCCGTCTTGAACTTGTTCAGTCATGGAGTCGATGACCCAATTTGCCGCCCACGTTTGCCGATCGCACGTCTGCCAATCAAAGATGGCAGGCCAGGAGGGAATCGAACCCCCAACCTGCGGTTTTGGAGACCGCCGCTCTGCCAATTGAGCTACTGGCCTAATCCCTTCACCAACCACTTCGTCGCCCCGCACGCCCGCGCGTCGGGTCGAAACAGGGCGCGGAGGGTCCAAAGCCCTCCGCGCCCGTCAACACATGACTTACTTCAGGATCTTGGCGACGACGCCGGCGCCGACGGTCTTGCCACCTTCGCGAATGGCGAACCGCAGGCCGTCTTCCATCGCGATCGGCGCGATCAGC
>JBEBIT010000146.1:0-2980 GCA_040080215.1 Steroidobacteraceae bacterium
TCCTGGTACAGGCGACGCAGTTCGTTGTACTGCGCGGCATTGCGGCTGCCGAGGTTCTTGATGGCCTTCTCGACGCGCACTTCGAAATCCGCCTCGCGCCCGTAGAGATGGTTGAAACGCCGCGCGACCTCGCGGGTCACCTCGACGTGCGCCACCTGGTCCTCGCCCACCGGCACGAAGTTCGGCTTGTAGAGCAGGATGTCCGCGCTCTGCAGCAGCGGGTAGCCGAGGAAGCCGTACGTCGCGAGGTCCCGGTCCTTCAACTGTTCCTGCTGGTCCTTGTAGGTCGGGACTCGCTCGAGCCAGCCGAGCGGCGTGATCATCGACAGCAGCAAGTGCAGCTCCGAATGCTCGGGCACGCGCGACTGGATGAAGATGGTCGAGACGGAAGGGTTCAGGCCGGCGGCGAGCCAGTCGATGGCCATCTGCCAGACGAAAGACTCGAGCCGCGAAGGATCCTCGTACCCGGTCGTGAGGGCGTGGATGTCCGCGATGAAGAAATAGCACTCGTAGCTGTACTGCAGCTCGGTCCACGACTTGAGCGCGCCGTGATAGTTGCCGAGATGCAGCTCGCCCGTGGGGCGCATGCCGGACAAGACGCGTCGGTTGGAGGTCGTTGTCGAACTCAAGACTTACCCTCGAAGAAGTGGAACCCTTCGCCGGGGCTCCTGACTTCGGTTCTTTTTGATATCAATATGTTGAAGCGCCTTTGTCAGGCACCGCAGGAGCTCTAGCACTGCGGATCGAGCGTGACCTCGCAGGCCGCGGGATTATACGCAGCTTTGGCGCCGGCCTGCGTCACGATGCGGGCCCGATGGTCCCCCGCCGTCATTCGACGGCGCTCAGATCTCCCTTGCCTCGTCGCAGGATCACCGGCACGCCCGACTCGAGATCGATGACGGAGGTGGGCTCCAGCCCGCAGTGCCCGCCGTCGATGACCGCATCGACGACATGGAACAGACGCTCCTGGATCTCGCGCGCCTCGGTCATTGGCAGCTCGTCCCCGGGCAGGAGCAGCGTGGAACTCATCAACGGCTCGCCGAGCTCCTCCAGGATGAGCTGCGGTACGGGGTGGTCGGGAACGCGGATACCGATCGTCCGGCGCTTGGGATTCTGCAAACGCTTGGGCACTTCCTTGGTCGCTTCCAGGATGAACGTATAGGGCCCCGGCGTCAGCATCTTGAGAAAACGATACTGCTGGTTGTTCACCCGCGCGAAACGCGCGATCTCCGACAAATCACGACAGACCAGCGTGAAGTGGTGGTGCTTGTCCGTTTCGCGGATCCGGGATATCCGCTCCATCGCCGCCTTGTCGCCGATATGGCACCCGAGTGCATAGCAGGAGTCCGTGGGGTACACGACCACACCCCCGTCCCGGATCAGCTCGACGGCCTGCCGGATGATGCGGGACTGCGGGTTCCGCGGGTGGATCTCGAGGTAGCGGCTGGCCATGGTGGGATCAGGCGGGCCCCGGGCCGCCATCGTGGGCGAATGGCGACACCTTGGCCGGCACGGTGGGTGGCGTATCAGGCATTCCAGTATGATACTTCGACCCTTGCCTCTTTCGGGATTCGATCCCAGGAACCTCTGATTGACCTATACGCACTCGCGTTGCGTCTCCAATCCTCTGCTGCGAGGCATCGGGCCGCAGGCAATATCGGGCCAAGTTCAATTAGACGTGGTGACAAGGTCCGTAACGACGCAGCAGAGGATTGGAGGCGCAACCCATTTTTATGACCCTTTATACTTTGATCGGGACGGGATCCATTTCGTGCATGGCAGCGTTGCTCCTCCCTCGTGTACATTGAGTACACAGCGGTCGTCGCGCCTCGCCCTGCACGAAATGGCTCGCCGTCGCGAGCGCGTATAGGTCAATCAGAGGTTCCCTAACACCCCATGCACCTCCTGTTCGACTTCTTCCCTGTCATCGCGTTCTTCGTGGCCTACAAGCTGGCGGACATCTATGTCGCCACCGGCGTCATCATTGCCGCCGTCATCATCCAGGTCGCGGTGCAGTGGTTCCGTCATCGCAAGGTCAGCCCGATGACGCTGATCTCAGGGGCCCTCGTGCTGATCTTCGGCACGATCACGCTGCTGGTGCACGACAAGACCTTCATCCAGTGGAAGCCCACCGTCCTCAACTGGCTGTTCGGCGCGGGCTTCCTGGTCAGTCAGTTCTTTGGTGAACAGCCCGTCATCCAGCGACTGATGGGCGCCAATCTCACGCTCGAGCGCCCCGTTTGGATCAAGCTCAACATGATGTGGGTGGCGTTTTTCCTGGTGATGGGGGCGCTCAACCTGTATGTGGCCTTCTCGTTTGAAGAAAGCACCTGGGTGAATTTCAAGCTCTTCGGCATGCTGGGCCTCACGATGGTGTTCGCCCTGCTCCAAGGCGTGTGGCTCTCGTCGAAGATGCCCGCTGACGAGGCGCAGAAGTAGCGCCCTGCCCGCAATCTATCGTGCTGTACATGATCATTGGCCGGGACGTTCCCGGCAGCAGTCCCCTACGCGCCCGAGTCCGTCCAGCCCATCTGTCCCGGATACAGACGCTGCTCGACGAAGGACGCCTGATTCTCGCAGGCCCGAACCCGATCGCGGACAGCCCCGAACCCGGCCCGGCCGGCGTATCCGGTAGCCTGATCGTCGCGGAATTCGCCTCCCTGGAGGCGGCTCAGGCGTGGATTGCCGCGGACCCGTACGTGACCGAAGGGATCTTTGCGACAACAGAGGTCCTGCCTTTCCTGAAGGTGCTGCCATGACCGAGGACCGACTGGAGCGGATCAGGGCGAGCCTGGCCGCCGGACTGCAGCCTGAGGTGCTGGAACTGGCCGATGACAGCCACCTGCACGCCGGGCACGCGGGCGCCCGGGACGGACGCGGTCACTTTCGCGTCTACATCGTATCCAAGCAATTCGCTACCATGCGCCCCTTGCAGCGGCATCAGCTGGTTTACCGGACGCTGGGCGACCTGATGCAAACG
>JBEBIT010000147.1:0-2977 GCA_040080215.1 Steroidobacteraceae bacterium
GTCCGCAATCCGCTGCAGGTCATTGACGCGCCGGATCGGATCGCGCGACACATAGGAGAACGGATTCCAGCGTGCCGTCTGGCCGTCCTCCGCGAATGGGTCGAACAGGTAACACGCCTGGCCGCTCTGCTGTCGATAGCCCGCTGTGATCGTCCAGTTCTCGCGCTTGATGTCGATGCACACGAGCGACCCGGGCCAGTTGAGGGCATTTGGGATGACCACGCCCGTTCCCTTGCCCGCTCGCGGGGGTGCGGCCAGCGCCACCCCCTGCTGTCCGGCCAGCATCAAACACTTACTTCCAAGCTTTCCCAGAATGATCCCCTGCTCGCCCAGGAGCCCAGCGGCCCGGATTTCACGGCGCGTCGCGAAGCGGGCATCGCCGTGCAGCGAGCGCCGGTGCGGCTGAAAGACCGCCAGACCGCTCACCATCATCACGCCAAGGCCTGCCCCCAATGAGAGGCCCAGTCGTTGCCGAATGATTGCTTGGTCACCGTAGTGATAGGCATAGCGAGCCAGCGTTAGCGGCGAAGCCGACCGGGGATCTGCTTTGATCAGGGCGAGGAAGACGAAGCTCGCAAGATACGAACCCAGCAGCAGCCCCATAAGGCTAACCGCCACGATCTGGGTGGCCCGTCGAGATCGGGAAGGCTTAGCCGGCGGACGCCAGGCCGCGGCGCTTGCGTCCGGGGTCATACCAGATCTCTTTGATGAAGCGCTCGTGCCGCTCGACGCCAAACTGAATGACGATATCGACGAGCAGGTAAAGAAGGCTCTTGATGTCCCGCCGTGCGAGTTCCCGCCCGCCCTGACTCTGTTTGACCAGTAGTACCAGCTGCTCGAAGGCGAGCTCGGCACTGGCCGCGTGAATGCTGGTAATCGACCCCGGATGACCGGAGTTCACGTTGCGCAAGTAGTCAAAGGCCTCCTCGGCCCGCAGCTCCGCCAGCAGGATGCGGTCGGGTTTCATGCGCAGGCAGGATTCGAGTAGCTGTTTTGGGGTGACGCGGGCCAAGCCCTGTTCGTCCTTGCTGTAGAAGAGCCGGACGTGGTTGGGATGACGGTCGAGCACCAGTTCCTTCGCATCCTCGATGGTGATCAGGCGCTCCTCCGAAGGGATCTCCCGGATCAGCGCCTTGGTCCAAGTGGTTTTTCCGGAGCCGGTGGGACCCGACACCAGAATGTTCTTGCGACTCTTGACTGCCAGACGCATGAACGCCTCATGTTCATTGGCGGCGAGCAGCCGCAGCAGCTCCCGCTCGGAGTCATCGATGAGCGCGCCGGCCGGCCGCGCGGCCCGGAAGACGCCTCGCAGCGCGAGTTCCTGGATAGACCAGACTTCGTCCCCCGGCCGGCGAATGGTGATTGCGATACACCCGGTCGTGGTGGCCGGCGGCATCACGATCTGCACGCGTTCCCCCGTCGGCAGCGAAGCGGACAACAAAGGTGAAGTCTCATCGATGCGCTGTCGGGTCGAGTTCGCCACCAGCTTGGCGAGCCGATGGCACCACGCGTAGTCCGCGAACGGCAATGCCTCGTTCCGCCAGCCGGTCCGGGTCTCGACGAACGCCTCGCCCGGGCGGTTGATACAGAGCTCGGTCACCTCAGGATTCGAGAGCAAAGGTCGCAGCGCACGCAGCGTCAACTCGAGTGCCGATGTGTCGCCGACAATGGACGGCGCAGGCACTGCGACGACTGCCGCGCCTTCGCCGCGCGCTTCGATGAGGTTAGCGACCATGACGGGCGGTCGAGCGAAGCTGATAGACGCTGCGAAAATCGAGGTCCCGCGCGACCAGTACCTGGATACGGTCCCCCTGCGGTTTGCTCAATGTCGGTGGGATACTCACGGTGCTCTTCAGCACCTCGGTCATGATGTCTTGCGAGGCCGACGGGTTGTAGATGACGGTCCCTCCCCCATCGCGAGCCGATTGAACGGCCGTCTGTACCGCGCCATCGATCATCGAGATCAGAATGGCCGCGCCGAACCGGTCCCAGAAATGACGGTCAACGGTGCCGGCCAACCCAGAACGGCCGAGTTCATCGGTGCCCGGCGAAGCCAAGGGCACAATCACCCCGGTTGGGGTGCGGGCTTCACTCCAGAGCACGAACAGCCGGGCCATGCCTTGCTGAACCTGGCCGCGGGTTTCACCGACCAGTTTGGTGCCCCGTTCCAAAAGGACCACTTTGCCATCGACACTGAACGTGTCCGTCGCCGTGATGCACGTCGTCATGCCCGGCAGGGTGGAGTCGATTGCGGTTTCCAGCGTGCAGTCGATGAAGGCACCCTTTGCCAGCAACAGGCGCTGGGTGGGTAACACGCGCGCCTGGACGGCGGGTGTCACCGCGGCTTCCAGCAAGTTGTCCACACTCTCGGGGGGACTGGCTGCCCGAGGTGCCGTTCCCGCCTCGCGAGTGTCACCCACGGGGAACGACGCCTGTGACGAGGTCGTTTCGCCAGTCGGTAAAGCGCTAGTCTCTATAGTCGTTGAGCCTGCTTGTCGAGCGAAGGCCGGACCCGACAAGCGCCGCTCGAACGCGCGTTGTCCCGGCGTCGGGCCTGCGGCCGGCGCTATGTGGGCGCCCGCGGTGGTCTCGTTGGCGGCCGGAGGCAGTTCCGGGGGTGGTCCGAGCACCTGCGCGACAATGGGCGGCGCTTCCACACGCGGCGACTCGATCCGTCCGAGCGCAGGCAAGGGCAAGTCGCCTTGGGCTCGCGTGCGCGAAGCGGTTTGCACACGTTCCGCTGCGCGCGTCTGCCGAGAGAATGTCCCTGCGTAGTACCAGGTCAGCATCCCGAGTCCAAGCACCGCCATGAGCCCGACCGCCAGCGCCGAACTCACGCGCGATTGCAGCGACCGCGCCCGGTTGACCGAGGGAATCCCCCGCTCGCCGGGAACGGACTCCGCGGCATCCTGCTCGACGCGCGAACCGGACATCCCTGCCACGTCCGGTGGTGTCGGATCCTCCACCCCTCCGGGTT
>JBEBIT010000017.1:0-54983 GCA_040080215.1 Steroidobacteraceae bacterium
CGGCTTCGTGACGCGGGGTGCCTCCCAGACCCGGCTGACCTTCATGTGATGTTCGAAGGTCACTTCGCTCTTGTCGACCGCACCGGTCACCGGCGCCGCGGACGTGGGTTCCGGCGTGCATGCGAGCGGGATATGGCCCTCGCCTGCGAGCAGTCCGGAAGTGGGATCGAGCCCGATCCAGCCACCGCCCGGCAGATAGACTTCCACCCATGCGTGAAGGTCCGTGAAATCCTGCTCGGGGCCAGAAGGTCCATCAAGCGACTTCACGTCCGCGACAAGCTGGATCAGGTAGCCGGACACGAAGCGGGCAGCGAACCCGAGATGCCGAAGCAGCTGCACGAGCAGCGCTGCGGAATCACGGCAGGAGCCGGAGGCCTTCTGCAGCGTCTCCTCCGGCGTCTGCACGCCCGGCTCCATGCGGATCAGGTAGCGGATGTCCTCGGCCAGCTTGCGATTGATCGCAACCAGGAAGTCGATTGTCCGTACCGGGTCGCGAGGCACTTCTTTCAGGAAGCGGGCCAGAAGGGGTGTCGCCGGCGGCTTCACCAAATAGGGGACGAGGTCGCGCTTCTCGCCGGCGTCGTACTGAACCGGGAATTTCTCGGCATGGGGCGCGAGGAAGAAGTCGAACGGATTGAGCACCGCCATCTCGGCCACGAGGTCGACTTCGATGCGGAACTCCTGCGTCTTCTCGGGAAACACGAGGCGCGCAAGGTAGTTGGCCTCGGGGTCCTGCTGCCAGTTGATGAAGTGCTTCGCGGGGAGAATGTTGAGCGAATACGACAGGATACGGGTACGGCTGTGCGGTGCCGGACGCAACCGCACGATCTGCGGCCCCAGGGCGACGGGCCGGTCGTAGCGGTAGTGCGTAACGTGGTTCAGCGCGACGTGGATGGACAAGACCTGGAACTCCTACCGGAAAATCTGGAAGTCAGGATGCAAGAGTCACTCCAGCATGGCGAGGAACCAGCCCACGTCGGCGCAACGCTCGCCGGGTGGATCTACCCACTCATACCGCCGACTTTGCACCAACGGCGGGCAGGCCACAGGGCGTGCGCACCAATGTGAGGAAGCCGCCGGCTACCAGGCCTCAAGAGCGACTGCTCCCCCGCACGTCGTCCGAGTCAGGACCGGATGCGGAAACGGGCGTCCGCCTGCACTTTCGCCAACGTGAGATCGAGGCAGCGCCTCGCCTTGTCGACGAGCTCGTCGATCTGTGCGCGCGTGATGATGAGCGGCGGCGAGATGATCATCGTGTCGCGCACGGCCCGCATCACCAGGCCGTTCTCGACGCACAAGTCGCGACACCAGGTCCCCACTTCACCGCCTGGCGTGAACAAGGTCCGCCTTGCCTTGTCACGGACCAGCTCGAGCGCACCGATGAGGCCGACACTGCGGGCTTCGCCGACGAGCGGGTGGGACTCGAGCTCGGTCCATCGCTGCGTGAGGTACGGACCGACATCCGCTTTCACGCGTTCGATGAGCTTCTCTTCACGGTAGATCTTGAGCGCAGCACTCGCAACCGCACACGCAACGGGATGTCCCGAGTACGTGAAGCCGTGGTTGAATTCACCGCCGGGACCGAGCAGAACATCGGCCACGCGATCGGCGATCATCACACCGCCGATCGGCTGGTAGCCCGACGACAGCCCTTTCGCGATCGGCATGAGATCGGGACGGATGCCGTAGTAGTCAGACCCGAACCATTCGCCCGTGCGGCCGAAGCCGCAGATCACTTCGTCGGCCACCAGCAGGATTCCGTAACGGTCGACAATTTTCTGTATCGCGGGCCAGTAGGTCGCAGGAGGAATGACGACGCCGCCGGCGCCCTGGATCGGCTCGGCGATGAAGGCCGCGATGCGCTCGGGGCCCAGTTCCAGGATCCTGTCTTCCAGCGCTTGCGCCGCGACGAGACCGAATTCTTGCCTGGAAAGGTCGCCGCCTTCGCCGTACCAGTAAGGCTGGCGGATATGGACGATGCCCGGGATGGGCAAGCCGCCTTGCGCATGCATGGGCGCCATGCCTCCGAGACTCGCGCCGGCAACCGTGCTGCCGTGGTAGCCATTGTGCCGGCCGATGATGATCGAACGCTCAGGCTGCCCGATCGACGCCCAATAGTGACGCACTGCGCGCAACACGGTGTCGTTCGCCTCGGAACCCGAGCCGGTGAAGAACACATGATTGAACTGCGGCGGCGTCACCGCGACCAGCGCCTGTGCGAGTTCAATGGCCGGCGGATGGGTGCACTGGAAGAAGCTGTTGTAGTAGGGCAGCGTGCGCATCTGGCTGTACGCCGCGTCCGCGAGTTCGACCCGACCGTAGCCGAGGTTCACGCACCACAGCCCTGCCATGCCGTCGAGCAGCTGACGGCCTTCCACGTCATAGAGATAGACGCCTTCGGCCCGTGCAATGACTCGAGTGCCCTTCTTCTGGATGGCACCGTGATCGGTGAACGGATGCAGGTGCGCCTGGTCGAGCTTCTGCCACTCGGCGAGCGTGCGCTGCGGCGTCGGTGATGTGGTCGCGCCCCGCTCAGACATGACGGCGGAACCGGCGGGCATCCACGCAGGCTTGCGACTCGGTGCCGGGGGCTACAGACCGATACACGGGAACCTCGCGAACCATTGTTTGACCTCCAGCCAACCGCCTCATGTCGTGAGCCTCGCTGCGTGACGTCTTTAGACGTTGAGCAGCAGGTGCTCCCGCTCCCACGAACTGATCACTCGCAGGAACGTTTCATGCTCGTTTTCCTTGACCGCCGTGTACGCCAGCACGAACCGCTCACCCAGGATGTCGATCAGCGGACGGCAGTCGCGCAGCAGCCTGAGAGACTCCTCGAGGCTGCGCGGCAACGAGAATGGCAGGTCGTAGGCGCTGCCCGCAATCGGTTCGCTCGGATTCAGACCCTCGATCATTCCGAGGTAGCCGCAGGCCAGCGACGCCGCGATGGCGAGGTAGGAATTGGCATCGGCCCCGCCCACGCGATTCTCGATGCGCCGGTTCTCGGGCCCGGAGACCGGCACGCGCAAGCCTGCGGTCCGGTTGTCGTGGCCCCAATGAGTATTGATGGGCGCCGAACTGTGCCGCGTGATGCGACGATACGAATTCACGTTGGGCGCAAACAGCGCCATCGCACCCGGCAAGTACTTCTGCAAGCCGGCAATGTGCGAGTAGAACAGCGACGACGGCTTGCCGTCCGCATCGCTGAAGATGTTCCTGCGCGTCTTCCTGTCGACGATGCTCTGGTGGATGTGCATGGCGCTGCCCGGCTCGCGGGCCATCGGCTTCGCCATGAACGTGGCATACATCTTGTGGCGCATCGCTGCCTCACGCGCCGTGCGCTTGAACAGGAACACCTGGTCAGCAAGCGACAACGCATTGCCGTGCAGCAGGTTGATTTCCATCTGCGCGGCGCCGTCCTCGTGGATCAGCGTGTCGATCTCGATGTCCTGCGCTTCGCAGAACGCATACATGTCGTCGAACAGCGGATCGAATTCGTTGACGGCCGCGATGGAATACGACTGCCGCCCGATCTCGGGCCGGCCTGAACGGCCGACCGGTGGCTTGAGCGGATAGTCCGAATCGATGTTGGGCTCGACCAGGAAGAACTCGAGTTCCGGTGCGACCACGGGCTCCCAGCCACGCTGCGCGTACAGCTCCAGCACCTTCTGCAGCACATACCGCGGCGCCATCGTCACGGGACGCCCATCGGAATAGAAGCAATCGTGGATGACCTGCGCAGTCGGCTCGGCTGCCCACGGCACGACGCGCACGGCGTTCGGATCGGCTTTCAGCACGATGTCGATTTCGGACGGGCTGATCGCGCGATCGTCATCGGGATACTCGCCCGTGACGGTCTGCAGGAAGATGGATTCGGGCAACCGCATGCCCTCGTCTTCGGCAAATTTCTCCGCGGGCATCACCTTGCCGCGGGCCACGCCGGCCATGTCGGGGATCACGCCCTCGACTTCGGAGATACCGTGCTCCCTGAAGAACTGCTGGATCACGCCGGTTTTCGTACTACTCATGATGACTGCCTCGCTGCGCGGGCTCGTGCCGCGTCACCGAATGCGCCGAACAGCGCACGCGAAAAGTCGTTGGTTTGCATCTTCCATTCCGGGTGCCACTGCACACCGACCGCGAAGGCTGGCGCATCGATCGCCCTGAATGCTTCAATCACGCCATCGGGTGCCGTCGCCTCGACTGCGAGACCCGCCCCGAGTTGCTGCACGCCTTGCGAGTGCAGCGAATTCACTTCAAGCGTCTCGCGACCGGCCAGCCCGGCCAACAATCCGCCTGCAACGAACCGGACGGCATGGGCGGGTGCGTACTGGACGTCGATCGGCTGGTCCTTGTCCTCGCGGTGATCGCGGAGCCCGGGCACTTCCTGCAGTTTCTGCCAGAGCGTGCCGCCGAACGCGACGTTCATCTCCTGGAAGCCACGACAGACTGCGAGCACCGGCATGCCGGCCGCGATCGCCCGCGGAATCAGCGGCAGCGTCGTCGCGTCCCGCTCGGGATCGTGCAACGTCCCCGGGTCGCTCGCCGGCCCCCCGTAGTGATGCGGCTCCACATTGGAAGGACTGCCTGTCAGCAAGAGCCCGTCGAAGCGCTCGAGCAGGTCGTCGAGGTCAAGGCCATCGCCGAGCGCCGGGATCAGCACGGGGATCGCGCGCGACCCATCCGCCACCGCAGCGATGTATTTCTCGCCAACGCAGTGAAAGTAGTGGGCCCCCAGCAGACGACGGTCTGCCGGAATGCCGATGAGCGGCTTTGACTTACGCACGTTTAATATCTTTAACAGCCGGCGGAATCCCCGGCGTCTCAATGCGACCTCATTTAACCACACTCCCCCCGCTCACGTCCGCCGGGAACAGACGATTTTTGGCCGAAAACAGGCATAATGTGGCCGACCCGACGGGCATCTGTGGCGCATCGGAGCGACGCCCCGCGGAAATCCGTGGCGATTCTGGGGCTTGGCCGCGACGCCCGGCTCTTACTAAATATTAAACAGCAGGTCTCTTTATGGTGGCCCAGAACCCCCTTGCCGAGATCGCGAGCCACCTCGATCGTTACCCCGATACGCGCTTTGTCGACGTGTTGCTGGCAGATAGCTGCGGTATCCCGCGCGGCAAGCGCCTCACCATCGAGGAGCTGCCTGGCGTGTACCGGGGCAGCTTTTTGCTCCCGGGGTCGATGTTTGCGCTGGATGTGCTCGGGGACACCATCCAGGCCACGGGCTTGGGGTTCGACGAAGGCGACGCGGACCGCCCCTGCCTGCCCCTCCCCGGATCGCTGTTGCCGGTGCCTTGGGCAAGGGAACCGGTTGCCCAGTTGCAGGTCGCCATGCACGAGCGCGACGGGCGCCCGTTCTTCGGCGATCCCCGCCATGTGCTCGCGAGTGTCGTCGACCGCTTTGCCGAGCTCGGCCTGACGCCCGTCGTCGCCATCGAACTCGAGTTCTATTTCGTGGACCGCCAACGGACTGCAACAGGCGCGGCACAACCTCCCACCGGCCCCGAGTCAGGACGACGCGAACACCGCATCCAGATCAATTCCATGTCCGATCTCGGTGAGTTCTCGCCGTTGCTTGCCGAGATCTCGAACTACTGCGAGATCCAGCGGGTGCCGACCGGCACGGCGCTCGCCGAGTACGGTCCAGGCCAATACGAGGTGAACCTGCACCATGTCGCGGATGCGTGCGTCGCCTGCGACCACGCCATCCGGCTGAAGCGCATCGTTCACGGTGTCGCCATGCGCCACGGCATGGAGGCAACGTTCATGCCGAAACCTTATGCGGACATGGCCGGCAGTGGTGCGCACATCCACGTGAGCCTGCTGGACCGGTCAGGCCGCAACGTGTTCGCGAGCGAGGATCCTGCCGGCAACGAAGCGCTGGGCCACGCGATCGGCGGACTCGCCGCGCACATGGCGGATTCGATGCTGGTTTTTGCCCCGACGATCAACGCGTATCGCCGGTTCCGCCCGGAGGCCTACGTTCCCTTGACCGCCTCGTGGGGCGTCAATAACCGGGGCGTTGCATTGCGCGTCCCCGTCAGCGATGCCGACAACCGCCGCATCGAACATCGCGTGGCCGGCGCCGACGCGAATCCTTACCTGCTGGCAGCTTGCGTGCTGGCGGCGATGCTCGACGGCCTCGTGCAGCGGCTCGACCCTGGCCCGCAGGTCAATGGCAATGCCTATCGGAGTACGTCGGATCTGCTGCCGCACACGTGGCCGGATACGCTGCGCACGTTCAGGCAGAGCCCGTTTATCCGTGAGTATCTCGGCGCCGATTTCCAGCGCCTGTACTCGACGACGCGCCATGGCGAGTTTCAGTCTTTCGAAGCGCAAGTGTCGGCGCTCGATCACCAGTGGTATCTGCGTTGCTGAGTTCGGGCACCGGATGAATCACGTCGACTCCTATTACTCCGCCTCCGCGAACGCAGCGCCCCTCTCGGCTCCGCTGTCGGGCGACATCGACGCGGATGCCTGCGTCGTGGGGGGCGGCATTGCGGGACTGTCGACCGCACTGCATCTCGCCGAACGCGGCTATCGTGTCGTTCTGCTCGAAGGCCACCGGATCGGCTGGGGCGCATCGGGACGCAGCGGCGGCCAGGCGATCTTCGGCTATGCCTGCAGCCAGCAGAAGCTCGCTGCGGCCGTAGGCAAGGCCGCGGCGCGACAGCTTTGGGACTTCTCCATCGAGGCGCTCGACCTGCTGAAGGACCGCGTGGCCCGGCACCAGATCGACTGCGACCTGCACTGGGGCCAGATGCATGCCGCCATCAAGCCGCGGCAAAGTGACGAACTGAAAGCGTGGCAGCGGGAACTGGTCGACGACTACGGGTACGAGAGCGTCCGCTTCCTTGAGCGTCCAGAGGTCGAAGCGATGCTCGCAACGCAGCGTTACTGCGGCGCGCTGTTCGATTCACGCAGCGGGCACCTGCATCCGCTCAACTACACCCTGGGCCTCGCGGCCGCCGCGCGTGCAGCGGGCGTCTTGATCCATGAAGGTTCTCACGTCACCGTGATCGACCGCGGCGATCCCGCACGCGTCGTGACCGCACAGGGCAGCGTCCACGCGAAGCACGTGGCCTTGTGCTGCAACGCCTACGTCGACGGTCTCGAACCGCGATTGCGCTCCCGCATCATGCCGGTCGGCACGTACATCATCGCGACGGAGCCGCTCGGCGAGTCACGCATGACGCAGCTGATGCGCGACAATGTCGCCGTCACCGACATCAATTTCGTGCTGGACTACTTCCGCCGCTCGGCCGACCACCGCCTGCTGTTCGGCGGGCGTGTCAGCTACTCCGGCCTCGACGCCTTCAACACCGCCACGGCTACGCGCAAGCGCATGCTCGCCGTCTTCCCGCAACTGGGCGATGTGAAGATCGATCATGCTTGGGGAGGGTGTGTCGACATCACGATGTCGCGCGCACCGGACTTCGGCCGCGTTGCGCCGAACATCTACTACCTGCAGGGATTCTCGGGCCACGGCATCGCGCTGACCGGCATCGCCGGCAAATTTGTGGCGGAGGCCATTGCCGGGCAAGCAGAGCGCTTCGATGTGTACACCCGTATCAAGCACCAGAACTTTCCAGGCGGCAAGTGGCTACGTACCCCGACCCTGATGCTGGCGATGATGTACTACAGGATGCAGGACCTCCTGTAGCAGCCAGCGAGGGCGCGGCGCGGCGAGCCCCCCGTGCAAGACCGGCACTGGACCACCCCCCCGTGCAGGCGCAAACAGCATGCTTGACGCACTAAACTCAGCGCGCCGATAATCCAAAGTCTTCGACTACAAATACACATAACAGAAGCCCCGATCTGTTCCGATCGAGGTGGGGAAAGCAAATGCATCTGATCCCAGCGAACTGGTCGCATTTCCATTTGCTCGTCAGTGTCTTTCCATCGGTGGGCCTGCTGTTTGCGGTCGGTCTCTATGTGGCCGCAATGGTCGCGGACAAGGGCTTGATGCAGCGCGTCTGCCTGTTTGTGTTCGCAGGCATGGCGGTGCTCGGCATCCCGACTTACTTGAGCGGCGACGGCGCGATGGCCGCCCTGTCAGGCAGGCCGGCCATTCCCGTTGACGCGGCAAATCTGCACTACTATTGGTCGTGGGCAGCCTTCACGCTGCTCGCGCTCACCGGAATCGCTTCGGTACTGGTCCTGTGGCGCTCCAGGGACCTCGAACGTCCCTCCACGAATTCACAGCATGTCATTCTCGGACTTGCGCTCGTGACGCTGCTGTTGATGGCGATCGTCGGGGAACTGGGCTGGGAGATCGCTCACCGCGAGCTTGAGCTGCCGCCCGCTGGCGGCATGCTGGGCGGGACCTCGCACATCTGGTCGCACATCCACATCATCCTCAATCACTTCCCGACAGTCGGTTCAGTTGTCGCTCTCTTCTTCTTTGCGACCGGGCTGTACAAGAACAACGACCAGCTGAAGAAGGGCGGCATCGTCGTTTTCGTCATGTGCGCCGTGCTGGGCGCCACCACCTATGTTTCGGGGGCGGGCGCCATGTGGGCCTTCACGGATCCTGCCGTCGAGGGGATCTCGCAGGTCAGGATCAACATGCACCGCGACTTCGCAATCCTGTCGCTGTTCGGCCTCGCTTTCACCGGCGGGCTCGGGTGGTTCGAGCTGTGGCGATATCGGTACCTCGGGCGTTTTTCCAGCCTCTCCATGAAGCTCGTCCTCGTGTTCGCCGTGATTGCGCTCGGCATCATGGCCGAAACCGGACACCTGGGCGGGCAGATCAACCATCCGGAGATCCGTGATGCCGCCGAGATCATCGGCACGGATCCGTCGGCTTTCTGGTCACCCAAGATCGAATTGCTGATCAACGTGATCATGTGGTTCGTGCCATGGCAGACGGTGCACTTCTTCGGCTATACGCTCGTGTTCGCCACGGTGCTTGCCGTCGCGCTGCGTATCCTGGGAGTCTGGAAGTCGGTGTCGTTCCCTGCCATCCACCGGATCATCCCGCTGGGCGTATTCGGGGTCATGATGAATGTCTTCAGCGGCATGCTGATGCTGATGGCGGACACTTCGCGCTATGTGAATGACGAAACCTTCTGGCCCAAGATGTTCTTCCTGCCCATCGGCGCCCTCGCCGTCCTGTATTTCTCGCTGTCGGACCGGCTATGGCAAGTCAAGGCGGGAGAGGATGCGCCCATGTCGGCCAAGTGGGTCGCGGCCCTCGTGCTGTTCTCGTGGACAGTCGTGATCACGGGCGGGCGACTGATGCCCTACATCAACCTTTAAGAGGCCGTGAGGAAAAACCATGTTCCAGATACAGCTGTTCCTGGCGGCAACCGGCCTCGTAGCCGCAGTACTTGGCATTGCGCTGTTCGCGCTGCTCCGCCTGGACGGGGCCGCCGACCAAGCCGATCGTCCGTCCTGATTCGCAGCAGCGCACACCGATTGCATATTTAAGGGGATAGTAAAGTGCTCGAATGGTTGGAGACGACCCCGTACTCGGAGTGGGTAACCGCATCGTGGGGATGGCCTTTCGCGCTGACGCTGCATGCGTTCGGCAGCGCGATCGTCGCCGGCCTCATGTTCATCATCGGCCTCAGGATCTTCGGCTTCTTCAGGACCATTCCTTACACGTCGCTGGAAAAGCTGGCCCCCTATGTGTGGACCGGTGTCGTCATCCAGTTCTATAGCGGTTTGACGCTGTGGATGTCGAAGCCGCCGAAATACGTCCGCGACTGGGTCTTCGATACGAAGTTCACGCTGGTCGTCATCGGCATCATCTTTACAGTGATGTTCCTGAAGACGTTGCGTCTCGAGGCAGCTCAGTGGCAGACAGCGGGCGCCGTTTCGTCCACTGGCCTGAAGCGAGCCGGCGCCGCCTGTGCGACGTGGGCCTTCGTGATCATCATGGGGCGGCTGACCGCTTACCTGGGGAGTCTGTACGGCGTAGGGTAGCCAGATAAGCCACCAGATCCTCGACGTCCTGGGCGTTGCCGACGCCCGGGAAGCTCATGCGAACGTTCGGGATGACCTGCTGGGGCGCCTGGATATAGCGTCGCAGTTCCGCTTCGGTCCACGTGATTCCTGACGACTTCATCGCAGTCGAATAGCGAAATCCCTTGTGTGTCCCCGCCGGCCGGCCCACGACACCATACAAGTTCGGCCCGATCTTGGTCAGTTCATCGTTCCGGGCTGCGCCCTGCAGGGCGAGGTGACAGACCTCGCAGGTTGCCTTGAATTTCTGTTTGCCGCGTTCGGCGCTCCCGGCTGCCCAAGCTGCCGGGCTTCCGAAGACCAACAATGCGGCCAGGAAGGCCAGGCTGCGCACGGCGACGCGATTGAGTTCCAGTTGACCGATCATTCGTTGTGTTTCCAGACTGCGGGCCCGCGGGCGCGGGATATTTCGAACTGGCAGTTTGCCAGTTTCAGCGCCGTTCGACCTCCTGTCGTTGCCCTACAGGTGCGCCACGACGTGATCGACCTCGTCCGGGCTACCCATGATGACAGGCGTGCGCTGATGGATGTCTGTCGGACTCACGTCGAGCAGACGCTGTCCGGGCGCGGCCAGTGCCTTGCCGCCGGCCTGTTCCACGATCATGCCCATCGGATTGGCTTCGTACATCAGGCGCAGCTTGCCCTTCGGCGCTTTCTTCGTCGGCGGATACATGAAGACGCCGCCCTGCAACAGGATGCGGTGGACATCACCCACCATGGCGCCCGCGTAGCGGCTTGAATAGCCGCTTTCCTGCGCCCAGTGCAGGTAGTTCTGGTAGCCCTCAGGGAAGGTCAGGCGATTGCCTTCGTTCAACGAGTAGCTCTTGTTCGCCCGCGGGATGCGCATCTGCTGCTCGACGCGCACGAACGCTCCGATGGAGGGGTCCAGCACGAACATGTCGACGCCCTTGCCCAGCGTCAGCGTGAATACGGTCGACGATCCATACAGCACATAGCCCGCAGCTACCTGCTGTGTGCCGGGCTGCAAGAGCGAATCCTCCTGCCTCGCCGAGCGGCGGTCCTGGCGCAGGATGCTGAAGATGGTACCGACTGCGCCGCAGACATCGAGATTGGACGACCCATCGAGCGGATCGAACAGCACGCAGTACTTGCGACTCCCGGACTGCTCATCGCGCAGGATGACCGGCTCTTCGTTCTCCTCCGAGGCGACGATCGCAACCCCTTCGCGGCCGCTCAAGGTCCGAAGCAGGATGTCGTTGGCGATGACATCGAGCTTCTGTTGCTGCTCACCCTGGACGTTCTGGTTGCCGACAATGCCGAGTACATCCTCGAGCCGGGCACGGCGCACCTGCGAAGCAATCATCTTGGCCGAAATCGACAGTGCCGAAAGGATCCACGAGAAGTCGCCGGTTGCGCCGGGATGCAGGGCCTGC
Organism: Steroidobacteraceae bacterium; assembly: GCA_040080215.1. Taxonomy (GTDB): domain Bacteria; phylum Pseudomonadota; class Gammaproteobacteria; order Steroidobacterales; family Steroidobacteraceae; genus CAIUGU01. The sequence goes on from JBEBIT010000017.1 coordinate 11,379, forward strand.
TGCTGCAGGATGTGCCCCTGCAGGGTGACGATCTGGCGACGCTCCGGAACGGGTGGCGACTGGACTTCGGCAGAGCTCATGCGGTCGGGCCTCGATTGCAAATGACTGTGGACGAATGGACGCGCCATCTAAGCGCGACCCCGGCTCGGTGCGCAAGGGTCTGATTCTCAGGAATTCCATGTGGACAGCGCCGGTAGATTACGGGGCTGTGCGACAATCCGCACGGATCGTCGGCCCCGTCAGGCCGGCGAGAGCAGATGGCGCAGTCCCGCTTTTCCGTGTGATCAGGCCCTTCGCAAATGCAACTTCCTGCGCTGCTCCTCGATCCGCACTTCTATCTCGCCGGCATCACGGCCGTGCTGATGCTCGGCATTTCCAAGAGCGGCTTCCCCGGCAGCTTCGGCGCCATGGGCGTGCCGCTGATGTCGCTGGCGATGTCGCCCGTGCAGGCGGCGGCGATCGTGCTGCCCCTGCTGTGCGTCATCGACTGGTGGGGCGTCAAGGTGTACTGGGGCGCGTGGGACCGGCAGACGCTCAAGACGATCCTGCCCGGAGCCCTCATCGGCATCGGGGCCGGTGCCCTGCTGTTCGGTACGGTGAGCGACGCCACCATCCTCGTGCTCGTCGGCTCCATCGCCGTGCTGTTCACGCTCAACAGCTGGTTCCGGCTGGCCGCCCGCCAGGCCGCAGCGTCCCAGTCCCTCGCCAAGGGCGGGTTCTGGTCGGCCATCTCGGGATTCACGAGCTTCGTCGCCCATGCCGGCGGTCCGCCGATGATGGTTTACCTGCTGCCACTCAAGCTGCCGCAAAGCCGCTTCATTGCCACCATGGGCGTCTGCTTCCTGATCATGAACGCGATCAAGCTGGTGCCGTACGCGTACCTGGGACAGTTTTCCACGGCAAACCTGCTGACGAGCCTGGCGCTGGTCCCGGTGGTCCCGGTCGGGATCCACCTCGGCCGCTGGCTGCAGTCTCGCGTCAGCCACAAAGTGTTCTATCGGATCTCGGAGATCAGCCTGTTCCTGAACGGCCTGCTGCTGATCTACGATGGGGGCTTTGCCCACTGATCGGATGGGGCGGCAGGGCGACGTAGGGCGCTTTGCATCGGGCCGTTAGTCAGCGCTTGCCGGGATCGGTATCATGCCGCCCGCCGACTCCGGGCAACGGGGCATCTCCCCCGGCCATCGCGAGCAGGCCAGAGGTCCGTTCAAACATGCTTCTGCTGATTCTGGGGCTGATTCTGTTCCTCGGCACCCATTCCGTCTCGATCGTGGTGCCCGCGTGGCGTGAGGGCATGGTTGCGCGCCTTGGCGAGGGCCGATGGAAGGGGATGTACTCGCTCGCAAGTGTTGCCGGCCTCGCGCTGATCGTCTGGGGCTTCTCGATAGCCCGGATTGCGCCCGTTATCGTCTACGTCCCGTCTGCCTGGATGCGCACGGTCGCACCGCTCCTCACGCTGCCCATGTTCCCGCTGCTGATCGGTGCCTATGTGCCCGGCAAGATCCGCGCGATCTTCAAGCACCCCATGCTGGTGGCGCTCAAGCTCTGGGCACTGGCCCACTTGCTGGCCAACGGCATGCTGCACGAAGTCGTCCTGTTCGGTTCACTGCTGGCATGGGCGGTCGTCCTCAGAATTTCACTGAAGCGGCGCCCACCGCGGCCGGCACCCAACATCCCGATCAGGCGCTTCAACGACGCATCTGCGATCATCGTCGGTGTCGTGGTCTACCTCGCCACCGTGTTCGTCCTGCACCGCCTGGTGCTCGGCGTCTCGCCGCTGACCTGATCCCCGCTCCCGAAACGGCAACAGCCCCAAAAGAGAACAGTCATGGGACGCATATTCGAAACCCGCAAGCACGTGATGTTCGCCCGCTGGAACAAGATGGCGAAACAGTTCGCGCGCATCTCCAAGGAAATCGCGATCGCGGTGAAATCGGGCGGCAACGACCCGAACTCGAACCCTACCTTAAGGCGCGTGATCCAGAACTCGCGCGCGCTCAACATGCCGAAGGACAAGGTGGAAGCCGCCATCAAGCGCGCCTCCGGCAAGGAAGCCGAGAACTACCACGAGGTCGTGTACGAAGGGTATGCGCCGCACGGCGTGGCCGTCCTCGTGGATGCCGCCACGGACAACCCGACGCGCACTGTCGGCAATGTCCGCAACATCTTCTCGAAGCATGGCGGCAACATGGGCAGCACGGGCAGCGTCAGCTTCCTGTTCAAGAAGATGGGCGTGTTCCGCCTGAAGCCGGACGGCATCGACAGCGACGACCTCGAGCTCTACCTGATCGACCACGGCCTCGAGGAAATGGGCGAAAGCACCGACGAGAAGGGCGAGCCGCAGATCGTCATCCGCTGCGCATTCGGCGATTTCGGCACGCTGCAGAAGGCGCTCGAAGATCGCGGCATCACGCCGCTGTCGGCCGAGCAGGAGTATGTGTGCCTGACGCCGACCGAACTGCCCGAAGAGCAGGCCACCGAAGTCCTGACGCTGATCGACAAGCTCGAACAGGACGAGGACGTGCAGAAGGTCTTCCACACGTTGGTGTGAAGATCGCCTGCTTCAGATGGCGAGGTGCGAGCGCCTCAGTTCCTGCTCCATCCGTACCTTGCCGTCGATGTCGAGCGCCTGCAGAACGATTCGCGGATCGCGGCCACTCCAGTCGATCTCGATCCAGCCAAAGTTGGGTTCCCTGAGGACCTGCCCGACGCGGTTGGCGTTGGGCGGAACGACCGGCCAGACTTCCGTAAGCCCGCTGGAAGTGAGATCCCATAGCGGGTAGGGAACATTCAAGTCATAGTGGGACAACTCTGCGTAGTGGGTGTCGCCGCTGATGAAGATCACGCCACTGGCCTGAGTGCGGCGCAGGAGCCCGACCAGCCTCTGGTGGTCACGAGCATAGTTGATCCAGGCTTCCCAGCCGGGAGGATCTGCAAGGACCTGCAGACTCGATGCAAATATCCGCACGTCGGCGGGGACGCGCAGCTGCTGCTCGAGCCACTGCCATTGCCGCTCGCCCAACATGGTCGCCGACGGGTCCGGATTGCGCGCGTAGGGTCCGGGTACCGGCTGGCCAGCGTCAGCCTTTTGCCTCGCCCAGTCTTCGTACTTTGCCCCGGAGAGATCGACCGGCAGGATCGGGGTCCGGTTATAGCGCAGGTCGGGCATGATGACCTGCACCCGTTTGCCTCGTGGGCCGAATACATACGCTGCGTAAACGCCGTCACGGTCGCGCCGTGGAGAATTTGCTGGCTCGCCCCAGAATTCCAGAAACAACTGTCGCGACTCCGCCTTCATCGGATAGTCGCCACCCGCATCATTCTCGCCGAAGTCATGATCATCCCAGATCGCGACCAGGGGCGTCGTTGCCTTCAGCTTCTGGAATCCGGGCTTGGCGGCGAGTTGTCCGTACTTGTCACGCAGCACCGCCATGTCACGGGTATCACCGTAGATGTTGTCGCCAAGAAACAGAAACAGCTCGGGCTTGCGCGCCAGGATGGCTTCCCAGATTGGCTGTTCCTTGGACTCCTTGGCGCAGGATCCAAAAGCAATCCGGGTCAACGTAGTGTCAAGCCCCCGATGAGGGTCCGAGACGGGACGCGCTGCCGCAGTGGCACGTGTCACCAGAGGCAGATTTCCGGTTGCAGCGGCCCCCGCAATAAGCAGGGACCGCCGCACCCATTCGCGCCGATCTGGATCGTGGCCCGGCAAGATCAGAACCGCGCGTTCAGCGTGAAGAAGTACTGCCGAGGCGCGCCCGTCAGCAGCGTCTGCGAGTCACCGCTGTTGCCGAAACCATTCGAGCCGATCGTCGAGATGTACTGCTCGTCCGTCAGGTTTGCCACGTTGAATTGTGCCGTTAGCTCCTTGAAGGCCGGGAACTGCCGGAAGCGGTACCCGAGCGACAGGTCGAGCAGCGTGCGCGAGTCAACCAACTGGTCATTGAGGTAGCTGAAGTAGCGATCGTCCACGAAGTCGAGCCCGAGCTTGTAGAAAAGGTTGCCGTTGTCGTAGCCCAATTCCGCCTTGAGCATGTTCTTTGGAGCGTCAACCACTTGCTTGCCGCTCGTCGGGGTGATCGCGCCGGTGCCACTGACGACGTCGTCCTTGTATTGCGAGTCGTTGTAGCTATAGCTCCCGAAAAGGCTCCAGCGATCGGCAAACTGCCACAGCAATCCGGTTTCGATACCGATGGATTCCACCTTGCCCACATTGGCCAGCGCGGCGGGGGCACCAACAATGCCGGCCCCGAGCGAGATCGAAAGGAGACGGTCATCGAACTGCACCAGGTAAGCGGACACCACGCCCTGGAGTGCAGCATTGCGGAAACGCCAGCCCAGTTCGAGTGTCTTCGAGGTTTCCGGTTGCAGCGTGTCACTGATGGCATTGAAGCCGGCCTGGGTCGTGCCAAACGGGCCCGCAGTCGCGGCCGACACGAATGCCCGCATGTTCTCCGAATAGCCCCCGAAGAGCTCATTTCCGCCGGACAGGCTGTAGGTGAAACCGACCTGTGGCAGGAAAGATTCCTTCGATTCGATCTGGCTGAACTGGTTGACGCTCGAACTCGCGACGAGCACTGGCGTCGCCTCGTTCTTGACCACGACTGACTTGAAGCCGAAGTTGAGCGACAGGGCGTCGCTCACGCTCCACGTGTCCTGCAGGTGCCACTGCAGCGTCCTGGTGTTGAACTTGTACTGCCATTGCGTGAAAAACGGGTTGCTCTGGAAGTCAAGGAACGAGCGGGTCGGCGCAGCGGCGCTCGGCTCGCCGTAGAAGCGACGAGCCTGGTTGAAGTCGTTGTCTTCGTACCAGACTCCACCGTTGACTTCGTGGTTGCCCGCCGCCCATGTCAGCGCAGTGGTGAGGCCATTGCGCTCGATGTCGTACTCGGTTGTGCGGACAGACAGCGGCGCACCACCAGGTGTCGGCGTATACGGCGTACCCCAGAGGCCCTGTCCCTCATTCTGGTGCAGGTAGACAGTGGTGTCCCAAGACAACGTATCACTGAAAGGCAGTGCCAGCGCCACATACGCGAGGTCATCCTTGCGCAGTCCCGAAGCATTCCAGTACTGGTCGTCGCAGATGGGAGCATTGAACGCGGCGGCCGCGCAGGCATTGGCTGCCGCAATGGCGCCAGCCCAGTCCGGGAAGAAATTGTCATTTTCGTAGCCGCGGCGCCGGATCATGTCGAGGGACAGATCCTGGTAGTCCTGTTCCGCGCGATCAGAGGAGGCGTAATACCCGGTCAGGGTCGCCGCGCCAAGCGGTTGCACGATCTTGAAATTGATCTGCTCCTGCTTCTGGACGCCACCGCCCTTCCACTTGTCCGCTTCCTGATTCGTGTAGCTGGCAAACAGGCGCGTGCCGGCCGCAAACTCGCCACTGTCGAAGCGCAGGAAGCCGCGCTGGGTGCTGTCGCTGCCACCCGTCAAAGCGGCGCGAACGCCCAGTTCGCGGCCAGGGTCCGCGGACCTGAACTCAAGAGTGCCGCCGAGGTTGCTGGTCGAAGCCGTCGCGAGCGCACCGGTTCCCTGGGAAAGAGCCACTCCCGCCACGTTCTCGGAGGAGACGGCACGGCTGACATGCAAGCCGTTATGGTTACCATACGACATGTCCCCAAGAGGTACGCCATCCAGCGTGAATCCCATCTGGTTCTGGTTGAATCCACGGACGGTGATCCGGGTCGACCATTCATAGGCACCGTAGGGGTCTGCTGACTGGAAGTTCACGCCGGGAAGCTTCTCGATGGCCTTGATCGGGCTGGTTCCGGGCGTCAGCTGTTCAAGCTGCGTCTCGCCGATCGTTTGAACCTGGCGCGATTCACCGCGACCGAAAACCACGATCTCCTGTAGATCATCGCTAGTAGCCGGGCTTGATTGCTGGGCGTGGGCGGCTCCGGTTGCCAGCAGGGCTGCAATCGTGAGGACCAGCGGCGAACGCCGCTGGCTTGCCAGGACGTTTTGTGTGTAGCGCATAGGAGACTCCCGTATAGCCTGGAAAACAGACCCAATTGGGTCCGTGTTGCAGAAATGACACCGGGAGTTAAGCTAACCTCGCTGCATTGCAGCGGAGTTACTGTACGATTGCCAGAATGTGATCGTTGGTCGGAAGGTAGTCGCGCGGCGGTCAGGACCGTGCAAAGCCGGTTCTGCGAACGCCCAGGTTATTTCTCCAACAAGCTGCGCAGCATCCATGCTGTCTTTTCATGCACCTGCATGCGCTGCGTCAGCAGATCGGCCGTCGGCTCGTCGCTGGCCTTGTCAACCACAGGGAACACAGAGCGCGCCGTCTTGGCCACCGCTTCCTGCCCCTCGACCAGCAACTTGATCATGGTTGTGGCATTCGGCACGCCGTCAGTCTCCTTGATCGATGACAACGCCGCGAACTGCTTGTACGTTCCGGGTGCAGGGAACCCGAGCGACCGGATGCGCTCCGCGATCAGGTCGACCGCCAACGCGAGCTCGGTGTACTGCGCTTCGAACATGAGGTGCAAGGTCTGGAACATCGGCCCCTTCACGTTCCAGTGGAAGTTGTGGGTCTTGAGGTACAGCGTGTACGTGTCCGCCAGCAATCGCGACAAGCCCTCCGCAATGGCTTCGCGGTCCTTCTTCTTGATCCCGATATCGATGTCCATGGTGCTCTCCGTTACCGTTGCCAACCGCATCTGATGCGACGGCGCGCTTGCCCTTCGACTCGGTATCGATGCTACGTGTGACAACGTGGTGCAAGCCAATCGATCCTCCCGATTGAACCGATTGTTCGAGACGATGGAGACGCGGCGCGCCCGACAAAAAAGGCCGGGTTCGCCATCGCGAACCCGGCCTTCAATCGCGCCTGGAATTCAGGCTTCGAGCCTTGGGGTCCGGTGGATTACTTGATCGTGACCCGCTCGATGCTCGGCGCCACGGCTGCATCGCCCATCATGGGGTGCACGACAAACACGGCATCACCCGCAACGGCCCCTGTTGTTGCCTGACCTGTGAAGACACCCGTACCGGCTACAACAGCCGACTTCCAGTCGTCTTCGGTCCGCAGCGCCACAACGCGGGTCGAGTCGTCATTGCGCACGACCAGCAAATCGCCGTTGGCAGCCCATACGAGTCCGTCAACGCCCTTGACGGGCTCTGGCAGCGTGACTTCGCTGATGTCGTTCGCATCGCTCTCGGAGACGGCGAACAGCTTCCCCTCAACCGATTCACCGACCAGCAGGTAGCCGGACGGGTGGTACACGATGCCGTTCAGCACATGCTCTTTCTTGTTCGCAAAGCCATTGGGCAGGAAGACCGAGGCCGTGTAGGCCGGGTCCACCTTGAACACGACGCGAGCCAGCGAATCCGTGACGTACACGGAGCCGTCCTTGCCGACGGTCATGTCGTTGGCAAAGTGTGCCTTGGCGCCTTCGGGTCCCAGCGCGCCGAGATCGACCATCGCGATTCTCATGCCCGTATCGAGGTCGTACACGCCCAGCTTGGCCTGGCCCGGAACCTGGCCGCCGAAGGCGGCGGCGTCGGAGTTCGCGACCAGAAGGCGGTTGCGCTCTTCGTCGACTTCGATGCCGACGCTCGACTTCAGGTCCGGATCCTGAATGAAGGGAGTGAGCGTGCCGTCGTTCGCAACGACAAACACCGTGCCCTTGGTGATCGAACCCACGAGGAAGCGGTTGTGCTTCGTGTCGTACTCGATGCCTTCGGGAGAGAGTCCAGGCGTGTTGATCGTGATGCTTGCCGGGAGTTCGATCGCAGGCGCCGCAGCAGGAGCCGCCGCCGTTGCCTCCGCTTCGGGAGCCTTGGAACCACCACAACCCGCCAATACCAGCGCCATCGCGCCGGCCATCACGCCGTACTTGCTTGTCATCTCGACTGTCTCCTCAAAGAATACTTCCGGATTCGCGCCACTTTACCCTTACGCGGGGAGCGCGAGGACGGCGATGCTAGAAAATGGAATAGCGATGGTCACTCGTGACCGAACAGGGACGCGGCCGTGATCGAAATGTCAACGGATCGTAAACGGAAGCACTGTCGGCGGCGCCTTCTTGCTGCAATAAAGCCGTGTGAAACTCGGGTCCAGACTTGGTGGCAGCCACCCGATATCGTCAGGACAACTCCGGGCCACACGAATCATGACGCGCACCTTCCCGCTCACACCAGGTTGCAGCCATACAACAGCAATTGCGCTACTCGGACTCTTGGTCGCTGCGTGCGCTGCTCACCCGGATTCGAGTACAGTCCCGGACTTCGCAGGCAATACCTATCCCTTGGTCGTCGGTCATCGTGGAGCAAGCGGCTATCGGCCGGAGCACACGCTGGCAGCGTACGCACTCGCCATTGATCAAGGCGCCGACTTCGTCGAGCCGGACCTGGTCATTTCCGCCGATGGCGTACTGATCGCCCGTCACGAGAACGAGATTGGCGGGACCACGGACGTTGCCGGCCACGCAGAATTTGCCGCACGCCGCACGACCAAGACCATCGATGGCCTCGCCGTCACGGGCTGGTTCACCGAGGACTTCACCCTCGCTGAGCTCAAGACGCTGCGCGCAAGAGAACGCATTCCGCAGCTGCGGGCAGCCAATTCGCAATTTGACGGGCAATTCGCCATTCCGACTTTCGATGAGGTGATCGCGCTGGTCCGCGATCACAACGAGCAGGCCGCCGCCCGGGCACGCCAGGACGGCCAACGAATCCCGCGGGCCGTCGGGATCTACCCCGAGACCAAGCACCCTACTTACTTTCGAAGCATTGGCAAGCCGTTGGAGCCGCGGCTCATGGAAGCCCTTCGGCGCGCCGGCCTCGACAGCGCAGAGGCGCCGGTATTCATACAGTCATTCGAGACTGGGAACCTGCGCGAGCTGCATCGCACGACCAAAGTCCGTTTGATGCAGCTGATCGACGCGGAAGGCGCACCGTACGACCTGGTCGCCGCGGGGAGCTCAAGGTCGTATGGAAACCTCATCACGCCAGCGGGTCTTGCAGACATTGCCACCTATGCTCACGGCATCGGCGCAGCGAAGGACCTGGTAATCGCCCGGACCACAGGCGATGCGCTGGGCTTGCCCACTCACCTCGTTCGCGATGCGCATGACCACGGACTCAAGGTGCATGCGTGGACCTTCCGTCGCGAGAATGCCTTCCTGCCGGTCAGCTTCCGGTCCGGCACGACGCCCGGGGACAGCGGCGCGCTCGATGCGGAACTCGATGCCTACCTCAAGGCAGGCATCGACGGCATATTCTCCGACAATCCCGATATGGCCGTGGCAGCGCGGGATCGGAGCCGGAGATGAACCGTTACAGCTTCACCATCACGTGGCGCACGACGCTGTAGTCCTCGAGCGCATAACTCGACAGGTCCTTGCCGTAGCCTGACCGCTTCATCCCTCCATGCGGCATCTCGCTCACCAGCATGAAGTGGGTGTTGATCCACGTGCAGCCGTATTGCAGTCGCGACGCAACCGTCATCGCCTTGCCCACATCCTGCGTCCACACCGACGACGCGAGGCCGTAGTCGGAGTCGTTCGCCCAGTCGATGGCGTCGGCAGGATCCTTGAAGCGGGTCACCGAGACGACGGGACCGAACACCTCCTTGCGGACGATCTCGTCACTCTGCTTCGCACCCGCCACGATGGTCGGCTGGAAGAAGAATCCCCCGCCGGATCCGACTTTCCCGCCGGTCGTGATCTCGATGTGCTTCTTCTCGCTCGCGCGCTCGATGAATCCCGATACGCGGGCGCGCTGTTTGGCGCTGATCAGCGGACCCATCTCGACGCCGTCCTGCTTCTGGCTGCCCATCTTGATGCTGGACACGGCGGTAGTAAGGTCGGCAACGAGCCGGTCGTAGACCTTGGCGCCCGCGTAGATGCGGCATGCAGCGGTGCAATCCTGACCCGCATTGTAGAAGCCGAAGGTCCGCACTCCGCTGACCACGGCCTCGATGTCGGCGTCGTCGAAAACGATGACCGGGGCCTTGCCCCCGAGTTCGAGATGCGTGCGCTTCGCACCCTTCGATGCGGCCTGCAACACCTTCTCGCCGGTGCCGACGTCGCCGGTCAGGGAGATCATCGCGACCTTGGGTTGCGCAATCAACGACGCACCGACTGTCGCGCCACGCCCGTAAATGACGTTGACGACCCCCGGCGGAAACAGCTCGGCGAGAATCGTGGCCAGCTTCAAGGCCGTGAGCGGCGTTTGCTCGGATGGCTTGATAACGACCGTGTTGCCTGCGGCGAGCGCAGGTGCCAGCTTCCATGCCGCCATCATCAACGGATAGTTCCACGGCGCGATCGAAGCCACGACACCGATCGGGTCACGACGGATCATGCTCGTAAATCCCGGCAGGTACTCACCGGCAACGGCACCGTGTTGCGTCCGGGCAGCGCCTGCGAAGAAGCGGAACACATCGGCGACGGCCGGGATCTCGTCTCCGAGCGCCGCCGCGTAAGGCTTGCCGCAGTTCTGCGATTCCAGGCTCGCAAACGCTTCGGCCTCGGCCTCGATACGATCCGCGAGCTTGAGCAATAGCGTCGCACGGTCCTTCGGCACCGTCGCAGACCATGACGAAAATGCCTGCGAAGCCGCCTGTACCGCTGCCGCGATCTGCGCGTCACTCGCCTCCGGAATCTTCACCAGCGTCTTGCCCGAGGCGGGATCCAGTACGTCTTCCGTCGCGCCCTGCCCGGCCACGAACTTGCCGCCGATCAACAGCTTCGTATCGAACCTGGGTGAGGTCGCCTTCTTCGTCGCCATGCACAGCCCTCCGCGTCAGCTTGTCTCGTCCTGGGGTTTGGTCAGGTGGTACGCCGCCAGGATCGGCAGCAGCGTCACGGCAATCACGATCACCGCAACCACGTTCGTCACCGGTCGTTCGCGTGGCCGGAACAGTTCGTTGAAGAACCAGATCGGCAGGGTCCGGTCGTGACCCGCGGTAAACAGCGTCACGATGATCTCGTCGAACGACAGGGCAAACGCGAGCATGCCGCCGGCCAGCAGCGCCGTGGCGATCTGCGGCAGCACGATCAGCCGGAAGGTCTGCCCGCCGGTCGCCCCCAGGTCCATGGATGCCTCCGTCCAGCTGCGGGGGAGCCGTCGCAGTCGAGCCACGACGTTGTTGTAGACGATCACGATGCAGAATGTCGTGTGTCCCGCGACGATGGTCCAGAACCCGGGTGAGAGTCCCGCCGCCTTGATCGCCGCGAGCAGCGCGATGCCAGTCACGATGCCGGGTAGTGCAATCGGCAGGACCAGGAGGAGCGTGACGCTCTCCTTGCCCCAGAAACGCCCGCGGGCCAGTGCCAGCGCCGCCAGCGAGCCGAGAACGATGGCAAACAGGGTTGCAAGCGCAGCCACGGACAACGACAAGCGCATGGCGGCCCAGATGTCCGAGCGCCCCATTGCCACTTCGAACCAGTGCAATGTCAGGCCCGGCGGCGGAAACGCGTACGTCCGATCGTCGGTGGTAAACGCATACAGGATGATGATCAGCACGGGCACGTGCATGAACGCCAGGCCTGCGTAAGCTGCGATGCGGCCAGCCGTCGATGGGCGGTTCCACGCTGCCTGCGGAGCCTTGTCAGAGCGCATCGAAGGCTCCTGCGCGCTTGGCCAGTGAAAGATAGACCATGATCAGCACGATCGGCACGACGGAGAACGCTGCAGCAAGCGGCAGGTTTCCCGCGAGCCCCTGTTGCTGGTAAACCATCATGCCGATGAAGTACCCCGGCGCGCCGACAACGCTCGGAATGATGTAGTCCCCCAGCGTCAGCGAAAACGTGAAGACGGATCCCGCAGCCAGGCCAGGCAGTGCGAGCGGCAGGATAACGGTCCGCATCGTCTGGCCCGGTGTCGCGCCGAGATCTGCAGCGGCCTGCAACAGCGATACCGGCACCCGTTCGAGCGCCGCCGCGAGCGGCAGGATCATGTAGGGCAGCCACATGTAGACGAACACGATGAACATGCCGAGATAGGAGGACGACAGCGACGGCCCTCCTACGCCCGGCAACTCGAGCGCCGAGTCGAGCAACCCTTGCAATCCCACGCTGCCAAGGGCCCAGCTCAGGATGCCCTGCTTCGCAAGGATCAGCCGCCACGCATAGACCTTGACGAGATAGCTGGTCCACATCGGCAGCATGACGCCGACATAGAAGAAGGCCTTCGCCCGAGGTGACGCATAACGGACCATGTAATTGGCGACGGGAAATGCAATGACGGCACACGCGATGGTCACGGTGACCGCCATCACGAGCGTCCGCACGATGATGTCGATGTTGGCGGGCTGGGTCACGAGTTGCCGGTACGTGGCGAGCGTCGGCTCGTAGACAATCTTCGTGGTGAACTCGTCGATGGCGAAAAAGCTTTGCGCCAGCAGCGTAAACAGCGACCCGAGATACACGGTGCCGAACCACAAGAGCGGCGGGACGAGCAACAGGAACAGGGCGACCGCCGGCCGACGATGCAGCAGCCGCTGCAACGACGATGGTGCACGCAACGCAACCGTCGCCGTCACGACGCCCCTCCCGCAGCGAGTGGCACTGCGCTATCACGCGACCATGCGAGCCGGACTCTTTGCCCCATGACGGGATGGAAACCGCTGCCGGTATCCGGGAAGGAAGCGGCGAACAGTTCCCCGGAATCCAGCTTGACCTGCCAGCGATACGTCGCACCGTGGTACTGCACGTCCGCCACTGTTCCCTCGCATTGCATCGACCAGGCGGGAGGAACGTCATCCAGCGGCATCACGCTGATATGCTCGGCACGGACAGCGAACGGCTGTGCGCTGCCACTGAGCACTTGCGCCAGCGAGCCTTCGGCAACGTTTGCGCTGCCGACGAATCGCGCGACGAACGCAGTGGCCGGCTTGCGATACAGCTCGCGCGGATTCCCCTGCTGCTCGATCCTGCCGGCATTGAAGACGGCGACGCGGTCTGCCATCGACAACGCCTCGCCCTGGTCGTGGGTGACGAACACGAACGTGATGCCGAGGCGTCGCTGCAGGTTCTTGAGCTCGATCTGCATTTCCTCACGCAGCTTGAGATCGAGCGCACCGAGCGGTTCGTCCAGCAACAGCACTCGCGGCTGGTTGATGAGCGCACGGGCAAGCGCGACCCGCTGCCGCTGTCCTCCCGAGAGCTGCGCCGGACTGCGCTTGGCCATGCCGGCAAGTTGCACGAGCTCCAGCATTTCATGTGCGCGCTTCTGTTGCTCGGATACAGGGACACCGCGCACGCGCAACCCGTATGCGACGTTCGCAAGCACATTCATGTGGGGAAACAGCGCGTAGTCCTGGAACACGGTATTGACGTCGCGTGCGTACGGCGGGACGTACGAAACATCCTGCCCGTCGAGCAGCACCCGACCCGCATCGGGACTCTCGAACCCGGCAATCAGGCGCAGGCACGTCGTCTTGCCGGAACCGGACGGCCCGAGCATCGCGAAGAACTCCCCGGGTTCAATGGACAGGGAGACGCCATCGACCGCACGGGTCGAACCGTAGACTCGCGTCACGCCCTCGAACTCGATCGCAGCCGTCATGGCGCTCCTTCCCCCCGTCCACCCGCGAGGATGAACGGGGGAGAAGTCAGTCGCGTCACCGCCCGCCGATGATCGCGGCGTAGTCGGTGCTCCAGCGGCTGTACGGAACGCACATCCCGCCCTGCGACGCGCAGTTGGCTTCAGGCGTCCGCCAGAAGTGGATCTTCCCGAAGTTGTCGATGCCGTTGGTCTTGCAGCCTTCTGCACCGAGCAACGCATGGTTCTCGCAGGCGGCGGGAACCACAGGCACCGACCCGAACCAGGCGGCAACGTCGCCCTGCACCTTCGGGTTCAATGACCATTCCATCCACTTGTAGGCGCAGTTGGGATGAGCAGCGGCGCTGTGCATCATCGTGGTATCCGCCCATCCGGTCGCGCCTTCAGCCGGAATCGTGCTGGCGATCGGCTGCTTGTTGGCTACCAACGTGTTCACCTGGAAAGGCCACGATCCGGAGGCCACGACGCCTTCGTTTGTGAAATCCTGGACCTGCACGTTGGCATCGTGCCAGTAGCGCTGCACCAGGGGATGCTGCGTCCTGAGGACCTCGAGGGCAGCCGTGTACTGGGCTTCATTCAGTTCGTACGGATTGGTGATGCCGAGCTCGGGCTTCTTCGTCATCAGGTACAACGCCGCATCCGCAATGTGGATGGGACCGTCGTAAGCCTGCACGCGGCCCTTGTTGGCCTTGCCGTCCGGCAGCTTTTGCGGCTCGAACACGACGGACCACGAAGTCGGCGGCGTCTTGAAGACCTTCGTGCTGTACATCAGCACGTTCGGACCCCACTGGTACGGCACGCCGTAATGCTTGCCGTCGACGGTATGCCAGTTGGCCTCCTGCAGGCGCGGATCGAGCGAGGTGTAGCTCGGGACGAGGCTCGTCTCGATCGCCTTGACCGTGCCGCCACGGATGAGCCGTACCGACGCATCGCCGGAAGCCGTGACCAGGTCATAGCCACCCTGCGTCATCAACGTGACCATCTCGTCGGACGTGCCGGCCGTCTTGACGTTCACCTTGCAGCCGGTGTCGGCTTCGAACTGGGTGACCCAGTCATAGGCCTTGTCGGATTCGCCGCGTTCGATGTAGCCAGGCCATGCGACGATATCCACCTGCCCTTCGAGCGCACCGAGCGTGGGAACAGCGGGTGCCGCAGGTTCGGGAGGAGGCGCTTCAGCCTGCTTGCCGCAGGCGACGACGATCGAGGCGATGGCGAGCATCAACGCAGAGCGTTTGATCAAGGACGCGGTGTTCATGAAGGATCTCCCAGTCACGCTTGTTCTGGCGGGGTGCGGTATCGGACATACTCGAGGTGCAAGCCGGATCTCGAGCCAGTCTACTCCTCGGGCAAACGGGAATGCATTCGGCACAAACAGCGCGTGCCACTCCCCTTGACCCTGCGGAAAGACTGCACCAATACTGTCGGCGTCCGGCGGGTTCCATGCGTATGCGACCCATGTTGGTGCAGACGCCGGCCTCGCCTCGCCGGAATGCTGCTGCGCCGCCAACGTCACGAAGCTTCCATGATCAGGATATCGCCCTCCTTCCTAGTCGGTCTGCTGCTGGTCCTTTTGGCTGGCGAGACAGGCACCGCGCACGCGGCGGACGCGAGCCCGCTGGCTCCGACCCCGTCCCGCTATACGTTCTCATGGCCTTTGTCCGCGGACCCTGGCCAGAGCCCACGCGGCGGCTCCACCCGCGGCCCGCAGATGACGTTCGACACCCGGCCTTCGGCGGCGTGGCAGGCCCTGCAGGAAAAGGGGTTGAGCGACTTCGAGCGCGACCGCCGCGCGATCCTGGCGATGACAGGGGGCTACCGCGTCGCCTTCGACTTCCTTGAAGTCGCGGACTTTCGAGCGGAGCCGAAGCGCGATCGCCCGTATCAGTCCTGGGGAACGGAGTACGTCTATGTCGCGGCCGACCGCGGCACGTTCATCAGCCTGCAGCACCTGCTCGTGATGCGCATTGTCGGGCGCGACGGCAAGGTGACCGAGCCCTTCGTCACCAAGCACTGGCGACAGGACTGGACCTACCAGGACACCGAGATCGTCGAGTACACGGGCATCAACCGCTGGCAACGCCGCTCGCTGCCGCCGGAGCGCGCCAAGGGAACCTGGAGCCAGGCGGTGTACCAGGTGGACGATTCGCCCCGCTACGAAAGCCTCGGGCGCTGGGACCATTCCCCGGGGGCCTCGACGTGGATCAGCGGTGCAACGTGGCGTCCGCTGCCGCGCCGCGAGTGGTCGGTCCGCAAGGACTACAACGTACTCATTGGAACCAACCGTCACACCGTCATTGCGACGGGCTGGCTGCAGGAAGAAAACAACCTGAAGGCCGTCATCGATGCGTCCGGGACGCTGGACGCCGCCCGGCCCTATCTCGCCCGGGAGTACGGCGTCGCCCGCTACGAACGGATTCGCGACTATGACTTCACTGCCGGCGATCAGTACTTCGAGCGGACACGCAGCTTCTGGGAAGCGGTGCGGGCTGCGTGGGACCGGCGGTTCGCCGCGACGCCCAGCCTCACGCTCACCGCCGCCGTCGATCAGGCGGACCTGTACGTGCCGTTCTTCGAGCGCGCGGATGCCATTGCGCAGAACCCGACGGCGATCGACGTGAACGAACAGGGCGCGTTCATCGAACGCACGCTCGACGCGATGCTCGTGAAGGAACCCACTGCCCGATAGACCGGGAGCAGGGGCGCCGGATCAACCTGGCGTGAAGGCGTGGCTGATCATGCTCCGTGCAATTTCGCGTTCGCCCATGACGACGATGTTGGCGCCCTTGTCGTTCAGGTGTGTCACTTCCGCGTCCGAGTGTGCTCGAGCAATGATCTCGAGCGAGGGATTCATGCCTCGCGCGAACCCCACGATCTGCCCGGCCTCGAACGCATCCGGAATCGCGACGAACAGCCGGCTTGCATGAGCGACATTCCCGGCTTCGAGCAGTTCCGGCGTTGCCGCATTGCCGATGATCGCGTCGACGCCTTCGCGCCGCAGATGCTGCACCCGGCGGTCTGCGAACTCGATGACGACAAAGGGCTGCTGCAATCGTTGCAGGGACTCCACCACGAGGCTTCCCACCCGCCCGTAACCGACGACGACGGCATGTCCTGTCAGTTCGGAACGGTGCCGGACCTGCTCGGTATCGCCGATGGCCACTTCAGGCGGCACCTGCAGCTTGCCGAATTTCGCCAGCAACCAGTGGTTGAGCGTGAAGATGAAGGGATTCAGCACGATCGACAGGATGGCGCCGGCCAGCACGAGGTCGCGCCCCGCTTCAGGCAACAGTCCAAGCGACACGCCGAGACCGGCGAGGATGAAGGAGAACTCGCCGATCTGCGCGAGGCTCGCCGCGATGGTGAAGCCGGTCGTGAGCGGATGCTTGAATGCCGCGGCGATCAGGAAGGCCACCGCAGACTTGCCGATCAGGACGATGAACAGCACGCCGGCGAGCGCCAGCGGCTGCGTAACCACGATCAGTGGATTGAACAGCATGCCGACCGACACGAAGAACAGTACGGCGAAAGCGTCGCGCAGCGGCAGGGATTCCTCGGCGGCTTCATGCGCCAGCTCCGATTCGTTCAGCACCATGCCCGCGAAGAACGCACCGAGCGCGAAGGAGACGCCGAACAGCTGCGCGGCACCGAACGCGACGCCCAGCGCCACGACCAGCACGGACAGACGGAACAACTCCCGCGAACCATACCGAACCGTGTACTGCAGGATCCACGGAATGACGCGGCGCCCCACCACGATCATCAGGACCACGAACGCCGCTACCTTGCCCAACGTCAGGCCGAGGGTCGCCAGCACGTCTGCAGCCGCCACCTCCGGCTTACCGCTCGCACCGGGCGCGAGCATTTCCCCGATCGGCGGCAGCAGCACGAGCACCAGGACCATCGCGAGATCCTCGACGATCAGCCAGCCGACGGCGATGCGTCCCCGCTCCGTGTCTACCAGCCGCCGCTCCTCAAGGGCGCGCAGCAACACCACGGTACTTGCCACGGACAAAGCCAGGCCCAGCACGAACCCGCTGTAGAGCGGCCAGCCGAGCAACGCGCCGAGGCCCATGCCCATGAGCGTCGCCGCAGCGATCTGCGCGATGGCGCCAGGCACGGCAATGGCCCGGACCGAGAGCAGGTCCTTGAAGGAAAAATGCAGGCCGACACCGAACATCAGCAGGATCACGCCGAGCTCTGCAAGCTCCGTGGCAAGCGCACCGTCGGCAACGTAACCCGGCGTGAAGGGACCGACCACGACACCGGCGAGCAGATAGCCGACGAGCGGCGACAGCTTGACGCGCGCGGCAATCGTCCCCAGCACGAACGCGAGCGTGAGGCCAATGACAATGGTCGCGATGAGCGGAGTGCTGGCGTGGGGTATCAATCGGAGATCCTGGAAGAGAAAACCAGGGCAATCACGGCGAACGCGAGCCCTGCCCGGGGTTGTAGCACAGCACTGCGTGATCAGTACCGCTCATCGGGACGCTGCCGGGACCCGCGTGCCGAGGCGGTGAGACCGCGCGGTAGCAGCTTTCGTTCCCGACAGTCTTCCGTTGCCCAGCGCACATTCGAGGCGATGCGGCTGCCCGCCTGGAACGCAGCGCTAGCTACCCGCCTTGTGCCTCGGTGATTCCTCTGCGTTGCCCTTGCGGCCGCCGTGGGACTGCGGGCAATCGGCCAGCGTACTGGCCAGCAGCAGCTTTGCCGTCTCGGTGCACCGCGTGGCAAGCGCCGTCGCCGCCTCGTGCAGCAGCGCGGACGACTGGACCTGGCGCATGTTGTTCTCCATGTCCTCGGCGCTCCAGCCGCGCGTGTGCGCGATGTACGGGAACGACGGGAACTGGCAGCCCACTTCGGCAAAGAACCCGAGCATCTGTCCCGCGACGGCCTGCACGCCATCCTGGCCGCCGGTGATGATGAAGCCGGCCACCTTGTTGTTCATCAGGCGCGTGTCATGCACGGTCATGTGGTTCTGCACGCAGTTCAGCCGCTCGACCATCTTGTAGTAGAGGCTGCTCGCCGCACCCCAGCGAATCGGCGTTGCAACCAGGATCACGTCCGCCCAATGCACGAGCCCTTCGTAGACGCGCTCCATCTGGTCGTTGGCGTCCATCTGCGTGATCGAGCAGGGCCATGTGCAGGCGCGCGCGGATTTCGAATAGAACCCTTCGCACGCGCGAAAGCTGAGGTCGCGCACACGGAGAAGCCGCGTCTCGCAGGCAAGGTGGTCGCTCGCATGTTTGAGGGCCGTGCCCAGCAGATCCTCAGAGGTGCTGTAGCGGGGGTGATCGGCCGTCATGCTCGTCGTCGACAGCCCGAGTACCCGTGCCGGACCCGCCGCCCGCACGGGATCCCTTGCCAATTCATGCGGGGGATGCGGCAAGTGGCTGCGCTTTGCAAACGGCTCCTTGTGGACGAGGACGCGTCCCTGCTCCACCTTGACCTCGTGGGCCGGCACGGCGTCCTTCTCGTAGCCGGGCTCGCCGAGGCCGGTCACACGATGGAACTTCCAGTAATGCCACGGGCAGACGACGTAGTCGCCGTCGAGTCGCCCCGACCCGAGCGGCCCGCCCAGGTGATTGCACTTGTTGGACACGGCACCGAAGCGCCCGTCCTCGAAGCTGAGTGCGAGGCTGGTGCTGCCGATCGTGACGGTCTGCAAAGCGTGCTGCGACAGCGTCTTCTCATCGCCGACATCGATCCAGCCAGGGGTCGTCATGGGTGATCCTCAGGCGGCCCGCGCCGCGGTAGCGATAAGAGTGCGCAGCGAAGCATCAGGCAATCGGCCCAGGCCACCCCGCATATTGTCCCGGAGATGGTTCACGTTGGACGTCGCGGGAATGGCGCACGTGACTGCAGGATGCGAGATGACGAACTTGAGCAGCACCTGCGCCCAACTGTCGCAGTCGATTTCGGCCGCCCACACGGGCAACGGCTGGTTGCGCAACCGACGAAACAGGTCGCCTCCCGCGAAGGGTCGATTGGCGATGACCGCGATGCCCTTGTCCTGCGCCAGCGACAGCAGCCTGCGTTCTGCATCACGCTCGCCCACCGAGTAGTTGATCTGCACGAAGTCGACCGGTCTCGCGGCCAGCACCCGCGCCACGTCGTCGTGCGCAGAGGCCGTGTAGTGGGTGATGCCGACGTAGCGCACGCGGCCCGTCTGTTTCCACTCCCGCAACGTGTCGAGATGCCGGTCGACATCGACTAGGTTGTGCACCTGCATCAAGTCGAGGGTCTCGACCTTGAGCCGGCTCATGGAAGTCTCCATCTGCCGGATGCCTTGCTGCTTGCCCTGGGTCCACACCTTGGTGGCCACGAACAGTTCATCGCGCAATCTGAGCTCGCTCGAGAGGTCACCGACGACGGTCTCGGACTGCCCGTACATTGGCGATGAATCGATCATCCTACCGCCCAGCGCGGCGAACGTCCGCAACACCTCACGCAATGGCGTGCGCTCGGGTTCCCCGGCGGAGACGTCGAAGGTCTGCCAGGTCCCCATGCCGATGACCGGCAGGGCCTCGCCTCTGGACGGAATCTTTTTCGTCAACATCGTCGGCCTCTCAAGTGCCCGTGCCCTGACAGGGCCCGCAAGGGTCGCCGCCCCGGCAATCCGCAGAAACGTACGTCGATCAAGCGGTTGCACTTGCCAATCCCCCTCGCGTCGGCGCCATCACCCACTGCATTGAGGGACGCGTGATCCCGACGATTCCACACTGTAACGAATTGCAGCAAGACCTTTGCACAACTTGACTTGAAACCAGTGCAACTAGCGTCAACGCTACGGTCTATTGCAGCGTTGAGTATTCCGTGAGAGACGGAAATTGAATGCCCCCAAGGAGCTGAATCATGACGACCATGCAGAAATTCTCGGTAGCTGCCGGCGCGACTGCCCTGCTCGCGCTCGCTGCGCTGGCCGGCGCCGCCGAACGCAAGCCTGCCGACACGAACAAGGACGGCGCGCTCGACTTTGCCGAAATGCAGGCGCGACGCGGCGACCTGACCATCGAACAGTTCAACAAGATCGACAAGGACCACAATGGCCTCGTCACCCGCGAGGAAATGCGCGCGGCTGGCAAGGAAAGGATGGAAGCCCGGGCCGGTGAACGGTTCAAGAAGCTCGATGCCAACGGTGACGGCGGCGTCACGCAGGCCGAGATCGATGCGGCACGCAAGCAAGGCGAGGCCGAGCGCTTCAAGAAGCTGGACACCAACGGCGACGGCAAGCTGAGCCAGGCCGAGATGGAAGCCGGCCGCAAGGCCATGATGGGAGACCGCGGTGGACGCCGTGGCCCCGGTGAAGGTCGCGGACCTGGCCCGCATCACGAAGGGCCGCCGCCGGCCGCCAACTGATCACACGCGGATTTTTTCGATCCCCCCTGTTGGGCCGGCACTTCGTCTGAACTGCCGGCCCTCTTTTTTTCGAAGGCCTCACCCACTCCGTTTCCCTCTCCTGCCGGAGAGGGGCATCCACCTCCTCTTGGGAGGAGACATCACCCACTCCGTATCCCTCTCCTGCCGGAGAGCCGCATCCACCTCTCCCCAGGGGAGAGGTCGCACGCAGTGCGGGTGAGGGGGGGGAAGTCGCTACCCGTCTATACTGCCGAACCAGAAGAGCAGGAGACTTGTCATGAGCATCAAGACCGCCGTCATCAATGGCGTCGCCACGCTGGAAATCGCGCGACCGGACAAGAAGAACGCGCTGAGCCTCTCGATGTACCAGGCCCTCGCCGATGGGATCCGCAATGCGGGCAGTGACAACGCCGTCCGCGCCATCCTGCTGACCGGCCAGCCCGGCATCTTCACGTCGGGCAACGATCTCGAGGACTTCATGAGCCGCCCGCCGCCCGGCCCGGACTCACCCATCCTCGCGTTCATGACCGCGCTGCTCGACTGCGACAAACCCGTGGTCGCCGCTGTCACGGGGGCCGCCATCGGGATCGGCACGACGATGCTGCTTCACTGCGACCTCGTCTACGTCTCCGATGAAGCGCGGCTCGCCATGCCGTTCACGAGCTTGGGCCTGGTCGCCGAGTTTGCATCGAGCCTCGTGGTGCCGCGTCTGATGGGGCATGCGCGTGCAGCGGAGAAGCTGCTGCTCGGCGACCCGTTCACCGGCGCCGAGGCCGTGGAATGCGGCATCGCGAATGCCGTCCTGGCGCCCGACGAAGTCCTGCGCTACGCACGCCGCATGGCCGAGCGTTTCAACACGCTGCCGCCGGGCGCCGTTCGCGATACGAAGCGCCTGATGCGTCGAGCCGAACGCCAGGCCATTCACGACGCCATCGCCGCCGAGAACGCCCTCTTCGCCAGCCGTTTGCGCAGCCCGGAAGCCGTTGAAGCGTTCCAGGCCTTCTTCCAGAAACGCCCGCCGGATTTCTCGAAGTTCAATTGAGGCCTTGCGAGCTCACCAAGACAAGTAAAAGGGGCGTGGGAACCTTGCGGATCCCACGCCCCCGATCGATCAGGAGACCTTCGCCCGCGCTTAAGCCGGGTAGTAACCGCAGACCGACTTCGCCTCGAGGTATTCCTCGATACCGAAGATGCCGAACTCGCGCCCGTTCCCTGAGCACTTGTAACCGCCGAACGGCGCTGCGAAATCGTGGCGGGCACCGTTGAGCCTCACCTGGCCGGTCCGCATGCGCTTGGCGACCTTGCGGGCGCGGTCCAGGTCCTTGGACACGACGAACCCCGACAGGCCGTACTGCGAGTCGTTGGCGATGCGGATCGCGTCTTCCTCGTCCTTGTAAGGAATGATGACGAGGACGGGCCCGAAGATCTCTTCCCGTGCGATCGTCATGTCGTTGCGGACGTTCGCGAACACCGTGGGCTTCGCGAAGTGGCCCACGTCGAGGCCCTCCGGCTTGCCAAGGCCGCCCGCCACCAGCGTTGCGCCCTCGTCGATTCCCTTCTTGATATAGCCCTGCACCCGCTCGAACTGGGTCTTGCTCACCAGCGGGCCGACCTTGACGCCTTCTTTAAGCGGATCGCCGACGACCGTGCCTTCGGCAGAGGCCTTTGCGAGCTTGACGACCTCATCGTGCAGGTGCGCGGGAACCAGCATGCGCGTCGGAGAGGCGCACGCCTGGCCTGAATTCATGAAGCACGCCTGCACACCGGCAGGAACGAAAGTCGCGAGGTCCGCATCGTCGAGCAGGATGTTCGCCGACTTGCCGCCGAGTTCCTGTGCCACGCGCTTGACCGTGAGCGCCGCATTGCGCGCCACTTCGATGCCCGCGCGGGTCGAGCCCGTGAACGACACCATGTCGACGTCGGGATGCACGCTCATGGCCGTGCCCACCGTAGGGCCATCGCCATTGATCAGGTTGAACACGCCGGGCGGCACGCCCGCGGCATCGATGACTTCAGCGAACACGTGCGCGTCGAGCGGCGCGATCTCGCTCGGCTTCAGCACCATCGTGCAACCGGCTGCGATGGCTGCGGCGACCTTGCAGCCGATCTGGTGGAGCGGCCAGTTCCAGGGCGTGATCAGCGCGCACACGCCGACCGGTTCGCGGCGAACCAGCGACGTGCCGAGCTGGTATTCGAACTTGAATGTCTTGAGAACCTTGATCGCCTCGGTGAAATGCGCGAGGCCGAGCGGCACCTGCGCGTCGCGGGCGAGCCAGGCGGGCGCGCCCATCTCGGACGTCACGGCGCTGGCCAGGTCTGCGGCCTTCGCGGTGTAAGCAGCCACGATGCGCTCGAGGATCGCGATCCGCTCCTCCGCAGTGGTCTGCGAGAACGTCACGAACGCGGCTTTGGCGGCAGCAACGGCCCGGTCCACGTCGGCCTGGCTGCCGAGCGAAACCTGCGCGATCACCTTGCCGGTGGCCGGGTTTTCAACATCGAACGGATGGGCAACGGCGGGAGGAGTCCACTTGCCGTTGATATAGAAGAGTTTTGTGTCGGTCATGAGCGTCGTTCCGTGGGCAAAAAGGCATGATAGCAAGGGTGTCAAGGCGACGGGCGGCGGGCTCAGGTTGCCACGGCCTGTTCGGGTGGCGAGGGAGAGAGCGGGAAGCGTATTCTGGCCGCCGGCCCAACCGGCAGCCTGTCGCCAAAGCGAGTCCGGGCCTGCGCCGCCCCGCAAGCCACGATCAGAGGTAGGGAGCTTTCATGCCTGGTGCGGAATCGTCACGTCATCCCGGCAAGCCTGGCACATGCATCGCGCTGCTTGGCGGCTGCTTCGCCATGGTGCTAGCGGGTTGTGCGGCCCCCTCCGTTGAACGGCAACCCGGAGCACCGCGAGTCGGTGATGTGAGCTGCTCGCTGCGGGCGCTGGTCACCCTTCGTCAAGGGTCGTCCATCCGCAGCGACTCCGATCTCGCCGAGATCGGCCGTCGCCTGGGTGTCAACATGAGTGTGCTGCAGTCCATGGGTCGCAATTCGAAGCTGATCGTCATCCGCGAAAACGGGCCGGAGGCCGCCTGCGAGGACTCCTTCGCCGAACTGCGGAATGACCTGCGCATCGAGTCGATCGAGCGGTACTGAACGGCTCCGTATTGGAGTGGCACCGCAACATGGTTCTCGCCCCCGGGTGGCGAGCCCCACGTGCCGGCATGCTGACGGCTGAAACAACAACCTGCTACGCTCGCGCCTCAGGTTGACGTCCATCTCCCAAGGTTCAAGCGCAGGGGACTTTTCCATGAACCGCACGTCGCAGCCGCCCTCGGCTCCTCTCTCCCGTCGCGACTTCCTCACCAGCGCTGTCGCCATCGGTGGCGGCCTGGCCTTGTCCTTCTCGCTGCCCGCCCAGGAAGGCGGTCCGCCGCGTCCGGCCGGTCCGCCGGCGGCACCGCGTCAGCCGTCCGGATTCCTGCAAATCGCCGCGAACGGCGCCATCACGATCATTACGCCCGCGGTGGAAATGGGTCAGGGCGGCCACACCGGCATGCCGATGATCATCATGGAAGAACTGGGCGGCGACTGGAAACAGCTCGTCGTCAAGGATGCCGCAGCAGCACCCCTGTACAACAACCCGCTGTTCGGCCAGCAGTCGACGGTCGGCAGCTTCTCGGTGCGCGGCTGGTACACGGAGCTGCGTCGCATCGGCGCCGCGGGTCGCGAAATGCTGGTGGCAGCCGCAGCGAAGGAATGGGGCGTCTCGCCCGCCGAGTGCACCGCCGCCAACAGCGTCATCACGCACAAACCGAGTGGCCGCACGAAGACCTACGGCAGCGTCGCCGCCGTCGCCGCCACGATGCCGATCCCGCAGAACCCGGCTTTGAAGGCCAACAGCGAGTTCAAGGTCATCGGCACGTCGCCGGCCCGCAACGACGTCGCCCCGAAGGTCGACGGCAGCGCCAAGTACGGCATCGACATGGTATTGCCCGGCATGCTGGTCGGCGCCATCAAGGGAGCGCCCACGGTCACTGGTACGCTCAAGTCGTTCGACGACAGCGCCGCGCGTGGCATGAAGGGCTTTCATTCGACGGTCGCGCTGCCGAACGGCGTGATCGTGCTCGCAAACACGTACTGGCAAGCCAAGAGCGCGCTGGAGAAGGTCAAGGTCGAGTTCGACCCGGGCAAGCTCGGTGGCATCGACAGCGCCAAGGTGTCGGCACTGCTGCACTCGGGCTTTGACGAGCAAGGCGCTGTAGTGCGCAACGAAGGCGACGCCGACAAGGCGCTCGCTGGCGCGGCTCGAGTCGTTGAGGCCACGTATGAAGTCCCCTACCTCGCGCATGCGTGCATGGAACCGATGAACTGCACGGTCCGCGCGAACGGCGATACCGCCGAGGTGTGGGTCGGCACGCAGTCACCCCAGGCTGTACAAGCGGCCGCCGCGCAAGCGCTCGGCCTTGCCAAGGAGCGCGTGACCGTCCACATGCAGTACCTGGGCGGCGGCTTCGGCCGACGTGGCGAGTCGGACTATGCGACGCAGGCTGCGACGGCTGTCAAGGCTTCGGGTCGGCCGGTCAAGTTGATCTGGAGCCGGGAAGAAGACATTCAGCACGACTTCTACCGCCCTGCTGCCGCGATCCGCTTCCGCGGTGGCCTCGATGCATCGGGCAAGCTGACAGCGATGGAAGCCCGCGTGGTGACCTCCGCCGCGCCCAGCTTTGGCGGCCCGCCGAATGCCGGGTTCTACACCTCCAGCGTCGGCGACATGGCCTACGAGATCCCGAACCTGAAGGTGACCGGCATCAACAAGGACATCGGCGTGCGCTTCGGGTTCTGGCGCTCCGTCAACCAGTCGCACAATCCGTTCATGCTCGAAGGCTTCCTCGACGAGGTTGCCGCGGCGACGAAGCAGGATCCCTACCAGTTCCGCCGCTCGCTGCTGCAGAACCCGAAGGCCAAGCGGCAACTTGCCGTGCTCGACATGCTCGCGGAAAAGTCCGGCTGGCCGAAGCGCCAAGCGGGCCACTTCTACGGCATCTCGGCTTTCGGAGCCTATGGCAGCTACATCGGCTCGGTGGTGGATGTGTCGCTGAAGGACAAGACGATTGTCCTGAACCGAGTGGTGACGGTCATCGACTGCGGCGTGGCCGTGCATCCGGCCAACATCGTGGCGCAGCTCGAAGGCGGCATGGTGTACGGCCTGTCCGCCGCGCTGCGCGGCGAGGTAACGCTCAAGGATGGCGCAGTAGAGCAGAGCAACTTCCACAATTATCCGGTGGTGATGATGTCGCAGATGCCGAAGACGGAGTGCTACATCATGCCGAGCACCGAAGCGCCGGGTGGTGTCGGTGAACCGGGCACGGCACCGATCGCGCCGTCGCTGGCGAGCGCGATCTTCGCTGCCACGGCATCGCGCATCCGCTCGCTGCCGCTTTCCAAACACAACGTCACGGTCGTCGCCGCGAGGGTTTAGTCGTGATAACACTCAACATCAACGGAAAGCAGGTCAACCTCGACGTCGATGCGGACACGCCCCTGCTGTGGGCGCTGCGCGACGACGCGGGACTCACGGGCACGAAGTTCGGCTGCGGCATGGGTTTGTGTGGCGCCTGCACGGTGCTGCTCGACGGCCAGGTGATGCGCTCGTGCGTCCTGAAGATCGGCGACGTGGGCACCAAGGCCATCACGACGATCGAAGGCCTGTCGAAAGACAGCAGCCATCCGGTGCAGAAAGCCTGGATCGCCGAGAACGTCCCGCAATGCGGCTACTGCCAGTCCGGCCAGATCCTCGCTGCCGTCGCACTGCTGAAACAGAAGCCGAATCCCACCGATGCCGACATCGACGCCGCGATGACGAACATCTGCCGTTGCGGAACCTACAACCGCATGCGCGCCGCGATTCATCGCGTCGCGAAGGGAACCGCGACCTGAGCTACACTTGCACACCACGCGGCCGTAGCTCAGTTGGATAGAGTACCTGGCTTCGAACCAGGTGGTCGGGGGTTCGAATCCCTCCGGCCGCGCCAGATGAAACCCAAATGCCCCGCTTCGAGTGGGGCATTTGGTTTCATGCGCTCGCCGGAGGGATGAGAACCCCCCGAACCTGCGAGGCTACGCAGCAGGTGGGGGGTTCGACCAGATCGTATGGAACGATATTGGACAGCGGCTGCTGCACACCCGACAAGAGATCTGACTTTACCCCTTTCTCGCTGACACCTTAGGATGCCAATGAACGCCCTACCCGTCCGCAAGTTGCTGCTGCCACTTCTGTTGCTGACCTTCTCCGTTGCCGCCACAGCACAGGTCCGCATCATCCAGACGAATTCGCAGGGCGATAACATCCACCTGATCGATCCCGCGACGAACCGCATTGTGGGCGAAGTCACGGGCGTCCCGATCAACCACGGCGCCGCCGGCGCGCCGGACGGCAGTCGCCTTTATTTCAGTAGCGAAGCCGAACAGACGCTTGACGTCGTGGATGGCGCAACGCTCAAGGTGACCAAGAAGATCCCGTTGACCGGCCGTCCCAACAACATCTCGATCAGTCGCGACGGCCGCCGCGTCTATGTCGGCATCGTTTCTTCTCCTGGGGCGGTCGACGTCATCGACACGGTCTCGCTCGAACGCGTGAAGAGCATTCCGACGAAAGGCGGCATCCACAACACCTATGTGACCCCGGATGGCAAGTACGTTGTCGCCGGATCCATCGCCGGCAAACTGATGACCGTGATCGACCAGAAGACCGAAGAGCCGGTCTGGACGTTGTTGCAGGAGGGTGTTCGTCCAATGGCGTTCGAGACGAATGTGGATGGTTCGACGAAGCGGATCTTCGTGCAGCTCTCCGATTTCCATGGTTTTGCGGTGGTCGACTTCCAGAAGCGACAGGAAACCGCCCGCATCCAGTTACCGAACGACGTGCCCGTGGACAAAGTCGACAAGGGTCCGTTCAACGCCTCGCCGTCGCATGGCATTGGCGTGTCGCCTGACGGCAAGACGCTGTGGGTGACGAGTCGGCCCAATGCGCGTGTCTATACGTACTCGCTGCCTGATTTGAAGCTGCTGCCAGGCTCGGTGGATCTCGGGGGCCGTCCGGACTGGGTGACCTTCACGCCGGACAGCAAGCTGCTCTACATCGCAACCGAAAACACCGATTCGGTCGTCGTGGTTGACGTCGCGGCGCGCAAGGAAGTCACGAAGATCAAGGTGGGCAAGTCACCGAAGCGAAACATCACCTGGGTGGCCCGTGGCGCGGGCTAGGTCTCGCGGCCTTGCGTGGATTGCAATCGGCATCCTGATCGCCAGCCTGCCTGGAACCGCTGTGGATGTCCGTGCAGCGGAATCCGGTGACGGATTACCCGACGGCAAAGGCAAGCAGATCCTCGTGACCTTCTGCATCATCTGTCACGAGTCCACCGAGATCACCAAGTTCCGCGGTTACTACGACCGCAGGCAATGGCGCGATGTCGTCGTCACGATGAAAGAGTACGGCGCGCCGCTCAATGCCGAGCAGATCGAAGCGCTTGCTGACTACCTCGATCGATCTCTTGGAAAGCCAAAGTAGACCACTCGAACCGGGTTGGGCTTGTTCAGCTTGCCAGCCTGTCCTCCGCTCTACGGCAGGGCTTGCTGATCGCCGGCCAAGCGGATCTTGATGCCGCACTCGCGCATTTCGGGCAGGCTGTAATTCGTGGCGGCATCGCCCGTCCCTGGGCCGCGGCCTCGTATGCACTCTGTCGTGCTACCTTTCCATGACACCTGCAGGCAACGCCGAGGACGCTTCCAGCGATGAGCCATCCGTTCCCGCACCGTGCACGCAAGCTCACCGTGGTCGCGTTCGTTGCGAGTTGCTGCCTGTTCCTCTCGGCCATCGCTGCACAGGCACCGTCGGGCAACGCGCCGCCCGAAGCGGAGTTCCATATGGCCCGCCTTATCTACACCATTGCGGGTGATGGCGGCGGGTTCCGTTTCGGACCTGGCCGGCCGTGGTGGGCGATCGACTATCCCGAGGCCGAGGATCATTTCCTGAAAGGCGTGAGGCGCCTGACGCGCATCGATTCGACGCCGGACAGCCGGCACGTTTCGCTGCTGGAAGACACGATCTTCGATTACCCGTGGCTGTTCGCGCAGCAGGTGGGGCGCTGGCAGCTGTCGGACGAAGAAACCCTGCGGCTGCGGGAATATTTGCTACGGGGTGGGTTCCTCGTCGTCGACGACTTCCACGGCGAGTACGAGTGGCAGGTCTTCCAGTCCGTCATGCGACGCGTGTTTCCCGACCGCACCATCGTCGAACTGCCGACCGGGGACTCGCTTCTGCATATCCTTTACGACCTGGACCAGCGCACGCAGATCCCGGGAAGGCGGCACCTGCGACGGGCGCCGAATGGCGAGATCGTCGCGCAGCTCGCCGGGCCGCCGCACTGGCGCGGCATTTACGACGACGAGGGGCGGCTGCTCGTTGCGATCAACTTCAACATGGATATGGGTGACGCATGGCAACATGCCGATGACCCGGTCTACCCCGAGCCCATGACCGCCCTCGCCTACCGATTCGGCATCAACTACATCCTGTATGCGATGACCCACTGACCGGCTGAGTCCGATGGAAGAGTCTGGTGCCGGACACGGGCCATTGAACCTCAAGCAAGACGCATTGCACCCCGATCAGCCTTTGATGTCGGCTAGTCCCGCACGACGCACGGCCGCGGCTTCCACTTCGAGCCGTCGGGCTCCTTCCTGAAGTTGCTGCTCGTGATGTAGTCGGTGCGGAGGTACTTGGGATCGTGGACGATCGTCGTCACCACAAGCCACTGCGCCATATCCACGTCGGTGTAGACGTTGAAGTACTCCGTCACGACCGTGTTTTCGCTGAATGGCACGCCGTTCTTGCGCAGGTAGCCGTTGCGCAGCTGCGTGGTGACGACCTTGAGTGCGCCGCCGTTCGGCCTCGCCGGCGAAGGGCGCATGGCCCTGGACCGTTGGCCGGCCGGACCGATTTCGGCGCCCACGGTGTCGAGACTGAACCTCCCGGCGTATTGCCACTCGGCCCGCGAGAGGCCTTGCCATGACCTGTCCGTGGTGGGCGGCGTCGCCTCGACGAACTGGAACAGACGAGTCTGCTGGCCGGCATCCGTCTCCAGGCGCAGTGTGTTCCCGCCGTCCACCCATGCAATGCGCAAGCGCCCGGGCTCCCGCATGATCGACGGCGCAGCGTAGGCCTGGCAAGCCATCCCTGCCGCCTCATCACGCGCGGGATCCCAGCTGTTTGTTACCCTTTCGCCTTCGGCATTGAGCGGCAGGTTCGAGAGGTCGCCTTTGGGCGGCGTGATCATGCGCAACTGCCAGTCCTCGGTCACCAACGAAACCCAGTTGCCCGTGAGATCGATCGCCGCGTACTGCTGATATACGCTGCCGTCGGCAGGGGGAGGTTGCGCCGCCCATGCCGAACTGATGACGGCCACGCTGGCAACACCCAAGGCGATGCGCGCGGCGAGTGTTCGCAGAGTGTGTGTGCTCATGGGACTCTCCGCGCCCTGAACTCGTCGTAGACCGCATCGATGAACATGTCCGTGGTCCATCCGGCGTGACCGTACCGGGCCTCCCAGCCCAGCACCGGCCTGCGAGACTTGACCTGCGCCAGCGAGAGCCGTTCACGGCCTGCGAGGTCGGCGATGCGCGCGCGAATGATGTGCACCATATCGCGGTATTCGGCGAGGTCCGCTTCATCGCTGATGCGGCCGTGGCCGGGAATGATGTACGTCCCGCCCTCCGCCAGGTCATCCGCCACGGCGATGTCGATCATCTTGTTCAGCGCGCGGAGCAGGCCGGTCAGCGACCCTCCTCGGGCACGGTCCACGAGCGGCAGCGAGGTGGTCGTATAGATGTCGCCGGCCACGAGGACGTTCGAGCCGCGGAAATACACGATGCTGTCGCCGTCGGAGTGGGCGGACGGCTGATGAATCACGTCGATGACCTCGCCGTTGAACACGAGATTCCGCTCGGGTACGTAGTAGCCGTCCACGGGCCACGCCTCCGATGGATACGCCGGCGTTCCGCCTTGGCCCACCTCGCCCATCCTGACCACCACGTTTTCCTGCGCGATGATCCGTACTTTCGCGCCGCGCGTCTTGCCGCTGAGCGAACCGCCCGGCAGCGCCGCGAACCTGGCGTTGCCGCCGACGTGCTGCGCCGACACCGACGTATTGACGACGTAACGGATCGGCCGGTCGGAGATCGTGCGGATGGCATCCATGACGGCATCGGTCAGGCCGACGGCACCGGTGTCGACCACGACAATGCCTTCGTCGCCTGCTTGCACGGCGATGTTGCCGCCCGCGCCGGCGATCAGCCACACGTTCCCTTGCACCTTCATGACGCCGAGTGGGGCACCGCGTACCTCTGGCTCAGCCGGCGACGGCGTCTGCGCGGATACGACCGTGGTCACTGCGGATAGCGCCAGCAGAAGGGGTGTCAAGAGCCTGTGTGCGCGTTTCATCGCTTCAACCTGTCGCGGTATTCGGGATATGCCGTTGCGGCGCCGCCCAGCGTTGCTTCGACCGGGATGCCGAAGCGCTTCGCCTCCTCACCGACGAACGGGTTTCTGCCCGGAAGGTAGTGGGGAACGTCGTGCTGGTCCGGCTTGGCAATCTCTTCACTCGTGAAGCATTTGAAGAAGTAGTCGTCGCCGGCATCGGCGGGCTCAACTCCGAAGCGAGCCGTGGAGACGGGCTGAGTGATGAAGTCGACGGACTTGATGTACGGCTCGGTCAGGTAGACCGGATCGTGCACGATCCAGGTGACGGTCAGTACGTTGCCGTTACGCGTATAGAACGTGGTGACCGTCGACTGGTCGCTCGCCACCACGCCATTACGCCGGATCCAGCCCCACTTGAGGTGCGTCGTCCGGGTGACGAGGGTATTGCCGCGCCACTCTCCCGTCGTGAAACCCGCCCACGTATGCGGGGCGTAGTCGGGAGGGTGGCTGCGTCCATCCATGTAGATCGTGCGATCCGCGCGCCGGAATGTCCCGCCTACGGCGTACGACACCGTGTTCAGGTTCGCATCCAGCTCAGCCGAAATGCGGAGCCGCGCCGGCCCCCAGAACGAGTACTGCGACGGATGCCGCATGCATACATGCTCAGGCACGCCGAGCAGCGCCGCATCATAGGCCAGGGCCCGGGACAGGCCCTCCTCATTCAAGGGCAGGCCCAGGTAGTCCACGGGCGATGGACCATCGGCCCGCTCCCTCGCATCCTCGATGAAGCCGAACAGCGGCGCCAGGGCGGTGCCGAGCGTCATGCCGGTGGCGGGTTGGTCCCAAAAGCCGACGATGTCGCCTTGCGCTGATGCGACCTGCGCCCAGGTCCATCCGCTGAGCGCAATGATCACCAAGCAGGCCCTGCGCCTGCACTTGTTCGCACGCATCTGGATCCCCCCAATCTCAAGTTCATTCTTGTCGCTGCTGGCGCAGCCCTTCGCCCCCGGGGCATCGACAGCCCCTGCGCCGCGGGTTGCGCCAGTTGGACGCTGCCTTTCGCTCTCGGTGTTCACCGTCGGGCAAGCTGGCTCTGCGTCGGACAGAGCCCAGTCTAGAGCAATGGAATTCAAGAACCAAAGACAGCGGGAAACTTAATCCGAGCAACCGCAGCGACCCGGCCGACTCCGCACCGCACAATCCGATGATCCGTGGAGCGCAGAAATTGGAAAGGGGACGGATTCATCTTCCTGCGCCAGCGCTCCGCGCAACCGCCTCCGCGTCCCCTCCTGGCGTCAAGCTGACGATCGCCGGCCCGGCTAGAGCGCCCCTCCGCCCAGCGCACCCAAATTCGGAAGGTCGACTTTCCTGGCGGTGCCGGTCGAGAAATCGGCATCGGTGAAGGTGGCGTCCACGATGGCCTTCACCTGCTCTCGCGAAACGGCCTTGCCGTTCTGGAAGGTAATGCTCTGCACGGGGTAGCCTTCGATGCCGGCCTGCGTGATGCCCGTGTTCTCCAGCATCCCGGCCAGCGGGGTCGACTTGACGGCCTTTATCATGCTGGTCGTGAACTCGCGCATCTTCTCCAGCACCTGGAACTCCTGGGCTCCCAGCTTGACGTCACTGAGTGTCGACGCGCAGATCTCGAGGATCTTCTCGCCGCTTCGGGTTCCGTCGTAGCGGTTGCACCGGAAGCCGCTGACGGTTCCGGGTCCACGGGCGGCAAACACAACGGGTTCGACCACGGGCGCCCCGCTTGCCGTCTTGCCCTTCAACAGCCCTTCCACTTGTTCGCGCTGGGCCTGCGGCAGGTTCTTGAGCAGCGATTCCACTTGCGACAGGGCGTTCGACAGCTGCTTGCCCATGGCTTCCATGGAGGCCTGGTCCATCTCGCGGAATTCGTTGTTCGCCTTGTCGATCATCACCATGCGATTGCCGCCGGCCGTGAGGAACATGACCACGTTGTCTCCGACTTCCATCTTCATCCGGTCCTTGTCGACCAGGACTTCACGCGGAGTGGTGTTGTTGGTCTGCAGATCGGTTGATTCCATCTGAATCCGCTTGCCGGCCCACGCGGGGCTGGAGGCCAGCATCAGAAGGACGATCAGCGAGCGGTTACATCTGTTCATGGATTCTTCTTGGTGGGCACTGGCAGCTTGTGACGCAAGGGTTAGTCGCCGGATGGACAGCAGAGTTCCACGAACGCGCAGTGCTGGATGTAGGAATCCGGGAGGGTTCCGCACCGGATATCTTGTAATTGACCGGTATGGATCGCGGTGCCTCGCCTGCGGGAAGCGGGAGCAGCATGCATACGTTGGTCTCCCCTGACTCCCAGGCCAGCCCCCGCCTTGACCTGTTGTCAACACGAGCCATTGGGGTCTATTGTCGTTGGGCCACGGCCTGATCAACTGTTAGGAACGCAAAGGGCAATCGCCATGTCGAGACTTCTCCCGCTCGCGGCGCTCGGTTTCACTTCCTTGCTGGCCATCGCCCAACCGGAACTCGTGCAGGCAGCGGCAGCGGCGGCGAACGGACCGCGCCCTGCCGCGGCCGACCCGTATATCAACAACGCTGCAGCGGGCAAGACGACGTTCCCGCTGGCCGCGCCTGCGGGAAAGGACAGCAGTGCCTTGCAGACCGCGCCTGAAGGCGCGATCAACAAAGGCCCCTTCGACGCGAAGACCTGGAAGTACGGCCCCACCTACGATGCCGGTTCGACTGCCGGGATCTGGAACCCCGTCATGGTGAAGATGCGGCAAGGCGGGAAAGTCACCGGCGGCACGCTGTTCAGCGCGACGGACCCGGAGACGTATTGCGCGATGGCGAATGCGGGCTATGACTTCATCTGGACCGAGATGCAGCACAACACTCGCGACTGGAACCAGGTGGCGCGCATGTGGGCCGCCTGCCCGTATGCCAAGGCGGTGCCCGGTGTACGCGTATCGCACACGGATGAGAGGGAGATCCAGCACGCGCTCGATGCAGGCGCTCTCGTCATCGTCGTGCCGACGGTCGACACCGTCGAAGAAGCCATCGAAGCGCGGAACTGGACCTTCTTCCCGCCGCTTGGACGACGCAGCAACGGCGGAGGCCAGGCGTTCGGGCCCGGCATGTGGGGCACCGTCCCGGACGGTTACCGCGCCACGATCAACGACAACGTCGTGTTGATCCTCATGATCGAGACGCTCGAAGGCCTAAGCAACGCTGCCGCCATCGCGAAGGTGCCCGGTGTGACAGCGGTCTTCGCAGCGAGCGGCGACCTCGCCAACTTCACCGGGTTCGCACAGGGTTCACCCGACTATGAGCGAGTCATCAACATCGTCCACGATGCAGCGCTGGCTGCGGGCAAGCGCCTGTGTGGCCCACTCGCATGGCGTGACCGACCCGACTTCACCTGCTTCCAGGCCGGCAGCGAAGTCGCTGCGATTGCACGAGGCGTGGCTGCCGAACTCGGACCCTTGACCAACACCCAGGGCAAGGTGGACGCGGGGCCGCTCGCGGCGAAGTAGTCCCGGCGTCGCGAACGAATCTATCGAGCGAATGCGGCGCCGGGGCGCCAAGCCTGCCCGGTTGCATTCCCTCGACGGGTTCGGCCAAGAGGGGATAGATCTGCTTCCCCGCGCCAGCGCTCCGCGCGACCATCCTGACCGACGCGCAAGCTAGAATGCCGGGATTTCCGGAGAACTCTGGCATGTCCGACGACCCCACAAGACCGACCTATCGACGCGAGGGTAGCGATACCCTGGTCGAGATTCGGCTGAACGAAGTGCGCCAGCTGTTTCACACGCTGGATCCGGCGCCGTTCCATGAGAAGGATCTGGACGAGAATGCGGCGGCGTACCTGTTGGAGGCATGTGATGAGGCCGGGAGTGGACGGCCGTTGCGCCTGGTAGTCCACTTGCCCACCTCGGAGGCGCAGACCGAAACTGCGCGCACTCTGGCGCGGGCGGTAAACAACTACTTCGCCTATCGCGAACGCCAGCTGCGCAAGGACTTGCTGAAGCTCCTGCGTTACGGGGCCATCAGCCTCGTGATCGGCCTCGTTTTCCTGATGGCATGTCTGGCGCTGCGTCGCGCGCTGCTGACCCAACCGCTCATCGTTGACCAGGCCATCGTGGACGAAGGGCTGCTGATCCTCGGCTGGGTGGCCATGTGGCGACCGATTGAAGTGCTGCTGTACGACTGGTGGCCTCTTGCTCGTCGACGGTCGCTGCTGCGCCGACTCGCCATCATCCCCGTTGAAGTGCGCGCCAAGGCGGACTGACGGGCGAGCCTCCGTCACGAAACGAAAGCGGTACTGCGAGCTCAAGCCAGCTCCAGCACTCCCCGCATCACGTGCACGCATCGGCCGGAGATCTTGACGGACTTCACCTGCCCACCTGACTTGCTGACGCGCAGGTTGATCTCGCTGGGGCGGCCCATGTCGACGCCTTGTTCGATGACGATGCGGTACTCGCCATCAGCACGTGGATCGAGCCACGCGAGGTAGGCACCCAGCGCGCCCGACGCACTGCCGGTGGCGGGGTCTTCGAAGGTACCGGCAAGCGGCGCGAACATGCGGGCACGCAGCTTCTCCATTCCAGCGCCCACCCGTGCATAGGCGAACACGGAAAGTCGCCCGTACGTGCCATCACCTCGGTCCGCCGTTGCGCGAAAAGCATCGAGGTTCATGGCCATTCGAGACACCGCGCCCGGCTCGACTTCGACGACGACGAACTCGATCCCGACCGACACCTCGGTCGGGGCGTGATGATTGAGCCGGATCTCTGCGGGTGTCAGTCCGAGGCACTTGGCCATCGCTGCCGCGTCGAATGTCTTGCCGACGGCCAGGGCTCGCGGAGCGTCGATCGTTGCGCCCCGGACTTCCCCTGCGGCAGACTCGAGCGCCACCGTGACCAGGCCCGCCATCTCTTCGAATCGCAGGGCCCCTGAGACGGGTTGCCCCAGGACTTCGCCCTGCCTGCCAAGAACAAACGCCGTGCCGACATTGGGATGGCCGGCAAAGGGCATCTCGTGGGTCCGGTTGAAGATGCGCACCCGGGCAGTGTTGGCAGTATCGGACGCGGGCAAGACGAACGTCGTCTCCGAGAAGTTGAATTCGTTGGCGATGCGCTGCATCTGGTCATCTGAAAGTCCGCGGCCGTCCGTGATCACGGCAAGCTGGTTGCCGCCGAACTGCGTCTGCGTGAATACGTCGACGACGACGTAGGGGACTTGCAGGGGAGAAGACATTAGGGGTTCCCAAAAGCCCAAGCCTACCCCAAGTGTTGTGGGACCGTAGGGCAAGTACAGGGCCCCTACCCCACTTGCGGTCTCGCAGGCAACGCAGGTCAATGGCGCCCGAACCTACGGAAAAAATGACAGCTTGCGAGCAAACCAGCAGTTAGAATCCGGGCTGACTCTTCCGTACCCTGATCGCTGCCATGTCTGCCAAAGAACCTGCCCCGACCGCCCCCAGCAAAGACACCGCCGGCAAGGAACTTCCTGCTCTCGCGGGGAACTTCGTCCGCAACATCGTCGAGGCCGACCTCGCGCAGGGCAAGTACGCGACCCGCCGCTGGTCAGGCAAGCCGGGCGATGCCGCGCAGCACGCAACCGGTCCGCTCGACCCGGCCCCCATTCGCACACGCTTTCCGCCGGAACCGAACGGCTACCTGCATATCGGCCACGCCAAATCGATCTGCCTGAACTTCGGGATCGCCCGTGATTTCGGCGGGACGTGCCACCTGCGCTTCGACGACACGAATCCCGAGAAGGAGTCGCAGGAGTTCGTCAATTCCATCATCGAGTCCGTCCACTGGCTCGGGTTCGACTGGCAGTTTGCCGGCGACACGAACCTGTACTCTGCGTCAGACTACTTCGACTGGATGCACCGCTGTGCCGTGATGCTGATCGAGCTCGGGGCTGCGTACGTCGACAGCCAGAGTGCCGAGGACATGCGTCTGGCTCGCGGCACACTGACGGAGCCCGGCAAGAACAGCCCGTTCCGCGACCGCAGCGTTACCGAGAACCTGGACCTGTTCACGCGCATGAAGAACGGCGAGTTTGCCGACGGCACGCATGTGCTGCGCGCGAAGATCGACATGGCATCGCCAAACATCAACCTGCGCGACCCCGCCATCTATCGCATCCGCCACGCGCATCACCACAACACGGGCGACAAGTGGTGCATCTATCCGATGTACACGTTCGCGCACCCGATCGAGGACGCGCTCGAGAACATCACGCATTCGATCTGCACACTCGAGTTCGAGGACCAGCGCGCGTTCTACGACTGGCTGCTGGGGAAGCTCGCCGACGCCGGTTTCTTCGCGCGACCGCTGCCGCAGCAGTACGAGTTTGCGCGGCTTAACCTGTCGTACGTCGTGCTCTCGAAGCGCAAGCTCATCCAGCTGGTCGAGGAAAAGCACGTCGACGGTTGGGACGATCCGCGCCTGCCCACGCTGGCCGGTGCACGTCGCCGCGGGTTTACGCCCGAGGGCTTCCGCAATTTCGCGGACCGCATCGGCGTCTCCAAGTCCGACTCGTGGATCGACATGAGTATCCTCGAGGACTGCATGCGGGAGCACCTGAACGCGGAAGCCGAGCGCCGCATCGGTGTCCTCGATCCCGTGAAGCTGATCATCGACAACTATCCGGAAGGCCAGACCGAGGCCTGCGAAGCCCCCAACCATCCGCTCAAGCCGGAGTTGGGCAAGCGCGCTCTCACGATGTCCAGGGAAGTCTGGATCGAGCGCGACGACTTCATGGAGGTCCCGAGCAAGGGCTACTTCCGATTGTTTCCCGGCAACCGTGCGCGACTGCGCTATGCCTTCATCGTCGAGTGCACGGGCTGCGACAAGGACGAGAACGGCAACGTGATTGCCGTGCACTGCAACTACCTGCCCGATTCGCGCTCCGGCTCGCCCGGCGCGGACCAGTACAAGGTGAAGGGCAACGTGCACTGGGTGTCCGTGCAGGATGCCTACTCATGCGAAGTGCGGCTGTACGACCGGCTGTTTTCGGTGCCGAACCCCGGCGCAGGGGATCGCGACTTCCTGCTGGACCTGAACCCGAACGCCAAGAAGGTCGTGCGTGCCCAGCTTGAACCTTCATTGAAGAACGCGCGCCCGGAAGAGCGCTTCCAGTTCGAGCGGCACGGCTATTTCGTGGCCGACCGCATCGACTCGAGGGCGGGTGCGCCCATCTTCAATCGCACGGTGACGCTCCGGGACTCGTGGGCAAAGGGCAAGTAGGCGCGTGCGCCCGTCACCCGCGAATCTGCGGGCACCGAGACCTGCACAGGTAGCTCGGAAGTACGTCCTGCTCCTGCCATGCGCGCAATTCTTGCGCAGTCACTCCGCGTGGAAGTCCTATTGACTCTCCCGCCCCGTGAGCGCGTAGTGAGATTCAGGGTCCATTAAGGAGCCACCGGCTAGCCTGTTCACGTTCGTGTCCGCTTGCGATTGCGAGGCAGGACTTGTCCTGCCACGGGAGAATTCGACATGAAGCGATACCTGATTGCACTGCTCATCGCGCTTGGATTGGCGAGCACCGCGTGCACGTCGGGCGGCGGCGCGGTGGTGCGAGAACCCAGCGTCCGCGTGGGCATCAACGTAGGGACCTACCCCCGCTTGTCCCGCATTCCCGGCTACCCGGTGTACTACGCACCCGGCGCACCTTGGAACTATTTCTACTACGAGGACCGGTTTTGGGTCTTCGAGCAGGACAGCTGGTATTCGAGCAGCAGGTACAACGGACCTTGGGATTTCGTCGATCCGTTTTACGTGCCGTACTACGTGCTCCGCGTACCGGTCGGTTACTACACGCGACCGCCGTCCTATTTCCGCGGCTGGCGCAATGATGCCCCACCGCGCTGGGATGAGCGTTTTGGGCGCGACTGGAGCGCGCGCAGGAGCGACTGGAACCGATGGGATCCTCGATCAGCCCCACCTGCAGTGCCACCGCGCGACTATCCACGCGGGAATGCTGACGAGCGCGATTCGGGTGCACCGGGGTTGCAGCGTTCAAATCAACCGGGCAACAGCCGCGAACAGCGCGATACACGCAGCGAGCCGCCGGGACTCCAACGCGGTAATGGCTCCCGACCTCGCGCCGATACACAACAGGACAGGCAACCGCCTCGAGTGGAGCGCGCTCCCCCCGCTGCGCAGCCGCCGGAGCAGGCGCAGGACCGAGGTCAGCAGCAGAATGACGCGCCAGCCGACCGAGGCCGTGACCGGAAGGGTGGTCTGGACCGGGAAAACAACCCGCGCGGCCGCTGACCGGCTACCGATCAGGTACGCAGATGCAGACCCGCAAGCTGGGCAGGAATGGACCCACGGTCTCTGCCCTCGGGCTCGGATGCATGGGGCTGAGTTTCGGCTACGGGCCGGCCACCGATAAGCAACAGGCCATTAAACTGATCCGCGCCGCCGTCGAGCGGGGCGTGACGTTCTTCGATACGGCCGAAGCCTACGGCCCGTTCGTCAACGAAGAAGTCCTGGGCGAAGCACTCGCTCCCTTCCGCGATCAAGTGGTCATTGCCACCAAGTTCGGCTTTGCAGGTGGCATCACCCAGCGAGGCATGGACAGCCGGCCCGAGAACATCAGGCAAGTCACCGAAGCCGCGCTCAAACGGCTCAGGACGGACCGCATCGACCTGCTCTACCAGCACCGCGTGGACCCGAATGTACCCATCGAGGACGTCGCGGGTGCAGTGAAGGAGTTGATCACGCAGGGCAAGGTCAAGTACTTCGGGCTGTCCGAAGCAGGCGTCGCGACGATTCGCAGCGCGCACGCCGTGCAGCCGGTGACAGCGCTGCAGAGCGAGTATTCACTGTGGTGGCGCAAGCCGGAGAAGGATGTGTTGCCGCTCGTTGAGGAACTCGGCATCGGCTTCGTGCCGTTCAGCCCGCTGGGCCGGGGCTTTCTGACGGGCACCATCAACGAGAACACCGCCTTCGACAGCACCGACTTCCGCAACGTCGTACCGCGCTTCACACCCGAAGCCCGCAGGGCCAATCAGGTGCTGGTCGAAGCGCTGGGTCGGATCGCTGCGCAGAAGCAGGTCACTTCAGCGCAGATCGCGATTGCGTGGCTGCTCGCGCAGAAGCCATGGATTGTGCCGATTCCCGGCACCACCAAGCTGCACCGTCTCGAAGAGAACCTGGCTGCCGCGACCCTTGAGCTCACAAGCGACGACCTGGACGACATCGAAGCCGCGCTCGCGGGCATCACCATCGAAGGCGCGCGCTATCCCAAGTCCCTGCAGGACCGAGTCGGGCGCTGAGTCTCTCCCGGCGGTGAGGTCTAGAGGGCTCCCCGCTCCAGTTCCTCGAGATACAGGAACTCCGGTGCCTTGACCCCCGCGTCCTTGCGGATCCGGACCAATTCGGGGGATTCAAAGAAGCGTCGCGCATTGTCGAGTGACGACCATGTCGAGAAATGCACGATGCGGTTCGCGTCGGTGTCGTACCGCAGCAGCTGATAGCTCAGCTCGCCGGCGGCCTTCCTTATCCCCGCTGCCTTGTCGAAGACGGCCTTCCACGCTGGATACGACTCGACTTCGTGAATGATCAGGACATGCGGCATGAAGACTCCTGCCAACGACTCGGGACACACATCGACCTAGTAAGGCGATCCGTCTTTGTGCAGGAAGCGCCATTGCCCTTCCACCAACACAGCCTGCAGATCGTCGTCGGGATACACAGCCGTATCGCCCGCTGATCGGTCGCCGACTTCAAGATAGACCACGTCTGCTTGGGTGCGGTTGACCAGCTGGTGGCCATCTCCCGTTCCTGCCTTGAAGCCGGCACACATGCCGGGCGAGAGAACCTGCTCGCCGGCATCCGTGATGAGGCTCGGACGGCCTTCCAGCACGTAAATGAACTCATCCTGCTTGCCATGCGCATGGCGCAGCGCCGACACGGCACCGGGCACGAGCCGCGTCAGGTTGACACCGAAATTCGTGAGCCCGAAGGGATCTCCCAGCGCTCGCTTGACGCGTCCAGCCATGCGCGACGCAAACGGCTCGGGATAGTTCGACGGCTTGGTCCGCGGCGCCACGTCGGCGGCAACGATTGCAGAATGCGTGTGCTTGGCGTCCATCTTCTTCCTTCAAGGGTCAGGTCTGGCTTCAGGCACGCAGTGTAGGCTCTCGATATGGCGCGCTACGAGTCTTTGTCAAATGACCTGGCGCTGGCGCAACTCGGCTATCGCCGAAGCGCCGAGGCCAAGCCAGTCACGCAGCACTTCATCCGTATGCTGACCCAGCGTGGGTGGAGGTAACCGGTAGCTCACCGGGGACTCGGACAACCGGATGGGATTGGCCACCAGCGGTACCGCGGAAGCGGCCGGGTGAGTCATCTCGATACGCAGACCCCGCGCGCGCACCTGCGGATCAGCGAAGACCTGGTCCAGCGTATTGACCGGACCGCAAGGCACCTTCGCCTCTTCCATCCTCTCGAGCCACGCTGCCGTCGTTCGTGTCGACGTGACTGCGCGGATCAGTGCGATCAGTTCGTCGCGATGGCGAACCCGCGCGGGATTGGTGGCGAACCGTTCATCGCCACTCCACTGCGGGAATCCGAGCGCACCACAGAGACTCGTGAACTGACTGTCGTTGCCGACGGCGATGATCATGTAGCCATCCGCAGTGGGAAAGTCCTGGTACGGCACGATGCTCGGGTGGGCGTTGCCCATCCGCTTCGGCACCTGGCCTGCCACCAGGAAATTCGCGGCCTGGTTGGCGAGGGCAGCGACCTGCACGTCGAGCAGAGCGAGGTCGATGTGCTGGCCCACGCAGCTCACATGCCGACGCTGCAACGCTGCGAGCACCGCGATGGTCGCGTGCAGGCCGGTCATGACATCGGTCAGCGCCACGCCCACCTTCATGGGACCTCCACCCGGCTGGCCGTCAGGCACGCCAGTAAGACTCATCAGCCCGCCCATGCCCTGCACCAGGAAGTCATAGCCCAACCGCTCGGCATAGGGACCCGTCTGGCCAAAGCCCGTGATCGAGCAATAGATCAGTCGCGGATTCAGCGCAGCGAGCGTGGCATAGTCCAGTCCGTACTGCTTCAGGCCTCCAGTCTTGAAGTTCTCGAGCACCACGTCGGCCTGCGTCGCGAGAGTGCGAATCAGGCGTTGGCCTTCGGGATGAGCGAGATCGACGGTGAGCGAACGCTTGTTGCGATTCGTGCCCAGGAAATAGGCCGACTCTCCGCTGGTCGTACCGTCGTCGTGCTTGAGCCACGGCGGCCCCCATGCGCGAGTCTCGTCACCGGTCAGTGGCCGCTCGACCTTGACGACGTCGGCGCCGAGATCGGCAAGCATCTGGGAGCACCAGGGGCCGGCGAGCACGCGTGAGAGGTCGAGAACGCGCAGGCCCGCGAGTGCGCCGGCGCGTATTGCTGGATCTGAGTCAGGTGTGTGCATCAGTACGCCGGGATTGACTCGCCAACACTACCTGCGCAATGGCAGCAGGCTTGGCCGGCAGTCTACTAAGCCGCGTGGGATGCATCTATCCGCCGCCACACGGCGGCGGACAGGACGTGGAGACTACTTCTTCTTTTTCTGCGTCAGGTACGCGGCGATGTCATTGAGCTCGGCGTCGTTGATCTCGGTCTTGCGTGAACGCGGCATCGCGGAGATGCCATTGCGTACGACGGTCTTCACGAGTTCGGGCGTCAGGTTCGTGCGGTCGGTGAGCAAGGGCGGCTGCGTACCCTTGTACTTGATCGCAAGTGCAGCGGCGCCGGGATACAGCGCATTCGTAGTACCCGGGAACCCAGTCGCCACGCGCGAGCCATGGCACGGCAGGCACCACTTCTCGTACACGAGCTTGCCATTGTCTGGCGAGCCCACGGGAGCAGCTGCTTGCGAAGCAAGGGGCGCACTGAGCGCGATCAGTGAAACAACGAGAGCGACGCGCTTCATGCCCGGTTCCTCCGCATGTTGGCCGGCCAGATACCGTAACGGCCTGGCGACAGGATGCCGTTCGGATCGATGCCGTCCTTGAGCTTCTCCTGGAACTTGAGGAGAGCGTTGTTGTTGAACGAATACTTGGACACCACGCGCTCCTGGAACGCGGGCGACGTGCGATAGCAGCCCCAGCCATGTTCAGCAGAGCGATCGACGAGGCGACCAAACAACTCGCGAGACCTCGCGTTCTTGGCCGGGTCCCGCCACGTCGGCACGAGCGTCGCGACGACATAGCTGCGCGAGTAGTAGTTGATCGGCGTGAAGAACGGGTTGTGGATGGCGGGCAGTCCGAACTCGCGATA
>JBEBIT010000148.1:0-2942 GCA_040080215.1 Steroidobacteraceae bacterium
GGGGTGGCTGGCGGGGCAGCTGGTGGGATCGGCCGGCGACCGGTTCAGCGCCCGTCGACATCCGGGACGACATGCGCCGCGACCTCGCAGCGGCCTCGCGCGAAGTGCGGGAGGCGTTGCCGGAACTGGATCAGCGCGGGGTATCGGACGCCGACCTCGAGGCCCTGCGCCGGCTTGCCAGCCAGATCGAGCAGGCGCGCTTCCAGGGAGGATCGCAAGTTCTTGACAGGGAACTGAAAGCCAACCTGGCTTTGCTCGAACAGCTGGAACTGCGGTTGTCCCAGGGGCTGGAAAACCGGGGATCCGCGAAAGTTCGGACGGCCGTGGCCGATAGGGTACCCGAGGAATACAAGGACGCCGTGGCGGAGTACTACCGCCGCCTGAGCAAGGACAAGCAGACACCGAGATGATGAGACAAGTCGAAACGAA
This sequence comes from Steroidobacteraceae bacterium, assembly GCA_040080215.1. Taxonomy (GTDB): domain Bacteria; phylum Pseudomonadota; class Gammaproteobacteria; order Steroidobacterales; family Steroidobacteraceae; genus CAIUGU01. The sequence goes on from JBEBIT010000148.1 coordinate 430, forward strand.
CCTGTTGCTGGCCTTTGACGACGAACTCGACTTCCTGGACTTGATTGAAAACGTTGCGACGGGAGTCGGCTTCCAGGTCCTTACCGCCCGCACTTCGGCCGAGTTCTTCGACCAGCTCGCCCGTCGACGCCCGTCGCTGGTGGTGCTCGACCTGCAGCTGCCCGGCATGGACGGGGTCGAGGTCATCCGCAACCTGGCCCGCCTCGCCATCGACACGGGCGTGCTGCTGGTCAGCGGCATGGACCAGCGAGTTCTCGTGAGTGCCCGGCAGGTCGGCGATTCGCTCGGCCTCAAGATGCTCGGTGTCCTGCAGAAGCCCATCCTGCTCGAGGATCTCGAGGCATTGCTCCAGACCCAGCTCGACAGCGAAGCGCGGCTCAGGGCCGACGACCTGAAGCGGGGCATCGACGAGATGGAGATGGTGGTCCACTACCTGCCGAAGCTGGTGCGCGAAGGCGGCACCTGGCAAATCCGCGCCGCGGAAGCGCTGGTGCGTTGGCAGCATCCTCGGCTCGGCCTCCTGTATCCGGGCCAGTTCCTCGCGCTCGCCGAGGGCAACGACATGATCGTTGCCATTACCGATTTCGTGCTCTCGGATGCCGTGCGTCAGGCGGGGCTGTGGCGTGAACATGGCCATTCGCTCGGCGTAGCGGTCAATCTGTCGCCGCGGCTCGTGCGGGACGTCGGCTTCCCGGATCGTTTGGGCCGGTTGTTGCGCGAGTACGACCTTCCGCCGGAACTGTTGACGATTGAAGTGACCGAGGCCTCGTCGCTGCACGATGCCGAGCTGGTCACCGATGTGTTTACCCGGCTGCGCGTGAAGGGAATTGCCCTCTCGCTCGACGATTTCGGTACCGGAACGTCGTCGATCACGCAGCTCTACCGCATGCCGTTCACCGAGATCAAGATCGATCGCAGCCTCGTGTCCGAGCTGCCGCATACGCAGGCAGCAGCGACCGTCGTCACCGCCATCGTCGAGCTCGCCCACAGGCTTTCGCTCACCGTCTGCGCGGAGGGCATCGAGACGGAGGCGCAATTCCAGTTCATGGACGCAGCCGGCTGCGAGGCCCTGCAGGGGCGGCTGATTTCGAAGGCGGTGCCCGCCGCCGAACTGGAGTCGCTGGCCAGGGCCTGGCAGAGCGGCTATCCGGCCGCTGCACGCTCCGCCCGCTGAGCGCGGGCGGCGACGACATCAATCAGGGATTCCCGGGCGGCTTTGGCCTCGCAGGCGCGGCACCGCTTTTATCCGCCGGCAACAACAGCAGCAGCGGACACGTCACCGTCACGCGCGTGCCGAATTCGGGTTCCTCGAGTGCAAGCGCAGCGCCCAGCATCCGCGCGCGGTACTCCATGATCTTGAGGCCCATGCCGGGACGGCTGCTCTTGAGGCCGGCGGAGAGGCCGATGCCGTTGTCCGTGATGGCGAGCCTCAGTCTTCGCGCCGTGGCTTGCACCTCTATCGACAGCCGGGTCGCGCGCGCGTAGCGGGCGGCATTGGTGGTCGCTTCCTGTGCGATCCGGAACAGGTGCGTCGCAGCGCTTTCGTTCAGGTGCGGCACTTCGTTGCCCGTGTTGCGGAACGTGCATTCGATGCCGTAAGTCTCCCTGCACAGCTCCGCAAGGTTGCGCAGCGCCTCCGGCAACCCGCCGCGTTCAAGGTTGACCGGCGCAAGGCCCCGCGCCAGCAGCCTCGTGCTCTGGATGGCGCCTGCGACCAGTTCGCGGATGCGGGTTACCTGCGGGACGTAGGCCGGTGCTTCCAGCGCAAGCTGCACTTCGAGCCCGCGCAGCAGCAGCGAGAGGCCCGTGAGGTCCTGTCCCAATCCGTCGTGCAGGTCGCTGCCGAGTCGCTGCTGTTCGCGGTTCGAGACTTCTAGCAGTTCATGCGTCAGGTCCCTGAATGCCGTGATCTCGCGGCTTGTACTCAAGGTGCCGACTACTGCGCCGGTGGAGGAGTCACGCAGCGGGATCTCCGAACTCATGAACCACCGGAAGCTGCCATCCGGGTTCTCCCATGCCGCTTCGTAGTAGTCGCGCCCGCTGTGCGACCCTTCCGCCCGCAACGCGCCGGCCGGCAACAGCCGCTCGAGTTCGGGGAACTCCGCCTTGGGATGGCCGATCACGGCGCCGCGGTCGCGGCTGATCAGCTTCAGGAACTCGGGATTGACGACCGTGATGCGCTGGTCGCTGTCCACTGCGAAGACGACGACGGGCAGGTTGTCGATCAGCGTGCTGAGCAGCGTCCGCTGCGCGTCCAGTGCGCCTTGTGCCTCGCGCCGGTCCCGACGCTCGCGCGCTTCCGCCAGCGCGCGCTGCACGACGGCGGGCAGTCGCGGCAACCGGTCCTTGACCACATAGTCCGTCGCGCCGCTCTTCAGCGCTTCCGTGGCCCGTTCTTCACCCAGGGATCCGGACACGAAGATGAAGGGCACGTCCGGATGATGCTCGCGCAGGATGGCCAGGGCCTTGAAGCCGTCGAATCCCGGCAGGCTGTAGTCCGCGAGCACCAGGTC
>JBEBIT010000149.1:0-2928 GCA_040080215.1 Steroidobacteraceae bacterium
GGCCTGCAGTTCCTGCGTCACCTGCAGCGAACGCACATCCTGCTGCACCTGGTCGATATCAGCCCCCCGAACCCGGACGAAGATCCGGTCAAGGATGCGCGCGCGATTGCGGCCGAGCTCAAGAAATACAGCCCGGAGCTCGCCGCCAAGGAGCGGTGGCTGATCCTGAACAAAGTGGACCTGCTGCCACCGGACGAGGCTGAAAAGCTCTGCAAGGACATCGTGCGGCGGCTGCGCTTCAAGGGCCCCGTGTTCCGGATCTCAGGCCTGGCCAAGAAGGGCACCGACGAACTCATCCAGGCGATCATGGGCCGGCTGGAAGAGGAAAAGGCGGAACTCGATGCCGCACGCGCCGAGCTCGAGCGAAAGGAAGCCGCCGAACTCGGGGAGTAGGTTGCGCAGGAAATCGGGGGCAACAAAAAAGCCGGGCAATGCCCGGCTTTTTCATTCTGCGTGCCGTCACCCCGAAGGGCGGCGCGCGCGGCTTACTTGGCAGCCAGCGCGAGGGCCTTCAGGCCCGCATTGAGCTGGCGCTTGTGGCGAGCAGCCTTGTTCTTGTGGATGAGCTTCTTGTTGACCATCGAGTCGATGACCGGCGTCGCTGCCTTGACGGAAGCGGCGGCTTCGTCCTTCTTGCCGGCGCTGACGGCGGCGAGGGCGCCCTTGACGGCGGTGCGGAACCTGGAACGCGTTGCCATGTTGCTGGCACGACGCTTCACGTTCTGCTTTGCGCGCTTTTCGGCTGACTTGATATTGGCCACGGAGTATCCCTGAACGTCCAAAAAAGAGGCGCGAATTCTGACGAGGCGAGGGGGGAAAAGCAAGCTTATACGGTGCGTTAGCGAAGACGGCTGGTTGCGTGGCTATCGGTAAAGGCGGTGGAGGGGGTGGCGAAAGCGCGACCGGTCGACTCTGTCGACAAATGGCCTCCGGCAAATGGCCAACTTCGTTGGCAAATGGCCTGCCGGCAAACCAGAGGGGAGACTGGAAGTCCGGCCGAGGCCATAGACCACTGGCGCGTGAGCCAATCGATAATCGTCCGTGTGCGCTCAGTATCTGGCCTGCCGCCAGGCCATTTGCCAACGAAGTTGGCCCTTTGCGGGTACGCCATTTGCTGGCAAAGCCAGCCGGTCGCTCATTCTTCTGCGCCCTTTTGCCTTACCATCCCCACCCATGCCTCCTCCCGCCATGTCTGAAGTCCTGCTCCCACCTCCATGAGTGGCAAGGGCTTTTTACGCAGTACCGGCATCGTCGGGTCGATGACGCTGCTGTCCCGGATCACGGGGCTGGTTCGGGAGATGGTGCTGGCCAGGACGTTCGGCGGGACGTCCGGGATCATCGATGCCTTCCTGATCGCGTGGCAGATCCCGAACTACCTGCGGCGGCTGTTCGCGGAGGGCGCGTTCTCGCAGGCGTTCGTGCCGGTCGTGTCCGAGTACCGGGTGAGGCGGTCGCACGAGGAGACGCGCGAGCTGGTCGACAGCGTGGCCGGGACACTCGGGACGGTGCTGGCCGTCGCCTCCGTGCTGGGCGTGGTGATCGCACCGCTCCTGATCCTGCTGTTTGCACCCGGCTTCCGGCAGGACATCCCGAAATTCGACCTGACCGTAGAGATGCTGCGCTGGACGTTCCCGTACCTGCTGTTCGTGTCGCTCACGGCATTGGCGGGCGGCGTGCTCAACAGCTTCCACAGGTTCGCGATGCCGGCGTTGTCGACCACGTTGCTCAATGTCATCGGCATCGTCGTCGCCGCATTCATTGCCCCCCGTACCCAGAACCCCGGCCTGACGTTGGCGATCGGCGTATTCGTTGCCGGTATCGCGCAGCTTGCTTTCCTGATTCCGCCGCTGGCTGCGCTCGGGCTGATCCGCAGGCCTCGGTGGAACCGGCAGCACGAGGGAGTGAAGCGGATCGGCAACCTGATGTTGCCCGCGATCCTGGGCTCATCGATGGGGCAGCTCGGGCTGGTGCTGAACTCGGTGATTGCATCATTCCTCGTCACGGGCAGCATCGCGTGGCTCAACTGGGCGGACCGGCTGGTCGAGTTTCCGCTCGGGGTTTTCAGCATTGCGCTCGCCACCGTGATCCTGCCGAGCCTCTCGTCGCATCACGCCGAGGCCTCTCCCGAGCGCTTTTCCGCGACGCTCGATTGGGCGATGCGGCTCGTCTGCCTGATCGTCGTCCCGGCTTCCGTGGCGCTGTTTGCGCTCGCGGGGCCGTTGACCGTGGTGATCTTCAACTACGGTGCGTTCGTCGCCACCGACGTCTACATGACGACGTACGCGCTGCGGGCGTTTGCCTTTGCGCTGTTCGGCTGGAGCTGCATCAAGGTGCTTGCCCCCGGCTATTTCGCGCGCCAGGACACGCGGACGCCCATGCGGACGGCACTCCAGTGCCTTGCGCTGAACATGGCGTTGAACGTCGTCTACGTGGTCGCACTGCTCTCGACGGGCAACCTCGATACCCCGGGCGCCCACGTTGGCCTCGCGCTGACGAACGGGATCAGTGCGCTGTGCAATGCGTGGCTGCTGTACCGCGGATTGCGCAAGCAGCAGGTCTTCCATCCAGGGACGGGCTGGAAGGCGCTGGGCGTGCAAGTGGCCGGCGCCGGCGCCGGGATGGGGCTGTTCCTCTACTGGGCGGGCGGGGAAGTGGAAACCTGGCTGGCGCGAGGCGCCTTGGAGCGTGTCATGACCCTTGCCGGGTGTGTTGCCGGAGGCGGGGCGACCTACTTCGCGGTGCTGTGGCTGCTGGGTGCCCGGGTCCGTGATTTCCGCATGCGAACGCCCGCGGGAACGTGACGTCCCCTATACTGCGCCCCTCGTTTTCTAACCCCTATTCCTGGAGTGGCGCGCAGCGATGCAGCTCGTGCGGGGCCTCGACAATCTGCGTGCCCGGTTACCCGGCTGCGTGGCGACCATCGGCAAT
>JBEBIT010000150.1:0-2922 GCA_040080215.1 Steroidobacteraceae bacterium
CCACAAGGACGGCTACGGGTTCCTGCAGCCCGACGACCGGACGGAGGCTCCCTTATATCTGTCCAACCGGCAGATGCAGCAGGTCATGCACGGCGACCGCGCCGCGGCCCGTTCGACCGGCGTGGATCACCGCGGCCGGCCCGAGGGCGTCATCGTCGAAGTGCTGGAGCGCGGCACGCTCGAGATCGTCGGCCGGCTGTATGAAGAGTCGGGCATCTATTTCGTGGTGCCGGACAACCCGCGCATCAGCCATCGCGTGCTGGTGCCGCGTGGCGAAGTGGGCGTCGCGCTGCCGGGGCAGGTGGTGCTCGTGCGGATTACCGAGCAACCGAGTCGCACGGCACAACCGCTCGGGTCGGTCACGCGGGTGCTGGGCGAACATGCGGCACCGGGCATGGAAACCGAGATTGCGATTCACTCGCATGGGCTGCCGTTCGAGTTTCCGCCGGAGGCGGTTGCTGAAGCCGCCGTGTTCGGCCATGCCGTGTCACCCGCTGCGAAACGCGGCAGGGAAGACCTGCGCGAATTGTCGCTCGTCACCATCGACGGTGAGGACGCCCGGGACTTCGACGACGCGGTGTACTGCGAAAGGGTCGGCACGGGCTGGAAGCTGCTCGTGGCGATCGCCGATGTCGGTCACTACGTCGACTTCGGGACGGCCCTCGACCAGGAAGCATTGCACCGGGGTACCTCGGTGTACTTCCCGAACCGCGTCATCCCGATGTTGCCGGAGGCGTTGTCCAACGGGCTGTGTTCGCTGAATCCGCTCGTCGACCGCCTGTGCATGGTGTGCGAGATGCGCATCGCCGATAACGGCAAGGTCACTCGCGCCCGTTTCTTCGAAGGATTGATGCGCTCGGCGGCACGGCTCACCTATACGGAAGTGGCCGCGTACCTCGCGCAACCGGCCAAGCCATTCGCGAAGAATCCCGCGCTCGGCGAGCCGCTCAAGAACCTCTATGACGTCTTCCAGGCCCTCTACAAGCAGCGCCAGCTGCGCGGGGCACTCGACTTCGATGCGCCGGAAATGAAGGCGCGCTTTGACGAGAACGGCCGCATCGCGACATTCGTCGAGCAGGCACGCAACGATGCGCACCGGCTGATCGAGGAATGCATGATCGCCGCGAACGTGCAGGCGGCGCGCTTCCTCAAGAAGCACAAGATCCCGACGCTGTATCGCGTGCATGGCCAGCCGGAGGCGGACCGCCTCGACCAGTTGCGCGAATTCCTGAAGGGCTTCGCGATCGAGTTGCCGGTCGGTCGGCCGCTGACGCCTGAAGATCTGAGTGCTGTCCTCGAGCAAGCAGCGGGCAAGGAGGAGGGGCACCTGATCGAGACCGTCGTGGTCCGTACGCTGCCGCAGGCCGTCTATCAGCCGGAGAACATCGGGCACTTCGGGCTGTCGCTCACGGAGTACGCCCACTTCACGTCGCCGATCCGCCGCTATCCCGATCTGATCGTCCACCGGGGTATCCGGCATGTGCTGCGCAATGGCACGGCGGACGCACTGCCTGCGTCGCTGACGGCGATGGACGTCTTCGGCCAGCAGTGCTCGTTCAAGGAACGTCGCGCCGACGAAGCGACGCGCGATGCGATGTCGTGGCTCAAGTGCGAATACATGCAGGACAAGATCGGCGAGGAGTTCGAGGCGCTCGTCACAGGCGTCGTGGACTTCGGGCTGTTCGTGCAGGTGGCCGGCGTCCAGATCGACGGACTGATCCACGTCAGCGCGCTCGGCTCCGACTACTTCAGCCGCGACAAGTCCGGTTACCGCATGGTCGGCGAGCGCAGCAAACGCGTTTTCCGCCTCGGCGATCATCTCAAGGTGCGGCTCATCAACGTCATCATCGACGAGCGCAAGATCGACTTCGAACTGGCCGAGCGTCCGCGTGCCAGCGAGCAGGCTCGCCATCCGTGGCAGCGCGACAAGGGTCGCGGCGGTGGGCGGCAGCAACGCAAAGGACCCAAGCGATCGTGACGGAAACGGCAGTCGTATTCGGCCTGCACGCGGTGCAGGCGTTGCTCGAGAATCAGGCAAGTCGCGTTACCGACATTCTGTTGCAGCGGGGCCGCGGCGATGCGCGCATCGAGACAATCGAGCAACTCGCCCGTGCGGCGGGGATTGCGGTCGAACGGCACGATGTTCGCGAGTTGGACCAGGTGTCGGGCAATGCCCGGCACCAGGGCGTCATTGCCCGGGTGGAGGCGGCGGGGCCCCAGGGGGAGGGCGCGCTGGATGACATCCTGGACAAGGCGGGAGCGGCCCCGTTCGTGCTGGTCCTCGATGGCGTCCAGGATCCCCACAATCTCGGGGCCTGTTTGCGGACGGCGGATGCGGCGGGCGTCCATGCCGTGATCGTGCCGCGCGACCGGGCTGCCGGCCTTAATTCAACCGTTCGCAAGGTGGCCTCCGGGGCGGCTGAAACCACCCCGCTGATCCACGTGGTCAACCTCGCACGGACCTTGCGGCATCTGAAGGACCGCGGGCTGTGGGTCGTGGGTGCGGCCGGTGAAGCCGAGATGGACGTGTATGCTGCTGATCTCAAAGGGCCTTTAGTCATCGTGATGGGGTCTGAAGGGGAGGGCCTCCGGCGCCTGACCCGCGAGCACTGCGATTCGCTGGTCCGTATCCCGATGTCGGGATCCGTGGAGAGCCTGAACGTGTCCGTCGCAACGGGCGTGCTGCTGTTCGAGGCCACGAGGCAGCGTCGGCCGCCGCAAGGTCCGCCCAAACGCTAGGCAAAGGTCGTCCGGCCTGCAAATCCTTGATTGCGCGAGCGGAGTCGCTCCGTTACCATTGCCGGCCTTCCGGGGCGACCTGGAAGCAACAACTCCTTGCCTCACCGCTTTGACGGGAGGCTTTATCCAAAGGGACGTATCGATATGTTGAGACACTATGAAGTCGTGTTTCTGGTCCATCCT
>JBEBIT010000079.1:0-12450 GCA_040080215.1 Steroidobacteraceae bacterium
CGCGCGCCCGCGCCTGCTGTTCGACTACTTCAAGCAGCTGTTCGCGCAGGTGACGAATCCGCCGATCGACTGCATCCGCGAAGAGCTGATCACGTCGTCTGAGGTGCTCCTTGGAACCGAAGGCAACCTGCTCGAGCCGCGGCCTTCCGACTGCCGCCGCCTGCAGCTCAAGGGCCCGGTCCTCACGAACGAGGACTTCGCGAAGATCCGCCGCGTGGACCTGCCGCAATTGAAGGTGGGCACGCTGTCGATGCTGTTCCCCGCGATCCGCGGCGAAGCCGGCATGGTCAAGGCGATCGAGGACCTGTGCGTGGAAGCGCGCCGCCTCATCGAGGAAGAGGAGTGCAGCATCCTGATCGCGAGCGACCGCGGTGTGGACCGGGGCAACGCGCCCATTCCGTCGCTGCTCGCCATCTCTGCCTTGCACCACTACCTGATTCGCGCCGGCCTGAGAACACGGGCGAGCCTCGTGCTCGAAGCAGGTGACGCACGCGAGATCCATCACTTCGCGCTCCTGATCGGCTACGGCTGCAGCGCGATCAATCCGTACGTCGCCTTCGAGACGATCGACGGCATGATCCGCGAGGACATGCTGCCGAACGTCGACCACAAGACGGCGTGCAAGAACTTCGTCAAGGCCGCGACCAAGGGCGTCGTGAAGGTGATGTCCAAGATGGGCATCTCGGCCGTCCAGAGCTACCACGGTGCGCAGGTGTTCGAGGCGGTCGGCCTGCACCAGCACGTAATCGACGAATACTTCGCGGGCACACCGTCGCGCATCGGCGGTATCGGCGTCGAGCTGATCGCCAAGGAAGTGCTGATGCGTCATCACGCCGCGTTCCCCGAGCGCGAAGTGAACGGCCACACGCTCCCCGTGGGCGGCCTGTACCAGTGGCGCGCGGAAGGCGAGCACCACCTCTTCAACCCGGAATCGATCCATCGCTTGCAGAAGGCGGTGCGCACCGGCAGCTACGCTACTTACAAGAGCTACGCGCAGCTGATCAACGACCAGGCCAAGCGCCTGTCGACGCTGCGCGGCCTGCTCGACTTCAAGCCGGGCAAGGCCATTCCGCTCGACCAGGTGGAATCCGCTGAAGCCATCATGAAGCGCTTCAAGACGGGTGCGATGTCCTACGGCTCAATCAGCCAGGAAGCCCACGAGACGCTCGCCATCGCGATGAACCGCATCGGCGGCAAGAGCAACACGGGCGAAGGCGGTGAGGACCCCGAGCGGTACAAGCCGATGGCGAACGGCGACTCGAAGAACTCGGCCATCAAGCAGGTGGCGTCCGGCCGCTTCGGCGTGACCAGTGACTACCTCGTCAACGCACGCGAACTGCAGATCAAGATGGCGCAGGGCGCAAAGCCTGGCGAAGGCGGCCAGTTGCCGGGATCGAAGGTCTATCCGTGGATCGCAAAGACGCGCCACACGACAGCCGGTGTCGGCCTGATTTCGCCTCCGCCGCATCACGACATCTATTCCATCGAGGACCTCGCGGAGCTGATCCACGACCTCAAGAACGCCAACCGGCATGCGCGCGTCAGCGTGAAGCTCGTAGCGGAAGTAGGCGTGGGCACGGTCGCTGCCGGTGTCGCGAAGGCGCACGCCGATGTCGTACTCATCAGCGGCTACGACGGGGGCACCGGTGCCTCGCCGCAAACGTCGACGATGCACGCGGGCCTGCCGTGGGAACTCGGCCTTGCCGAAACCCACCAGACGCTCGTGCTCAACAACCTGCGCAGCCGCATCGCTGTCGAAACCGACGGCCAGCTGAAGACGGGACGCGACGTCGTGATTGCCGCCCTGCTCGGTGCAGAAGAGTTCGGCTTCGCCACGGCGCCGCTCGTGGCGACCGGCTGCATCATGATGCGGGTCTGCCACCTCAACACCTGCCCTGCGGGTGTGGCCACGCAGGACCCGAAGCTGCGCGAGCGCTTCGCGGGCAAGCCGGAGCATGTAGTGAACTTCATGCGCTTCATCGCCGATGACATGCGCGAGATCATGGCCCAGCTCGGCTTCCGCACCATCGAGGAGATGGTCGGTCACGTCGAGCGGCTCGAACCCCGCAAGGCCATCGATCACTGGAAGGCCAAGGGTTTCGACTTCAGCAACATCCTCTATCAGCCGGATGTCGGCCCCGAGGTGGGGCGCTATCACCAGATTCCGCAGGACCACGGCCTCGACAAGTCGCTCGACCTCACGGTACTGCTGGACCTGTGCAAGCCGGCCATCGAGCGGCGCGAGACGGTCATGGCCGATCTGCCGATCCGCAATGTCAATCGCGTCGTCGGCACGATCACCGGCAGCGAAGTGACCAAGCGCTGGGGCGCGCGCGGCTTGCCCGAGGACACGATCCGCATCCGCTTCAAGGGCTCGGCCGGCCAGAGCTTCGGCGCGTTCCTGCCTCGCGGCATGACGTTCCATCTCGAAGGCGACGGCAACGACTACATCGGCAAGGGTCTTTCCGGCGGCAAGCTGGTGATCTATCCGTCTGCCGATGCCACGTTCAAGGCCGAAGACAACATCATCGTCGGCAACGTGGGTCTGTACGGCGCAACGAGTGGCGAGGTGTACATCCGCGGCGGCGCCGGCGAGCGCTTTGCCGTTCGCAACAGCGGTGCCCAGGCCGTCGTAGAGAGCATCGGCGACCACGGTTGCGAGTACATGACCGGCGGACGCGTTGTCGTGCTCGGCCGCGCCGGGCGCAACTTCGGTGCCGGCATGTCGGGCGGCGTAGCATACGTGTTCGACGAACACGGCGATTTCCCGACGCGCGTCAACCGGCAGATGGTCGACATCGAGCCGCTCGACGATGCCGAGGAGCTGATCGAGTTGCGCGTGATGATCGAGTCGCATTGGACGATGACCAGGAGCGCGAAAGCGCAGGCCATCCTGGATGCATGGCCGACGCTGTCCGCGAAGTTCGTCAAGGTCATGCCGCGCGACTACAAGCGCATGCTTGCGGGCATCCGGCGTGCGCACCAGCAGGGCCTGTCCGGCGAAGAAGCCATCATGGTCGCCTTCGAAGAAAACTCCCGCGACCTGTCACGGGTCGGCGGCAACTGATACGGATTACAAGAACGACGTCATGGGAAAACCGACGGGCTTTATCGAATACCTGCGTGAACTGCCGGTGGACCGGTCGCCGGCCGAGCGCGTGGGCGACTGGAACGAATTCCATCACCACATGGAAGACAAGCGGCTGAAGTCGCAGGCTGCGCGCTGCATGGATTGCGGCGTGCCGTTCTGCCATACCGGCACGCTGATCAGCGGCATGGCCTCGGGCTGCCCGGTCAACAACCTCATTCCGGAATGGAACGATCTCGTGTATCGCGGCCTGTGGCGCGAAGCGCTCGAGCGCCTGAACAAGACCAACAACTTCCCGGAGTTCACGGGCCGCGTGTGCCCGGCACCGTGCGAAGGGTCGTGCGTGCTCGGCATCAACAATCCGCCGGTCACGATCAAGAACATCGAGAACACCATCATCGAGCATGGCTGGGAAGAGGGCTGGATCATTCCCAGGGCTCCCGCCGTACGCACCGGCAAGAAGGTGGCCGTGGTGGGGTCGGGTCCCGCGGGGCTTGCGGCCGCGGCGCAGCTCAACCATGCCGGTCATACGGTCACGGTGTTCGAGCGCGCGGACCGTCCGGGCGGGCTCCTGATGTACGGCATCCCCAACATGAAGCTCGAGAAGCAGGCCGTCGTCATGCGCCGGATCAAGCACATGGAGCAGGAGGGAATCAAGTTCGTCTGCAATGCGAATGTCGGTGGCAACGTGGCAACGGCGAAGTTGCGCGAAGAGTTCGACGCTGTCGTGCTGTGCACCGGTGCCACGAAGCCTCGTGACCTCTCTGCCGAAGGGCGCGCGTTGAAGGGCGTGCATTTCGCGATGGACTACCTGACCCAGAGCACGCAAGCACTGCTCGGCAAAGGTCCGGAAGCCAGTCCGATCCATGCCAAGGGAAAGAATGTGGTGGTGCTGGGCGGTGGCGATACGGGCACCGACTGCGTCGGCACCGCGGTGCGCCAGCTGTGCAAGAACGTCGTGCAGATCGAAATCATGCCGCAGCCGCCGATGGACCGGGCCGAAGACAATCCGTGGCCCGAATGGCCCAAGGTCTACAAGATGGACTATGGCCAGGAAGAAGCAGCTGCCAAGTTCGGCAGCGATCCGCGCATCTACCAGACTACGCTCAAGCAATTCGTCGATGACGGGCATGGCGCAGTGAAGGCCATCGTCACCGTGCAGATCCGCTGGGACAAGAACGACAAGGGCCAGTTCGTGCCTGTCGAAGTACCCGGCACCGAGAAGACGCAGCCTGCCGAACTCGTTCTGCTGGCCATGGGCTTCCTCGGGCCCGAGCTGCACCTGCTCGGCGAACTCGGGGTGGATCTCGATCCCCGCACGAACGTGAAGGCGGAGCATGGCCAGTTCACCACGAGCGTCCAGGGCGTGTTCGCTGCCGGCGATTGCCGCCGCGGCCAGAGCCTGGTCGTGTGGGCGATCAATGAGGGCCGGGGCGCCGCGCGTGAGTGCGACCGCTTCCTGATGGGGAGCACGGACCTGCCATGACGAATCTGTATCGCCGGTTCGAAGCGACGTTCCGTTCCCACGCCGACAGGGTCCTCATCGAAAGCGGTGCCCGCCTCGTTACGGGACGGGAGCTTGATGACGCCGCTGCGCGTTACGCAGCGGTCCTGCGCGATGCGGGGCTTAAAGCCGGCGACCGCCTCGCCGTGCAGGTCGAGAAGTCGCTCGAGAATGTGTTCGTCTATCTCGGCTGCCTGCGCCTCGGCGCGATCTACATGCCGCTCAATACGGCCTATCAGCCCGCCGAGATCAGCTACTTCCTTGGCGACGCGACGCCGCGCGTGCTGGTCTCGACGCCGGAAAAGCGGGCCGTCCTCGAGCCGGTTGCGAATGCGGCCGGCGTCGCCACACTGCTGACGCTGGGCATTGCCGGCGACGGTGACCTGGTCGAGCGGGCAGCCAGGGCGCAGCCCTTCGCCGACGTCTGCGATTGCGAGGACGATGACCTCGCAGTGATCTGCTACACGTCGGGTACGACGGGTCGCTCCAAGGGAGCGATGATCACGCACAACAACCTGATCTCCAACGCGGCCACGCTTGTCGACCTGTGGGCGTTCACGGACAAGGACGTGCTGCTGCACGCGTTGCCGCTGTATCACATCCACGGCCTGTTCGTGGCGCTGCACTGTGCGTTCTTCAGCGGCGCGAAGATCCAGCTGCTGCCGAAGTTCGACGGCCAGGTGGTCGATGCGCTCGCGAAGTCCACGGTCATGATGGGCGTGCCGACGTTCTATACGCGGCTGCTTGCGGACTCGCGCCTCGATCGCGATCGCGTGAAGACAGTTCGCTTGTTCATCTCCGGCTCTGCGCCGCTGCTCCCGGATACCTTCGCGGAGTTCGAGGCGCGCACCGGCCATCGCATTCTCGAACGCTACGGCATGACCGAGACGCAGATGATCAGCTCGAATCCCCTGCACGGTGACCGTCATCCGGGAACAGTCGGATTGCCGCTACCGGGCGTGGAATTGCGCATTGCCGACGAACATGGCCTCGCCGTGCCCATCGACGAGATCGGCGTGATCGAAGTCCGCGGGCCGAATGTCTGCAAGGGCTATTGGCAGATGCCGGCCAAGACCAAGGCCGAAATCCGTCCCGACGGCTTCTTCATCACGGGCGACCTCGGGATGATGGAGCCGGACGGCTATGTCCGCATCGTCGGTCGGGCCAAGGACCTCATCATTTCCGGCGGCCTCAATGTCTATCCGAAGGAGATCGAGGAAGCCATCGATGCGCTGCCCGGCGTGGCCGAGAGTGCCGTGTTCGGCGTGCCGCATCCCGATTTTGGCGAAGTGGTCATGGCGGCGGTCGTGGTCAAGCCAGGTGCCACCGTGACCGAGTCGGCCTTGATTGCAACGCTGCGCGAGCAGCTTGCGGCCTTCAAGACGCCCAAGAAGATCTTTCTCGTGCCGGAGCTGCCGCGCAACGCGATGGCCAAGGTGCAGAAGGCCGTGCTGCGCCAGCAGTTCGGCGACACCTACACCCAGCCCCGAGCCTGAATCCGGCTAGCGAAACGCCTTCGCCGCGATCAGGCTGCGCTGAACGGCTGTGAGCACACAGAGTCCTGCGAAGACCCACGCGAGCAGGGCGAAGTGCGCGGGCCACAGCAGCATCGCCACGAAGAAGGCGATGGTCTCTGCGCCTTCCATCAGTCCCACCGAATAGAAGAACGCCTTCGGCCGTGACGCGTCCGGCTGCAGGCCGCGTTTGGCAGCGAGCGCGGCAAACGCCAGGAAACTCGCTCCCGTCAGCAGGAAGCTCGCCAGCAGCGCGGCGGCCGGCAACGCATTCTCCCGCGGGTTCGCGAGCGCCATGCCAAATGGCACGCCCGCGTAGAACACATAGTCCGCGATGCTGTCGAGATAGCCGCCGAAGTCGGTCCGTTGCGTTCCGCGCGCGATGGCGCCGTCCACGCCGTCCAGCAACCGGTTCAGCGCGAGCAGAGACAGGCCAAGTGCATACTGCTGCGTGGCAAGCACGAATGACAGCACCACTGCGACACCCAGGCCCGCGAGTGTCACGCCATTGGCTGAGACGCCCGACGCGGCGAGCGCGCGCCCGACGAGACCAAGCGGGCGGGCAAGGATCTTCTGCAGGCCTGCGTCGATCACGGCAGCGCTCCTGGACCATCGAGCCGGATTACCTGTCCTTGCGCGGCCACCACATCTTCCGCGTCGTGCGTTACGAGCACCGTGGGGAGCTGCCGGCGCCTGATCTCGTCGAACACGAGCGTGCGGATGCTCCCGCGCGTTTCGTCGTCCAGATGCGCAAAAGGCTCGTCAAGCAGCAGGGCCTTGGGCTCGGATAACAGCGTTCTCAGCAGCGATACGCGGGCCCGCTCTCCTCCGGACAGCGTGGCAGGATCGCTTGGACCAAAGCCCGCCAGGCCGAAGGACGCCAGGGCCGTCTCGATCGCGGGGCCGCGTCCCGCTCCCGGAACACCCGCGCGCCTCAAGCCAAACGCGACGTTGCCCGCGACGCTCAAATGGGGGAACAGAAGGTCGTCCTGGAACAGGATGCCGAACCCGCGCCTCTCCGGAGGCAGGGCAGAAAGGTCCTCGCCGTCGATGAGCACGCGACCACTGGTCGAGAAGGCGGCAGGCAATACACCGCAGAGAAAGGCCAGCATGCTGGACTTGCCGGTGCCGCTGCGACCGACGATCGAAAGGATCTGGCCAGGAAGAATCTCGGCGTCGACTGGTCCGAGCAGGGTCTTGCCGGCGACCTGCAGGGAGATGCCCTTGAGGGTCAGCGTGCTCACGCCGGCATGCCCTTGCGGTCGGCAAACAGGGCCCGCGAGATCCATGCAGTGACTGCGAAGACGACGAGCGGCAACAGTGCCTGCATCACGCCGTAGCTCGCCGCAGAGCGCAGATCCCCGGAACTCATCGCGACGGCGGCTTCTGTCGTCACCGTGACGATGCGGCCACCGCCCGCGAACTGAGTAGGCAGGTAGAGCGCCATGCTGACCGCAAAACAGAGTCCGGCAGCGACCAGGATGGAGCGGAGGAGCTGCGGCAACAGGATGTTTACCCATGTCGTCAAGGGGCCAGCGCCCAGTGTACGCGCGACGATGCGGTAGCCGGGAGGGAGCTGCGCACGCGCTTCGGCCAGCACGACCCAGGCATACGGCAGCACGAACAATAGGTGGCTCCACAGGACTCCGGTCCACTGGCCATCCATCCCCAGACGGATCAGCACCGTTTGCAGCCCGAAGAGAAATGCCATCTGCGGGAGCACGAGCGGAATGAACAGCAGCATCGCAAAGCGGCGTCGCGCCAAGGGGCGGTCATGCAGCACCTCCGCCACGGCCAGTACGATGCCAATGGCGATGACGGCTGCGACGAGGCCCACGGTGATGGATGCCGCTACCGCGGCCCGCATGTCCTGAAGGCCTTGGGTCCATGCTGCTATGGAGAGTCGGGCGGGCCAGACTGCAGGGAACCGCCATGCGCCGCCCACACTTCTGATCAACAGAGCGACTGTCGCGGCTCCTCCTAGGCCGAGCACTACGCGGCCCACGTTGCGCGAAGCCAGTCCGTCGAGGCGCAGCGAGGGAGCACGGTGGCCGTTTGTTGCCCACGCCCGCCAGCGCGGAGACAGCACGGCATGGGCAGCCCCGGCCAGCAATGCGACGACGAGTGCAGAGATCAACAGCATGAGCAGCGCGCCGGCATAGGCTTGCGAGCGGATCGCGAGATCCGTATCCGTAAACCAACGCCATACGAGCAGCGATAGCGTGGGCGGAGTGGTGGGCCCCAGCACGAGCGCCATTTCGACATTCGTCACCCCGAACACAAGCACCGCTACAGTGGCGAGCCGCGATTGCCGGTGCAGCAGCGGTGCGACTGCGACAAACCAGGTCTTGAATGCACCGTAGCCCAGGACACGACCCTGGATCATGAGTCGGTCGGCCGGCACCTGGGACAACCCTCCGAGCAGAACCAGGATCAGGAAGGGTACCTCCTTGACGATCAATCCGAGCGTCAGCGCGAGGCCGAAGGGATCTTGCACCGTGGCCCAATCGGGTGCCTGCTCATAGCCGGTCGCCCATGGCGAAACTGCGCGCAGCAACAGGCCCGACGGTGCGAGCAGCAGTACGAGTCCAATGGCGATGGCGACATGGGGTGTCGCGAGGGCAGGTAACGCCGCGAGGCGCAATGTGGCGGCTCGTTGCTGCAGGAAGGCCGTCGCCACCGCCATGTGTGCAACGGCGAGTGCCAGCAATGTCGATGCAACACCGGTACCGATGGAGAGTAGCGAGGCATGCAGCAGTCCGGGTTCTGCCAATAGTTCGCGCCAGGCAGGGACTGACACTGCACCCATTACCGTTCCGATGAAGCCCGCGACCACCGGCATCACGCCGATGAGCAGCAGCAGCACGACGGACGCTCTCTTCATCGAGTGCCGTAGCGAATCGACCAGGCCCGCTCCAGCGCGGGGGTCCATGACGGGTGCGGTTCAAGTAGCAACGGGACTGGCGCGGGCCAGGCGGCGCCCTGCGCGCCAACGTCGAAGCGCTTCCGGTCCGCCGGGTTCAACGCACCCATCGACAGGACTGTGGGATCGCCCCAGTGGGCCGCATCTGCTTTCCGTGCCTGCGCTTCTGGAGACAGCAGGAAGTTCGCGACGACGCGAGCACCCGCACTCGCCGACGCGTTGAACGGGATCCCCAGGAAGTGACTGTTGCCGAGCGCGCCTCGAGCGAAGTGCATGCCGCGCAGGGAGGCGGGGAGCTCGCGGGCACGGATCGCGCGGGCGCCTTCGGAGGGATTGAACGCGAGTAGCCAGTCGACTTCGCCATCGCCGAGCAGCCGTCGCTGGTCCGGCAGGCTCCGGGGAAAAGTGCGGCCCGAACGCCACAGCTGCGGGTGCGCTGCGTCCAGCCACGCCCACAATGGCCGGGTCACGGAATCGAAGTCCGCCGCGACCGGCTGCTGCAGTCGAGCAGGATCCGCGACGAGCAGCAACAGCAGCTGCTTGAGGAAACTCGACCCGATGAAGTCGGGCGGCTGCGGATACGTGAAGCGTCCGGGATGCGCACGAATCCACTCCAGCAAGGATTGCGGGTCTTGCGGCGCGGGCGACTTGATCGCCGCACTGTCGTAGAAAAGCGTGAACCGCGCGCCGCCCCAGGGCATCTCAAGCCCGGCGGTGGGTAACGTGAAATCGGTTTCCTGCGTGGGGTCTGAGGCATTGAGAAAGCGCGCGTTCGGCAGCGAGTCTACCCACGGACCGTAGAGCAGGCCGGCGGCTTTGAGGCTCGCGAAGTTCTCGCCATTGATCCACATGAGGTCGACAGAGCCGCCCGTCGTGCGACCAGCAGCCTTCTCTGCCTGGATGCGCGTGACGGCCTCCGCGATGTCGGTGACCTTGACCAGGACGAGCCTAACGCCGTAGCGGCGCTGCACTTCGTCGCCGGCCCACGCAATGTACCGGTTGATGGTCGCGTCGCCAGCCCACGCGTTGAAGTACACCGTCTGGCCACGCGCCGCCTTCTCGACGTCGGCCCAGTCCGCACTGCCTTGCGCAGCATTCGCTACGTGGCTGAGCGCGATGATTGCCGGCAGCGCCGCAGTCAGTAGGTGGCGCAGCAGGCTTCGCATCACTTGAACAGGTAACGCAGGCCGAACTGGAACTGCCGGGGAGGGCCGGCGTTTCGCTGTACGAACGGCTGGCCTGCGACCTGGATCTGGTTCGACTGCGTGGCCGAGTTGGCAAAGCCGGACAGGTTGTTCGCGTTCAGCACGTTGAAGACATCCGCCGAGAACTCGATGCGACCGATGCCGAACTGCGGCGCATAGCGCAGCCCGATATCCAGCGTCTTCGACCACGGCAACCGGCCGCTGTTGCGCGTCACGCCCGGTGCGCGATCCGAATTCCCGAGATAGGCATCGGAGAACGACGCGCCGTCCCCGTTCAGGTCCGTCGTGCCGAAAATCGACGCATCCGGGATATATGTGATCGGCTGGCCAGACTGCAGCAACCCCGCAACCGACACTGTGAGGTGCTGCAGCGGATAGAGGTACAGCAATGCAGAAATGACATGACGCCGGTCGTTAGCGGACGGACCCCACTCGGAGCCGAACAGGTTGGAGTTGGCCGAACGGAAGTTGAGGTCGTCCGCGTTGTTCGTGAGCTTCGACAGCGTGTAGGCGACGGAGTAGCCGTAACGATCGTCCGCCTTGTCCTTGGCAAGCCGCAGCGTGAGTGCGCGGTACTTTGATTCGCCCTCGCTTTCCGTGACGACGATCTGCCGTGATCCGCCGGTGACGATGGCGACGGGCCTCGTGGCGTCGGCCGCGGGCTGCGAGCGAATCAGGCCGAGTGACTCGGCGAGCGCACGCCGTGCGGAGTCGGAGACCTGGGTCTGCAATGCTGCGATATTCGCTGCCGTCAGGTTCGCTGTGTTGGGGAAGAAGGGGGTCGGCGCGTTCAGGTCCCTCAGGCGCAGCAGATGATAGCCGCGGGCATAGACCAGGTCGGCCGACGCGACGACATCGTTCCACGGCTGCCACTGCAGGCCGAGCGAGAACTGCCGGGTGTACGGGCTATCGAGGCCGGAGGGATTCAGGACCCGCCGCTCGTTGGCGAACGTGGTGTCGCGCAGCGTGGCAGAGGACTGTCCGGTCGGACATTGCAGGTACACAGAACACGCCGGACTGACGCTCAGGTTGCCATCGAAGGTGACGCGGTCCAGATTCGTGTCGCGAGGCAGGCGACCGAGTGCGATCAGACTCTGTAGCTGCGATCGATACGCTGCGGACGTGGTGTTCTGCTGGAGCGCATCGGACAGGATGGTGTAGGGAATCCGCTCAAAGAACAATCCCGCTCCTGCGCGTACCGCGAGCTGGTCGCTCAATCGATAGTTGAGCGAAAGTCGCGGCGCGATGTTGTCGGTATCTCCACTCGACGCGCCCGCCTTCGTCAGCGAGTCGTAGTCCCAGCGCAGCCCGAATACGCCCGTCAGCCGTGGCGTCAGACTGACCTGGTCTTCGAGGTACAGTGCCGTCATCGTCTGCGGACGGCCGAAACTCGCGGGTCGCAGTTCAACGGAGTAGCTCGAGACGGCAGCCGACGCAGGGACGTCAGCAATGGAGTAGTCCACGCCGCGGGCGAGCGCACGCATTTGCGCGAGTTCGGACGCGCCCAGCTGCACGGTGTAATTGCCTTGGGCATTGCCGCCGCCGAACAGGTCGAAGTCGGCGCGCAGCACGTCCAGCCCAAGCTTGAATAGATGGGCGTTGCGGGTGAGCGTGAACTTCTGCTGCAGCTGCACGCTGCGCTCGCGTTCATTGAAGACGTAACCCGGATCGCCGAGCACTGCAACGGCCAACCCGGTCGGACCGTTCACGGTGACTTGCGGACCGCCTTGTTCCAGCGCCCGGCCGTAGTTCCAGACAAAACGCGACATTCCAACGCTCGTGGTCGACGACAGCGCGTCGCCGTCATAAATCGCGGTCAGCGACGTGAGTGTCGATTCTCGATCCTGGACTGACCCTGCGGATGGAAACGTGATGCCGCCGTCGAGGCCGCCGCCCTGGCGCTCGATGCTGGCATCGCCACGATTCAGGCGCAGCGCCAGACGCCATGCGTCGCTCAGGCGATGGTCGATCTTGGCGGACAACAGCAACGTGGTGTTCTCACCCCGCACTGTGCCGTTCACGCCGAGATCGGGAGACGTGAGCAGGTTGTCCTTCATGTCGCGCGAGTATTCCGCGTCGACGAAAAAGAACGTCTGGTCGGTCTTGATCGGACCGCCGAGCGCGAAGCCGTACTGGTCGCGCCGGAATCCATCCTTGACGGCGTTCCCGCTCAGGTCCCGCCCTGCATAGGGCGATGAAGCATCCACCGACGCGCC
>JBEBIT010000151.1:0-2867 GCA_040080215.1 Steroidobacteraceae bacterium
AACAATAGAAGGGGATCCTATGGACGAGGGCATGAAACCGTTGAGCGACATACCGGCCATCAACCGGTTCCTGAGCTACTGCCGCATCCGCACCGTGCCCTCGAAGACGGTCGTCATCCACGCCGGCGACCTGCCCGACATCCTGTACTACATCGTGCACGGTTCGGTCGAAGTGATGATCGAGGATGAGGAAGGCAACGAGATGGTGCTGGCGTACCTCAACAAGGGGCAGTTCTTCGGCGAGATGGGCCTGTTCTACGAACAGCCCACGCGCAGCGCCTGGGTGCGGACGCGCCAGCAGTGCGAACTCGCGGAAATGACCTATCCCCGCTTCCGTCAGCTGGCAGCCGAAAGCCCCGGACTCGTTTTCGAACTCGCAACGCAGCTCGCCACTCGCCTCGATCGCACGAACCGCAAGCTCGGCGATCTCGCGTTCGTCGACGTCACGGGCCGCGTCGCCCATGCGATCATGGACCTGTGCGGCGAGCCCGATGCAATGACGCATCCCGAAGGCATGCAGATCAAGGTCAGCCGGCAGGAACTGTCGCGCCTTGTCGGCTGCTCCCGCGAAATGGCGGGACGCGTGCTGAAGGTGCTCGAAGACCAGCGACTGCTGCGCGCCACGGGCAAGACCATCGTCGTGTTCGGCGCCCGTCCCAAGGTCCGTACGCGGCCCATGCTGGCAGCGCGCACCGCGACCGTCGCGAAGGAGCGCAGCCGCGTTCCGGACGACGAGGATGATGACGAGTAAGCATTCGTCCCCTTGGGGACACGCAGAAACAGAAAAGGCCGGCAATGCCGGCCTTTTCTTTTGGGGCAGCGACGCGGCCGCGTTACTTGGCCCTGGCTTTCGCGATCTCTTCCCGCATGCGACCGATCATCGCGCGGTAATCAGGCGCGCCGAATATCGCCGAGCCGGCAACGAACGTATCCGCGCCTGCGCGGGCGATCTCGCCGATGTTGTCCGCCTTCACTCCGCCATCGACTTCGAGGCGGATCTCGCGACCGCTGGCATCGATGCGTTCACGGACCTTGCGCAGCTTGTCGAGCGTCGTCGGGATGAACGACTGCCCGCCGAAGCCGGGATTCACCGACATCAGCAGGATCATGTCCACCTTGTCGATCAGGTGGTCGAGCCAGTTGAGCGGCGTGGCAGGATTGAACACGAGGCCGGGACGGCAGCCGCTGTCGCGAATCAACCCGATCGTGCGATCGACGTGCTCGCTCGCTTCCGGGTGGAAGGTAATCCACGTAGCGCCGGCCTTCGCGAAATCCGGAATGATCCGGTCCACGGGCTTCACCATCAGGTGCACATCGATCGGCGCCTTGATGCCGTGCTTGCGCAGCGCTTCGCAGACGAGCGGTCCGATGGTGAGGTTCGGCACGTAGTGATTGTCCATCACATCGAAATGGACGATGTCCGCACCAGCGGCCAGTACGGCCTCCACTTCCGACCCTAAGCGTGCGAAATCGGCAGACAGTATCGACGGGGCTATCCACGGCTGCATGCAGGGAACCTCTGATTGACCTATACGCACTCGCGACGGCGAGCCATTTCGTGCAGGGCGAGGCGCGATCGACCGCCGTGTACTGAATGTACACAAGGGAGGAGTAACGCTGCCATGCACGAAATGGATCCCGTCCCGATCAAAGTATAAATAGTCATTTAACGGGTTGCGCCTCTAATCCTCTGCTGCGTCGTTACGGACCTTGCCGATATTCCCGATATCGCCTGCGGCCCGATGCCTCGCAGCAGAGGATTGGAGACGCAACGCGAGCGCGTATAGGTTAATCAGAGGTTCCCCAGACCTTGGGGCTGGTTGGGACTCGCGCGGTGGGCAATGTATCACTTGATTCCCCGGGTCTCACTGATCAGCTCGTACGCTGCGCGCACCTGCCGGGTCTTCTCTTCGGCCACCTTCATCATGGACTCAGGCAAGCCTTTCGCGACCAGCTTGTCCGGGTGGTTCTGGTTCATCAGGCGGCGATACGCCTTCTTGACGTCCGCATCGCTCGTTTCGGGGCCGACGCCGAGCACCTCGTAGGCCGAGCTCAGCTTCTCTGCCGCGCGTTGCCCTGGCGTCTGGCCGTCGGGCTGCTGCATGCGGAGCAGGGCTTCCATGCGTGCGAGTTCAAGCGTCGAAATCCCGAGCACCCTGCACATGCGCTCCAGCACGGCGCGGCCGGACCCATGCATCGAGCCACCCCACAGCGCGGCCTGGATCTGGATCTGCATGAACATCCGTGCAAGGTCACCGCGTCCACGAAGCTGCGCATGCAACTGACCCAGGGCCGCCTCAAGCGGAAAGTCGCGAGCCTTGCCCGCGTTGAACAGGTCCATGGCGAGGCGGGTCTCGGGCTGGCCGAGACCGAACTGCTGCATCACCTGTCGCGCGGCGTGGATCTCCTGCTCGGACACGCGGCCATCCGACTTCGCGAGATGTCCCATGGCCTGGAAGGTCGCCCGGAAGAAGGTCTCCTGCACGGCTCGGGCAGGCGAAATGCCGGCGCGAGCACCGTTGCCCTTGCGCTCGATCTGCAGGTCCACCTGGTGGCCCGCGAGACCCCCCAGCAGCGCACCCGCCGGTCCACCGACGAAGAAGCCGAAGAGACCGCCCAAGATCTTGCCCTGCAATGCCACCCGCCTCTATCCCCCGCCTTGATTCGTGCCTGATCCCGCACAGGAAAGGGCTTGCCCCAAAGTTGACCCCGTCACGGGACCGCTGAGACAATGCCTTCAGACCCGTATGGTACCAGTCACGGCATCGGCAGCGGGCCGGCCCGCATCATCGCCCTCCGGCTCATCGGTCCCAGCCCGCCACGCCCCGAGATATCTCCGCTCATGAGTGCGCCCCCCCTTCCCGTCT
>JBEBIT010000018.1:0-51728 GCA_040080215.1 Steroidobacteraceae bacterium
GAACGTCAACAAGGTCGCGACCTCGGCGCAACTGCGCTTCGAAGTCGCTGCTTGTCCCGGCCTCAACTACGACTCGCGCATGCGCCTCAAGACGCTCGCGGGTCGTCGCATGACCGACGACAACGTCCTCGTCATCAGCGCGCAGCGCTTCCGGACGCAAGAGCAGAACCGCCGCGATGCATTCGAGCGGCTGACCGAGTTGCTGCAGAAGGCGCTCGTCGCGCCGAAACCAAGACGTGCCACGCGACCTACGCGTGCGTCGAAGGAAAGGCGGCTTGAGGGAAAAGAGCAGAGAGGGACGGTCAAGAAGCTGCGCGGGAAGGTCGGAAGAGAAGACTAAGAGCTCGCGCGCCGCCATCGGCTGAGCCGTCACCCAGCCGGGGCAAGGAACCTCCGAATGGCCCATACGCACTCGCGTTGCGTTTCCAATCGCCTGCTGCGAGGCAACGGACCGCAGGCAATATCGGGAATATTGACAAGGTGCGTAACGACGCAGCAGGCGATTAGAGGCGCAACCCAATCGGGACGGGATCCATTTCGCGCACGGCAGCGTTGCTCCTCCCTTGTGTACATTCAGTACACGGCGGTCGATCGCGCCTCGCCCTGCACGAAATGGCTCGCCGTCGCGAGCGCGTATGGGCCATTCGGAGGTTCCTCGAACTTGGCCTTTCCAACATCGAGCGTCGCCTCAACGGCCTTCGATGGTGCCCGCAAATTGATCACATCAGTCGATCTGGCGTTGATTTCGCTCCGCATTCCGCGCGTGGCCCGTGCAGGTTGACAGGTGCAAACTGCCAGCACGATGGCACGGATAGCGAGTGAACGAGTCTCCGCCAAGTGTTCACCCCGTCTGTGTGCCGGCTCAAGGAGGCTCGCTCTCCGGAAGCGGCTTGCTGCATAGCAATCATGCACACTCCCCTACAGCCGCACGGCTCAGTTCCGGTGTAGCATTCGCGCGCGGGCCGGGAACCCGCGAGCGACACGAAGCCACCCAAGAAAGCATGGCACGGAGCAATTTAGTTTCATGGCAATTCGTACGATCCGTATTCAGCCTGTACTGAAGCGCTTGAGTCTGGTTTCTGTCGCCGCAGCGGTGGCGCTCGTGGCAATGCCGCAGCACTCACAGGCGCAAGCGCCAGCGGCCGCTCCGAACCCGGCTTTGCCGAGTTGGGCCTATCCCGTGAATCCGCCCTTCCCCGTGTTCGACGACAAAGTCCTGCATCGAGTCCCCGGCAGCAAGAAGGAATTCACGCAGGCGCAGGTGGAGAACGACTTTGCGCCGCCTGACTGGCATCCGGAGGATCATCCGGCACCGCCCAGCGTGGTCTCGTCGGGCAGGCCACCTGCCGTCCGCGCTTGCATGAAGTGCCACCTGACGAACGGCGGCGGTCATCCCGGCTCATCGGACCTCGCCGGCGCGCCCATTGGCTATTTCACGGAGCAGATGCATGCTTTCCGCGACGGCAACCGGACCGGGCAACGCGCGGCCCCGATGATCCCGATCGCGAAGGCGATCACCGAAGACGAAATCCTCGAAGCGGCCCGCTACTTCAACGCCCTCCCGCCGCCGCCCGACGGCTGGCGCACGATCAAGGAGGGCGACACAGTGCCGGAGACGTTCGTGCATACGGGCGGCATGCGCTTGCCGGTCCCCGGCGGAAAGAAGGAAGCACTCGGCAACCGCATCATCGAGCTGCCGCAGGATGTCGAACGTGTCGAACTGCGCGACTCGCGTGCGGGCTTCCAGTCGACGGTTCCCAAGGGCAGCTTCAAGAAGGGCGAGAAGCTGGTGAAGGACACGACCGGCAAGACGCTCCCGTGTGCCGCCTGCCACGGACCGGACCTCAATGGCCTCGTAGACGTGCCAGGCCTGCTGGGACGTTCGCCGCTGTACATCTATCGCCAGCTGAACGACATCAAGATCGGCGCGCGCAAGGGCGGCACGGTTGCGTTGATGCAGCCTGTAGTGGCCAACCTCAGCGAGGATGACATGCTCGCCATCGCAGCGTATCTCACGTCGCAAAGGCCGAAGCACAAGTCGTAGACGGACCGGCGGTCAGGCGATCCTGAGTCCCGCGGCCTCGTGGACGATCTTTCCGTCAACGATGGTCAGCAGTGACCTGACCTTCCTGATCTCGACCTCAGGCACCGTGAAGTAATCGCGGTCGAGCACGGCGAGATCGGCAAGTTTTCCCGGCTCGATCGTGCCGAGTCGATCCTCCATTTTGAGGTGCCAGCTGCTTTCGCGCGTCCGCAAGCGCAAAGCGTCCTCGCGCGTAAGGAACTCGTCCGGGTTCACCATCTGGCCATAGGAGTTCACGCCCGTGACCACGTAGTACAGATGCAGCCACGGGTTGAGCGGCGAGATGTGGGTCGCGTTGCTGAACAGGCTCTTGTGGATAGGGTGGCGGTTGATTGTGCGGTACGAGTTGCCGACGATCTTCGAATCATTCGAGTTGACCCAGTTGTTGGCCGATACCTGGATGCTGCAGCCGAGCGCCTGCAAGCGGTCGAGATGGTCGCGGCTCACCCAGCCGGCAGTGTTGCCCAGCAGATTCACGTTCCACCGCAGCGCCGTGATGTCGACCTCCTTGTTCAGGGACTCGAGCTGCTCGACCAGTTGCGTCAATGCCTGCAGGTTCGCGGCGTCGTTGTCGCAGCGCCAGCCCGCCTCCGCCACCAGACGCTGAGCGGCACGCGTCTGCTCCACTGCCGCAGCGGGCGCGGGCCATTCGCCGATCCCGGCCGTGCGCAGCATGTCGTCGCCGAAGTACGGCAGGGAGTTCCTGAGGTGCTCCTTCAGCATCGCGTTGTCATCGCGTTCCGCGAAGCACGTAAAATCCATCTGCACGCGCATGGTCATGCGGCCTTCGTTGTGCAGGACATTCCACGAGTCCCGCAGGCGGTAGGGATCGACCGCCGCCGAGCCCTGCCGCGGATGCAAGGGCCCGAGTGCATAGATCGTCGATTTATCGAGCCACGTCGTTAAGCCCAGACTCGTCGAGTAGTTCATCGTCCGCACGGCGTTGCGCTTCTTGTCCTCGAAGACCTGCAGCCTGCGCAGCAGGAACAGCGAATTCGTCGACGGCCCGCCGGTCTGTGGATTGGACTGCCCGATTGCACCGTCTGCGGCGACGCGCACACCCACATAGTCAGCGTGCGGCGACGGCCCGGCGTCTGCCGCATCGAAGAACCGCTTGCCAAGGGAATTGGTAGCGGCCGCGCCGTTGAAGCCCTGGTACAGCAACACCGGCCGGTCCGGCACGGCGTCATCCAGCTCCTTGAGTGTTGGGAAGCGGTGCTCGGCCCACAGGTTGGTGTTGGCTGCCCCGATCGCGGTGATCCACTGCCCTTCCGGAACCGTCTTGCGCTGCTGCGCAAGTTCTTCCTGCACGCCGCGGATCGTGCCTGCGCTCTCCAGTTCCAGCGTGTGATAGCCCACGCGTTCAGCCGTATCGAGTCCATGCAGGTGTGTTTCGATGAGCCCCGGGATCACGGTGCGGTTGCGGAGGTCGATCACCTCCGCAGCCGGGGACGTCACGCGAGGACGTGGGTCCGCATTTACTGCAGCAATCCTCCCATTGCGGATGACGACCGATCCCGCGATGGTGTTCCGCGCGTCCATCGTGTGGATACGCCCGTTGATGAAGACAAGGTCCCGCGTCGTGCCGGGCAAGGGTTGGGCTGGAGGCGTCGCAGAGTTGGCCCTGCTTGCGGCCACCGCCCCGCCCACGGCAAGCGTCGCGTGGAGGAATTGCCTGCGGCTCAGCTTCGGGTTGTTCTTCTTCACGAGCACTTCCCCCTCTATCGCCATCACTCGGAAATCAGAACCGATGACTCCTCACGGCATGCAGGCTGTCGAGCACGATGTGCCCCAACGACCTTAGCTCGGCCGAGGGCTGCAGGATGTCCGGAATCTGGATGACCGTCATCCCGGCTCCGACTGCGGCGCGGACACCGTTCTCCGAGTCTTCAATCGCCAGGCACTCCCGCGGATCGGCTTGCATCACCGTGGCGGCACGCAGGTAGATGTCGGGGAACGGCTTGCTGCGTGATACGTGGTCGCCGCAGGTGAGGGTGGCAAACCGATCGAACAATCCCGCCTTGGTCAATTTCTGCGTCGCACGCTCTGTCGACGTCGACGTGGCGATCGCACATGGCACGTCATGCGTGGTGATGTAATCGAGCAACTCGAAAACACCTTCCTTGAGTGGAATGGGCTGCTCTTCGGTTGACTGCGTATGCAATGCGTCCCACGCCTTCGCGAAGGTCTGGATGTCGATCTTGTCCTTGAGTCCGTCCTCGAGCGCCTTCCATCCGGCCTCGCGGTTGGCACCGATGCACCTCGCGAATACGTGCTCCTGGTTGCCTAGACCTAAGTGTTCGCAGACGCGGTTGAACGACACAAGCGCCTGCCGCTCGGTGTCGAGCAGCAACCCGTCCATGTCGAAAATGACGGCCTTGAAACGCTTCATCGATGAACAGGCACGGCCCGCACGCGCGCTAGCCTAGGCGTCGCTGACAAGCGAGAAAGACGCCCCATCCCCGACGGGAACGTTCTCGATTGCATACGGATCAACCCCTTCGAGGCAGGCGATGTTGAAGCCCAGCTCGTCGGGCTTCGTGCGTCGCTGGTGATGGGTATAGATGCCGCAGACACTGCAGAAGTAGTGCTTCGCGAGCTTCGTGTTCCACTGGTAGAGGGTCAGGCGGTCCTCGCCCTTCACGATCCTGAGACGTCCGACGGGCACGGCGGCCATGATCGCGCCCTTGCGCCGGCACAGCGAACAGTTGCAGCGGCGCACGTTCTCGAAGCCGTTCTCGAGATCGACTTCGAACACCACCGCACCACAGTGACAGGACCCGGTATAGGTCTGCACGCCGCCGCCTCCTACTTCAACGCCGAGAAGTCCAGGGGATTAAGGAATACCGACTCCACCTTCTCCACGATCTTGCCGTTCGCTTCGGTTTCGGCAACGACCTTCTTCCACTCGGGGTCGTTGCGGAATTCGTCCCAGTTCTTCTTGGCGGCATCGCGGCTCGGATGCGCGAGCAGGTACACCAGCGTGTTGGAGGAACCGGGCGCATCCTGCGGCGTGAAGTAGCCGACGCTCTTCATGTTGTGGCGATTGAAGATCCGCACCGTGTCGTCACGGAAGCGCGCCTCAAGGGCTTTGAGCTTGCCTTCGGGAGCGGTGTAAGTGCGCAGCTCGTACACCTGGCCGGCAGACTGCGCCTGCACGGTGGACAGGGGTGACACGAAGCTGCCGATCGCAATGCCGACAGCCAGCGTTGCTGCGGGGACCAGCACTCGACCAAGACGGGACTTGAACATTGGAACTCCTGTGGGGAATGAGAGCCCGTGCCGAACCCATGCCACGGGGCCGGCAACGGCTACGTTCTACGTATTCTAGCGCGCTCCCGATTCGGGAAAGCGACCTATGGGGACCCTGTCCTTTGCGGGCGTCGCTTCTTTCGCCTGGCCTCCGCGTTCTCCTGATCCTGCTTGACCCTGAATCTCGCAATGCGCCCGATCAGCTCGAACGGGATGGGTTGATCCAGGGGGAGCCGCAGATTGCCCTTCTCCCCCGCGTAGGGTGCCGCCGCCTTTTCGAGTCGGGCATCGCCCCGTACGGGCGGGTACAGACCGATGTGCTGTTTGAACGCTGCGAAGTACAGCAGGATGCCGTTCTGCCTGAACGCAGGCATCTGGTAGCTGATCGTCTCCTCCGCATCGGGTGCGGCCTTGCGAATCACGCTGCGGATCCTCCTGAGGACGGACTGAACATCCTCAGGACACGCTGCGATGTAGGCATCGATGTTCGCGTACGTGATTCGCGCAGTGGCCATGGCCAGGGTCCTTGAGTCAGACAAACGTCAGGGGAGTTGAATGCCGCTTCCCCGCTGCAGGTAGTCGACTCGGCTGCCGCCATTTCGACCGGCGCACCCCGCATCGCGAAGTCGTGATCCAGCCGACGCTAGCTACCCCCCTTCCCACGACGCGGTCAGCGCTGAAGGCCAGACGATCGCCTGCGCGACGATGTTGTGCTGCCCATCGAACGTGATCGAGGGAGAGCCGTAAAGCCGATAGCCCAGGGCGAGTGCCTCACTGACGCGATGGCAGAACTTCGCGTCGTCGGGCCCGGTGAGCAGACGATAGATCGGCAGGTTCTCGGGAGGGCTGTCCATGGTGGTGCTTCCAGTTTGGGATACGCAAATCCGAATATACCGCCGATCTGTCTGTCGTCCTCGCCTTCTGGCGAAGGCGTCTCAACGCCGTCGCTGCCAGTCCTCGGCCTCGATCCTGTAGAAGGCAGTCGGCCGCGCGAAGGCTCCCGTCCCTTTCATTTCGATGTGCGATAGCCGCGCCCCGAGCTTCTCCGTCGCCCGGCGCGAGCGCTGGTTGTTCTCTCCGATGTGCAGCCACACCGTCCGCGCCCAGCGAAACGCGTGATCGAGCAGCAGCTGCTTCATCTCCCGATTCACGGGACCGCCCCAGTGACTGCGCACCAGGAACGTGTAACCGATCGCGATCTCGCGGGCGTCGGGATCCCATTCGTAGAGGCGCGTGGTGCCCACGATCCTGCCGTCGCTGTTGTCGATGATGGCAAAGGCACCGCCCGACTCGATGCCGCCGCGGAACACGCGACTCTCGAATGCCTCCCGCTGGTAACGCTCCGGATCCGGATGCTGCTCCCAGATCAAGGGATCGGACGCAGCGGCATAGAGCGCCTCGAAGTCGTTGGGCTTGAGAGGCCGCAACGTGATCAGCTTACCCGCCAGCGTGGGCTGGAGTTCAAGATCGGTTGACGTGTCCATGGCTTATTGCCGGTCGATCAAGCAGATGGGTGCATTACCAGGTTCGTGACGACGCTCATCTCCGAAACGCCGTCGGCTTCTCCAGCATGCTGATCGCGTCATTCAGGTCATCAAGCTTGGCGGAGAGGATCACCTGCGCATCGTAGAGGCCGCGATTGTAGAAATACGCGCCGACCTCCTCGGCGAAGAACTCGAGCAGGAACTCCGCATCGAAGCGGCCCAGATCCTGCTTCAGTTCCTCCGTGAAATAGAGCTGGATCCTGCGGACGATGACCGCCTTTTCCTCGTCCGTGAACTTGATGTCGGCCATGTCGATTCCAATCCCCAGATAGGTCCGCCCTCTCCACAGGAGTATGTCACGAAAGTAAAATCGGGCGGGACGGGACCGGATTGCGAAGCCCCGGACGATTGAACCTTTTCGCGCCGTCCCCATCTGTGGAAGCGGACAAGCACTCCCGCCTTCCTTGCATCTCGCGCAGGCGGCACCCAGGAGGATGATCATGAGTCGCGGATGGACAGCTGCATCGTGGCGCGCCCCCACCGTGTTGGTGCTGGCGTTGGCTTCCGGGTTCTCGAGCGCTGCGGAGCCAGCGGCCCCCGCGCAACCCATCAAACTCTCCGCCACGACAGCGAGTCTCGGGCGCGATTCGGACGTGCCCGTAAGGATCGACTTGTTGCGTTTCACCAGCGACGAGGATCGACGCGCGCTGGTCACCACCGTTGCGGAAAAGGGAATCGAGTCGCTGCAGGCCCAGCTTGCTGGCAAGCCCTCGCTCGGATTTCTGTGGACGGACTCGAGCGTCGGGTATCTGATCCGCTACGCGGCGCGCTCGCCCCTGCCCGGCGGTGGAGAGCGAATCGTCATTGCAACGGATCGGCTGCTGGGATCGTATGGATTGCAACCCTGGCAAGCCGTCCCGCCTGCCACGGCGACTTCATACAATTTCTCCGTGCTCGAGTTGCACGTGAACGGAAAGGGTGCGGGTGAAGGCAAGCTGTCACTTGCGGCCCCTGTGCAGGTGGATGCGGCGAACTCGACGCTCGCGCTCGGGAACTACGCGGCAGCGCCGGTGCTGCTCAAGAACGTCAAGCGGGACGCGAAGTAACGCCGCTACCGCGGGCGACAGCCACCTGCCCGCACACAACTGCCTGCACATAACTGCCCGCGATCGGGGGCCAGACTACTTGGCGGGAACCGGCGCCAAGCCGAATCTGGAAATCACCGTCGCTGCCTCCGGCGAAGCGAGGAAGCGCAGCAGCGCCGCGCCTGCATCCGGTTCCGCAGCCTTGGCGGTGATCGCCCCGGAGTAGAAGGTGGGCGGCTGGACGGCGGCTGGGATCGTGCCGACGAAGGTGATGCCCGGAACGTGGATCAACTCGGCCACCTGCTGGAAACCGATCTCCACCTCTCCGCGCGCAACCACTGCAGCCACGGGCTCGCCTGAGGGCGGTCCACGTACTTTGCGGCTCTTGGAGCTGATCTGCTCGGCAATCCCGAGTTGCGGGAACAACGTGGTTACAAGGTAAGTGCCGCTGCCGCTGTCGGAATACCCGATGGACTTCGCGGCCAGCAGCGTCCGCTTGAGCGCGTCGACGCTGCTGATGTCGGGCTTGGCAGCCCCGGCACGCACGACCATGCCGATTTTCGATTCGGCGAGATCGACCTTGCTGGCGGCTCGCGTAACGCCGCGCTTGCCGAGCTCATCCGCCGCCCCACCGTCCAGGATCACGACATCGGCTGCCTCCCCGTGCGCAAGCCGGGTCGGAATCGCTTCCGGAGAATCGCCCATCGAAGGTCCCCGGATCGTGACCAGTTTGTGGCCGGTTGCCCGTTCGAAGGCCGGACCGAGCTCGGAATAGGCGCCGAAGAAGCCGGCCGAGATCATCACACGCACTTCGGCGGCCGACGCGGAGCCGGCCGCCAGCAGCGCGACCATCGCGAAGCGCGCCAACCACATTGGAAACGATCCTCGATTCAAGAGTGCTTCCCCGGCCCCCGGCCCGCGAGTGTGCAAGGTCAGTCTTCGAGCGGATGGGTCTCGAGGTGCTTGGCCGTGTTGAGCCAGCCCTTGGCCTTCCAGCGGGTGAGCACCGTTTCCGCATCGCACGCGCCATCATTGGGCAGGGACACGCTGCCATCGACCTTGATCGCGAAGCAGATGCCGCCCGCAGGACGGCCGTCGCGGATGGGGCTCATGACGACGCGAAGTTTTTCGCCTTTCTTGTAGGTGTCGCCGGTAACGCCCTGGCGCGTGATGCGCACGGGGCCGCCACCTTCAAAGCTCCAGGTCTTCATCGCACCCGTGGCATCGGGCGCCTCGATCATCAGCCAGACGTGCGGGTTGTTGTAATTCCAGGCCGTGACCACACCCTCGACCATCGTTTGCTTCTTCTCGTCGAACATTGCAAACGAGTGATGGGCCATCGCGACGCCGGCCACGCCCACGACGCCAAGCAGCACGAGTGTCGCGCCGGATACCGAGAGTCTCTTCATCATTCCCCCCCCCAAAGAAAAGCTTCTGGCTGAACTTGCCTGATTCGTCTCGAGCACCGGTCGGCCCGAGGAGTCAGTGTCTGTCTGGGAACAGAGAATACCTCACCGCACGCGGATCGCATCAATTCTGCAACGCAGCAAATAGCGGGCTTTGTCCAGGCGAGGCTGGAGCGATGGGCAGCCTCAAGGAACCCGTCCGACCAGCAAGTGCAACGGCATCGTCACGTCACGCACCTCCTCCGGTGCGGCCCAGGTGGCCACCAGCTTGTGCTCCGCGGCGGCGAAGGCCTCCATACCGAGCTCAGCGATGCACCGGCGCGCGGCCGACCACGTGCGGACGTACGCGAGCAGCTGTCCCAGCGTCCAGCGCGCCTCGATCCGGAACGGCGGAGCGGCAACGCGTGGGAATGGCATAGGCACATCGACGTAACCGTCCCAGAGAAGCTTGTTCTGCGGTGCCCAGTAAGGTGCGATTACCTCCCCGACGAACTCGCGAAACGCGGCATCGAAGGCCGGCGTCACCGCAAACCAGGTGTAACCCCAGGCAGCGAATACGGCGCCCGGCGCGGCGACCCGCTGCACCTCGTTGAAAAACGCGCTGAGGTCGAACCAGTGGAGCGCCTGTGCGACGCAGATGGCGTCCATGCTTCGCGCGGGCAGGTTCGTGGCCTCCGCGGGTTGCACGGAATAGTGGACGTTGGTCGCGCGAACCGCGTGCGCAATCTGTTCCTCGCTGGGATCGGTGGCGAAGACATCGTTGAACTGGCGCGACAGGGACGCGGCGGCCTGCCCGTTGCCGGTCCCGCAATCCCAGGCCCGCGTGCGTGCAGGTGACTGCGACGCGATGAATTCAAACAGCGCTTCCGGATAGCGAGGCCGCGCCTCCGCGTAACGATCTGCGTGGCCGGAGAACAAGTCTATGAAGGACATGGACGCTGCCCGGCGCCGTCCGCTACGCGAGGCGATAGACGTGGATCATCCGGTCGTTTTCGTTCTCTGACTTGGCGAGGCGCTTGTTCTGCGGCACGCGGATCGTCAGGTTCGCGATGAAGACGCCCTTGTTCAGCCAGTCGTACTTGCCCTGCGGCACCGTGAAGTCCGGCGACAGGCGGTAGCGGGTGGCCGCCGGCGTGTCGCCCGGAATCGCGAGTCCCTTGTTGTGGATGATCAGGGTTACGCCGTCGTCGGTCTTGAGGCGATACAGCGCATCGATGATCGTGACGCCATCGGGACGGATCACGGGAAAATCGCCACCGCCCGGCACGACGGTGCCGCGGATGTCCTTGCCGACGAACGCGCCGCCGATGATCGGCCAGATGGTGCCTCGCTGACCGTCCTTGCTCGCCTTGTCGCCGCCGATCTGTTCAGGCTTTGAACACGTGACGACCAGCTCGAGCACGAGCTCCGGCTTCGGGATATCAAACTCGGGCGCAGCCCAGCTCGGCGACTCTGCAGCGTGTGCTGCCGGTATTCCGCTTGCCGCCAACGTTCCCGCCATCAGGGCCATCGTGTCGCGCCGGTTCATCGTCGTACTCCTTGGGGATCCGTCTGTCGCCATCAATCCGGGGCTCGGCTCACTTGATTACCCGCAGGCCTTCGGTGAGCTCGATGTAGGTGCCCCACGGGTCCGTCAGGAAAGCGAGCCGGAGACCGTTCGGGAGCTCGCTGTATGGACGGTCAAACTTGACGCCCTGTGCTTCGAGCGCCTTGCAGAAGGCTTCAAGGTTCTGGATCTCGAAGCCGATGTGGTCGAGCATCCGGCCTTTCGTGGGGACGGTCGGCTTCGGTGCCACCGAGATGTTGAGGTTGATGCCCGGCAGGTCCACGGCGTCGTAGTGCCAGCGCAGGCCGCGGATGCCGCCGAACTTCTCTGCATACCAGGACTGGGCCGCCTTCACCTGATCCTCGGGCACTTGCATGTGGATGTGGTGCGCGATGATCGGAACCGAGATCGGGTGATTGTGCCGATCTGCCACCGGATCCTTCCCGCCGCCATCAATCGTGAAACCCAGGTTCGTCGCGAGCTTGTCGTCGAACAGCTCGATGCGCTCGCCTTCCGGTGAATACACCGAACCCACGCCCGGGACTTCCTTGTTGTACTCGACCTTGAAGCCTGCCTTCTCGATGGCGGCCAGCGACTTCACACGGAACGCTACGTGATTGACGACCGAACCTTCGGTGCCGCCGTTCGCTTCGCCCTGGCGAAGCAGGATGACGACGTCCGGGAACAGCGCACCGTCGATCGTGCCGTTGAACACGATGGCCTTCCCGCCGAGTTTCACCCAGAACGCCTGGTTGGCCTTCACGTCCTTCACGGTGTAGTGCAGGTGGCCCATGGCCACGCCCGCCTTGTTCGGCGGCGATAGCTGCGCGGCCGCAGGATTCGCGAATGCAACCAGCGCAAACGCGGCGAACAACGGTGCAAGCGAGCATCGCATGGGAATTCCCCCGGGGACGGCAGTCAGAGTGATTCTTCTGCCCGCTACGCTAGCCCGTATTGGGCTCCCGCGCAACGCGGGGACTCGTATCGGTCAGCTTTCCCCGTTCAGTGCACGGTGATGCGCAACGAGCGCGTTCGCGTGCCCGTGCCCCATCTTGTGTTTCGCCTTCAGTTCGGCCACGCGCTCCATGTGCTTCTTGTCCTTCAGACCATCGAGGATCTTCATCCAGTGGTCGATGGGTTTGCCGTACGTTTTCTCGATGGACGGGAAGTACGACGCGGGCCCTTTCACCTTCGTGTCGGTCATGGGTGTGTGCACTCCTGCAGGGGAACGGGCCGCCGGACTCGACATCCGCCCGGGCGCCCGGATCGATGATCAACGCGACGGCCGGCGCTCAGCCGCCATCCGGGATCTCCACTTCCACCAGCTTGCCCAGCAACACGAGCGACTCCTGCCAGCCCATGTAGCACGCGGCGGTCGGAATCATGTCGGGGATCCCCTCCTGCGTCACCTCGAGCTCGGTGCCGCAGAACACCTCCGCCAGCGAGATCGTTACCGTCATCGTGCCGGGCAGGTTCGGGTCGTCGAATTTGTCCGAGTAGCGAATGCGCTTGGCAGGGACCAGCTCCAGATACTCACCCCCGAAAGAGTGGCTGGACCCGGTAGAGAAATTGGTGAACGACATCCGGTGCGAGCCACCGACCCGCGCGTCCATGTGGTGGACGGTGCCGGTAAAGCCATTGGGCGGCAGCCACTTCACCATGGCAGTGGGATCGATGAACGCGCGATAGACCCGCTCGGGTGGCGCTCGAAGGACACGGTGCAGGCGGATGGTGCTGGGCATGGGAGGCTCCTGGGTCGACGGAGAGGATTTATATCACCTCATAGTCGAACGGGTATTCTGCAGATCGACACCGCCGCCCCCATGCAAATGCCGGATCACGCCCGATCAAATTGCCCCACCGGCTCGTGTCTACGCTCCAGGCAAGCCTTCCGATACACTTTGCCGGCACTTTCATTCCACGTCTCTGCAAGGCGAACGACCCCATGAATGAGTCAGATAATGGCGGAATCACGCGTCGCGAAGTCCTGAAGACGCTCGGGGCAGCAGCCGTTGTCAGCGCAGCGGGAGGCAAGGCGATAGCGGCCCAGCCGGGTAGAGGCCGTCAGGCAACTGAATTCCTGATCCGCGGCGGCCATGTCATCTCCATGGACTCCGCGATCGGTGAGTTGCGCACCGGCAATGTCCACATCCGCGACGGCGTCATCGTGGCAGTAGGCCCGACTGTCAATGCACCCGGCGCGACCGTAGTGGACGCGACAAACGCCATCGTCATGCCGGGCTTCGTGGAAACCCACTGGCACATGTGGAACAGCATCTGGCGCGGCATGGCACACGATGCGACGGATTACTTCCGGCTGCAGTCCCTGCGGAACACCTATTCGGTGGGTGACCACTACGTCGCCGTGAAGTACGCCGCGCTGGAGGCGATCAACGCCGGCATCACGACCTGCCACAACTGGGCGCATGGCGTTCGCGACTACGCGGACCTCGAAGCTGAAATGCGGGCGCTCGCCGATTCCGGAATCCGCGCACGCATGGGCCACACGGGCGTCCTCGTGTCAGGGCCGACAACGCCGGGCGACCTGCAACGCGCACTGGACTGGATTGCCAAGAACGGACAGGGACGCATGAGCCTCGGCATGCTGCTGGACGGCGCCGGAGAGAGCTTCCCGCGACAGGTACAGGCGGCAAGACGGCTTGGGCTGAAGACGATCACCGACCACGGCGGCTTCCTTGCCTTCCCCGATCTGCTTGGCCCGGAATTCCTGATGACCCACGGCACGTCGCTCACCCCTGCACAGATGGAACTGATCGCCAGGCGCGACGTCAAGGTCGGGCTGTGCCCGACTTCGGATCCGATGATCGGTGCCGGCCTGCCTCCGATCTATCCCCTGCTGATGGCGGGCGTACCGCTCAGGAACATCAGCTTCACGCTGGATGTCACCGCCCAGGCACCCGCCGATCCCTTCGGGTCATTGCGCACGCTGGTCAATGCTGGCCGCATCCAGCAATCCGGCAGCAATGACCTCAGCGCCATCGCCCAGGCGCATCCGACATGGAAGTTCACGTACCGGGACGCCATCGAGCTCGGGACGCTGAGCGGCGCGAACGTGCTCGGCATCGCGGACCAGACGGGTTCGCTGACGCCGGGCAAGCGGGCGGACGTCATCGTCGTGCGCATGGATGAGATCAACATGCTGCCTGTGGCGGAGTCGGACGTGACGATGCAATTGGTACAGCATGCGCAGCCCGCCAATGTCGACACCGTCTTCATCGATGGTCAGCTCCGCAAGCAGGCCGGGAAGCTGGTGGGCGTGGACGTCAGGAAGATCGTGGCCGAAGCGGCAGCAGCGCAGGTCGCACTGCGGGAGCGGGCCAAGGCTAGATGACCCTGGAAGGGACGCCGTACAGGATGACTGATCGCTCACATCAGCGCGGATTCACTCCGCTCGCCGGCGGACTGGTCGGGTGCCTGAGCGCCTTCCTCTGCTCTACTTCCATCGCGGCGGAAACGCCTGCGATCATCGTGACGGCGCCTTTGCCGGGTCACGAGGTTCCACGCGATCGGTTCCCCGCGGATGTCCAGACCCTCTCAAGTGAGGAGATCCGGCAACGTCGCGCGCGTACAGTGGCCGAGCTGACTCAGTCGACCTTGAGCGGTGTCTCTGTCAACGAGACGCAGTCGAATCCGTTCCAGCCCGATGTGAGTTTCCGCGGCTTCTCGGCCTCGCCGCTGCTCGGCAACCCGATCGGCCTGTCTGTGTTCGTGGACGGCGTACGCGTGAACGAATCGTTCGGCGACACCGTACTGTGGGATCTCATCCCGATGCTCGCGATCGAGCGGGTCGATCTCATTCCGGGCTCGAATCCCGTGTTCGGGTTGAACACGCTGGGCGGTGCCCTATCGCTTCGTACGCGCTCCGGCCGTGAGCAGCAAGGCGCGAGTCTCGCGGTGTCCGGCGGGTCCTACGCACGCCGGAACGCGGAACTCGTCGCGGGCGGTGCCAGCGATCGCTGGGACGGACTCGCGGCGCTCAACTACTACGAGGAAGACGGCTGGCGCGACCACTCGCCGTCGACCGTCAGACAAGTATTTCTCAAGGGCGGCTATACAGGTGAGCGCACCATCTGGCACGCGAGCTACACGCTGGCCGACAACTCGCTCATCGGCAACGGCCTCGCACCGGAATCCCTGCTGGCGGAACGTCGCTCTGCCGTCTACACCTATCCGGACACGACGGCGCCGCAACTCGGCTTCCTGACGCTGTCGGCACGGACGGACCTGCGAAACAATCTCGTGCTCGGTACCAGCCTGTACCGGCGGGATCTCGAGATCGAGACCTTCAACGGCGATGCGGAGTTCGACGACGCGGGGACGGCACTCGACTTCGCCGACGACAGCTACGCAGCCCGGAATCGCGGGACGCATACCGATCAACTCACGATCGGCGGGACACTGCAGCTCGACTTCACGGCCCGATTCCTCGATCGCGACAACGTGCTGACGAGCGGACTCAGCTGGGACCGGGGTCGCGCGGTATTCCGGCAACTCGAGCAGGACGCCGGGTTTACGGGAGATCGCGGTACGGAGGCTGTCGGGGAATTCGCACTCGGCACCCATGTCCGGGGAACGAACACCGCCTTCGGCATTTACGCGCTTGATTCGCTCGCGATCACGCCCCGCCTGCAGGCAACGGCATCGCTGCGATTCAATCACGCGCGGGTTGAACTTGAAGACCTGAGCGGCGATCAGGGCGAACTCGACGGCAACCATCGGTTCGACCTGCTGAATACGGCGGCCGGCTTCACCTACTCGTTTGGCCCATCACTCACGAGCTACGCGTCCTACAACGAAGGATCGCGAATACCGACGGCTGTTGAGCTCGCTTGCGCGGACGAGAACGCGCCGTGTTCGCTGCCGGTCGGCTTCGTGGCTGATCCACCGCTTGAGGCCGTCAAGGTGCGGACATGGGAAGGCGGACTGCGAGGCCGGATTGGGGGGTCTACGACATGGCGACTCTCCGCCTTCGCGAGCAAACTCACGAACGACATCCTGTTTACCGCCGTGGGCAACAGCCAGGGGTTCTTCGCAAACGTCGACGCGACCCGGCGGCGCGGAATCGATCTCGCGTTCTCTGGAGCTCGCGGCGGTGTCAACTGGACAGCCAGCTATGCTTACGTGGATGCCACCTTTGCGGCCGATACCGAACTCTTCAATCCGGTGTCGCTGGCAGCGGATCCGGCCGAAGCATCGACTATCGAGGTTCACGCCGGTGATCGTCTTGCGGGCATCCCGCGCCACACCGTGTCCGTGTCCGGCGAATACTCGCCACTGGCCGACCTGACTCTCGGTGCGGATGTGCGACTGTCTTCGAGCCAGATCCTGCGGGGCGACGAGCACAATACCGAGCCTCCCGTGCCTGGCCATACCGTCGTGAACCTGCGGGCGCGCTACCAGGCCACACCAAACCTGCGGCTCTTCGCGACGCTTGAGAATGCGCTGGATCGAAAGTACGCATCAC
This sequence comes from Steroidobacteraceae bacterium, assembly GCA_040080215.1. Lineage (GTDB taxonomy): Bacteria > Pseudomonadota > Gammaproteobacteria > Steroidobacterales > Steroidobacteraceae > CAIUGU01. The sequence goes on from JBEBIT010000018.1 coordinate 16,342, forward strand.
TGGGCTCGCGGAACCGCAACGCGTTCGATGCAGACAGCCAGCCGCTCTCCGGCGTCGGACCAGGCCCAGTTGAACGCTTCGTGTCCCCCGGCACGCCACGCCATTTCTGGCTCGGCTTCGAGTACGACTTCGGCAGCGCTCGCTGACCTTTCGCTGCTTACCTGAGCGGCAGGTACACATCCGTGATGGCTTCGTGTGCCTGCACGGCGGGTCCCACATTGACGTAGTGGAACACCAGTGGCTGGCCTGACAGCTGCTCTCCGCTACGCGGCAACCACTCGTCGTAAAGGTATCGCGCAGCCTGGTTATTGAGCCGCGAACCGATGTCCCGCGCTCTCGCACAGCGCATCGCTGGAATGGTCATTTCCACGATGCCAAGGCCATTGGCCGCCACGGGCTCATCATAGGAGAGGCAGAAGTCGACCCGGTGCTCGGCGGGATTGATGGTTCGCGGATCGGTAAAGTGCAATCCATAGCTGCGATACCGCGCCTGGTCCAGCAATCGATTCTCGATTTTCCATGCGATGAGCTTGCGGGCCGTATCGTGTTCCAGCGCAGGCGAGCCCCGGTGGCTGATGCCTGCAGCTCGAGTCTCGGGAAAATGGACGATGTCGACTTGCATGGGTTTGATGACTCCCGGCGTTCCGAGGACCCGTGGGCGCTACGTGTATGCTGCCAGCCTGTCAGCGTGTTCGTAGCAGCTCCGACAGCCCGCTCCACAGGATCTCGATGCCGATGCAGAGCAGGATGAACGCCGCCAACCGCATGAGCACCATCGTCCCGGTCGTCCCGAGCTTGATGAGCAACGAGCCCGAGTAGCGGTAGGTGAGATACACCACGAAGGCCGACAGCGTGAGGCCGGCAAGCGCGCCCGCCAATTGTGGAATCAGGTTGATGGCCTGCTCGGGCCGCTTTGAGCCAAGCGCAATCGTGGCCGCGATGGTGCCGGGGCCTACGGTCAGCGGGAAGCTGATGGGCAGGAAGCTGCGCTGCGCGATTTCATCTGCGGACATCGCCTCGGTCGAGACCGCAACGGATCGCTGGATCGCGTCCTGACCCGAGTCGTTCAGCATCCGCCACCCCGATGCCGCGACGACGAGGCCGCCGCCGATGCGCACGATCGGGATCGACAGGCCGAAGAAATCGAGGACATAGCCGCCAATCAACAGAGCGCCGATCAACAGGAAAAAGCAGTTGATGCCCACGCGCCGCGCCATGATCCGAGTCAGCCGCTCGTCACCGCCCGTCGCAGCCAGGAAGATCGGCGCGCCAGCGAGCGGATTGATGATCGGCAGCAGCGTTGCGGGCACGAGCAATGCCGTCGCGAAGAACAATTTCAGGAACTCGCTCACTTCACCCTTCCCTGCCTGCGGGATCGCTCCCGGAGAGCCATCATACGCAGGCTGGACGGTCGGGCAATGAACGAGTGTCCGACGCCCGCGAACCCTTGGGCGCGCTACGACAGCTTCAGATGCTGGTCCATCGCGAGCCGGGGGCCTCTATCCGGATCCTGCGCCACGCGAATATCATTATCGAACAGCATCGTGTCACGCATGGCGGCCGAGTAGACAGGCCACTTGGGCAGCTGCGGGATATTGGGATTGCCGGTGCGGGCAAACGCGGCCCAGGACGCACTGACCTTCTCGGCGAGCGCGTAAGCGTCGGGTCGCTTGGAGATCAAGGGCCCCGCGATCTTGATGTTGTTGAACACGAACTGGATCTCGATGGTGTGCGGCGAACGCATGTGTCCACCGAGTTCCGGCGTCTCCCAGTCGAAACGGTAGAAATACGCCGGCGCCCCGCCCTGCGCGGCCTTGCGCTTGGCTGTCTCGCGGGCATAGGCACCGCGCGGATGTTCCGAGGCGATCAGGATCCAGAGGTCCCACGGCGTCGCTTCCGGGTGGCCCTTGCGGAAGGCGTCGATCATGCGATCGGGACTCGCGCCCAAGCGCTCGGCAACGCGCTTCTTGAGCCCCGCCTCATCTAGCGCCAGCTTTTCCGGCGTGGGGCGGTCGTACCAGGTTTCTTCCGTATGGGCATAACCGATCAGCAGCGGAATGCTTGCCGACAGCGCCGGCGCTGCGGGATCCCAGGGGTGCGACGGAATGACTTTGTTGCCGACCGTAGGCGAGTTTTCCGTCATGCCGGGCTCGCGCATGACGAACTTGTTGTTCACGGCGTCACTGGCAGCAACCAGCCGCTCCATGGGCACGGACTGCAGTTCACGTGCCTGGGTGGGCTTGAGGCCCAATTCGTTCAAAAGCATTTCGGTCTGGCGCTGCCCGTCTTCCGGCGTCGTCAGACGCAATACGGCACCGCTCTCGATGATCGCACGATGGAATAGTCCCTTGGCGCTCGGCATCGCCATCAGCGTCGCGACTTTGCGGCCACCGCCTGACTGGCCGAAGATCGTCACGAGGCCGGGATCGCCGCCAAACTGTCCGATGTTGTCGCGCACCCATTCAAGCGCAACCACGAGATCCATCATGCCGACGGTGCCGGACTCCGCGAAGTCGGCACCGATTGCCTGCGCGAGATACGTGAAGCCAAAAACGTTCAGCCGATGGTTCAGTGTCACCACCACGACGTCCTGCGACTGGGCAAGGCTCGAACCGTCGAGAACGGGCGTCGAGCCAGACCCGTTGCGGAATCCGCCTCCGTGCAACCACACCATCACGGGCCGCTTCTTGCCGTCACCCACTCCCGGGGTGAACACGTTCAGCACCAGGCAGTCTTCCGCATTGCCCGGAGAACCTGCAGGTGTGTCGGGCTGCGGTGAACTCGGCCCGAAGGCCAACGCATCGCGCGTGCCGGTCCAGGGTGCTTTCTTCACGGGTGCCATGAAACGATTCTTGCCCGCGGTCGATTCGCCGTACGGAATGCCCTTGAACGTGCGGATCTCCCCGTTCCGGAATCCGCGGAGCTTGCCGGCCGCGGTGTCCGCGATGACTGATTCGGCCTCTGCCGCCGAGGCGAGGCTGACCCATGGACCGACCTGCGCGGCGGCAGCCAGCAACGACGCGCCACGGACAAATGTTCTGCGGGTGATGATGCGAGACATTGCGTTCTCCCCTGTTCCCTTCTTTGTTGTTGACTGTCGGCGGTGACGCAGCTGTGTGCCCTTTCGCACTGGATTCCGAGCTGCGTGACCGTCACCTGTCCTGCCTCGGCACGCTACGCCGTTCGCTCGCCTTTCACCACTGCCCCTTGAGCCGATCCCCGTCCGACATGCGAGAATCCCGGCAGGGCCTCTCAAGCGGGGCTTGTGCAACAGCCGCTGGCCGATGCGCCAAGGCTCCACGTCCAGCCGTGACACCCCCGGGATCGTTTCATGTTTGATCGCCTTCGCCGTCCCGACACACTGGTTGTGGTACTGGCTGCTGCCGGCATCCTGACCGTCACGATGGGCATCCGGCAGTCGTTCGGCTTGCTGGTGCAGCCGCTCACTACGACGGGCCTCAGCATCGCCACCATCAGCCTCGCGCTCGCGATCGGCCAACTCGCGTGGGGTGCCATCCAGCCCATTGCAGGCGCCGTCGCCGATCAATACGGCCCGCGCCCGGTGCTGATGGGTGGGCTGGTCGTCCTGGCACTGGGTTGTGTCCTCGCGCCATTGACCACGAACGGGTTCGGACTCGCCTTGAGCCTGGGCTTGCTGGCGTCCATCGGCTCAGGCGCCAGCAGCTTTTCGGTGCTGATCGGGGCTGCATCCCAGCGCTTGCCTGCAGAGGCACGCGGGGCTGCGTCCGGCGTCATCAATGCCGGCGGGTCCTTCGGGCAGTTCATCTTTGCACCCGTCTTGCAGCGACTGATCCAGACAGTCGGCTGGATGGGCGCGATTGCCTCCATGGCGCTGGTCGCTTTGGCGACATTGCCACTGGTGAACAAGGTGACTGGCCCGGGCAGGATCGCGCACAGTCGCCACGAGAACGACCGAGGCCCCCGCCAGGCCATCCGCGATGCAGTTGCAAACCCGAGCTACCTGCTGCTGCACGCTGGCTTCTTCACCTGCGGGTTTCACGTCGCCTTCCTGGTCACTCATCTCCCAGGCGAGGTGAACCTCTGCGGACTGCCCGCAAGCGTGGCGAGCTGGTCCATCGCCATCATCGGCCTTGCGAACATCTTCGGCAGTCTCATCGCGGGCGCGAGCATCGCGAAGTTCCGCAGCAAGTCCATCCTTGCGGTGATGTACGCATCCAGGGCGCTGTTGATCCTGTGGTACCTGATGAGCCCGCGCACGGAATGGACGTTCTATCTGTTCGCAGCCGGCTTAGGGTTGACGTGGCTTGCCACAGTCCCGCCCACGGCGGCGATCGTCGGCAAGTTGTTCGGCACGCGCTACCTCGCCACGCTATTCGGGCTCACGCTGCTGTCGCATCAGGTCGGCGGCTTTCTCGGCGCGTGGCTGGGTGGGCTCGCGCTCACGGCGTTCGGCGACTTCAGCTGGATGTGGTACGCGGACATGGGCCTTGCAGCCCTTGCGGCGCTGTCCAATCTGCCGATCCGCGAAGCGCCAGTCGGAGCGGCCGCAACAGCACAGGCGTGATGCAGCGACTGCGCGGCCAAGAGGTAGAGTAAAGGCCCAACGCGGGAAAGACTCCGTCAAAGCGGGCCGGTGGTCGATCGCCTGCCGGCGAGGTTCACTTAAGGGCCGGAATACCGCTGGCGAGTTCCCGCGTTAGCAGCGCGGCTGGAATCGCCTTGCAACCCGTCGTGTTCTGCCCTGCCCACAGTGGCGAGAATTCGCCGCTGCCCAGGCTTTCAGCCTTCGCTCGGAGCGGCGCGATTGCTGCGGTGGCGAGTGGAAAGCGAGGCGCTGCGGCATTCATGTAGCCCAGTTCGCGCATGAGGCGGTTCACGATGCCGCGCGCGGGCCGTCCGGTGAAGAGGTTCGTCAGCGCGGTGGTGTGCGCAGTGGGGCCTTGCAATGCAGCCCGATGGAGGGCCGTTGTCGACACCTCGGGACACAGCAAGTAGGCAGTGCCCACCTGCACGCCGGCCGCGCCCAGCGCCATTGCGGCGGCGACGCCCCGCGCGTCGGCAATGCCGCCTGCGGCGACCACCGGGACCTTCACCGCCTTCAGGACCTGCGGCACCAGCGAGAAGGTGCCGACCTGCGTCGCGATGTCCTCCGTCAGGAAGAGGCCGCGATGACCGCCCGCTTCCACCCCTTGGGCAATGATGACGTCTGCACCGTTTGCCTCCAGCCAACGCGCTTCATCCACGGTCGTCGCAGAGGCGAGGATCTTCGCGCCGGTGCTCTTCACTCGGCCCAGGAGAGGTGCTGCAGGAAGACCGAAATGGAAGCTGACGATCGGTGGCCTGAATTCCTCGATGACAGCAGCATGGTCGGCGCCGAACGTCTTGCGGCCAGGCCCTGGGCTGATGCTGGACGGATCGATCCCGAACTCCGCGAAGTAGGGCGCCAGCGTCTCATGCCAGCGCGCCTCTCGCACCTCATCCACTTCGGGTTGCCGGTGGCAGAAGAAATTGAGGTTGAACGGCTTCGACGTCTGCGCCCGAATGGCAGCGAGCTCCTTGCGAATGGTCTCCACGTCGAATACCGCGCACGGCAGCGACCCCAACGCCCCTTCGTTCGACACTGCAATCGCAAGCGCACTGCCCTGTACACCCGCCATGGGCGCCTGAATGAGCGGCAGATCGATGCCAAGCAGTTGCTGCAATTTCATGAGATGTCTCTCGTCAATCGAACAAGCCGTCGGCGAACTTATTCCATCGTGAGTCGTTGCGCTTCGGCGCAGGCTTCAGTCATCTCGAAATAACGCTGCACGGTCGCGACGTCGGTTTCGTAAGGATGCTTCTCCCCAGCCGCGCGCGGCAACTGAGCGATCCGCGCCTTGTCGTAAGCGCCGTCGAACTCCGTGTGATTGGTCATGAGCACGGTCGCGCCCGCTGCGCTGGCAGCCGCGCGCATCCTGGCCGCGCTATCGCGGTAGATCGCAAAGTTCTCCTTGCGACGCGGGAAATTGAAAGCGGTGCCGCCGGAATACGCCACCGTCAGCGTGCGGTTGCCGTCCTTCACCGGGAAGAGGTACGACAGCGTTCCCGGTGAATGCCCCGGCGTGAAGACAGCCTCGACGGTCGTGCCGCCGAGCTTGATCTTCGCCCCTTCTGGCCCCACGACGATGTCACGCTTCGGGACGCCGCCGGGCGCCGACTCCGGGCGCTGCAGCGTGGCATCCCAATCAGGCGCACCCATCACCACCTTGGCGCCATAGCGGCTCTGCAGCAGCGCGGCGCCCTGGTCATGGTCACCGTGTGCGTGGGTGATCAGCACGTACTTGATGGTGCGCGGGTCGAGTCCCAGCGTCTTCATACCCTCGACGATCTCGGATTCCACGGCGTAGTCGAACAGAGTGTCGATGACGATGATGCCGTCGCTGGTCGTCAGCGCCCAAGCGGAGTGAATCAGCGTGCCGACGAAGTACAGATTGTCGAAGACCTTGTAGGGCTTCGCGTACCACGTCGCACGGTCTGGCACGACGCGCGGGGCATTGGCCGGCCGCGGTACCGCATTCAGATTGTCAGGCGCCACGCAGATGCGCAGGAACGTTCCCGCATAGTCGCGGCCCGCCGCGCGCTTTGCCGCGGTGATCAGACCATCGGGCGTGACCGGCTCAGCGGCCCCAAGCGTCAACGGCGAACCAGCAAACAGCGCGATGGCAAAAAGCAGAGAGCGGTTCATGCTTCTCCCCCCTGAAAGTTCAGTTATTGTTCTCGAGTGACACCGGTCGGATACTAGTCGCACTGAACGCAGAATGCAGGTCCATTGGACTTGCAGTGCAGCACTGGAGCATCCCTCACTTGAGCATCCGCAATGCAATCCTGTCTCTGGTCTTGCTCGCTGGCGTCAGCCTGTCAATTGAGGCGGCCACCGCTCCACCGCCTGCACGGTCGATTGCCCAGATCACCGGCGACCTGTATCGAGCCAGCCTCGGCAACTGGAACACCGTGTTCCTCGTGACGCCCGACGGCATCGTGCTGGCCGATCCCTTGACGGTCGAGTTTGCCGAATGGCTGAAGGGGCAACTGGACGAGCGCTTCAAGGTACCGGTGCGTTACGTGATCTACAGCCACAGTCACTGGGACCACACGGAAGGCGGCAACGTGTTTGCGGCCACGGCAAAGTTCGTCGGCCACGAAAACATGCTCAAGAACATGGATGGCCGCATGCCCCACATGCCGGGCGGCTTCGTGGACCTGGACGACAGCCGCGCCTTTGAGCGGGACGAGGTTCGCGACCGGCCGACGCATCCCGACTATCGCGGCGTGTGCGGCAGCAATTTCTTCGCGCGCCTCGATGTCGATCGGGACGGCCATGTCACACCCGCGGAGTATCACGCCAACATCCATCGCCCGGACATCGTTTACTCGGATCGCATGACCTTGGTGCTGGGCGGCAAGACCGTCGAACTCCTCCACCCTGGCAAGAACCACGCTAACGATGGAACCGTATTCGTATTCCCCGCGGAGCGAGCCGTGTTCTCTGCTGACTTCCCGGCGGATGCGCTGGTCACGGCGTCAATGCGTTCGCTGCCAAGCGCCTGCGGCAACTTCGATGGTCATCCGCTAGCGGAATGGGTGCGGTCTTATCGCACCATTGAAGCCCTCGACTTCGATGTACTCGTTCAAGGCCACGGCTCGCCCACGTTCGTGAAGGCCGATGTTGCCGAGGGGCGGCAGTACTTCGAAGACCTGATCGCCGACGTCACGGCCGGCATGGCAAAGGGACTTGGGCCCGACGAACTCAAGCAGACGGTTCGCCTGGAAAAGTACCGCAGCTGGCAGAACTACGACCGGCTGCGCGCAGACAACGTCGTGTCCGCCTACTACAACCTCAAGCTGTACCGCTGAGGAGGGTTGAGCGAGACCATGGGTACTGGACATGAGCTATTGATATTCGGCAATCGTCAAGAACTCAAGTCCGGCACCGGAGGCTCACTTCCAACTTACGCCGTGAACAGTGGCCGCAAACGCCGCACGTCGTCCAACGTTTCGAGCGACTGCAGCGCGCTGATGAGCCGCTCGGTCTTGCTGGCGCCGAGCACCGGCGCCAGCAGGTCGCGGACCTTGGCATTCACGCCGTCGGTGGACAGTGGATTCTCCATCGTTCCGGGCGCGAAGCGCGTGTGCCGCTCGACGCGACGTCCATCGGCCAGTTCAAGCTCGACGATAGCCCCGCGGGGCGCAGACGGATCATTGAGCGATGGATCGGCCGTGAGTCGGGTCCTCGCGCGAATGGCCGTGATCTCGGGAGTCTTCATCAGCGACGCGTTGTGGCTGTCTTCGAACGAGACCCCACCTCGCCAGAGTGCGAGCGCCACGAGATGCTGGCAGTTGACGTCGGGCATGGCGCTGTCGCCGACGATGCCGATAGCGTCGGTGGGCAGGCGGATCGACACGGCTCTGACAAGATCCGGTGTCAGTGAGTGCTGTGTGCGCAATGCCAGCAAGGCATCGAGCGCCGACTGGCACGGATAGCCGACCGAAGACGTCTTGATCGCCGTCTCCGTCACGAAGAAGCGCCTGCCCAAGCGATCGACGATGGCCTCCGGATCCGGTTTGGCGGACAGCGCGATCAGGAGGTTGTGCGCGCCGTCGAGCACGTCGTTCGTACCCGTCAGCCCCGCCTCTGCCATGGTCACGGCCGTTACGCCATTGCGCGCGCCCATGCCCGCGAAGTCGAACGCCTTCTCGACGTGATCCTCGTCATTGACCCAGCTCCAGAGACCGGACACTTGCTGGGCCGCGTACGAAATGGCAAATCGCATGCGGCGTTCTTCAAGATGTGCAAGCGGCGCCGCTGCACCGAGCGCACAGAACGTCGAGCTCACGCCCTCGGCGCTGCGATGGGTGCCGCGCACGTGATCGGGCCCGAGCGCCATGAGCAGCCGGCAGCCCAAGTCGTAGCCGAGCGTCACCGCACGAATGAACTCCATGCCCGAGGCGCCGTTCTTCTCGGCCATCGCGAGCGCGGCGGGTACGGAGGAGCAGCCCGGATGCGCCTTCGTGACCGGCTCGAAGTCATCGGTCTCATCTGCATGGGCGAACATCGCGTTGGCCAGCGCCGCATTGCTTGCCGTCGTACGCAGGTTCGAGGCGATGACGCTCGCTTGCGCTGTCCCGCCCTGGGAACGCACGTAGTCGATGGCCGCCAGGCCGGGCTTCAATCGCGCACCAGACACCATCGCGCCAAACGTGTCGATGATGCGGTGCTTGCACGCGAGGACAACTTCGTCCGGCAGCGCTTGCTGCCGTGCCGCCGCCATGTAGCGTGCAAGTCGTCCTGTGATCTCGGTGGTGGCCGCCCGCGCGGTGCCGTCCCCAAGAAGGGCCAGTACTGGCAAGGCCCCCGCCGAGATCAGCATCCGGCGACGCAGCGGTGAGGAAAGTTTTGTCACTATCGTGCCTCGTCGTCACAAACCAATAAGCTCAAGCCGGCATGAAATTCCTTCGCTTCAATCCGCGCGAGAAGTTTCACCGAATTCCCGGGACCCTACTCGCTCTTGTGTGGATTGATCAATATCTTCTGTCCCGTTGCCGAACGCTTGCATGCCTTGAGGATGTCCGGCTGCAGGAGATCGGCGAGCGCGATCTCGCTCGTGAAGTGGCTCGCAAAGGTGGTCTTGAGCTCGCGTGCGACCCGATTGCGCAGTTCCTGCTCCCGCGTGGGGCCGACCTTGGAGAGCGCGGGCCAGAGCAGCCAGCCACCGATACCCCATGCCATTCCGAACGAGCGATCAATCAGCGTCGGGCGCGGGTCGAGCCCACCGTAGATGTAGACCTGCTTTTGCACCGGGGACCCGTAGCGCCGGAAAGGACCATCCCAGTCGCGGTTCAGCACGGCCTCCATGCAACCCAGGATCTGTCCCGCGAGTTCGCCACCACCGATCGGATCGAAGGCGAGCGTCGCCTTTGTCGCGGCAATGACATCGGTCAACCTGTCCATGAAGTCCGGGGTACTCGAGTTGCAGACATGGACTGCGCCGAGACTGCGAAGCAACGCTTCCTGTTCGGCGGATCGGACGATGTTCACCAGTTCGACGCCATCTGCCTGGCAGATCCTGCACAGCATCTGGCCGAGGTTCGAGGCCGCCGCGGCATGCACCAGTGCCGTGTGTCCCTCGAGACGCATCGTTTCAACCATGCAAAGCGCCGTGAGCGGATTGACGAAGCAGGAAGCGCCATCCCTTGGCGCGGTCCCGTCTGGCAGCACGAGACAGCTTGCCACACGCACGACACAGTACTGCGCATACATCGCACCGCTGAACACGGCCACTGTCTTGCCCAGCAGCGCACGCGCTTCGTCGGCAGTGCCTGCAGCCACGACAACGCCAGCCCCTTCGTTGCCGGCGGTCAACGAGCGATCGAGTCGACCCGCCATCAGGGCCCTGCTCGCCGGCGGAATCTCAGCCCTGGTCACCAGCGCTTCGCCTGTGCCCTCCTTCCGCAAGGTCGCGAGGTCAGCCGTGCCGACCAGCACTCGCACATCCGAAGGATTGACGGGCGCAGCCTCAACGCGGATCAACACCTGATCCGGCGCGAGGGGAGGAATCTCCGCCCGCACCAGCGACAGCTCAAGCTCGCCACTCGCTTTCACCAGTGAGCGCAGCTGCAAGCCGGAGGTTGGAACGGCGAGGGTCATCGAATGTCTCCAGCGAGGTGCCTTGCGAGAATCAAGTTCAGCCGGTACGGACTTCTGGAGTGACCCGTCGCCGCGTCACAGACTCACTCAGTTCTGCTTCTTCATGAGCTCCAGCACGGCCGAAGTCATCAGCTTGATGCCTGCCCTGAGCGTCGGCTCCGGAACAGGCGCAAACAATGCGGAATGCAGTGCCGGCGGCGGCGTCCCGATGCGTTGGCCCTCCGCGAACTTGACTGGATCCGTGGCGCCGACCTGGAACAGCACGCTGGGTATCTGGTGGCCGTCCAGACCAAACCGGGCGAAGTCTTCACTGATCATCGCGGGCGGCAGCGAGCCGACATTGTCAGCACCCAGGGTTCGCTTGAACACCGCGGCCAGGCGCTCTGCCAACGCCGGGTCGTTGTACGTTGCGGGCGTGAATTCCGTCTTGCTGACGACCACGACCGGCGCGAGTTCCGGCGGGATTCCGGCGGCCGCGGCAGTGCCCTTGGCAATTCGCTCAATCGATTCCAGAATCCTCTTTCGAGACTCTTCCTTGTAGGCGCGCACCGTCAGCTGCAACTTGACGTCGTCGGGGATGATGTTCGGCCGGGTGCCGCCGTGTATCGAACCCACGGTGACGACCGCGGGATCAATCGGCGAATTTTCCCGGCTCACGATGGTCTGCAGTGCCAGGACAATCTGCGAGGCCAGGACGACCGGATCCTTGGCGAGCTCGGGTCGGGCTCCATGGCCTCCGATCCCGCGCACCGTGATGTCAACCGCCGTGCCGCTCGCCATGATGAAGCCCGGGTTCAGGCCGACTTTCCCGGCCGGAAGTTCACCCGTGTCGTGGATTGCGAGGGCGTAGTCGACCTTGGGGATCCTGTCGTACAACCCGTCGTTGAGCAGGGCCTGGGCCCCATCGATGGTCTCTTCCGCCGGCTGGCCCACCAGCACCAGCGTTCCGCGCCACTCATTGCGCAACTCTGCGAGCAGCTTTGCCGTGCCGAGCAGCGTCGTCATGTGAATGTCGTGGCCGCAGGCGTGCATCACGGCGACTTCCTGGCCCGCATCGTTCTTGACCCTGACCTTGCTGGCGTACGGCAGGCCCGTCTTTTCTTCGACTGGCAGGGCATCCATGTCCGAACGCACCAGAACGACAGGTCCTTCTCCATTGCGCAGCACGCCGACAACACCGTACCCACGCCACTCCGGCCGGCTGAACTTGCCCAGGTGGTCCGTGACGGTATAACCCAACGCACGCAGTTCCTTCGCAACAAGCGCTGACGTCTTTTCCTCGTAGTGTGAGAGCTCAGGTGCGCCGTGCAGGGCCTTGTAGGTTCCCACCAGCCCGGCGATATCCCGATCCACCAGGCTGTCGAGTGACGGTTGGGCCAGGACCTGCCCGCACGGCAACACCAGGGACAGCAGGCAACCCGTTCCGAATACGGTGCGCATCATTGGCGATTCCCCCTTTTGAATGACCAGTCCCGACAGGAGCCCTGGGTCCGCGGTATACACAGGGCATCAACAGACAAAGCAGCGTTGAACTTTTCGAGTGTGACGATTCGCACGAATACCTCGCTAGCGGACCTGGCTTGGCAGCGCCGCAATGGCCGCCGACAGAACCGCGATCGAATTCGGGTCGAGGCCGGCCACATTGATACGACCGCTTGAAGGCATGTAGATGTGGTGCTGCCGCCGCAAATGGTCCACGGCCCCGGACGACAGGTTGAGCAGGGAGAACATCCCGTGCTGTCTCGCTATCGCAGAGAAGTCCCGATCGGGACAGGCAACCCCAAGGGCGCGTGTAAGGTCGGTTCTCAGCGTTCGCATGCGGGTTTGCATCTGCGACAGTTCATTGCGCCACAGTTCCGCAAGGCTCGCGTTCCCGAGGATTCGTGCAACCACGGCCGCCCCATGATCCGGCGGCATGGAATAGATGCTGCGCGCGATGGCCCGCAGGTGGCTCATGGCGGCTTCGAGCTGCGTCGCTTCCCGGCTGACCACGATCAGTGCGCCCACGCGTTCGCGGTACAGGCCGAAGTTCTTTGAACAGGAGATGGCGATCAACGCCTCAGGCAACGTTTCGGCAACCAGCCTGGCACCCAGCGCGTCGGCCTCCAGTCCTTCGCCGAGCCCCTGGTAAGCAAGATCGATGAAGGGCAGCAACTGTCGCCTGGCCAGCACCTCAACGAGCGTCTGCCACTGCGCTCTGGACAGATCCGCACCCGTCGGGTTGTGACAGGAACCATGCAGCAGCACCACCGCTCCGGGGGAGAGCGCGTCGAGGTAGTCCAGCATGGCCTGGAACCGGAGGTCTCCGGTCGACGCGTCGTAGTAAGGATATGAAGCGATCCGGATTCCCGCACCGGTCAGCAGCGGCACGTGGTTGGCCCACGTGGGGTCGCTGACGTGCACGACGGTGCCTGCGCCGCCTGCCCTGCGGATCAATTCGGCGCCGAGCCGCAACGCGCCGCATCCTCCTGGCGCCTGGAAAGCGCGCGCACGCGCCGAAGCCAATGCGGCGTGCCCAGCACCCAGCACCAGATTGCAGATCGACGTATTGAAGACATCGTTGCCCATCAAGCCGAGATAAGCCTTGCTGTCCTGATCCGCATGCACGGCCTGTTCCGCAAGGCGGACCGCCTTCATGACCGGCGTGATGCCCTGCTCGTTGCGGTAGACACCCACGCCAAGATCGATCTTTTGAGGCGCAGGATCGGCGCGAAATGCCACGAGCAGACCGAGTATCGATTCCGGCGTGAGGGTATCCAGCGTTTCAAACATAAGGCACCTAGGGAACCTCGTACCAGTGCTCGGCAGAATGTAGCGCGTTCTCCACACCCGCGGCTTCCACGGCCTGGATGAGTTTCACTGCACTGACCGCAGAGGGAGCCAGGTCCGCTTCCTCGCCCACGAGCGAATGGGGCGAACCGCGGTCGGGGAATATTTCAGTCACCGGCACCGCATCCACGTGCCGGTGATGCAGCAAGCGCTGGTACAGCGCGAAGTAGAGTTCCGGTGAGTAACCCTGGGCACGCTTGTCGCGGGGAATCGCCAACGAATCCGCCGCCTGCAGGACGGCCTGCCACAGTTCGTCGACCAGCGCAGGCACTGCGTTCGCTGCGTCGCGTGCGTGACGGGGCTTTTCGATCTCCGCTGCGCGGGCCGCTTCGATGGCCGCGCGGACCTCACGAGACGGCTGCGGGACCAGGAAGCGCGTCGTGGGTAGCGCCAGGATGGGCTCCACGGCATCCGCTTCCACCCGCGCCAGTTCGATGAATCGCCCTCCCACCAGGGGAGCTTCGATCAGCAGCAGATGTTCATCACCGACATGCTCCTCGCACCACTTGAAGATGGCATCGCGCAGCCAGAGGCCGGCTGCACGCCGGATCACCGGATGGGTTGAACCGCCGATCTCGGGATAGCGGACAAGAATCGCAGGTTGTTCGAATGCCTGCCGTGCCACGTCCCACTGCAGGCGATGCACGCGTCGCCCGAGCGCGCGGGCAATGAGCACCTGCTCGCGCATCAACAGGCTCTTGCCGGCTCCGGGAATGCCGCAGGTCGCCACGATGCGCGATTCACGCAGCACGCTATCGAGAATGCGATAGGCGGGCGTTTCCGGTTTGAGGACACCACCGTACGCTGACATCTAAGCTTCCTTTAGCTCCTAGCGAAACCGGTCCACGCTCGGCATATCGCCGACCGGCACTTCAATGAGCGCCGGCTCGTCCGCAGCCAGCGCCCGTTCGAGCAGGGTGGCAAGCTCGGTCGGCGAGCGTGCACGGCCGGCGCGCACCCCGAACGACTCGGCGAGGCGCACGAAGTCCGGATTGACCAGGTCCGACGCAATGACCCTTCCACCGTAAAGTTCGCGCTGCATCTGTTGCACATTGCCAAACTGGTTGTTGTTGAAGAGCACGGTCACCAGACCGATCCTGTGCTGAACGGCGCTGGCGAGTTCACTCGAGGCAAACATGAAACCCCCATCACCCGTCACGGACACAATGGGCCGCTCGGGTCGGGCAACCTTGGCTCCCATGGCCGTGGGAAACCCCCAGCCGAGCGTACCCATGTAGCCGGTCGACAGAAAGGTCCGGGGCTCGTAGACCGGATACACGAGACGGCTCGCGAATCCGACCTGCGTCAGCTCATCGACGAGCACCCCGGACTCCCCAAGACACTCACGGATCACTTTCAGGTACGAGATCTGCGGCTCCAGCACCGCGACCCTGCGCTCCCAGTCTGCACGGACCGCCAGCAATTCGTCTTGCCGGGAGCGCGGTGAAGGTCGTTTTGACCGCACCATCTCGATCAGTCTCGGCAGTGCGTCTTCCAACCGGGCGGTCAGGGCAATGTGCGGCTTGCGCAGCAGGGTGTGGCTGGCGGGATCCACGTCGATCCTGAGCAGCTTCTGGTCCGGCAGTCTTTCCCAGCTCTGCAGTGGCACTCGCATCGTCGAGCCGAGTGCCAGCACCACGTCACTCCCCCGCCACAGCGGGCGCGCTGCCGGCATGACGAAACTCAACGCGCTACGGCTGTCGACGACTCCCCGGCCAGTGCGGTAACTGACCACCGGCACCTCGAGCAATTCCGCAAGGGTGCGAACATGTGCGGCAACCCCCTGTGCTCCAGACCCGACGAACAGCATCGGAGCCACCGCCTTGACCAGCGTATCCGCGATGCGCTCAAGCAGCGACTCGTCGACGGGTGGGGCAACAGCCACATTGTTCGTTGCGCGGCTCAACCGCACTGGCGCTAGCTGCGCGAGTACGTCCATCGGCACTTCCACACCGACTGGCTGGGGACGCCCCTGCGCCAGCGCGGCAAGTGCGGCACTCATGACTTCCGGAACCTGAGAAGGATGCGCGGCGAGGCCGGAGAATTTGGTCAATGACCGCAACATGCCGGACTGATCCGGGATTTCATGCAGGGCGCCTGTACCGCGGCCAATCTGGGCCAGTGGAATCTGGCCTGTCAGGAACAGCAGCGGCGCATTGAGTGCGTACGCAGTGGCAAGCGCGGCGCCGGCATTGAGGAACCCGGGACCCGGCACGACGGAGCACACGGCCGGTCGACCGGTAGCGAGCGTTGCGCCCAGCGCCATGTAGGCCGCCCCCTGCTCGTGCCGCGTGTGGATGACGCGTAGCGCATCGCGATGGTCATAGAGCGCATTGAACAGGGCGTCATTCTGCACGCCAGGCAAAGCGAAAACCGTGTCGAAGCCGGCCTGGATCAGTTCACGGACAACCGCTTCACCGCCGGTCATGGTCTCTTGGGGCTGCGGCACCCTATACCTCCAGGAGATCCCGGCCGACGACGATCTCGCCGGCATATTCAGTGCGTGCCGCCGCGATCCACTCGTCGTCGGTGACGCCATCTGCAGGCGCAAGCGGCGACAGCACGAGCTTCGCCACACCGGCCCGGCTTGCCACAAGCGCAGCCTGCTCCACGGCAGTGTGTGCGCCCGTGATGCGTTCGAGCAGTTTCGCGCCCCCGAGCGGCGACAGCCGATGCAGTGCAGACGGGAACACCGCCTCATGCACCAGGGCGTGCGCACCCTTGGCGAATTCGGCAAGCTCGAGCGACAGGGCTGTATCGCCCGAGAACACCACGGAGCGGTCAGCACAGTCGAATCGGTATGCAAACGCGTAGTCGATCGCGCCGTGCGGGACGGGCAAGCAGGTGACCTTCACATGGTCGTCGGCGTAGCACTCACCCGCACCGGTGATTTCCTGCACGCGCATCAGATCGCCGAGGGGCGTCCTCCCCTCCTCGGCCACACGACTATTGAGGTCGACCGAAAACAGCTCCCGATACAGCTCGCTCATGCGCGCGAGCGGCGGAGGACCTGTGAGCGTGATGGGCTCGCGAAGCTGGCTCCAGGCCTGCGTAACGAGCGTGCCGAAGTCGGCAACATGGTCCAGGTGGTGGTGAGTGATGAAAATCGCCCGCAGGGTCTTGAGCGCAACCCCCGCGCGCACCAGTTGCGGTCCAACGCCGTTGCCGCAATCAATCACGTAGGCGGCATTCCCATGCAGCAACACCGCTGCGGTGGGTTGGCGGCCCGCCTTCGGTGTGGGTCCCGCGCCGGTTCCGAGCAATACAACGCGTGTTGTCGCAAGAGCGCTCACCGGTTGAACGCCTGCGTGGTCAGGAACTCATCGATGCCGTAAGCACCCCGCTCACGACCGAAGCCGGAGTGGCGAAACCCGCCAAAGGGCGCGTCGGGATGAGTAGCCGCCCCATTGATGCTCACACTGCCGGCGCGAATCCGCCTGGCCACGCGCAGCGCTTCGGATTCATCCTTGGCCCAGACTGCCCCCGACAACCCGTACGGCGTGCCATTCGCCATGGCGACGGCCTCCTCTTCATCGCCATACGGTTGCACTGTGAGGATGGGGGCGAACGCTTCAGTCCGGGTAAAGGCAAGATCCCTGCGTTGCACGCCCAGCACGGTGGGCGCGATGAAATATCCGCGTGGCAGGTGCGCAGGACGATCAGGCCCGCCGGCCGCAAGGGACGCACCGTCGTCGAGCGCCTGTTGCAGTAACGCCAATGCCTGATCGCGCTGCTTCGCCGAGATGACCGGCCCTAGCTCCGTTGCCGCGTCGAGCGGATCGCCGACACGGATCGCGTTGGCAGCCGCTGCCGCGATCGAGCACGCCGCAGCGTAATCGGCTTCCGGGACGAGCAGTCTCGTGAGGGCCGCGCAGGTTTGTCCGGCGTTCTGGATGCACTTCTGCAACGTGCTGTTTACGGCCCGTGGCAAGTCCGCGCCAGCGAGCACGATGCTCGGTGACTTGCCACCCAGCTCCAGCGTGACCTTCTTGAGCTCCCTGCCTGCCAGCTCCGCGATCCGCCGGCCGACGCCCGTCGATCCGGTGAACGAGACGGCATCGACGTCCGGATGAGTGACTAACCGCTCGCCCGCTTCGACCCCCGTGCCGAACACCACATTGAAGACACCCTTCGGCAATCCCGCCCGATGCAGTGCGTCGGCCAGAACCACAATCGAGGCAGGCGCCAATTCGCTCGGCTTCAGGACCACGGTGGCGCCGGCCAGCAACGCCGGCACCACCTTGCAGGCAGACAGATAGAGCGGGTAGTTCCAGGGGGCGATGCACGCAACGACGCCGATCGGCACGTGCGACACCAGGGTGCGATCAAGTTGGTCATCGGCTGTCCGCGCTTGCACCCAGTGAGGGGCTTCATGAAACAGGCGAATGGCGGTATCGACCTGCAAGCGCTTCGCTACTGAAATCGGCGTGCCGATCTCGGCGGCAAACGACTCGGCCAGTGTACCGGCCTGCGCCTGCAAGATGCCTGCAGCACTTGCGAGGATATTGGCCCGTTCCTGGAAGGATGTGGCCGACCACGCGGGCAACGCGGCTTTCGCAGCAGCGACCGCGGCATCGACATCGGCAATCCAGCCCAGCCGAATGATCGCCGCCGGAGCTTCCGTAGCCGGGTTGTGCAACACGAGCTCACGCCCCTGGGTCGCTCGCCAGTGGCCGTCGATGAATTGCCGCTCGAAAACCTGCATGACGTGATAGTATCCCAATTGAATATGAAATCATATACGATCCGCAGCGCCCGATGATGTCCGCTCGAGCGCCAAAGGCCCTGCGTGCCATCCCGCTCAGCAAGCAGGAACAGGCATACCAGCTGGTACGGCAGCGCATCGAACGGGGCGAATACCCGCCGGGCCAGCGACTGGTCCTTGATCAGCTCGCGGGTGACCTCGGCATGAGCCAGGTGCCCATTCGCGAGGCCATCAGGCGTCTCGAGGCCGAGGGCTGGCTGACGTATGAGCTCAACAGCGGTGCAACCGTTGCGCCCCTGAACCTCGAGACCTGGACCCAGTTGCTCGAATCGGTCGCCGTGACAGAAGGCTATGCAACGGCCCTTGCGGCTCCGCACGTCACTGCATCGGACGTTCGAGAACTCGCTGCGATCAACAAGCGCATGCGTGCAGCCCTTCGCGAGGAAAGTGTGCAGGAGTTCAGCGACGCCAATCGCGCCTTCCATACGTGCATTCTCAGCCGTTGCCCGAATGCCATCATGGTCGGACAACTGCGCCAGTCCCAGGCCCGACTCGACAGCTTGAGCCGCGCGCTCTTCTCACGCGAACAGGGAGTGCTGCTGCGGCTCCTCGGTCCGAAGATGGGACAGATTGCGGTTGCGGATCACGAAGCGCTGATCGCCGCGCTCCGGCAGGACGCCGCTCCTGCGGTGATTGAGCGGCTCACCCGTGAACACGTCCTCGTTCACTTGCGCGCGGCACGCGAAGAGTTTTCCCGCAAGACGTAGGCCAACCCGTGCCCATGACTCATACGGTGCCGGGCAGGGCAAGCGGGATATCCCTTCTATCCATTCATTGAGTTTTCCCGGTTTCCCGGCCCGGTACAAGAGTCGGGATTCCCGGCTCGGTGCCACTCGCGGGGCAGGCACTAGAAGATGAACGGAATGATCCGACTTGTGCGTCGCGAGTATTCTTCATAGTCATGAAAGCGTGCACGCAAGTACTGCTCTTCGGTCACGATGCGAATGGCGATCGCCGCCGTGACGATCAGGCCAATAACCAGATTGGCGATAGACAGGTGTCCCAGGATGCCCGACCAAACGAGGAGCAAGGCGGCGGTGTACATGGGATGCCGGACGACCTTGTAAGGCCCCGACGAGAGCAACGCTCCTTGAGCAGGCTCCGCGTGAACACTGAACTGCCCCCGCTTGAACGTCCGCCGGGCCCATACGGCCAGCACGACAGCCAATAGCTGAGCGGCGATGACGAAAGGCGATGAGGCGAACAGATTTCCTGAAATCATCAAGTAGGCGATCGCAACGATCGCGATCGGCAATGTCATTCTTGAAACCAATTTCATCATGGCCACGTTGGCACCGAACTTGAGCTGTTGAGATTCTGGAACTGCCGCATCCTCAACATAGTACCGAGACGCCTCTGCCAGCAAGCCCATGAACCAAACCCGGGAAGTTGGAACCAAGTTCTTGAAGCCTCAAGTCGTAGTGCGCATTCGCGCCTTGCAACCAATCTTTGCAAACCTGACGCCGACAGACACCGGATTCCAGATGGATCGGCGATAGATAGATCTGTCCCCTTGTCTTCCGCCCGTCACATCAAGCAATTGCGATCGAGCGGACATCTCCCTGTCCAGTCCTTGGCTCACCCTCCCCTGCGCCAAAGTGCTGCCTTCAGCCGCCCATCTAGTCCGATCATCTCTCCGAAGATCCAAATAAGCTGAACAAGCTCAACCCGGTACGAAGTCCGTCCCTCAACGCGCAGCAGGTGGCATGACTCCTTCTGCCGCGAGTTTGGCTCGGCCAGAGGGACCCACCAGCGTCGCGACGAAGTCCCTGGCTGCCGGAGCAAGTGTGGTTCGATGCCAGAGCAAGAAGTCCGTGGCCAATGCAAACTCCTTGGGGAACGGTCCTGCCATGGCGTCAGGGCTGGCCTGCAGGATTTCGCTGGATTGCGATACTCCAATATCCACTCCCTCCTCGACCACCAGGCGCATGGTTGCAACGCCGTCGGTGGCGAACGTTGTCTTCCGGAGGATCTCGTCCTTCACACCCAACGCTTCGATGACTTTCATGAAGTGAGTTCCCACCGTCGCCCCACGGGCCGGGTCCGAGACTGCGATGCGCCTGGCTGACAGCAGCGCCGACCTCAATTTGTCCGGATTGGAGATGTCGGGTTTCGCGGATCCCGGCGGCACCGCCACACCGGCGAACGTGCCTCCGAGGAGTGTGCTGGTTCCGTCCCGAAGCGCGCCCGAGCTTTCACTGTCCCGGATCAACCGCGCTGCCGTGATCAGCAAAGCGGCCTCAGGATCGGCACGAAACCTCTGTTCCGTCGCGCCCGCCGTATCGTAGAAGACGGTGACCGTGTTGCCCGTCGCCTTCTCGAAGTCGGCAGCGATGGCGGCAAGGGGAGTCTTCATGACCGCCGCCGCGTAGATCCTCACGTTTTCTGCTCTCGCAGGTTGTGCAGACGCAATACCGGCCATCAACGCCATTGCGAGCAGGAAACGGATGGTTCGTCCCCTCTTCATTCTTCTCTCCTTAGCTTGATCTCGGTGCCGGGCCGGGAAAACGGAACATGCATTCGATCCGCGCGCACAGTCTTCCCGGTTTCCCGGCCCGACGCCAGAGCCCTCGAGCCATTGCGAATTCCTGCGAGCAATCGCGAAGCACCCCCCTCTCCTCTCGGCGGCGCTCCGAGCCGGCACACAGACGGGGTGTACGTTTGGTGCGGGGCCAGTCACTCGCCACTGATCCACTTCGCCGGCACATTGCAGCTCGACGCTTGCAGAAAGGCAGCGCGATGTGAGACTGCCAATGTCGCTGATGACAGCTCGTAACGAGCACCCTCAAGTGCCGCACCAGTGACCTTCAATATCGCAAGCACCAAACGTACACCCCGGCTGGGGGACGGCTCTCCGAAAGCGTTAGCAAGAACGTCAGCGCAAATGAAAAAGGGCCAGTGGCGCGAACGCACCACTGGCCCCTCTTCAACTAACCTTACTTAGCCCGTCCCTTGAACCCCTGCGCCTGCAGCGGAATCGAGATCAACTCTGCATTGCGGCCATTCTCGAGGCGGATGCTGACGACCACGAACAGTGTCTTCTTGTCCGGGCCGCCGATGGCGGTTGCGATCGGGCCACGCGGAGTCGGAATCACGCCGAGCACCTTGCCCTCGGGCGAGATCACGTGCACGCCCGCAGCGCCGGTCACGTAGATACGGCCTGCGGCGTCCACTGCGCTGCCGTCACCGCCACCGCCTTCAAGAGGCGCGAAGTCGCGCTGGTTCGCGAGTGAACCGTCCGCGTTCACATCGAACGCGACCAGCGTCGTCGCATTGGTCACGTAGAGGCGTTTCTCATCCGGGCTCAGCATCACGCCGTTCGTCCGCAGGTTCTCGCCGTAACGAGTCACCACGCCCTTCGGGTCTGCATAGAACAGGCCGCCCATCGTGAAGTACACGCCACCCTTGCTGTCGGCGGTGATGTCGTTCAGCACGCCACCGATGCAGTCGAGCGTATCGCCGTTGATCGAGTTGGCATGCAGCTTCTTCGTCGGCGCGAGCTGCCAGATGGCCGGGTTCAGCATGCGCTCGGCAATGAACACCTGGCCCTTCGTGTTGATCGACAGCGAACCACCGGTATTGGTGTCTTTGTAGACCACCGTCTCCTTGCCGTTCTTGTCGATCTTCACCACCTGGCTCTTGTCGTTCTGCGCAACGAGCACGCCGCCGTCATCCGTGCCGACGATGCCGTCTGCATTGTTGCCTTCGGTGGTCCACACGGTCGTCCACTTCGCACCCGCAGCGATGACGCCGGGGATCGCGGTGACGGTGTACTCACGCGGCGTGAGGTTGCCAACTGTGGCCGGCGCAGGGGGCGGGCCAGCGGGAGCGGCCCCGGCAGCCGGACGCGGCGGCGGCACTTTGCACTTGGCGATCGTATCCGCATATCGCGCGTCGTTGGCGGCCTGCACGCCAGGACCCTGGCGCAGCGGCGCGGCAGGAGCCTGCGCCATCGCTACCGCGGTGCCGAGACAGCCCGCGATCACCGCGAGCAACTGTTGAGACTTCATGCGAATCCCCTTTGGAGGTGATGGTTATTGAAGACGGCACCGGTCTCCGGGTTGCACACACGGTAGTCGGAGACCGGTCAGGAATCTGGTTCGGCACCGATTGTCGCCGCTTCTGCCATCTACGTCACCTGCGTAGCAGCCGGGAGTGCAACGCAATAAAAGAAAAGGCCCGGCGACCTGCCCCGAACGGAGCGGATCACCGGGCCTATGACGGAGACCACTAGAACCGGTAGCCGGCCTCGAGCGCGATGCCGCGGGGCGGATCGACGAAGCCATAGTAGCTGCGGGCACCGAACAGCCGGTTGGACAGCGGCGTGTCGCCTGAGTAGCCCACTACAGTCTCGTCGGTCAGGTTGCGACCGATGAGCGCCACTTCCCACTGTTGCCCCTCGCCGCCGAGCGCAATGCGGGCGTTCACCTTGGTGAAGGCATCCTGCTCCGTGGCCGGATCGAGCGTCAGCGAGGTCAGGAACTTCGCGGAGTACACGACATCGGCGCCAAACGTCAGTCGCAGGTTGCTGCCGATCGAGACGCCGTATTCCGCGCCCACCACGCCGGTGAACTTGGGCGCCAGCTGGTTCGTGAAGCCGTTGTAGTCGCAGTTGCCCGCGTTCGGGCCACTGGCGATCGCGGTGCGGCCGAAGTAGCACTGCCCGAAGTACTTGGTCCACTCGAAGTCGAGATAGGCCACCGAGCCCGTGAACTTGAGGTCGCGAGTGGCCTGCACGCGCGCCTCGATTTCCGCACCCTTGAGCTTCGCGCTGCCGTTGCCGACGTTGAAGCCGATGGCGCCGTCGAACGCGCTGGTCTGCAGGTCCTTGTAGTCCGTGTAGAACACGTTGGCGTTGACCTCGGCCCTCGAGCCGATACCGCTCTTGATACCCAGTTCATACGTCGTGGCCTGCTCGTCCTCGAACTCGAACGTGCCGCTCGTCAGCGGCGTGCCACCGGCGACCGGAGGCTTGTTCGACCGCGCATCGAAACCGCCGGACTTGAAGCCGCGCGACCATGACAGGTACGTCATCGTGTCATCGGTCAGGTCGTACTGCACGTTCACGAGCGGCGAGAAGTTCGACTCGTCACGCTTGCCCGACAGCGAATGCGGCACGATGCCGAGCGCCGCCCCGAACAGTGGATAGAACGCAGGATTGATCAGCGGTCCGCCGAGGCCATTGGTCAGCGTCGTGGTGCGCTTGCCCGTCTTGCTCTCGTCCGAGAAGCGGCCACCCGCCGTCAGCCTAAGGTTGTCGGTGACGTTCCAGGTCGCCTGCGCGAACACGGACCATAGCTTGCTGTCCTGCGCGAAAACGCGCGGATTCGCGGCATTGGCAAATACCGCCGAATTCGCGCCGATCAGCGGATTGAGCGCGAGCACGGGAATCGCAAGACTGGTGGGGGGCACGTAGAGGTAGTCGGTCTCGTCGAGGGTGTAGTCCTGGTAGAACACGCCCGCGATCCACGACACCGTCTGGTCCGTCGCGCTCGCAAAGCGGATTTCCTCGCTCAGCTGCTTGTAGTCCTCGGTGACGCCCGCGTTGAACACGGTGGCGCCGACGAAATCGCAATCGCACAGCTCATCGAGCGAGTACTTGCTGTAGCCCGTCACCGAAGTCGCAGTGATGTTGTTCGGCAGCCTGTAGTTGATCGTGAGGCCTGTCTCGAAATTGGACAGGTTGCTGGAGTCACCATTCGAGGACCGCTGAAAGTCGATCGTGCGATTGGCGGCAGTGGCATTGGTACCCTGCGGCAGGCCGTTCGGCCGGCCGATCAGCGGCAACGAGCCGCCTGCGACGATCTGCGAGTACGTTAGGCCGCTGAAAGCAGGATTGGTCGTCGGGGTTTCGCCGAAGATCTCGATCTGCCGGCCCACGGTGTCGTAGTTGCCGCCTTCCATGCGCAGCGCAAGGTCGAACGCATCGTTGGGCTTCCACGTCAGCGTAAGGCGACCCGCGAATTCATCTCGCTGGGGTTCGTCGCGGTTCAGCGTGAGGTTCTTGATGTAGCCGTCTGCCTGCCGATAGTGGATCGCGGCGCGGGCACCGAAGGTGTCCGTGACCGGGCCCGACAGCATCGCTGTGCCCACCGTATCGTTGTTCTCGAAATCGCGCGACACGCGCACCGCGCCCTCGAGCCTGTCGCCCGGCTTGGCGCTGACCATGTTCACTGCGCCCGCCACGGCGTTCTTGCCGAACAGGATGGGCTGCGGGCCGCGCAGCACC
Organism: Steroidobacteraceae bacterium; assembly: GCA_040080215.1. Classification (GTDB taxonomy): domain Bacteria; phylum Pseudomonadota; class Gammaproteobacteria; order Steroidobacterales; family Steroidobacteraceae; genus CAIUGU01. The sequence goes on from JBEBIT010000018.1 coordinate 40,831, forward strand.
TCTACTCGCGCGAGGTCGAGGAACGGCATGCGCGACAGATGGCCACGACCGCGATAGATGCCATCCATGTAGGAACTGACCGACTGCTCGAAGCCCTGGTTCAAGCCCGAGCCGATGCCGCGGATGTAGATATTGTTGGAGATGCCGGTTTCCGTCATCTGCAGGTTGGGCACGTACGCCTTGAGGTCGTCGAGGCGCACGATGCCGGAGTCCGCGAGCTTGTCTCCGGTCACGGCCAGCACGGACAACGGCACGTCCTGCAGAGACTCCTGACGCTTTTGCGCGGTGACGATGATTTCATCCAGCGCTACGGGTTCCGTGGCGATCGTCTGCGCGTGAACTTGTGAGGCCAGTGCAACCAGTGCACATGATGCGAGCCATTGGGCAGGCCGGCGAACTGCCAGCGCCTCGGCAATTCCACGGGACACAAGATGACTCATGACGCTCCCCCGCAGTTGACGTTAGTAAAACCCATTGTGCGCGTGGTCTCGTGCGCCAATCAACTCCCGCACGAGACGCTACTTGCGTACGGTAGAAGGACCCTCCGCTCGCCCCCGCGTTCCCGACAATTCATGCTGCACTACAGCGCAATGGCTAGCCCGAATCGGAACTGCGCATCCAGCTTGTGGTTGTAGTCGACCAGACTTTCGCCGTAGCCGTTGAAATACTGCGCCATCAACCAGCCGGTGAGGTCACCGCCGCTCAGCCTTGAGAGCGGATACGAGACGTTGAGTTCCATGCTGCCGCGGCTGCCGACCTCTCCCTTCCGGAAGGTGCCCCAGAAGTCGAGGCCGCTCTTGCGCCCGTAGCCCACCAGCAGGTCGACGCGACCGCGGTAGTCGGCGATATCCGGGTTCTCTTCCTTTTCCAGGTACTGGTAGATCATCGGCGCGACGTAGAACCGCTTTCCCTCGGGGTCGCCGAACGTCAGCGTCGGCCTCGCGTAGGCCAGGTGGATGCTGCGCGAGTCCAGGCCGTCCTTGCCGTTGCTTTCGTGCCCGAGTCCGCCTTCGATACCCAGCCGCACACGGCCATCGGCCACGCGGATCAGGTCGTAGTTGGAATAGAAGAGGCGCGGACGATAGCTCGAATCGCGGAACGGCTTCGACAGGTCGTCGACATTCCACAGCGAGGTCTGCGTATAGCTGAAGTACAGGTCGTCGAGCCACGGCAGGCGGCGTGCAAAGGCGCCCTTGCCGTCGAACAGCCGGTAACGCAGGCTGATCTGGAACTTGGCATTCAGTCCGCCGTTGCCGCCGACCAGGAAGTAGACCGGGTCGTAGACAGTCACGGCGAGCGGCGGCGGCTTATCGACCAGCTCTGTCGCCGGGCTCATCTGAACGACCGGGGCGACCGGCGGGGATGGACTGCTGACGACGATCATGAGGGGATTGCTCGCAAATCCCGTCGTGCTCAGTGTGGCCGTGCCGATCGAACCGGTGGGCACCGTGCCCTTGAGGACAACCTGCCTGAAGCCGTTGGGTGCGACGATCACCGTGCCCCCTGACTCCGGCACGAACTCGACAATGGCGGCCGAGGGCCCGGTGTCCATGCGCATATGGATCTCGGCAGGCACGTCGACGGACAGCGGTGCGGCGTCCGGATTCGTGATGAGGAGGGTAAGCTCGAGCGACTCGCCGGCCGCAATGTAGGGGGTGCGGGTGGACAGGATGTAGTCCGCATGGGCAAGCGGCGCCAGCGCCGCGAAGAGGATCCCGAGACTGACCCGATAGCGCATTCCCGACTCTCCACGATGCAGACATGATTGGCAGTCGCATCATAGGCCGGTTCCGTCCCCGGCATCGGGTCCACAAGGAGCGCTGGCAAGAATCGCCCATCGCCAGTCGCTAGCCGCCAATCACTCTACTAGGTGTGCGTGACCTGCAGGATGCTGTTGCGGATCTGCTCGTGCAGGACGAGCTGCGCGTCCTGCGAAACGGCCACCAGCAGTTCGGTGTACGTCAGTCGACCCTCGGCGTTGAGCCCGAGCACATTGCGTGCGCGGAGCAGGTCGATGAAGTTCTTGAACAGGGCCTTGTCGAAGAACTCGGGTGAGTTGAGTTCGTACAGAAGCGACATGCGACTCGCCATGAGACGGCACTGGTTCTCCAGGGCATCCTGCGTGATGCGGCCACTGCCCGTCTTGAGCAGCAGCGAGATCACGAGGTAGTAGCGCTCGATGATCTGCACGCTGGTCTGTGCCAGCACCGAGAGCTGCACGGCCTCGATCGAGTCGACCGGCGGCCGCCGCCACTGCTTGCCGTTCTCCAGCGATTCGAGCAGGCCATGGTTGGCGAGGTCGTCGAGGCACTCGATCACGACGGCATGGATTTCGTCCTCGTTCCAGCGCAGGAACAGCTCGTCCCGGATGTACGGATAGATGCGCCAGGCGAGGCGCTGGATGTCTTCTGTCTGCAGGACGAGGTTGTTGAGGAAGCAGCATGCGATCAGCGACGGCATCAGCAGCAGATGCACTGTGTTGTTGCGGAAGTAGGTCATCAGCACCGAGTTCTCCTCGGTCATGCGCATGACATCGCCGAGCGGATGCTTGTGCCGCGCCAGGATGCCCATGCTCTCGCCATAGCGGACCATCGACGCCCCATCCATCGGCGTGATGTGCACGAGCGGCGAATACGGTGCCTGCCGCAGCAGCGAGGCATACAGCTCCACCTGCCGCGCGAGGTCGGTCTCCGGCATGCTCTGCTTCGGCGTCGGCAGCAGCGCCATCGCGATCAGGTTGATCGGCGTCGCGCAAGCCGCCGAGTTGATGTTCGTCATCACGCTGGTGGCGAGTTCATCCACCGCACGGCCAAGCCATGGCGGGCGCTCGTCTCCCGCGAGCGGGCGCCGCGACCAGTCTGGCGCGTGGCGCACGAGGATGTCGTCGAACTTGAGCGGCTCGCCGAGGCTCACGTGGACCTTGCCGAACTTTGAACGCAGCTGCGGCAATGTCTTCAGCATGCCGAGCACGGTTTCCTTCTGCTTCGGCCGCCCGGAAAGCTCGCCGATATACGACTTGCCCTCGACCAGGCGTTCATAGCCGAAGTACACGGGCACGAACACCAGCGGCCGGCGCGGGTCCTTGAGGTAGCTGCGCACCGTCATCGACAGCATGCCGGTCTTCGGCTGCAACAGGCGTCCCGTGCGGCTGCGCCCGCCTTCGACGAAATACTCGATGGCGTGGCCGCGGGCCATCATCAGCCCGAGGTACTTCATGAACACCATCGTGTACAGCGTGCTGCCGCGGAAGCTGCGCCGCAGGAAGAACGCACCACCCCGCCGCAGGAACGAACCGATGACCGGCATGTTGAGGTTGATGCCGGCGGCGATGTGCGGGACGGCGTAGCCCTTGTCGTAGATGACGTAGGACAGCAGCAGGTAGTCCATGTGGCTGCGGTGGCAGGGCACGTAGACGATCTCGTTGCCCTCGGCCACGGCCTGCAGGCGATCGATGTTGTGGATCTCGACGCCGTCGTACAGCCGGTTCCAGAGCCGCGACAGCGCGCCCGCCATCAGGCTGACGAACGAGTGCGAATAATTGGCCGCGATTTCGTCGGCACACCGCTTGGCTTCGAGCAGTGCCTCGCGACGGGTGAGGCCCTTGTCGCGCATGACCTCGGCGACGGCCTGGCGCACTGCCTGCGTGCGCAGCACCTGCGTGACGATGGTCCGGCGATGCGAGAGGTCCGGGCCGATGGTTGCCGCGCGCTGGTTGCGCAGCAGGTTACGCAGCATGCGTGCCATGCGTCGTACGGCGCGCGGTGCGTTGGCTCCCTCGCCGATGCTGGCCCTGAGCGACACGGGCTCGCCGAACTGCACTAGCAGGTTGCGGCCGTTGAAAACCACTGCCAGCAGCCGGCGGAAGCGGCCGACGAGGTCCCACGATTCCGCGAACAGCAGGCGGAACCAGGACCGCTCCTTCGCGGGCGCACGACCCCAAAATACATTGACCGGAACGAACTCTACGTCGAGCGTCGGATCGGCATTGATGGCATCGACGAATGCACGAAGCTCGGCGGGCACACGGCGATCGACACGATTGCCAAGGAAGCCGGTGCGGCGCTCAAGACAGACCAGCGAGCGGTCCGCGAGCCGGCGCTGGCCTTCACCTGCCACGACCGGGGCCGACGTACGCGGCAGGTCGAACGCGATGCAAGCCTGCTGCAGCACCACCATGTCCGCAACGCCGCGGGTTTCGAGGACGTAGCAGACAGGCGTGCCGCTACGCTTCAGCGTGCGCTTGATGTCCTCCGGCAAGACGCGGGGACGCGCCCAGAGCGTGATGATCTTGCGCAGGATGCTGAGCCACAGGCGGCTGAAGCTTGTGCTGACCGACATGAATCTGTCCGGTCCGGGGGATCAGGGCAGCGGAGCCGCCGCTCCGTTCGACTGCGAGTCAATCGCTTCGTCGAGGGACTTCTTCTGCTGCATCGTGACGTCTTCGACGGCGCGCGCCCGATCTTTCGTCGCCTCCATGTCGCCGAACACGGTGTCCTTCACGGGCGGCGGTGCCGGCGGGTCGCTGCTGCCGCACGCGGACAGTCCGAGGCAACCGGCCATGGCCAGCGCGAGCAGCCTCGACGATGTGATTGCTTTCATGCGACGGCTCCAGGCAATGCGAGGCCTCAAGTGTACTTGTCCATCTGGATCAGGAAGTACTCGAAGTAGTAGTTGATGTCGCGGATGTTGTCGCCCATGCGGTGGTCGGAGTCGATGACATGCAGCGTCGCCTTGTACTCGCGCGCGTAGCGGAAGCTGTTCTCCACCGGGACGATGTCGTCGCGCCAGCCGTGCACGATGGTGATCGGGCAGTTCGCCGGCTTCGGCGTGTACTGCTCGAAGCCCGGCATGTAGAACGCCGGCGCCAGCAGGAACATGCCGCGGGCCTGCAGCAGTGAAGAGGCCGCGGCCGAGACGTGCCCGCCCAGGCTCGACCCGACGAGCACCAGAGAACCGCGCAGGTCCTTGCAGTAGGCGAGCAGCCGCGTGACGCGATCCTGCGGGTTGTCGATGCCGCGGTAGTCGACGGACTCCACCTGGAAGCCCTCGTTGCGGGCGAGTTCGGCCATGGCGGCGATCTTGTTGCCCCACGGCTCACCGTCCTTGCCGTGCGAGAACACTACGTATCGTTCGCTCATCGTCCTGTCCCTTCAGCCCTGCTCAAGCGGTGGTGATGCATTCTACTGTGCTTCGCCCATTCCCCAGAGCGCTTCGTCGAGACTGGATTCCCGCGGCCAGCCAAAGCGCTTCAGGTCAACCCGGGCGTTCACGAAGCGTACCCCTTCCGCTTCCAGCCGCCTGCGCTGCTCCAGATACGGCTCGCTGCCCTCCGGAAAGGCGAGCTTGCCGCTGGCGGTGAGGATGCGGAACCACGGCAGCTTGCGCTTGGTCGGCGAATTTCGCAGCACGGTCCCCACGAGCCGAGCGCGTCCAGGCAGCCCGGCGACACGGGCGATCTCGCCGTAGGAGCACACGCGTCCCCGGGGAACACGTCCGATCGCAGCGCAGATCTTCGTCGCCGCGTCGTCTGCCGCTGCGGCCACCTTCGCGACAGGCCGGGTCATTGCTGCTCCGGCGTCGGCGTCACGGGTTGCTGCGAGCGATCGGCGCGATCGGGATCGCGGCGACGTTCGCCACCCGTCAACGCAATGCCGAGCGCGGCGACGAACGGCAACGCGCGTTCCAGGAAGTCTCCCGGCGCATTCGGCAACAGGTGCAGCAGCAGCGTCAGGATGAAGCCGGCCCACATCGAACCCAGCGTCGAGCCGGGCCGGATGCGCTTGCCGGTGAGCCGTACAAGCAGCAGCGGACCGAACGCGGATCCAAGCAGTGTCCATGCCAACACCAGTCGCTCGAACGAGGGCGCAGGCACCGCGAGCGCCACACCGACCGAGAGGGCGCCGGCCAGCACCACGGCGGGCTTTGGCCAATCGAGCGAACCACGCGCCCGGTCTGCGTAGACGTCGACCGACACCGCAGCAGCCATCACGAGCAGCAGGCTGTCGAGCGCAGTGGCCGCAAAGACCAGCAACGCCGCGAGGAACACGGCCGCGAGTCCGGCCGGCAGCACCCGCTGCAGCAACCCGGTAAATACCACTTCCAGCCCTGTCGTGTCTGGCAGCAAGAGCCGCGCGGCCCAGCCACAGACCAGCATCGCCATCAGGACGAGCAGCACCCACACCAGCGCGGTGCGCCTCGCGACGAGCAGCTGCTGGGGGTCGGCGCTCGCCATGAACTGGCTGACGACCTGCGGCTGGCCGAAGGGAACGAGCCCCAGCATCAACGTGCCGAGCGCAAACGTGAGGGCCAGGATTGCGGCCTGTTTCCCGGTCCACAACCCTACGTCGACAGGGACGTTCGTGAGCTGTGTCCACACCGGCGCCCAGCCGCCGACGGCGATCAGCGCCATGGCGGCAACGGTGATGGCGACCAGCATCACCACGACGGCGCGAACACCGTCGTTGATGACCGCCCCTTTGTAGCCGCCGAGCAAGGCGCAGAGAGTCGCCGCCGTAATCCCGAGCAACATTCCGCCCCGCATGCTGACGGGCAGGACCTGCGACACGAGCCGGCCGAGCAGCGGCAGGTAAGCCGCCATGCCGACCAGCAGTGCCATGAACAGGATCAGTGTCGTCGACACGACGATGGGTGTCCGCATGCGCTTGCCGGTATCTCCGGTAAGCAGCTGCGGCAAGGTGAGGTGATCCTGCGCGAGCGACCACGCGCGCACCCTCGGGGCAACGAAGTACCAGCCGAACACGTAGCCGACGATCGCGGTGAAGAGGATCCACACGGCGGCAAATCCCCAGGCGAAGGCTGCACCCCCGACGCCAAGCAGCAGCCACAGCGGCAACGCATTGCTCACCTGGCTCAGGGCGACGAGGCCGGCCTGCACGTTGCGACCGGCGAGGAAGAAATCCTCGGTGGTGCTGGCCGTCCGCCCCGCGCGCCAGGCCAGAACGAGCAGCAGCAGGCCGATCGCGATGGAGGCTACGGCCATGCCGGCGTCGCCATCAGCCCGCCCAGCCCGGCAATGCGTCGCCGCCGCGCGGGAGCATCGGCGCGTAGTCTGCCTCCGGTTCGCGCAGCACGTCGTGGGCCCAGAACGACTCGAGCGCGTTGACGGCCACCGGCTTGATCGTGCTGCCGGTCGTGCTGTGGGATATCAGGTACGTGTGGTACTCGCCGGGCCGCGAGGCTGCGAAACCGACCAGGATGCTGATGCGGCCGAGCAGGGTATCGTGCGCCGTATTCACGCGTTCGTCGGTGATCACGAAGTACGCTTTGCCATCCTCCGCGCCGGGAAACGCACCCGCTTCGCTCAAGTCGCGAAGGAATGCCGAGACCTGCCGGCGCACGCGCTGCCATGCACGGCGATCCGCGTGATAGACGATCACCCACCGGGTGCCGCGCTCGATGCTGTTCAACACGAACAGGCCGAAGCGGCGTGACGCGATGTAGCCCCAGTCCGCGGCTGCGTTCGACCCGCCCGCCAGCGTTCGCGGCACCAGGCGAACCGGCGCTGCGGAACGGACGACGTGCAATGCGTTGATGCCATTCGCAGCGAGGCGCCAGCGCTCGGGCTCGGTGAGAGCACAAGCCAGCCGCGTGCCCGTGCGCAACAGCAGTTCCGGCTCCGGTGCGCTCACGTCCCACACGGGTCGCTGCTCTTCCGCGCGCGCGAGCATGCCCGCCACGGCGCCGCCATTGCCGAACACCTGGGCCGTGCCGCGCAGTCGATCCGCGACCAGCAACCGCGGGAAGAACATGCACGCATCGGGACTGGAGAAGTTGAGTTCGCGCAGGCCCTGGATCGCTTCGTCGGCGGTCGTCCAGTGCGCCGGCGGATCGACGATCAGCAACGCGCGGCGATCGCGGCAGTAGCGGCTGGCGACGACGAGGCTGGACGGCCCGATATCGGCGTCGCGCGACAGCGGCGGGATATGGATGAAGTCGAGATGCTCGATCGCGTTCAACGCGAAGAGGCCTGAGGCGCTGCGACCCGAGCCGATCACGTCGTACTCGGTGAGCGGACTGCCGTCATCGCCGTCCGGATTGGAGCTGACGTAGCCCCGGGCCTGGCCCACTGCGGCACGCGCGCCGGGATGCGATGTGGCATCGGGCCGCAAGGCAGGCACCCGCCCACGGACCCGGATGAGCTCCGATTCCATGAGCACCGTACCGACGTAGCGCTGCGCAGCCGGATCGACGGACAAGCCGCGGAAGATCTCCTGCGCGTCGATGCGCTCGGACCCGGGGACCCGAAGCCGCTGGATGACGAGGTTGAAGCGGTCTTCCTCGTTGTCGCCGATGTTGTCGTAGTCGACGGCCGCCCGCAGGAATTCGCGCGAGCCCGGTGCGAGGCCCGCCAGCGTCAGCGTCTCGGTGCCGCACAACAGCGTGATGGTCGGGGGCACCGCACCGTTGACGACGCGGACCACGATGGCGTGCTGCCCCCCGTGCTCGAAGAACTGCTCGACGGCATACGACAATGGACTCGGCTGCCACAGGCCGCCAAACACCTGCTGGTAGTCCGCAAAGCCGTGCAGGGAAACGGGGAGATTGACGGGTCCGCGCAGGGCCCTACCCACGAAAGCGGTGACCGCAGAAGCAACGAGTCCGATCGGCTGCTCGGGCGTGGGAATCTCGTCGATCTCGATACCTTGAGTCATGGGCTCAAGTATCCGGGACTCACCGTGCGGCTTCTGGATTGGGAGCGGACTTGGCCTGCTCCTGCCGGCGCCTGTCGTCCTCTTCGCGGGCACGGCGGGCGTCTTCGCGGCGACGCTGGATTTCCTCCAGCATGATCTTGAGCCACTCGGTCGGCATGTCGCGGGTCCCTGACTGGTGTCGGGGCGCAGTTTAGCAGCAGCGCAGGCGGATTGATCCCTTGGCGAACGGAAGCTGCAGCGACGCTGCAGCGAGGGGCAGCCCGGCGTCGAGCGGGATCGCCCGACGCTCGCATGAAGGCTGCGACGTCAGGAGGTCGTGCCGCCCGCCTTCGGGGCCGGTGTCGTCGACGCAGGCTTGGTGGCGGGCTTCGCCGCGGGCTTGGCTGGAGTGGGCTTTACCGCTTCCGGCGCATCGGCAAGCAACGCTTCGAATTCGGCCGCAGTGACGCGCAGTTCCTTCTTGCCATCCCATGTCGCGCCCGCCGGGAGCACGTTCTCTACGCGGCGAGTGCTGGCGAGCACGGCGTCAACCGTGGTGCCTTGCCTGGAGATGGGCACCGTGATGCCGCGCGGTGCAACGGCGATGGACTTGATGAGGTCGAGGTCCGCCGCGACGCCGTGCTGCTTGAGACGCTTTTCGAGGTGGACCGTCAGCGCTTCATCGAGCAGCTTCTGGGCGCCGTCCCCCTGCTGCCGGGGATCGTCCTCGAGGATCGGGAAGATCTGCATGTGCAGCGCATCGCCTTCCCAACCGAACGCGATGGGCTGGTTGACGACCGTGACCTTGGTACCGACCGACATCATCTGGAACAGCGGCGCGATGTCCTCGGGGTACAGACGCACGCAACCGTGGCTCGAGCGCATGCCAACGCCATAGGGCTTGTTCGTGCCGTGCACGAGGTAGCTCGGCCAGCCGAGGTTCATCGCAAACGCACCGAGCGGGTTGTCGGGACCGGGACCCACCTTGGCGGGCAGCGGGTCGTTGTTCTTCTTGTGCTCGGCGCGCACTGACGCGGGCACCGTCCAGATCGGGTCGCGACGCTTGGAGACGATCTTGGTGACGCCCTCGGGCGTCTGCCAGCCGACCTTGCCGATGCCGATGGGGAACGTATAGACCGTCTGCAGTTCGCCTTCCTTGCGCTTCGGGAAGTAATACACGCGCAGCGCCGCGAGATTCACGACGAGCCCTTCATAGGGCGCATCGGGCAATACGAAGCGCGTGGGCAAAACGAGTTCGCGGCCGACGCCAGGCAGCCACGGATCGACGCCGGGATTCGCGCGCAGCACTTCCTCATATCCCAGGTTGAAGCGGCGGGCGATGTCGGAGACCGTGTCTTCCTGGCCGACCTTCGTCAGCTGCAACTGGCCCACGACTTCCGTGGTGGCCGGGTCAAACTGGAAACGCTGCGTAGCCGCCGGGGCATACACGATGGGCGGCGGCGGTTCGACTACCGCGGGCGGCGGTGCCTCGGGCTGCCGTTGCAGCAGCTGGCAACCCGCCAGCAGGACGATGGGAAGGAGTGCCGCAGACCGCAGGAGGTTGTGTGCATTCATGGCCGCATTATGACCAAGAATGGAGCGCTTGCGTACCCACCCCCCTGTCGGCGAATTCCGACAGACGATGCCGATTTTCGTCCTACAACAGGACGGTGGCGTTCGGTAGCTCGTCGCGATCGATGGCCGGGAAGCGCAGCGCGATCAGCTTGCCGATCGCTTCGATGCCCCGGACGGCCCCGCCCTCGAAGTCGCCCCTGGAAAAACAGCCTTCGAGGGTTTTGCATACCGCCAGCCAGTCCGGGTTCTTCGAGATGTCACCGTAACCCCGATCCGCAATGATCTCGACAGCGTGGTCGGCCAGCAGCACGTAGATCAGCACGCCGCTGTTGGCTTCGGTATCCCACATGCGGAGCATCGAGAAGACTTCGCTTGCCCGCTCGCGCGGCGTGAGGTCATTCCATAACTGCGGACCGTCGAGACTGCCCTCGATGGCGCAGCGGAGTTCACCGCCGTGCAGGCGCTCGGTGTTCGCGATGGCTGCTTCGATGGCCTGCAGTGTCGACGCGGGGAACTTCTGCCTTACGGCCCAAGGTGACGTGAACAGGTGGCGCAGCAGGCGGCGGAAATCGAGGTCCATCACCACCGCCCCGAGGCGCCGCCGCCGCCGAAATCGCCGCCGCCACCCGACCAGCCGCTGTCGCCACCGCCACTCGAGCCGCTACTGCCGCC
>JBEBIT010000080.1:0-11997 GCA_040080215.1 Steroidobacteraceae bacterium
GCCCGGCCTGGTCGACGGCCACAAGCACATCAACAGCGGCCGGCTGGAAAAAGAACAGATGGCCGACCTGATCGAGAACGGCTTCACCACCGTGCTCTCCGGCGGTGGCCCTGCCGAGGGCAACCTCACGCTCGTCCAGCACATCGAGTCCGGCCTCATCAATGGCCCGAATGTCATTCCTTCCGGCGCCGCCGGCGGCTTCAACCAGACGCCCGACCAGACGCGTGAGCGGGTGCGTGGCCTGGCGGCACAAGGCATCCACCACACGGGCGAGATGGCAACGACGCCCGAGCCTGGCCCGGGTGCAAATGAAATCGCCGTGCTGACGGCTGCGGTCGAGGAAGGCAAGAAGGCCGGCGTCCAGGTCAACGTGCACTCCGTGTCCACGCCGGCCATGGTCGCATCCACCCGTGCCGGCGTGCGCCACCAGGTGCACCTGCCGAACAAGGACTTCATGAGCTTCGACGATGCGGCGTACATCGCGAGCACCGGGACGATCGTGCTCGACCTGATCAGCTTCGGCGCACCGATCATCGATGTGTACCAGCGCGACAACCTGCCGCGCTTCCGCACTGGCCTCATGTGGCCCGAATCCATCGCCGGCGCCAACCGCGACCCCCAGGGCCGCGCGACCGGTACCGAAGGCGCCTACACGCTGATCAACGCGCGACGCCTGTGGGACGCCTCTGGCGGCAGGGCCCTGGGTTACGGCAGCGACCAGAACTATCCCGTCCGCGACGTGCTCGAGCACGAACTCAAGTCGCTGATGGTGATGTTCACGATGCAGGACATCGTCCGCATCCTCACGATCAACACCGCCACGTACCTTGGCTTGCAGAACGAGATCGGGACGATCACGCCCAACAAGCGCGCCGACCTCATACTGGTGCAAGGCAATCCCTTCGACGACTTCCACGATCTGCTGAACACCACAGTCGTTCTCAAGGCTGGCAAGGTGGTGGTTGACAAGCGGACGTCGCGCAATACGTCACCGGTTACCGCCGCGGCAGCAAGCGCAGTGATGCCTGTGGGCACGCTCACGGCGCAGATGGCTCGACGTGACCAGGCACCCGCTGTCAGCTGCACGCAGCTCACCACGGTGAAGCTGGCCCAGGGTCGCGTCACCACGGCAACTGATGCGGCGGCCAGCACGTTCTCAGTGCCCGCGTCGTACGCCTATGACCGGCGCGCGAGCGAACAAGCCGTGCCCGCACGCTGCGAAGTGAATGTCAGGCGCACCGGTCGGCCCGCAGGCAACGTCCAGCTGTGGCTTCCGAACACAGGCTGGAATGCGAACCTGCTGGTCCTGGGGGGCGGCCCGGCTGATGCAAAGGCGGCAAGCGAAGCGCTGTCGAAGGGCTATGCGGTGGCATCGGCCGATGCAGGCAGCCCGATGCATGATGTTGCAGTTACCGCCAAGGCCGTCGCCGCCGCGTACTACGGCACTTCTCCACGCTATTCCTATCTGGAAAGCCGAACCGCCGACGTCGCGCCGACACTGGCTGCAGTGAACGCCAACCCCGGCGACTTCGACGGCCTCGTGCTCGGTGCACAGGATGGCGCGCCGGCCGCTGTCACCACTGCGCCCGAGGTCTCCGCATTCGCCGCTCGCGGCGGCAAGATCATCGAGTACCACGGCGGGGCCGGTAGTGCAGTGCCCGCTGATGCAGCAAGCCGCGGCTATGACGGTGTGGCCGCACGCAGCGGCGGTGTCGAGCAGACCCGCGACTTCTATCGACTGTTCCTTGCACCCAACGGCCAGAGTGGCGACACGTTCAAGGGCGAATGGGTGGCGGCGCTCGAAGAGTGGGTGCAGCGCGGACGCGCACCGAACGTCGTCCTGGTCGAGCACACGCCCGCACCCAATACGCAAGTGCAGCGCCCGGCCGGCGTCGTGTTCCAGCCGCCCTTCGGCGTGCGTACTGTGTGCGCCTACCCGATGGTCGCGATGACGATTGCGCAGGGCACGGAGACGCCGGAGCAATACCTCTGTGTGTCGGCAGCGAGGGCAGCCGAGGTCGCGGCACCGGCACGTTAGTACTTGCATCCATGGGTTCGACGGGGGTTCACTGCCCCCGTCACCACCCATGAAGCCGGCTGTGACGGCACACCTGTTCCAGTGGCCCCGTCGAAGTGTCAGCGCTCGCTCAACCTGTCCTCGATCGTTGAATGGATCCCAAGGGAGTACTTATGCGCGCCGCAGCGTTATTCGTCGCCGGACTGGTCACGGGCCTCGCCGTCAGCGTCGGTTTGGCGCAGAACGCCAATACCGGCAGGGCGCCGTTGAATCACGTTGGCATCAACGTGCCCGACATCCCTGAAGCGATCAAGTACTACACGGACAAGATGGGCTATCGCGAGGCGTTTCGAATTGCAGGAGCGGATGGAGCACCGACCCTGGTGTACATGTACATCAACAAGAACACGTTTCTCGAACTCCAGCAGGCCGGCCCGGAGCGTCCTGCCGGCTTTACCCACTATGGCCTCGTGGTCGACAACGCGGCCCAGGCGGTCGCCGCCTTTCGAGCCCGCGGTATCACGGTGACCGACGCCAACAAGAGTGGCAACACGGGCGCGATCCTGGCCAACATCGCCGATCCCTACATGGGACGGGTGGAACTGGCGGAGCTGACGCCCGACTCGAAGCAAGCCAGAGCCCTCGCGAACGCGAACTGAGGCGGGGACAACGAATTCCGGAAGTTCGGTAGTCGCGATGACGGTGCCCGACCCTGGGACAGGGTTTCCGGGTGACGGACACGCTGGAGAGCCGCAATGAAATCTGTGTCAGGTCGTCCCGTTCTGGTCAGCCTCGTGCTCGCGGCGCTGGCCGTCTTTGGCGGGTCCGGCTTGCATGCCGATCCGCTCCCCGCCGGGTGGCAGGCCTCGAATGTCCGACCTGTCGGGTTCCTCAACATACCGGGTCCGCGCACGTTCAAGCTGGGCTTGAAGCCGCATGACGGCCGCTGGTACCTGTTTGTCGCGAGTGGCCAGGGCGGGCCCGTCTCGCTCGACCGGCCGGATACAGGTTTTACGGTGGTGGATGTCACCGACCCCGCCAAGCCGCGGCTCGTCAAGCAGGTTTTCGTGTCACGCGGCGCGGGTCAGTTGACGCTCCATGACAACTTGCTCATCGCGGGCCAGCAGATGCCACAGCCTGCGCTGGACGCTCCCGACTCCGTGCTGCGCCAGCGCAATGACATGGCGACCTTCTTCGACATCTCGAACCCCGAGAACCCGGTGAAGCTCTCGACGTGGAACACGGAGGGATGGGGCACGCACCGCAACGGCTATCCGGGTGGCCGCTATGCCTTCATGTCGGCCCTCGTGCCCGGCTTTCGCGGCAACACCACGATCCTGGTCATCCTTGACGTGAGTAATCCGCAGGCACCGCGCGAAGTCGGACGCTGGTGGCGACCCGGACATGCCACGAACGAGCCGCCCGCATCGATGCTGTTCGGCCATCACGGCCCGGGCTTTCTGCAGCCCGATGGCAAGACGCTGACCGTGGGCTACGTGCCGGGCGTTACCAATCTCGACATCAGCGACCCGGCCCATCCCAAAGTGGTCGGGGAGTTGCTGTTCTCGCCGCTGCCGGACCTCGGCCAGCAAGCACTGCACACCGCATCACCGCTACCCAACGGCCACCTCACGGTCTCGACTGAGCCGCGCTCGCAGGGGTGCGACAGCGAAAGCCCCGCATTCGCAGCCGTTGTGGACAATCGCGATCTGGCGAACCCGAAGCTCGTGAGTTTCTATCCCCGTCCGACGCCGCCGAAGAACGCACCGTATCGTTCGTTCTGCGAGAAGGAGGGTCGGTTCGGGCCACACAACGTGAACACCGAATTCCACGAAGAAGGTGTCGAACCTCCTTCCAGCCGTGTGTTCATGACGTACTTCAACGCGGGCATGCGCGTTTACGACGTGTCCGACACGCATTTCCCGACCGAGATCGGCTGGTTCCTGCCGAAAATGGGCGCCTGGAAAGACGGCGCGCGCGGCCTTGAGGACGTGCTCGTCGATACGCGGGGCTTCGCTTACGTCACTGACGGACTGCAAGGCCTCTGGATCGTGCGCTTCACCGGAAGTGAACCCCCAAAGGCGCGCTGAGCGCCCGATGCGCAAGCACCGGCGGGAGTGGGTCCCGTCTTGAACTGTGCCCGCAATCCGCCACCCGACACTGTTCGATGAATCCGTCGGTGCCGGGCCGGCAAACCGGCAGAACTCGCTATCCCTGAAGTCGGGGCAGACGGCTGTCCGCCTCTGCATTCGTTCTGCCGGATTGCCGGCTCGGCACCAACATTCTGCTCGGTTGCCGTCCCAAAATCATTGCTCGTTAACGCAATGGGCAGCGCAGGAGTTGTGACGACCCGATCCGACTTCCGGACGACCACGCACTCTGCATTCGCTTTGCGGCCAAACACGGCAGACCCTCCAAGGCCCCCGCTGTTTGGTGATTGCCGCACAGTCAGCGCAGCCTCTATACTTTTCTGGCTTTAGATAAACACCATCGCTCGCCACGCTTGAACACAATCACAGGAATCGCAAGTATGCCTGCCATGCTCCGGGTTAGTGTTCTGATTCGCTTTCTGTTGGTGTTGACTCTGGGACTAGCGCTTAGCGCCTGCGGTGGTGGTGGCGGAGGCGGCGGAGGTGCAACTACCAGCACACCACCTGTGGCACCGACGGCTTTGTCTTATTCGAGCCCCGTTACTGCGGTCGCCGGTCAAGCAATCACTGCTTTGAATCCTGCAATCACGGGCTCTGCCACTGCTTACTCAGTGTCACCCGCGCTGCCAGCAGGCTTGGCAATCAACCCGGCCAGTGGACAGATCTCAGGGACGCCAACCACAGCGACCGCCCAAGCTACCTACACGATCACGGCAGGCAACGTGTCGGGCAGTACAACGTTTGGGCTTTCGCTCAGAGTGAATCCTGCAGCGCCAACGGGGCTCTCGTACCCAAGCCCGCAGATCTACTTTAATGGCAAGGCCATCACGGCACTCAACCCAACCGTAACCGGAACGGTGACCAGCTACGTCGTATCGCCCGCCCTGCCGGCCGGCCTGACACTGAATGGAACCAGTGGGCAAATCTCCGGCACACCAACGGCGATCGCCCCGCAGGCGAGTTACGTGGTAACGGCCAGCAACGTTACGGGCAGCACGACATTCAGTTTGTCGTTGACCATCAACGTACCTCCCAAGTTTACGTTGGGTGCCTACACGCTCCGGCCTGTCGCAGGCGCCGTGCCTGCCAATGCGAGCTTTTTGGGCTTGAACCAGATCTTTGATATTGATGGCAACGGATGGGGCGATCTGATCTGGACCGGCGCCTACTATCCTTTCAACGGAGCCAGTCCCACACCACAGCAGGGATATGTCGCGTTCAATGGGCTGAGCGGGTTTGCGGCAGCGGCTCCGAGCAAGTTCCCGTACTCCGCCCTCCTGGATATTCATGCGAGAGAGTTTGCATTCGTAGACTTCAATGCGGACGGCGTTCGAGACGTCTTCGTTGCTGATCATGGTTACGATGCATTCCCTTTCCCGGGGTATCAGAACCGGCTGTTCCTATCCCAGTCCGGCACGCCCAACTGGGTCGATGCGACAGCCAATCTGCCGCAGCAATCTGACTTCACGCACAGCGTCTGTACCGGAGACGTCAACAACGACGGCAAGGTGGATATCTTCGCCGGCAATGGCGGGCTGACTCAGGCCTACTTCCTGCGCGGAGACGGTACCGGCCACTTCGTCAAGGACAGCCAGCTTCTGCCAATCAATTCTGGACAGGCGCTGGAGAATGCCGGCGTAGGATTGACCTCGTGCTCGCTGGTTGATCTGGATGGCAACACGTTCCCGGAATTGATTCTGGGGACCGGCTATTCATCACGCAGCACACAAGTGTTGTGGAACTTCGGTGGCAGCTATGCAGCCGATACCGTTGGGGCGGGTACCATCAGTGCTTTACCCGGCCCCACCAATTTTGGAACGGCCTGGTCAATCTACGAGATTCAGGCGACCGACTTGAATGGCGACAATGCTCAGGATCTCGTGGTCGTCTATCAGGGCGACGTCAACTATGGCGGCTGGCAGATCCAGTTCCTGGTGAATCAAGGCAACTATCAGTTCGTGGATCAAACCACAACGTACTTGCCCGATGCCGCTGCCGCGTCCAGTGGTGTGGCCTCCTCGACAAACGTGACGTCCTGGATCGCATTCCTTATTCCTCAGGACCTCAATGGCGATACCCGCCTGGACTATTGGGTTGAAGCGAACCCATGGGGCACTGCCACCAATGACAATATGCCGCTTGCGTTGATCAGGCAGCCAGATGGCAGCTTCGTGCCCGTCAAAGTCGGCGAATTGCGTGCGGCTGGGGTGCCCAGCTTCTTTTTCAACGGGACCGTTGGCTACGAGGCCCGTGGCACGTTGCTTCCCGGTGAACTGGCGCAGGCCTTTGCGGATTCAAGTGCGAATAACCAAGTCAAGATCAATGCGCTGGAAATCACCTTCCGCTGAAGGCCTTCGTGGCGGACAGGCAAGCCGTCAGAACGCCGGACACTTGATCCTCCAAGCGGCCCGTCAACCTGGACACCAGCGCCAAACGCGCAAGCCCGATTACAATCGTTCTTTGCAATCCGTGCTGCGGTCGCCCGTGGCATGATTGCAGCCGATGACAGTACAAGGCGGGAGGTGCCGTGATGCAGATCGAAGTGGTTTCCGATGTGGCGTGTCCGTGGTGTGCGATCGGCGTGAGCGCGCTTGATCGAGCCCTCGCCAGCATAGGTGACGAGCTGGGACCCATCGACGTGCAGATGCAGCCGTTCGAACTGAATCCTTCGATGCCACCCGAAGGCGCCGATGCTACCAAGTACCTCAGCGAGAAATACGGCATCGGCCCGGAGCAGATTGCCGTCAATCGCGCTCGTATCGTCGAGCGCGGCGCCTCCGAAGGTTTTACGTTCGGGGCACGCACGCACGTGTGGAACACCTTCGATGCCCATCGACTGTTGTTCTGGGCCGGCACCGAAGGCGCGCCCGGCACGCAGCTCGCGCTGAAGCGCGCGTTGCTCGCTGCCTATCACGGCGAGGGTCGCAACATCAGCGACCGCGCGGTCCTCACCGAACTCGCTGCCGCGGCGGGCCTGCCCGCAGAGCGCGCACATGAGGTCCTGGAGAGTGACGAGTTCGCGGACCAGGTCCGTGAAGCCGAGCGCTTCTGGCAGGAAGCCGGCATCACGGGTGTTCCCGCGGTCGTCATCAACCGCAAACACCTGATCTCCGGCGGTCAGCCGGCAGCCGTGTTCGAGCAAGCGCTGCGTCAGATCGCCGCGGAATCGCGCGGCGCGCGTTGACAGCAAGCAGAAGGACGGACTCCCTTCTGCTAGATCGCATCGCGCCCAGCCCGCTCCCCAAGGGACGCGGGCTTGGCTCGTTGAGCCCTTTTCCTACAGCACCGCGAAATCGATCACCATCGGCCGCTGGACCGTGGCCTTCGCCGTGCGGGTCAATTTGCCGGTCGCGGCATCGATGGCGAGTACGGTGACATCGTTCGAGGCCGTATTGCACGAGAACAGGAAGCGCCCGGACGGATCGATATTGATCTCGCGCTGGCCCCCACCACCGGTCTCAACGACCTCGACGCGAGTGAGTCTGCCCGAGCTCGCATCGACGGCGAACACCGCGATGGTGTCCGGTCCACCCGGCACGCGATTGGAGCTGTAGACGAACCGGCCCGTCGGATGGATGCGGATGTCCGACGGCGAGATGCGCCGCTGAGTGCCATCTGCTGCAGGCGGCGGTGCAGGCTGCCCGTCCACGACAGTCGCAATCGTCTGCACGTGCTGCACGTCGCCGGTCTTCGAATTGAAATGGAACGACGATGCGCTCGGCTCGCGCTCGTTGGTGATGAAGAAGTACGGTGCACTCGGGTGGACCGCGAAATGCCGCGGCGCCGATCCGACCGTCACCTGGAACCACTTGCCCTTCAGCGTCTTCGAAGTCGGCGAGAACGGATAGACATAGATGCGGTCGTAGCCGTTGTCCGACGCAATGATCCAGCGCTGCGTCTGGTCGAATGTCACCTGGTGGACCGCTGCGCCGATCTGATTGCCGGCCGTGGGACCCAGCACCACGGGCCGCGGGTTCTTGTAGTCCTTCGCGGGCTCTCGATCGAGGACCGCGACGTCGAGCGCCGCCCCGAGCGAGCCGTCCGGCCCGACGGGATAGATCGCCACCGTACCATCGTCGGTGGGCCGCTCGATCACGGGCTTGCCGTTGCGCTTCTCGATACGAACGGCCCGGCTCACCGCGCCGTGATTGCCGACGATGACCCGCGAGTTGGTCTTGTCGATCCGGACGCCGACCGGCATGGCGCCCATCGAGGGCTGCGTGTTGAGGTACTTGAGCGTGCCGTCGGCACGATTGATGGCGAAGGCGACGACGCCACCGCCCATGCCGGGCACGCCGCCCAACCCCGTAGTGCGGTTCACGGCGTAGAGAAAGCGCCCGTCCGCCGACGTGCACATGGCGTCGCAATTGAGATCCTGGACTTCCGGCCCGGTGGTCCCGACGGGCTGCATGGACCCATCGGCCATGTTCACGCGGAAGATGTCGATGCCGCCACCCGTCGCCGCACCCGCAAATCCGGGCGTCGATCGTCCCACATAGGCATAGAGCTGCCCTTCCGCTGCCAGCGAATACCGGCTAAGTGCCGCACCGGTCAGAACGAGCCCGGAGGCTCCGAGGAATGTTCGCCGCGAGACTTGGCTTTTCATGCTTGAACCCTTCTTGATTGGAGCTCTGCGAGACTGGAGCGAACTTAGCCAACAGCTGTCGCCGCGTCAATTGAGTTGTAAGGCCGATACAAGAGAGTGTCTTGACAGGGGCCAGACGACGCCTGGGGATGACCGAGAATGGTGTTCGGTGTGAGGTCAAGTCACTTTTCGCGAAGTCCAGGCTGAAGTCGCAGTCACCACAGATCTGCCAGGTCATCAGGGGACCCGCGATGGTAGGCCGACAAGGAACGCTCGGCGGAAAACTTGCGGATATGCAACCCACCCGAGACTGCAAGGATGTAAACCTGAATAGGGCGCTCGCCCGGAACACCGGTCAGGCAGCGCAGGCGATCGATTCTCGATGATCAGTAGAAGATCTTGTGTACTCCAGAAAAGTCCGTCCTGCCAGAACACGTTCCGTCCGGACCCTGATACGACCAGTTCGACGTGCCCGTGAGGCTTGTCGAGTCCGGCATCTGCGCTGTGATGTTCTCTGTAGTCCGCCCCGCGCCGTCGTTGTACGTTACGGACAAATTGCCAGCAGGCCCTGCCGGTGAATCGGATGCAGGCATGGTCAAGTCCAGAATGGCCCCGCGATAGAGCGACTGATACTGGGTGACCGAAACCCTGGCAACCTCCGCAAAGAAGCTGCTCCCTGCCTCCAGCGGGCACCCAATCGAACCCGCGGGCCTGATCGTAATGAGCCACATTCCGGCAAAGCTTCGGCCGATGGTCAGCGACGCCGTCCCAATTGACGAGGTACCCGCTGCGTTACGTCCACGGAAGGTAAACTGGTCGGCGCCAAAATAGGCTCCCGTAGGCTGGTATGTAAACGTGCCATCCGTGTTGACCGTCACGGTGCCATGCTGTGGCTGGGTAACAATTTCCAGCGATTTCGCGCCGGCACTCAACGGCTTCAGCGTGGCCGGATTCGATTGCAAGACAGAGAAGGTGCCATCGAACGCTTCGGGCAAGTCTGGGAGGTCGCGTCCGAGAAAAAGCCGCAGCACGTTCACGTCGTAGTCGCCAATCGTGCGCATGACATCTGTGGCGAGCTGAAATGTCGCTGCCGCAGCGGCTCTTCGTGCATCGGGGTACCCGGGGCGGCCGTCCTTATCCTTGTTCAAGCCATTGAGTGCGCCGCCGTCCATACCGATCGTATCCAGCGCGACCGAATAGAAGCTCTGGCAGAGCAGCTTATCAAGCCGCTCCTCGGTCTGCGGAAGTGACAAGACGTCCTGACAGGTCCGGCGTGCACTAGGCCCATGGACGCATGACCCGTTCGCGGACTTCTGTATGTCGGCCTGGAAGAACTCACTTGCAACCTTAGCCGCGGCCGTCAAGGAGCTAGCGACGCCGTTTATGCACGGTGAGCTTTGATTTCCATCCCCATCGAACTTGAGATATGCCGTCGACTTGTAGGCCGCGTCAAATGTCGGCTTAGCGCGAAACAGGACATCGCCCCAGGGAACTCCACCCGGGCGACCGCCCCTTTCCACCCAAGTGGAATGGGCATAGAAGTCCTGAACGGTATGCAGGACCTGCCCGAACAGATATCGCGCCATCTGCATCGTCGGACCCGCATCGACCAACAGGGCTCCGTCCCGCGCCGTGATTCCCTTAGGAACGCGCATGACGACATCTCTCAACTCGACGAGCTTCTTGTCGATGAAAGTGGTGCCCTCCAGCAGCATATTGTCGTCGAAATGCCTTGGCTCGGTACCCTTGATGGTGCCCGCCAAGGTCATGACGTCGACTAGGCCATTGCCTTGAACGACCTCCATCGCGGCTGCTTCAGAGAAAGCCAGTCCGTCTCCTACCCGCAGTGGAAAAACGGGGGCTTGCAACGCCGAACCCGTACCCACCAAGGCCTCTCTAGTAATCAGGGCATGGTTCTCCAAGCTGAACGCATCGGCGTCACGCCACGTGCCAATGCTAGTCGCCAGGGCGACCATCAACAAAGCGTATTGGAGCTTGTGCGATCGAATCATGGTTTGCAGTTCCGTCACCGAACTCAGTTGTACACGCTGATCTCGACTGCCATCCGGCTCACATTAGTCAACGCGCCAGACGTAAGGTCTGACACCACTGCGCGCAGCTCTGTACGCGCTGGCAACAGGGAAGGCGTGGGAATCGACAGTCGGACGGTTGCGATGACAGGCGTGCTATCTACGATCCTGTCTAGCGTGAGCGGCTGAGAGAGAATGATTCCCGCACTGTCAGTCACGACGATATGGAGCGTCCGTGCTCCACCGGAGTTGAGGAGCGTGAGCGGAAGATCAAACACGGCGCCAGGTGCCGTGGCCAAAAAGATCGACTCAAACCTCGCGCTGAAAGGCACCGGCGTGTATTGGCGAGTCGTAACGGAAAATGCCTGTCCTGTCGACGAGGTGCCAGTCGCGCGGACGGAAAACGGCTGCCCCGGGAGTGTCACCGCTCCTTGAAAGAGAGCCGACGTCGACGCAGCCACGCGATCAAGCGTCAGCGCCCGCAACACTGCGCCAGAGCCGTTCAGTAGTTCGAAGGTCGACGTCGCAACGGATCCTGACAGCGCGAGCCGGAGTATCGGGGTGCTGCCACCAGACAAAGGCTGCTCGGACAGTGCGACCCAGCCTTCATGGCCGGCCCTTCCGGCCAGTTCGACAAACTCGGCGCTCAACAGGGCGATGGGTTCTGGCGCAGACGCTGGGGCACGAGCAACGATCGGAACTTGCAGCGTCCTAGCGGTACTACCCGCGGGACCCGTGCAGGTCAGGACCAGCGAGGTAGCCGCCTGGACTGGCCCGAGGACCTCTTCGCCCGACGTACTCTTGACCCCGGACCATCCGCCCGATGCCGTGCAACTGGTCGCGTTGGCCGTCAACCACCTCACCACCGCAGACGTGCCTTCCAAGACCTGTCTCGGCAACAGCTCAAGCGCGATCACGGGAGGGCGCCCCAGAACATCGACCGTCACGCTGGCACTCTGGGAGCCACCGGTACCGGCGCAGGTCAGGGTATATGTCGTGGTTTGGTTAAGGCCGGTGACGACTTGCGAGCCGAACGTGCCGCGGCTTGTTGTCCAGGCCCCAACGGCGTCGCAGCTCGATGCGTTGTCCGCCTGCCAGTTCAGCGTGGCAGAGCCACCAATCGGAATGGCCAATGGCGGACCGTGGAGGGATATCGTCGGTTTGGCAGCCGACGTTGAAGACCCCGAGCCAGAGCCGCCCGACCCTCCCCCACCC
>JBEBIT010000081.1:0-11961 GCA_040080215.1 Steroidobacteraceae bacterium
GCAGCCGTTGTCGATTTTACAGTTGCCGTTTGCCATGACCCTGTCGCAGTTAGGCGGCACGCCGGGAAGGGAAATCTCCGCGCCGCCAGTCCCCTTTTTTGCCCGGACGACGGGCGCCAATTCCGCCTCTGCGGGTCGCCGCAACTGTTGTACTCTAGCGGACCTGGGGGCACCCCGCCGGCAACGATGCGAACGGGGCCCCGCACTCTGACGACAATTGGGATTTTCATCATGCGCTACGCAAGAACGCTCGGACTCGCAGCTGTGCTGGCACTGGCTGCCGGATGTGGTCAGAAGTCGGCTGAGCAGGCCGAGGCCACCCCCCCTCCCGCAACGCCTGTCGCTCCCCAGAGCGATGCGCCCGCTGCGATTGCCGCCGCGATCGCAAGCACCGATCGCCTGATGGGCGACACGGACGAAGACGCACGCCGTCATCCGCAGGAAGTGCTTGAGTTCCTCGGCGTTGAGCCTGGCATGCGCGTCCTCGACTTTGGCGCGGGCGGGGGTTACTACACCGAACTGCTGTCACGCGTCGTTGGCGCGGACGGCACCGTCGTTGCCTATAACGACGGGCTGTACGCCAAGTTGTTCGGCGAAAAGCTGGCCGAGCGGCTGAACGGCGGCCGCCTCGCGAACGTGAAGTCCCTGGTGACTGCAGCCAACGATCTCGCCCTTGAGCCCGGCGAGCTCGACGCCGCGATCTTCGTGATGTCCTATCACGACATGTACCACCGTCCCGAGGCAGGCACTTCGGCAACGGACGTACCCAAGGTCGTCGCCAAGGTGTTCGACGCCCTCAAGGCGGGTGGCGTCGTCGTCGTGCAGGATCACGTGGCGGTGGCCGGTTCGGAAGTCGTCGAAGCTGCCCACAGCCTGCATCGCATCGATCCGGAAGCCGTCAAGCGCGACTTCACCGCTGCGGGGTTCGCGGTCGATGCCGAGAGTCCCTTGTTCGCAAATCCAGCCGACGACCACACCAAGATGGTGTTCGATCCGGCAATTCGCGGCAGCACCGACCGACTGATGCTTCGTTTCCGCAAGCCGTTGCCGGTCGACGCGCCGCGCGCTGAATGATCCACCCAGAGCCAAGAACAGATAAAGAGGAATCCACCATGTCGATCCAGAAACGGTTACTCGCGCTGACGGGCATCTGCCTGCTCGCGGCCCTGCCCACGGTCCAGGCAGCCGGTCCCGCAAACTCCGCTGCCATCAAGGCCGCCATCGCGAGCACCGAGCGCCTGCCTTCCGACAGTGCCGAAGATGCGTGGCGCCAGTCTGCGGCGGTCCTCGAGGTGCTGGGCGCGCGCCCCGGCATGAAGGTGATCGACGTCGGTGCCGGCGGCGGTTACTTCACCGAGCTGCTCTCCCGCGTGGTCGGCCCCCAGGGCTCGGTCACGGCGCAGAATCCCACCGGCTTCGTCACCCGCCTGACTGCGCGGCTCGAGGAGCGCTACGGCAAGAATCGCCTGCCGAACGTCGTGCGCCTCGAGGGCGACCCGATGGTGCTGCCTGCCAACACTTACGACGCTGCCTTGATCGTGAACTGGTACCACGATCAATACAGCCCGCGCGCACAGACGATCGGCGGCGGTCCCGCTACGCCGGCCGGCCCCGCGCCTTTCGTTGCCGAAGTATTCAAGTCGCTGAAGAGCGGCGGCGTGGTCGTCGTACAGGACCACACAGCCAACCCGGGCGGTGACCCGATGGACGTTGGCAGCAACATCCACCGCGTGGATCCGGGGCAGGTCAAGAAGGATTTCGCCGCAGCGGGCTTCACGTTCGATGGCGAGAGCAACGCACTGCGCAACTCCGAGGACGATCACAAGGTGCGCGTGCACGAACAGGGCATGCTGCACAAGACGGATCGCTTCATCCTGCGCTTCCGCAAGCCCTGATCCTTGAGTGACGTGCCAAGGAAGCGAGGGAGCCGCAGGAAGTGCAGGAAGCCAGTGTCGTTCGCGACTGCTCGTGGCCTGTTCTGACTTCCATGGCTTCCTGGCTTCCAGCGCTTCCTGGTGTTCCCGCCGGGCCTTCCGCTTCGTGACCCATGGCCGCCAAACGCGCCCTGATCGTTGACGACTCGCGGTCCGCCCGCGTCATCCTGAGCCGCATGCTGGAGAGCTACGGCTTGCAGGTCGATGCGGCCGAAACCGCCGAGCAGGCATTCGAGTTCCTGGAACACCACCGTCCGGACGTGATCTTCATGGATCACCTGATGCCGGGCATGGACGGCTTCCAGGCGGTCCAGGCGCTGAAGGCCAACCCGGCCACCGCGATGATTCCGGTGATGATGTACACGTCGCAGGAAGGCGAGCTGTATGTCGGCCAGGCGCGCGCGCTTGGCGCCGTCGGCGTGTTGCCCAAAACCGTCAAGCATGCAGACGTATCGCGCGTGCTGTACCAGCTCAACCTGCTCGGAGAGCGGCGCGAGAATCGTGCGGCGCTGTTCGTGCCCCCGACCTCGGAAGACGACGACACCGCGGAAGTGCAGGTTGCTTCTGCTCGTGCCGAGCAGATCGACCAGCCGTCAGGCAGCCATGCCGCCGACCCTTCGCTGCGTGTATTGCTCGACAGTGCGTTCAAGGAACAGCAGATCGAGCTGCGCCGCTTCATGCTTGCCAGTTTCGAGGCGTTTGTCCGTCGCATCAGCGCTGACATCAAGGCCGGCGCGCCCCCGCCCGCAGCAGATGACCCGGCCATCGCGCTTGCAGAGACCAGCCAGAGGGCGTCTGCATCCCGCTGGCCCTGGCTGATCGCGGTCGTTGCCGTGGTCGCGCTGTTGCCGACACTGATCCTCGGTGCGTTCTACCTCCGGATCATGGACACGACCCGCAGCCTGACCGACACCAACGCCCGGCTCGCAGCGCTCGTGGCGGGACAGCAGGCCCAGATCAATGCGCTGCGCGATGCGCCGCCGAATGCGCTTGCCCCAGCGGATCCCGCGGCGGTTGCCGCCAATCCGCCAGTCGATGTCGAGGCGGTCGGCTACGGAGAAGTCCCACTGTCCGGAGGGCGTGTCGACAAGCTGCGTGCGCTGCTTGCGCGGCTCAAGGTCGATGGCTTCAAGGGGGTCGTGCGTGTGGAGACCTTCATCGGCGACTTCTGTCTTGCAGGCAATGCGATCGAGGGCTACTCGCTTGCGGCCGACGACCTGCCTGCCCGTCGGTGCGATGTGACCGGCAATCCGTTTGAAGACGGCCTGACCGGCGCGCAACGCCAGTCGCTGCCCTTTGCCAACCTCGCAGCGTCGATCGCCCAGGAAACAGGCGGCGGGATCCGCATTGAAGTGATCGCGGCCGGCCGCCGGCCCATGGTGCCGTATCCCGCGGCCGCCGAATCCCTGACGGCCGGTGAATGGAATCGCGCCGCCACGCGCAACAATCGCGTGGAATTCACGATCGAGCCGGTGGGATGAAGTCGGCCGGCTTCCTCCCGTCTCGCTGGCTGCGTAACCACCACCTGCAATCCATCCTGCCTACGAGCCGGCTCCGCAGGCCGTGGGTCATGCCCCGCGCGAAGTCCTTGCTGGCTGCATCGCGCCCCATGGTCCTCGATTGCGGCGCAGGCGTCCGGTTGTCGGGTTATCACTCGCGGCAGCAAGACGCCGGCCGCCCTGCTGCCACTACGCTGGTGGTGTTGTTGCACGGCTGGGAGGGGAGTGCGCAATCACTCTACGTGCTCGCGCTCGGCAGCCACCTGTTCGGCCTCGGCTACGACGTGTTCCGGTTGAACTTCCGCGACCACGGCGGCAGCCACGGGCTCAATCCCGGGCTGTTCCACTCCTGCCGCCTCGACGAAGTCGTGGGTGCAACGGCTCGCCTGCACGCGCTGTTCCCCGACCAGAAGCTGTGCATCGGAGGGTTCTCGCTGGGAGGGAATTTCGCGCTCCGCGTCGCAGCCCGCGCCCCGGCGAATGGCATTCCGGTCGAGCGGGCCTTCGCGGTGTGCCCGGTCTTGAGTCCGCACAGCACGCTTGACGTGCTCGAGCGCGGCTCGTTCGTCTACCGGCAATACTTCATCCAGAAGTGGAAGCGCTCGCTCATCGAGAAGCAGCGTTGCTTCCCGGAGATCTACGATCTCAAGGACATCCTCGAGATGAACACGATGACGGCGATGACGGATGCGATGGTCCGCCGCTACAGCGAGTACGAAACCCTGGATGCGTACCTGACGGGCTACGCGATCGTCGATGGAACACTCGCCAATCTCGCGGTGCCGAGCCATGCGTTGCTGGCGGCGGACGACCCGATCATTCCGGTCAGCGATGCCGTCCGGCTCGCGAAGACGCCGTTCCTGTCCGTCACGCATTCGCGGTACGGTGGACACTGCGGGTTCCTGGGCAGCTTCGGCCGCGAGAGCTGGGTCAACACCTGGGTGACGAGGCTGCTCGAATCACCGCCACTCCCGACCGATGCGACTGCCGTTCCCTAGCCGGTGGGCGGACTCCACGCGACGATCTGCTGCCGCTGCACGCCGAGGCCTTCGACGCCCAGCGTGACGATGTCGCCGGGCTTCAGGTACAGCGGCGGCTTGCGTCCCATGCCAACCCCGGAAGGCGTACCGGAATAGATGACGTCGCCCGGTTCGAGAGTCATGAACTGGCTCAGGTAGCTGACCAGGAATGCGGGCTTGAACACCATCTGGCTCGTGCTCGAGCGCTGCCGGTCCTCGCCGTTGACGGCAAGCCACAGTTCGAGGTTCGTGGCATCGATCGTGCTGCCGGCCAGGACGTACGGACCCAGTGGCGCAAATGTATCCGCGCTCTTTCCCTTGACCCATTGTCCGCCGCGACGAATCTGGAAATCGCGCTCTGACACATCGTGGCCCGTGGCATAGCCCGCAATATGGTCCGGCGCCTGCTGCTCCGTGATGTACTGCGCGCGCTTGCCGATCACGATGACGAGTTCCACTTCGTGGTCGAGCGCGACCGAGTCGCGGGGCTGGATGACGTCGTCGTCCGGACCATTCAACGAAGTGATGGCCTTCATGAAGATCACCGGCTCTTTCGGCACTTCGAGCTTGGCTTCCGCCGCGTGCTCGCTGTAGTTGAGGCCGATGGCGATGATCTTGCCGATGCCCTTGATCGGCACGCCGAACCGCGGCGTACCCGCCACTGCATGCAGCGCAGCCGGGTCCATCGCGGCGAGCCGCGCGACGGATTCGCGTGACAGCGTTTCGGGCGTGATGTCGTCGAGGATGCCGGAGAGGTCGCGGATGATGCCGTCTGCATCGAGCAGCCCAGGGCGCTCCTGCCCCTTCGGGCCGTAGCGCAGCAGCTTGACGCCTGCGGCCGGTTGCTTCGCCTGATTCTCGTTGGCCATTCCCGAACCCATCCGTCAGTGACACAAG
The DNA here is from genome assembly GCA_040080215.1 of Steroidobacteraceae bacterium. Taxonomy (GTDB): domain Bacteria; phylum Pseudomonadota; class Gammaproteobacteria; order Steroidobacterales; family Steroidobacteraceae; genus CAIUGU01. The sequence continues at coordinate 5,350 of JBEBIT010000081.1, forward strand.
TCAGGCAATGATAGCAGGGCGGTTCATGTCCGCCGTGCGGGAGCGACGACAGGCTAGGTCGACAGTTCCCGCATGGCCTGCTGCCAGCGCTCGTGTCGTCGGGCCAGAGTCGGGTTCTCTGTCGGCACGAAGCGCTCGATCTCCGCCACGGGCGACCAGTCGTCGGGCATGCCCGCAACGAGGAATGCGAGGCCGGTCGCGGTAGCTTCACGCAGGCTTGAGCGCTCGACAACAAGGCCGGTCAGGTCCGCGATGCAGCCGCAAAGATAGTCCGACTGGGACAGGCCGCCGCCTGCGACGATGCGGGTGAGGCCCGGTTCGAGCTGGCGCATTTCGGCGGCATTGGCCGCAACCAGGAACGCGATGCTTTCGACGACAGCGGCGACCTTGGCCAGTTCGTCGAGAGGCGCATCGTCCAGGAACCGCGATTGCAGCTGTGGAATCCAGTACGGTGAGCCGACACCGGAAACACCATTGATGAATACCGGAATGGCGTGGCCGGCTGCCAGTTCACGCGTCAGCGACAGCGCTGCCCGATGATCGTCGAGTCCTGTCTGGTCATCGAGCCAGCTGAGGGCGCTGCCCGCACCATTGACCGTGCCTTCGAGGGAATAGCGTGCGCCGCTCGAATCCCACAGCAGCACGCTGCGCAACAAGGTCGTCGGTCGCCCGGGTTCGTGGGTCACGGGACATTGCAGGAAAGCCCCGGTGCCGATGTTGAGGTAGAGCGAGTGGCCATCCGGCCGTCCGTGCGCGAAGGGAACAGCAGACTGGTCTCCCGTGCAGACGACCAGCGGCACGGCGTGTTCACCCAGGGGCAACATGCCGAACGCATGATGGGTCGCGACCGACTGCGGCAGCACGGAAGCCGGGATGCCGGCAAGGCCGAGCAACTCAGGCGACCAGTCACCGCTGGCGATGTCCCACAGCAGAGTTCGCGATGCATTGGCTGCATCGGCGACAGCAGGTTGACCGGCCAGCAACTGCTGCAGCAACCAGCTTGCAAGCGGGCCTGCGACCAGTTGGCCGCGCGCGGCTGCGTCGCGCACCGCGGGTAGTTCATCGAGACACCAGCGAATCTTGCTGGCACCGTAGTGCGGCGAGAGCGGCAGGCCCGTGATGCGACGGACTTCCGTCTCGCGCGCTTGCCAGGCCTTGAGCGCGGCAGGATTCCGCCGGTCCTGCCACGACAGCACGGGCGACAGTGCCGCGTGGGTACGCTTGTCCCAGCACACGATGCTCGAACGCTGCGTCGCGAGACCGGCTGCAGCGATGCGACGGGTATCCGTCCCCAATGACTGGCACACATCGCCGAGCGCCGTGCGGATGGAGTCGAGCACTTCCATTGCCACATGTTCGACACGGTCATTGCCGCTTCGGTAAGTGCTGACCGGGGCGAAGGCCTCGGCCACCTGGCGGCCGCTGCGGTCGAATACGATGGCGCGGCTCGCATGGCCGCCCTGGTCGATGGCGAGCAACAGGTCCGGTTCGTCATGGCCCGCAAGCTGGCCGAGGTCCCCGGTCAGGCTGCGCAGTTCGTTGATGAGCCAGTTGAAGTCGTCGCGCTGCATGGATGCTTTGTTGTTCGTATGCCGCGTGCAGCGTACAGGCTTTTCAGTCGGGCTTCAGCCGGAGTTCCCTCGTGTCGGCCCGCATGCGCGCTGCGGGGAGCGCCGAACCCAGGCGCTGCAACGTCTGCTCGGCTGCGGCGCGCCATCCCGTGAGCTTGCCGCCGTAGATCGTCAGCACCCGTGGTTTGTCGGCGCGATCGACTTCCAGCAACGTCTCGCGCGAACGTCCGAATGCGCCGCCCGTTGCCGCCGGCAGCACCCGGAGGCCTGCGAAGCTTTCCAGGATCCCAAGCGGTTCTTCGCGGCGGTAACGCGGAAAGTAGTGGCGCACGATTGCCGTCAGATACTCGACCTCTTCAGGCAAGGGATGCACATCGTCCGGATTGCCGCGGAAAGCGGTCTCCGTCGTGCCTACCAGCGTATGCCCGTGCCACGGCATGACGAACACCGCGCGTCCGTCCTGCGGAGCTTCGACGTAGTAGACGCCCCGGTGCGTGTTGCCCGGGATTGCGATATGGGTCCCCTGCACGAGCTCCACTGCTGCAGGCTGCTGCCTCGGGCTCACCCGTTCCAGCACCTGCGTCGCCCAGGGACCCGCCGCATTGACCAGGACCCTGGCGTGACAGCTCAGGGTCTGCCCGTCCACGGCGCAACTGATGTGGGCGCCATCCGGCTCGAGCTCGGCGCCGATGAAGTCCGCGGGTACCGCGACTTCCGCCCCGAGCCCCACGGCCGAGCGCACGACGGCACGCGTCAGCGCCGCATCGTCCGTCTGGCCGTCGTGGTACAGCAGCACCGCGTCGAGGTCATTCGTGTCGAGGCCATCCAGCTGATCCCACTGATTCTTCGGCACGCTGCCGAAGCTCGTGCCCGGTCCGAAGCCGCCGAGCGCTGCATACAGCGACAGCCCGATCCGCAACTGCCAGGGTCGTCTGCGCGTCGTGCGGTACACGGGAATGTAGAAGGGCACGAGATGCACGAGGTCCGGTGCATTGCGCAACATCAGCGTGCGTTCGAGCAGGCTCTCGCGCACGAGGTGGAACTGGCCGGATTCGAGGTACCGCAGTCCGCCGTGGATCAGCTTGCTGGAGCGGCTCGAAGTGCCATGCGCCGCGCCGCGCTTTTCCAGTATCAGTACCGAATGCCCGGCGGCCGCCGCCGCTTGCGCCACCCCTGCGCCATGGATGCCGGCGCCGACAATGACCAGGTCGTACCGGGTCACGTTAGGGAACCTCTGATTGACTTATACGCACTCGCGTTGCGTCTCCAATCCTCTGCTGCGAGGCATCGGGCCGCAGGCAATATCGGGAATATTGACAAGGTCCGTAACGACGCAGCAGAGGATTAGAGGCGCAACCCATAAAATGTTGAATTCATTCGTTGATCGGGACGGGATCCATTTCGCTCATGGCAGCGTTGCTCCTTCCTTGAGTACATCGAGTACACGGCGGTCGTCGCGCCTCGCCCTGAGCGAAATGGCTCGCCGTCGCGAGTGCGTATAGGTCAATCAGAGGTTCCCTGGGTCAGTTCCCGGAACTCGCGCTGGAGCGAGCGCACGGCCATGGTCTCCACGAACTCCACGCCGCGTGCCGCGAGTTCAAGCGCCAGTTTCGCGGTCGGCACTTCATAGACGACCCAGCGCCACGGACCCTTGGCGAGGCGGCCCTCCGACGAGCGGAGCAGTTCCTGGTCGCAGAAAAGGTATTCGGGCGCGACGGCCTCGCTCTTGAGGGACGAAAGGGACGAAACCTCGGGCAAGACCCAGCCGATGGGCAGCCCCGCCACTTGCCGCGCGAGATGCACTGCGGCGAGATCAAAGGAAATCATCACGCATTGCGCGGCGACGGGCCGCAGGACTTCGGCGATGCCCGTCACCACCTGCTCATGACCGAAGGCCCTGAGGCTCGCGCGCTTGATCTCGACGAAGGCAGTCGCCTCCGGAAAAGCGGCGAGCAGTTCCACGGTGCGTTCGAGCGTAGGAACACCGACGTCGTGGTACCGATCGCCGAGTCGCGCGGCTTCATTCACCTTGATGCCACGCAGCTCGCGCCACGTCATGTCGAGCGCATTGCGGTCGAGGCCTGCGGTGCGTTGCAGGTTCGCGTCGTGCAGGACGACCGGGATGTGGTCCGACGTGAGCTGCACGTCGAACTCGACATGCGTGATGCCAAGCTCGAGCGCCGACCGCAGGGCCGGCAGGGTATTTTCGGGAAATTCCGCGGCGTTGCCCCGGTGGGCGACGATCTTCGGGAGGACGGGGAGCGACTCGCTCATGTCACTTGCGCTTTTCCTCGAACGTCATGACGGCCTGGCCACTCGTGATCGTCATTTCGCCGATGACGACCGCGCCGCGCGCAATGGCGATGGTCTGGGCGCGGATATTGCCCTCGATGCGGGCCGCCTTGTGGATCTCGAGTTTGCCCTCGAGCGTGAGGTTGCCCTTCAGTTCCCCGGCAATCACGGCGCTGCCGGCCATGACAGGCCCTGTCCAGCGGGCCTTGTCCGCCAGCAGGAAGGCGCCCTTGATCCGGCATTCGCCCGTCGCGATGCCGGCGACGGACAGGTCCGAATCGCACGCCATGTCGCCCACGAATTCGGTGCCAGCACCGATGAAGGTCGGGCTGCCGGTGATGCGGTCCAGCAATCTGCGTTTCGGGATGTCGATCATGGGTGTAGTTGGATTCGCTGGGGCCTCTCCGCGCCGAGGGCAAGCGGAGCCGTCTGCAAGCTTGTATGGCTGCCCAAGTCTAGGCAATCACTGCGTCCAGTATGTCATCCCGACCCTGCCCTGCATCACAACCTGACAGGGTTCGCCTTGAGGAACGCCGGAACCTGACAAATTGCGTCACTTCAGGCGCGGGCACGAGTCTGCACAACATATTGATCTAAGAAGAGTTAATGCGCTGGCACGGCCATTGCAACGGTGGCAGGCAACGGTAGCAACTGACACGAGCCATGTACAACTTCAACGCCGCCACCAGCGAACTCATCGGGCTCTTGCTCCCCGAGCCGGAGCTGGACGCGAGTCCGGTACCCATCAAGGGCCGGCCGCGGGCCTCGGCCACGGCACTGGTCCGCAAGTCCGATGGGCAAATGGCCCTAGAGCCGGTCTCCGCGGAGGTTCTTGCGGCCCGGGAAAGCCTGAAGACAGGGTGTTTCCGCAAATCGAGGCCGATCATCGATCCGGTATCCCGCGAAGTCATGGGCTACGAAATGGAGATGGTCGATACCCTCTGATTTTCCAGATTTCATGCGCTGATCCCCCTTCTTCCCCTGGGGGGTCTATTGGTCTGCGCCGCTGTACTCTTCCCCGTACAGCGGCGCTTTTTTTTGCTTTGCGGGGGCCCCACTCCGTAGACTGACCGCCCTTTACGCGAACCAAAGACCGGGCGACTCAGGTGACGACACGACGACTGGAAAATGGCCTGCCTTCCAAGCAGGGGCTTTACGACCCGCAGTTCGAGCACGAGGCCTGCGGCGTGGGCTTCGTGGTTGACATAAGAGGGCGTAAATCGCATCGCATCGTCGAGCAAGCCGTCGAAATCCTGAAGAACCTGGATCACCGCGGCGCCTGCGGCTGCGAGGTCAACACCGGTGACGGCGCCGGCATCCTCATGCAGATGCCCCACACCTTCCTGAAGGCGGTCTGTGCGGAAGCCTCGATCGCCCTGCCCGAACCCGGCCAATACGGCAGCGGCATCGTGTTCCTGCCCCGGGGACCCAACAAGCGTCGCCGCCTCGAGGAGAAGTTCGAGCAGATCGTGCAGTCCGAGGGACAGTCGGTCCTCGGCTGGCGCACGGTGCCTACGGACAACTCGATGCTGGGCGAGACCGCGAAGTCGAGCGAGCCGTTCATGGCCCAGGTGTTCATCGGCCGCGGCGCCGATGTCGAGAGCGAACTCGCGTTCGAGCGCAAGTTGTACGTCATCCGCAAGCGTGCCTACAACGAAGTGCGCACCTCGACTGCGGATGGCGCCGAAGCCTGGTACGTGCCCAGCCTGTCGGCACGGACCTTCGTCTACAAGGGCATGCTGCTCACGATGCAGCTCGACCAGTACTTCACTGACCTGAAGTCGCCGCTGATGGAATCCGCGCTGGCCGTCGTGCATTCGCGCTTCTCGACCAACACGTTCCCGAGCTGGGACCGCGCGCATCCCTATCGCTACATCGCCCACAACGGCGAGATCAACACGCTTCGCGGCAACATCAACTGGATGAAGGCGCGTGAGGCGCAGTTTGCGTCCGAGGCCTTCGGCGAGGACATGGCGAAGATCCCGCCGATCATCAATCCGAACGGCTCCGACTCGGCGATGTTCGACAACACGCTGGAACTCCTCGTGCTGGCGGGTCGCTCGCTGCCCCACGCCGTCATGATGATGGTGCCCGAGCCGTGGTCCAACCACGAAAGCATGGACGACGCCACGCGGGCGTTCTACGAGTACCACTCGACGCTGATGGAGCCGTGGGACGGTCCTGCCGCCATCGTGTTCACCGACGGTGTGCGCATCGGCGCAGTGCTTGACCGCAACGGCCTCCGGCCTTCGCGTTATTGCGTGACGCAGGACGGCCTCGTCGTCATGGCGTCTGAAACTGGTGTGCTCGACATTCCTGCCGCGGAGGTTGTGCAGAAGGGCCGGCTGCAGCCCGGGCGCATGTTCCTTGTCGACACCGAGCTCGGCCGCATCGTCGACGACGGCGAGATCAAGCGGGCCGTGGCGCGCGAGCGTCCCTATCGCGAGTGGCTGAACGAATACCTCGTCCATCTCGAGGACCTGCCGGCTGCTCCCAAGGTGTCGGCACCTGATCACGACACGCTGCTGCATCGGCAGATCGCGTTCGGCTATACGTTCGAGGACCAGCGCCTGCTGATTGCGCCCATGGCACGCGACGGCGTCGAGGCCATCGGCTCGATGGGCAACGACACGCCGCTCGCGGTGCTGTCCGCGCGCCCGCGCCTGCTGTTCGACTACTTCAAGCAGCTGTTCGCGCAGGTGACGAATCCGCCGATCGACTGCATCCGCGAAGAGCTGATCACGTCGTC
>JBEBIT010000082.1:0-11886 GCA_040080215.1 Steroidobacteraceae bacterium
GTGCCCCACAGCAGCACCTTCCGCACCGGCAAGCCCGCGAGCGGCCCCTTTGCGCTGCGTACCAGTGCACCGACCTGGGCGAGGATCTCGTTGGTCTGGCCGGGCGCCGTCTTGATGTCCTTGTAACGCTGCGCATTGAAGCCCGCGAACAGCGCGGAGTTGACGGTCGCGATCTCCACGGTGATGTGGCCGGCATCCATCAGGTACACGGAGTTGTACTCGAACGCATGTGCCCCGCCGATCGGATGCATGGACTCCGCAACGACGATGCCACTGAACTTCGCGTTGTCGGCCGGCTGGCGGACGACCACTCGCGTCGTGTACGGCTTGCCGCCGGCCGTGCCGGAGACGAAGTACTCGTTGGCGACGTACTTGTAGAACTTCATGTCCCGGCCCGGCCACTGCGCGGGTGCTGATTCATACATGGCGCCCGGACCCGTGACCTTTGCTGACAGGGTCGGCAGGGATACTGCCGTTGGCTGTGCGGGCAACGCCGTCTGCGGCGCGTTCAGGTCGCGGACCATGGCCATGAGAGGCTCGGACATGACGAGCCCGGCGGGCTGACCCTGGGCTCCTGCCTGTGACGAGGCAAGTCCGGTGAGGACAGCAAGCATCAGTGCGGGCTTGAATGCAGGACGGGACGACAGGCGCATTTCTTTCTCCTTAGAGAGGTACATCGACTTCGCGGACAAGCCGGATCAACGGCCGGCCCGCAGGTCATGTCCTCAGGTTGAGGATCCTACTTGCAGGGCGTGGGATCCCACTTGGAACCGTCCTTCTCGCGCTTGAAGTGCGAGCTCGTGACGAACGGCTCGAGCAGGTACTGAGGGTCCTCGACGACGGTGGTCACCATGAACCACTCGTCGCCGTTGGTCGACGGGAAGCGGTCGAAGTACTCGGTGACTTTCGCGTTCGCACTGTACGGCACGCCGTTCTTCCGCAGCCAGCCGTCAGTGAGGTTCGTCGTCGCGACCTGCAACGAACCACCGGGAGGATTCGGCCGCGGCGGACCGAAGTTGAAGCCCATGTTGCCGAGCGGCACCAGCGTGCGGTTCCACTGTGCGACCGAATGGCCCTGCAGGCTCGGCGCGGTTCCCGCAGGTGCGGGCTTGCCGAAGACGAGGCGACGCGTCTGCTGGCCCGCATCCGTCTCGATCTTGAGAACGTCCTCGCCTTCCCACGAAATGCGCACACGGGTCGGCATGCGCATCAAGCCGCCGACGCCATAAGCCTTGCAGGAGCCGTCCTGCGACGCATCCCATGTATCCGCAACCCTGCGGCCATTGGGGTTCAGCGGCACGCTGGCGTAATCGCCCTTGGGCGGGGTCACCATGCGCCAGCGCCATTCCTCGTTCACGATCGAGACCCAGTTTCCCGTCAGGTCGATCGGGGCACCGGCCTTCGGCGTCTGTGGAGGCGGAGGAGCGGGAGGCTGTGCAGCCTGTGCGCCGAGCGCGAGTCCCATCAGTCCGAGCGAAACGAGCGCCCCGCTGATCGCGATGCGCGCGAGCGTGCCCAATTGCATGCGGCGATGATTGCGGTTCATTTTGCTGCTCCTGCGCCATCACGCACGCCGGCGTAGACGGCCTCGACAAACATGTCCGTGGTCCAGAAGCCCGTCGTGGCTCCGTAGCGACCGTCGTAATCCCGCGTCGGCCGGGCTGCCTTGACCTGCTCGAGCGTCATGCCCTTGGCAACCATCGCCGCGATGCGGTCACGGATGATCGTGATCATGTCGCGGTACTCGACGACATCACCCTCATCGCAGATGCGGCCGTGACCGGGGATCACCATGGTGCCGCCCTCCTGCTTGTCACGGGGCACAGTGATGTCGAGGATGCGGTTCAGCGCCGTGACGATGCCCTGGATGGTGCCGCCGTTGGCGCGGTCGATGAACGGGTAGCCGGTGGTGACGAAGACATCGCCGGTGCTGAGTACGTCCGACTTGCGGAAGAACACCATGGTGTCACCGTCCGTGTGGGCTGCAGGCTGATGCAGCAACTGCACGGCTTCGTCGTTGAAGAACAGATCGTACTGGTCGCCGGTGTAGGTCTCGGTCGGCCAGTTGGCGTTCGGCGTGGCCTGCGGAGTGCCTTCCGCCTTGATCATGGCGAACTGCACGTTCTCATGGGCGATCACGACCGCGCCCTGCTCGCCTCGCGGATCGTCGTTGCGGACGTTGCCGCCAAACACGGCGGCGCCGGAACGACGCATCCGCTCGTTGCCGCCGACATGATCGGGGTGGCCGTGCGTATCGATCACGAAGCGGATCGGCTTGTCGCCCGCGAGCTTGCGGATTTCCGCGAGCAGCTTGTCCGCCATTGGAGCGAACTGCGTGTCGACGACGAGCACGCCCTGCTCCCCGACCTGCACGGTGACGTTGCCGCCCGCGCCCTCGAGCATGTAGACGTTACCCTGGACATGGGTCGCCTGGACCTGGACCTGCGAGAAATCGGGTTGCGCCGGAGCGGCAGGCGCCTGACGGCCCCGAGCGGGTTGGGCACCGAGCGCGACAGCGCACAAGGCCAGGCCGGCAGCCGCCAGCGACAACCGCACGGCCGTCCGAATGGAAACTGAATGGATGTGATGCATGATGTCAGCTCCTGCTATCGCTGTCCGGCGGGGGCCGCAGCGGGCCTGAACTGCTTCATGAACTCGGGCAATGCCGTGTTCGCGCCGCCACGTACCGCTTCCAGCGGCAGGTTGTACTGCTTGGCGTATTCCTGGCTCGCGGCCGTATCGCCGAAATCATGGTGGGGTACTTCGCCCTTCGGCCGCGGAATCTCGACGGCGGGACGACACGGGTACGGCGCCATGGTGCCGTTCGCGACGAGCTGGAAGCCGTTCGTGCGGACCAGCGGCTCGCTCAGGTAGACCGGATCCTCGATGACATAGACATGGGTCATCAGGTTGCCATGGCGATAGAAGCGGTCGGTCATGGTTGCCTGGTCGGACAACGCAAGGCCGTTGCGCCGGATCCAGCCGGCCTTGAGATGCGTCGTGTAGACCACGAGGACGTCGCCCTCGAGCTTGCCGGTGGAAAAGCCCTGCCACGTGTGCGGGGCCGACGCGGGCGGGTGCGGCCGGCCGTCCATCCAGATCACGCGGTGCTGGGCTTCCCACTCGATGTGCGTTTCGATCTTGATCAGCTGTTGCGTCTCGGGATCACGGGTCTCCCAGATGCGCGTCGTACCGATGCCGCGAAAGCCATAGGTGGAAGGATGCGGCTTGCACTGATGCTCGGGCACCGTCAGCAGGCTCGGGTCCCAGGTGTCACCGCGTATGCGGAGCGCATCGTTGATCGGCAACCCTGCATAGTCGCCTGCGCTCGGGCCCGGCACCCGCTCATCAAAGTCCTCGTGATAGATCGGCAGCCAGTACCCGAGCTGTGTGACCTGGGCTTGCGCGGGCCCGATGAACAGCAATCCGAGCAGCAGGCCGGCCAGTGCACCGCCCCCCAGCTTGCGACACAAACTCAGCTTGATAGCCACGATCTGGTTCCTCGCTTGACGTTCCGCCAAAAGGTCACGGGAATCTCCGGTGCAGAGTACGCGTACGGGTGCGATGCCTGCCGGCAGCACACCCGAAGCAGAATCAACATGCAAACTGGAGTTCCCCGAACGCGCCCCGCCGCAGCGATCGCCACGGGGGCGTCGCATCGGCTTGCAAAGGCTGCACTTCGCGGAAGTATAGATACACCCGTGAATGAATGTAAATTGCGGCCGCCATGTTGCTTTGATTCGCTTCGGGACCGCTCGCGGAAGGCACCGCCCGGACGAGACGTCCGGGCCGCAAGCCGCTACTATCCTTCGTGAATCTCCCTCAGCAGCGGGCGGGGCCATGGCCAGAAAATCACGCGCGGAAGCCCTCGTCACCCGGGACAGGATCCTGGATACCGCAGAGAAGGTCTTCGAGAAGAAGGGCGTTTCCCGGACCACGCTGGAAGACATCGCGTCAGCGGCCGGCGTGACGCGCGGCGCGATCTATGGCCATTTCCGCAACAAGGGCGACTTGTTCGTCGCCATGTTCGAGCGGGTCCACCTGCCGATGGACAGCCGGTACGCACTCGGGGCAGACGACCACACCGATCCCCTGGGGCGCCTGCGCGCCCTGCTGGTCGACATGCTGAAGGCCGTATCGTCGAATCGTCGCGACCAGCGCGTGCTCAACATCGTCTATCACAAATGCGAATTCACGGATGACATGCACGACGCCGTAGCCGGCTACCGGAAGATGAGCCGCAGGGAGGCCATGCGCATCCGCATGACGATCACCCATGCGATCGAAAAGGGACAGTTGCCTGCGAAACTCAACGTCGAGCGGGCGGAGACCCTGTTCCATGCCGTCCTGATCGGTCTCCTGGGCAACTGGACGCTGTCGCCCCGCTCGTTCAACCTGCACCGGGATGCGGAAGCGCTGGCCGCCAGCTTCATCGACATGCTGAAGCTGAGCCCGTCGCTGCGCGACTAGCGGATATCCACGCGAGTCTTGCCACCCGGTAGGATCCTGAGCACGCGATTCACGGATGGAATGACATCGGCTTCATGATGGACGGCCATCACGATCTGCGTGCCGCCTTGAGCCAGCTGGTCGATCAGCGCGAGCACGTGATCGTGCAGATCGGCGTCGAGGCCGGTGAAGGGCTCATCGAGCAGCAGCAGCTCGGGATACAGCACCATCGCGCGCGCAATGAGCGCGAGGCGCAACTGTCCGTATGACACTGCTCCCGGTCTTCGGGCGGCCAGCGCTTCGAGACCGAAGAAGGCCAGCCAGTGCTGCGCGGCGCGGCGGTCTGCCCGTGTCGGCGCATCGTTGAGCCCGACGCTCGCATAGCGCCCCGATATCACGATCTCCTCGATGCTCTGGGCACGGAAGTGCTCGGCCTGCAGCTCGGGCGACACGAAGCCGACTCGCTTCTTCCACGCCTCGATATGCGTTCCGAACGGCACGCCACGTCGCTCGACGGTACCGCCGAGCGCAGGATGCAAGTCGCCGTGGATCATCATGAGGAGCGTCGACTTTCCCGAGCCGTTGCGCCCCGTCACCGCCCAGTGTTCGCCCGCATCCAGCGTCCAGTCGAGATCCTTGAGGACCGGCCGGTAGTCGCGGAACACGTTGGCCTTGCGGATGCGGACCAGCGGTTCGTCGACTTGTCGCACGGCCGCCCGCTTCGCTGGAATGGCTTTCGCACTCATTGCCCGCCGTCTTGCGGGAACAGGCGCTGTGCTGGTGTCGCCACCGACAGGTCCGGCGGAGACGATGCGTCCGGCGCGCACGTGGGCGACATGCGTGACGGACGACGGCAATTCGACGGCTCGATGCGTCGACAGAATCCACGCCGGGCCACGCGACCCTGGCTGCTCGAGGGCGGCGCGCAGCAGGCGGCTGCTCGCCTTGTCGAGTCCGTTGAAGACCTCGTCCAGCAGCAGCACCTTGGGATCGCCCGCCAGCGCGCGAGCAACGAGCACGCGCCGACGTTGTCCGTAAGACAGCGTCAGGAAACGTCGACGCCGCAACGACGACAGCGCAAAGCGATTGAGCAGCCGCGTAACGCGCGCGCTTTGTGCTCGATTGGCGCGCGTGAGCGGGATGTCCTCATCGAACAGCCCGGTCGTCACGACCTGTGCCACCGTGAGATTCCAGTCCCGCCGCAGATACCTGTCCTGGCGCTCGGGCCCGATGTAGGCAATGTTCTGCTTGCTCCCGGCCGGCTGCGAACTACCTTCCGGTCCCGCGTCCGGGTCGAGATGGTAGGTGCGCGATTCCATCCCCAGCGGCGTGGGCCACAGGTCGCCACGGAGCAACTTGAGCAGCATCGTCTTGCCGGCGCCGTTCGACCCGATCAGCGCCCACCGCTGCCCGGCACGGAGCTCAAAGGTGATGTCATCAAGGACGGTGACGCCATCCAGCACGACAGAGCATCGCTCGAGCTTCACGAGCGGCGCAGAGGTTCGCAGCGACTTCATGAGAGGGAGGCGATCGGCTCCACGGTGACGCGGACGGAGGGCTGGTGTGCGCCGCCACCAACGATCACGCCGCGCAAGGGTGACACATCGCCGAAGTCCCGTCCCCACGCGAGCGCGACATGATCGAGTCCCGCGCGGATGCCGTTCGTGGGATCGAGCTCGACCCAGCCGAAGGGCGGGCAGTACACGGCAAGCCAGGCGTGCGAAGCATCGGCGCCGACAAGGGCCTCTGCGCCGGCCGCCGGAGCGGTCCTCAGGTAGCCGCTCACGTAGCGGGCCGCGAGACCGAAAGACCGCAGGCACGCGATCATCAGGTGCGCGTAGTCCTGGCAGACGCCGCGCCGGGTTTCGAAGATGCGCATCAGCGGCGTTGCGATGCCGGTCTCGCCGGGCGCGTAAGTGAAGTCGGCGTGCAGCTTGCGCATCAACGCATCGGCACCGACCAGGATCGGCTGCCCCGCGGGGAAGCAGTCTTGCGCATAGCGCTCGAACACATGCTTCACTCGCACGTAAGGCGACTGCATGCGATAGCGCGCCACGTCCAGCTTGCGCGGCGCCAGCGACTTGCCGGTATAGGAAAGGTCGTCGCGGACGCGCTCCCACGGCTCCGTGGTGGCCGGATCAATCCCGGGACGGGCCTTGAGCTCGACCTCCATGGTGGCGACGACTTCGAGCCGTTCGTGGGGGCGGTCGAACTCGAGGCGCGTCACCGTATTGCCGAATGCATCGGACTCATCGCGGCGGCTCGCCGGCAGCGGATCGAGATCGATGGCGTGCGCGAGGCAGGTTTGCCACGGCGCGATCCTGGGTGTCAGGTGCAACAGTTGCCGTGAATGCATGACGTTGCCGCCGTAGGCATAGGCCGTCTCATGCCGGACGCGATAGCGGACAGCGTCGGTCATGCCGCCACCGTATGGATATCGGACTTCACATGCGAGAAGTGCCGCGACGACAACAGGTCGGAAAGCCGGCCGGCCGCCGCAGCGAGTGAATCAAGGCTCGTGGCGAAAGCGGACCTCGCCGCCTGCGCGCCATGCCCCTCGCCTTCCAGCGTGCCGAGATCCACGTCCAGCAGCGGCTGGAGCGACTGCGCGAGCGACGCCTCGGCGCGATCGCTCGCGGCGCCCAGTGATTTCGAAAGTCGTTGCAACAGCTCCTCGATGGCGAGGACCTGGAACGCCAGCGCACGCGGATTGCTGCCGTCGCGGACCAGCAAGTCGAGGGCGGGCCCGAGTCGCGGCATGGAGAGGTACCGCATGCGATACGTAATCGTGCTGCCCGCGATGTCGAGCAGCCATTCGACCTCGCCCTGGGACGCGAGCGTCGATGCGTTCAACCGTTGCGAAACCAGCATCGCGAGGAACTGCAGGCGTTCGATCCGGCGGCCCAGCACCAGCAGCAGCCAGCCGTCGTCCTGCGTCATGTCATCGAGGGCGAGTCCCGAGAGCGCAACGAGCGGAGCGAGCAACCGGTCGAGCGCTTCCCGCGGATCCGGCGGCACGACTTCTCCAAGCGCTGCGGTCGTCTCCTGAGACTCGCGATTCAAGGTGCCGATGGCGGCCCAATGCTCAGTGGACAAGCGACTGCGGACCTCGGTCGCGCAGTAGACCAGGCGTTGCAGGTCGGCGGTGAGGCCGATCGGGTTCTCGGGATCGAAGAGCGCCACTGCGATCCGCGGATCGGCACGGACCACGCCGAAGTGCTCGGAGGCTTCCTTGGCGAGGCGCCACACTTCCGGATCGGCGCGCACCGCCAGCGTCGCACGCAACAGGCGGACCTTGTCTTCACACCGTTCGGCGTACCGACCGAACCAATAGAGATTCTCCACGAGCCGCGACGGCAGGTCGTCATGCCTGACCCGGAAGCGCGCGCTCGTCGCCAGCTGCTGCGGTTCATCTGCGGACGTGCCGAGCACCCACACGTCCTTGCTGCCACCGCCGCGCTGCGTGGAGACGATCTCGACGCGAGTATCGGCGGCGATCCGCGCGAGGCCGCCCGGCATTACTTCAAATCCGTTGGCCGTCCGGATCGCGTAGACGCGGATGCCGAGCGAGCGAGCCGCAAATCCCGGCGTTTCGCCAGTCCGCCACACTGGCGCCTGGGACAGGTCGAGTCGCTCTTGCGCAACATAGGCATGCGGCCGGGCCCGCAGGCGCTCGATCAGCCGTTGCCGCTGGGTCGCGCTCAGGTGCTTGCCGAACACCGGCTCGAAGCGCTGGCTCGGGAAGGCCGGCTTGATGACGAGCCGGTCGAGGTTCGCGATGACGTGCTCCAGCGCAGGCCGCTCGCCGCACCACCACGTTGCGACGGACGGCAGCGTCAGCTTTTCCCCAAGCAACTGCTCCGCAGCACCCGGCATGAAGCCCAGCCACGCAGCCGACTCGAGCACACCGCTGCCGAGCGCATTCGCGAGCATGACGCGCCCGGCACGCGCAGCCGCGAGCAAACCGGGGACGCCAAGCGCGGAGTCGGCCCGCAGCTCGACCGGATCGCAGAAGTCATCGTCGAGGCGGCGCAGGATGGAATGCACGCGACGCAACCCGGTCAGCGTCTTCAGGTAGACGGTATCGCCGCGCACGGTGAGGTCTGAGCCTTCGACCAACGGCAAGCCCAGTTGCCGCGCGAGGTAAGCATGCTCGAAGTACGTCTCGTTGAATGAACCCGGCGTCAGCACGACGGCCAGCGGGGTTTCGCCTTCGGGTGCGAAGGCCAGCAGCCGCTCACGCAGGTTCGCGAAGAAGGCATTGAGCGGCCGGACACCGAGCTCACGAATCAGTTCCGGCAGGACGCGTGCGACGATCTGCCGGTTCTCGAGCGCATACCCGTTGCCGGACGGCGTCTGGGTACGGTCGGCCAGGACCCACCACGAACCTTCCGGAGATCGAGCGAGGTCGACGGCGTAGACATGGAGCCACTGTCCGTTCGGCGGCGTCATGCCGTGACAGGGCCACAGGAAATTCGGATGCCCGAAGGGCAGTTCCGCGGGGACCGCGCCCGATGTGAGCGTCTGCTGTGCGCCGTAGAGATCACCGAGCAACGCGTCGAACAACCGCGCACGTTGTGCGACGCCAGCCTCGATCTGCCGCCATTCCGCTGCCGGCAGGATCATCGGCAACGGATCGAGCACCCACGGACGATCCTTGCCCTGGGGATCCGCATAAACATTGTAGGTAACGCCGTTCTCGACGATGAGTCGCTGGGTCAACTCGACGCCGCTGCGCGCCGCGCGCGCGCCGTCGGCCGTCAGGCGCTCGATGAGCGGACGCCAATGCGGCCGCAGGGCTCCCGTGCGATCCCGCAGTTCGTCGTAGCGGTGCGCATCGGTTGCGTAAAATTCAAGACTGTCGGCCGCCATCGATGTTCTTGTGTCCGGATCTGCTGTGTCCTACTTTCTCAGATCGAGGGTAAACGGAAAGTCCGCGTTCGTCGAATCCTTGGGCGACACCGCCATGACACCGGGCGTGTGGCCAATGCGGAAGAAACGCGCCAGCCGCCGGCTCTCCGCCTCGAAAGCATTGACCGGGAAGGTGTCGTAGCTGCGCCCGCCCGGATGGGCCACGTGGTACTGGCATCCGCCCATCGAGCGCTGCATCCAGGTGTCCACCAGGTCGAACGTCAACGGATTGTGGCTGCCGATGGTCGGGTGCAAGGCAGCGGCAGGCTGCCACGCGCGATAGCGCACGCCCGCCACGAACTCGCCGACCGTCCCCGTAGGACGCAGGGGCAGGCGGCGACCGTTGCAGGTCATCGCGAAGCGGTCCGGTGCGAGCCCGGACACCTTCACCTGCATGCGCTCGACGGACGAATCGACATAACGCACGGCCCCGCCGGCTGCGCCCTCCTCGCCCATCACATGCCAGGGCTCGAGTGCATGGCGCAACTCGATGTCGACACCGCGTGTCGCGAAGTCACCGACCTTCGGGAACCGGAACTCGAGATGCGGGGCGAACCAAGATTCCTGCAACGGGAACCCGGCCAAATGCATTTCCGCCATGACGTCGTTGAAGTCCTGCTGCACGAAGTAAGGCAGCATGAAGCGATCATGCAGCTCCGTCCCCCAGCGCGTCAGGCGTTCAGGCTCGTAGGGCTGCTTCCAGAAGCGCGCGACCAGTGCCCGCAACAAGAGCTGCTGAGTGAGGCTCATGCGTGCATGCGGCGGCATCTCGAAGGCCCGCATTTCCAGTAACCCGAGTCGCCCTGTCGGGCCGTCGGGGGAGTACAGCTTGTCGATGCAGAACTCCGTGCGGTGCGTGTTGCCCGAGACATCGATCAGCAGGTTGCGCAGCAGCCGGTCGATCAGCCACGGCGCAGGCAGTGTTCCGAGCGGTGGCAACTGCTTGAAGGCGACCTCGAGTTCGTACAGTGAATCGTTGCGCGCCTCGTCGACACGCGGGGCTTGCGACGTCGGCCCGATGAACAGCCCCGAGAAGAGGTACGAGAGCGACGGGTGGTTGTGCCAGTAGCTGAGCAGGCTCCTGAGCAGGTCGGGCCGCCGCAGGAACGGCGAGTCGTTGACCGTCGCGCCACCCAGGACGAAGTGGTTGCCGCCACCGGTACCGGTATGCCGGCCATCCAGCATGAACTTCTCCGTGGAGAGGCGGGTTTCGCGTGCGACGTCATACAGGTGCGTCGTGCGATCGACGAGCTGGTCCCAGCTCGACGACGGGTGGATGTTCACCTCGATGACACCCGGATCGGGGGTCACGCGGAACTGCTGCAACCGCGGATCGCGAGGGGGTTCGTAGCCTTCGAGGATCACGGGCTGCGATTCTGCTGCTGCCGTCGCTTCGACAGCCGCGACGAGTTCGAGATAGTCCTCAAGCCGTTGTGTCGGGGGCATGAAGATGTACAACACGCCGTTGCGCGGTTCGGCGCTCATGGCCGTGCGCGTGACAAAGCCCGCCGACTTGAGCGGCTCGATGCCGGGCTCGCCCTGAGCCTTGCCCTTCTTGCCCTTGTCGCCGTTGCCCTGTCCCCGGTTGAGCGTCGCAGCAGACAGCGATGACTGGAACTGCTGGCGCAGTTGCGCATACGACTGCAGGGCTGGGAAAGGCTGCGTGGGATCAGGCGGATAGACATACGGGAAATCACCCGCGTCTGCCCAAGGCAACGAATCAAGCGGCAGCCGGTAGCCGAGTGCCGAATCGCCCGGGATCAGGTAACACCGCTCGGACCGCAGGAACCACGATCCGCTTTGCCAGCCTGTGCCGGATGCAGTGCGACTGACCGGCAAGACGTGGCCGACAGGCTTGTCGAGGCCCTGGCTGAAGACTTTGGCGAGACGAGCGCGCTCTAGCGGATCCTCGAGCTTCGAGTTGAAGGGATCCACGTTGGCCGGAAAGCGCCGCTCGCGCCACAGGTAATAGAACGCATCTTCGTAGGCGGTGAAGACGAAGTCCGGATCAAGTCCGAGTCGCTTCGCCACCGATGACAGGAAGCGCTTCGCCGTAGCGTCGTCGGCGCCGTAGTCGACCGTCTCGTTCGCCAGCAACTCGGGGTTCTGCCAGACCGGCTCGCCATCCGTGCGCCAGAAGCAGTTGAGCGACCACCGCGGCAACTGTTCGCCGGGATACCACTTTCCCTGGCCGAAATGCGCGAGGCCTTCGGGCGCGTACTTGTCGCGCAGCCGGTGGTACAACGTGGCCGCGAGCTTGCGCTTGGTGGGTCCAAGCGCCGAAGTGTTCCACTCGGCACCATCCGGGTCGTCGCCCGACACGAACGTCGGCTCGCCGCCCATCGTCAGGCGGACATCGCCGTCCGCGAGGTCGACGTCGATGCGGTGTCCCAGCTTCTCGATCTCGGCCCAGTCGAGATCGGTGTACGGCTTCGTGACGCGGGGTGCCTCCCAGACCCGGCTGACCTTCATGTGATGTTCGAAGGTCACTTCGCTCTTGTCGACCGCACCGGTCACCGGCGCCGC
>JBEBIT010000019.1:0-50648 GCA_040080215.1 Steroidobacteraceae bacterium
A
The DNA here is from genome assembly GCA_040080215.1 of Steroidobacteraceae bacterium. GTDB lineage: Bacteria > Pseudomonadota > Gammaproteobacteria > Steroidobacterales > Steroidobacteraceae > CAIUGU01. The sequence continues at coordinate 2 of JBEBIT010000019.1, forward strand.
AGAAGGAGAGGGCGAATGAGGCGGGCCTTCTCTCGATGGCTGGTCGGTTGCGTGTTGCTGGGAGTGTCGATGACTGCGGTACAAGCTGGCGAGTCTCCCGTGGTCGGCGTTCGCGTTCCGGCGTTTGAGCGCGTTGTCCTCGGCAACGGAGCCACGTTGCTGCTGATGGAGCGGCATGACATTCCATTGGTCGGCTTCCAGGCGATTCTCCGCGGCGGCGCGCTCGGCGACGCTCCGGGAAAATGGGGCACCGCGAGCCTGCTGGCCGGGCTGCTCGAGAAGGGCGCCGGCAAGCGCGATGCGTACGCTTTCGCCGATGCGAGTGCTGCGGTAGGGGGCACGCTGGGCGCTGACGCAGGACTCGAGGCGCTGACGGTCTCCGGGGAATTCCTCGCGCGCGACCAGGCGCTGATGATCGAGCTGCTGGCGGACCTCTTGCAGCGGCCAAAGCTGGAACAGGCGGAATTCGAGAAGCTTCGTGAGCGCCAGATCGAGTTCATTCGTGCGGCCAAGGACGGTGACCTCTCGGCAGTGTTGCCCACCTACGGCGCTGCCGCGCTGTTCAAGGACCATCCCTATGCCCGTCCCGTTTCGGGCAGCGAGACCAGCCTTGCGAAACTCGCCTATGCCGATGTGACGGCGTACTACCGCGACCAGGTGGGAGCGGACCGGCTGATCATCGCGATGACCGGCGACTTCAAGAGCGCCGACATGAAGAAGCGGCTTACCGATGCCTTTGGTGGCTGGGCAAAAGCGAAGACCCCGGTGCCAGTGGTGCCACCGCCCGCGAAGGTGACGGGACGACAAGTGTTGCTCGTGGATGCGCCGGGCGCTGCCCAGACTTATTTCCTGATGGCCAACATCGGCGTCAATCGGAAGTACGGGGACCGCGCTCCACTCGACGTCGTGAACACGCTCTTCGGTGGCAGGTTCACGTCGATGCTGAATTCCGAGCTGCGCATCAAGTCCGGCCTGACCTATGGCGCCCGTTCGCAGCTGGTGCGGCCGACGCAGCCGGGGCAATGGCAGATTGCGACCTATACGCGCACTGACGCGACGGTACAGGCGGCAGACCTCGCGCTCGAGACCTTCACCAAGTTCAAGCAGGGCGGCGCGATCGACGCCACGGCGCTCGATTCCGGCAAGACCTACGTGCTCGGCCAGTTCCCGACGCAGCTTGAGACGTCGCCCCAGTGGGCGAGGCAACTCGCCGAACTCGAGTTCTACGGACTCAGTCGCAGCTACGTGGAAGGCTATGGGCCGGCCCTTGCCGGCGTCACGTTGGCCGATGCAGCGCGCGTATCGGCAGAGGTCTACCCGTCACCCGACAATCTCGCGATTGTGTTCATCGGCGACGCCACGAAGATACGAGAGGGCATCAAGAAGTACGGGCCGCTCACCGAGATGAAGCTGACGGATCCGACCTTCGCCCCTCCGTAACCGGGCAGGAGTTTCCTAGTCGCGCCACTTGTCGAGGTAGATGTTCTTCGCCTTGCGCCAGCCGTCGCCCCAGCCGCCATAGCTGCCGTGCGTCAGCGAGATCGGCCACGTGCCCATTGTCAGGCCGGCTGTCTCGCATTGCCGGCAGAAATCGAGATCGTAGAAGTGGTACTGGAAGCGCGGGTCGAAGCGCACGGCAGAGGTGAGCAGCCTGTCCGCACGCACTGCCAGGAACACGCCGTCGAGCAGCTTCACCGCGGCAGGAGCAGGCCCGAATGAATCCAGCTTGCCCGCGCCGCTGCCCGCATGTCGCACCGAGGGCGCAGCATCCCCCTTGTTGTCCACGGGGCTGAGTACGTAGCTGCCATCCGGGTTCGCAGTCCACAGCTTGCGCCACGCGCCGCGTCCCGGTGCAACGTGGGCGAGGCCCGATTCGATGAAGCGAGCCCAGGATCGACGCCTCCGCGGCTTGATGTGCTTGATCGCACCGCTCTGCGTGCCGGGCCCGGTTGGGACCAGGTTGCCTCGTGATTCCGTCGCCCACCAGGCGGGCTGCCTCGAAGTCCTGGCAATCGCGCCGGCAACGCCGACCACGTCAAACGCGGCGAGGGCTTCGCGCAGTCGCGTATCGAAATGCCAGTCATCGATATACACGTCGTCATGAATGAAGACGAGCCGATCGCCGGGCTGCGAGCGTTCGATGGCGGGGTTGTAGACGGAAGCAAGGCCGGCCGAGGACTGGAAAGCGGGCTCGAGCAGGAATTCAGCGCTGGTAACAAACTGCTCGAGCGATTGCGCCAGCAGGGAGCTGCGAAAGAACGCGTCTTCGTCGTGGCGGGTGGCAACGATAAAGCGGGTGCGCATCGGGCGGGAACTCGCGGCGGAGATATTCGCTATTGTAGCGTGACGGTCGTGAGTGACGGCAAGACGCTGTCGATCTCGCGGGTCAGCGGTTCTTGAGCTGCCGCTTCAGCGAGGCAATCTGCTGGCGAAGCTGCTCGTTCTCGGTCCTCGACATGCTCCAGCGCAAACCGATGAAGATCAGCAGCGCGGCGAGACCGGCGATGATTGCCATAGTCATGAGACCTCGGATCTCGCGGAACGGTCGTCCGGATGAGCGCTGCGCCGCCAAACCGTGCCAAACGTCCACAGATGCTCCATGCGGGCGGCGCAGGAACGGGAAGGACATGCAGCCTAACCGATCGGGCTGGCGGTCGTACGCCTATTAGCAGCCGATTGGACTGTTTCCCCGATTAGGCGCACCCTGAGCGGCTTCCATGCCCCAAGGTCCTTGGGAGCTTGGCCCTATGGGCCTATTGCAGGAGTGAGTCATGATGAACTGGGAAATCGCCGCGGCGAACTGGAAGCAGTTCCGCGGGACCGTGAAGGCGCGCTGGGGCAGGTTGTCCGACGAGCACCTCGAAGGCATCGCTGGGCAGCGCGAACAGCTGCTGCTCAAGATCAGCGAAACGTACGAGATCAATCGCGCCGATGCGCAGCGCGAGCTGAAGGCATTCGAAGAGCGGAACAAGAATTACCGGCCGAAGTAGACTTCGGGGAGCTACCGGGGGGGCGCCTGCTCCATGTCCGTATCGCGCGATTACCTTGACTATGTCCTGGACCAGCTGCGCCCGTTCGGCAGTGTGGTCGCTCGACGCATGTTCGGCGGCGTCGGCCTCTACGCCGACGGATTCTTCTTCGGCATCATCGACGACACCGTCTATTTCAAGGTGGACGACTCGAATCGCGCCGACTACGAGGCGAGGGGCTGCCGGAAGTTCACCGTCACGATGGGCAAGGACACCCCCAAGGCCGTCAGCATGAGTTACTTTGCCGTGCCCGAGGACGTCCTCGAAGACCAGGACGACCTCAAGCTCTGGGCGCGCAAGGCCCTGGCCGTCGCGGTAGCTGCGGCCGCCGGCAAGCCCAGGCCGACCGCAGGCAAGAAGAAGGCTGCCAAACGCCGCTCCCCGCGCAGCTGATCCGGCGCGCCCACGGACGAGGGGTCCCCGGACCCCTGCGAAAAGGTCGTCTCTCATGAGAACATTACGTGCCGATCGGGCACGTGCAGGACAGGGCGATGGAACATATTGGCGAAGCGGTATTCTGGATTGCCCTGGGCAAGATCGTCTGGGTCAACGTGCTGTTGTCGGGCGACAACGCGGTGGTCATTGCACTCGCTGCGCACGGCTTGCCGCCGGATCAGCGAAAGAAGGCCATTTTCGGTGGCAGCGCCGCGGCGATTGTCCTGCGAGTCGTGCTGACGCTGTTCGCCGCCACGCTGCTCGACTACCCATACCTCAAGATCATCGGCGCCGTTCTGCTGTTCTACATCGGCGTGAAGCTGCTCATCTCCGAGGACGAACACGACGAGAGCATCAAATCGCACGACCACCTGTGGTCCGCGATCCGGACGATCCTGCTTGCCGATCTCGTCATGAGCCTCGACAACGTACTGGCCGTGGCCGGTGCCGCCGAGAGCGGGCCGCCCGAGCTCAAGCTGCCCCTGCTCATCATCGGCCTCGGCCTGTCCATCCCGCTCATCATCTTCGGCAGCACATTGCTGCTGACCGTGATGGAGCGCTACCCCGTGATCATTACGCTGGGTGCCGCACTGCTCGGTTACGTGGCCGGTGAGATGTTCGTGAGCGACGGCGCGATCGAGCCCTGGTTCATGGAGCACGTAGCCACGTCCTCGACGTTCATCGAGATCGGCGCCGCGATCGCGGTGGTGGTGGTCGGCCAGTGGCTGTCGCGCAAGAAGCGCGGGCAGGAAACGACCATCGAATAGACGCGGACGCGTCTATGGAGAAGAACCGGCGGTCTCTGTCCGCAAGTAGGCCTCCGGCAAGTAGGTCGCGGACGCGACAGGATGGCCTGCCGGCAAGCCAGAGGTAAGAAATAGGGAGTGACGCTCCTAGTCTCGTCTGGCCTGCCGGTAGGCCTACTTGCGGACGAAGTCGGCCGGTCTATCCCTCAGGCCTTCTTCACTTCCTCATACGCCCATTCCAGCCACGGCAACATCTTGTCGATGTCGCTGCGCTCGACGGTGGCGCCGCACCAGAAGCGCAGGCCGGGAGGGGCGTCCTTGTAGGCGCCGCAGTCGTAGGCGGCTTTCTCGGCCTCAAGCAGCTTCACCAGCTTCTTCACCTGATCGGGGGTGAGGTCGAGCGTGAAGCACACGGATGTGTTGGAGCGATACTCCTTCTTGTCCGCGAGGAAATGGATCCACGGGTGCGTGGCGACGAACGCTTCGAACGCGGCGAGGTTGTCTTCGCTGCGCTTGATCAGCGCGGGCAGGCCACCGATGGAGTTGGCCCATGCAAGGGCATCGAGGTAGTCCTCGTTCGCAAGCATCGACGGCGTATTGATCGTCGAACCTTCGAACACTTCTTCGAGCAGCTTGCCGCCCTTGGTCAGCCGGAAGATCTTCGGGAGCGGCCATGCAGGCTTGTAGCTCTCGAGACGCTGCACGGCGCGGGGTGACAGCACGAGCACACCGTGAGCGGCTTCACCGCCCAGCACCTTCTGCCACGAGAACGTCACGACATCGAGCTTGGTCCACGGCAGTTCCATCGCGAACACCGCACTGGTCGCGTCGCAGAACGTGAGGCCTTCGCGATTGTCCGGAATCCAGTCGCCGTTCGGCGTCTTGACGCCGCTCGTCGTGCCGTTCCACGTGAACATGATGTCGTGTGCAGGATTGGCTTGGCTCAGGTCCGGCAGGCGGCCGTACTCGGCACGGAATACGCGGGAGTTCGGCAACTTCAGCTGCTTCTCGAGATCGGTGACCCAGCCATCGCCGAACGACTCCCAGGTGAAGGCGTCCACGGGACGTGCGCCCAGCATCGACCACATTGCCATTTCAAAGGCGCCCGTGTCCGAGGCCGGGACGATGCCTACGCGATAGTCCGCCGGGATGCCGAGCACGGCCTTCGTTTCCGCAATCGACTTGGCGAGGCGGTTCTTGCCAAGGCCGGAGCGATGCGACCGACCGAGGATGTCGGTGGGCAGCGCTGCGAGTGAGTAGCCCGGGCGCTTGGCGCAAGGACCAGAAGAGAAATTCGGTGAGTTGGGTTTGACGGTGGGCTTCATGGGTCACTTCAAATGAAAAGGTCCGGCATCACTTGCCGAACAAGGCCTCGAGATCCGTAGGGCCGAGTAGCCGCCATTGTCCCACGGGCAGGTCACCCAGCGTCAACCCGCCGAGGCGGCTGCGGTGCAGCGCGTCGACATGGTTGCCGACGGCGGCGAACATGCGGCGGGCCTGGTGGTAACGGCCCTCGGTCAACGTGAGCCGTGCGTGCCGCTTGTCGATGACTTCGAGCGTGGCGGGCGCGAGCGGCGTCTTTTCCGACTCCAGCATCATCGCGCCGCTGCCGAATTTTTCAACTTCGTTGCCGCGCAGGTCGCGGGCCAGCGTGGCCTCGTACACTTTCGCGAGCTGCGACTTCGGGTGCACGATCCGGTGCAGCAGCGAGCCGTCATCGGTCATCAACAACAGCCCGGTGGTATCGCGGTCGAGGCGGCCCACTGTCGCAACGACAGGTGAGCGCTCGCGGAATCGAGGCGGCAGCAAGTCATAGACGACGCCGCCGGGATCCTTGGTCGAGCAGGTGTAGCCGACCGGCTTGTGCAGCATCAGCGTCAGGCCGTGCGGCGGATCCAAGGGCTCGTCGTCGATGCGGACGTCCGCATGCTCGACCTGGTCGTCGGCATACAGTACTTCGCCTGCGGCGTTCGTGATCCGGCCCTCGCGGAACATCAGCGCCACCTGCCGGCGGCTGCCGTAGCCCAGGTTTGCGATCAGCTTGACGAGCTTCATCGACCGTGCCCCTTGACCGCTTCGATGATCTTGAAGCCGTCCTTTTCCGCCACCTTGCGCACGCGCGCGAAGTTGTCGGCGAGGACTTCCTCATAGGGCAGGTGGCGATTGGCCACCATCCACAAGCTGCCGCCGGGATTCAGCGAGGCCGCCGCGACTGCAATGAAGCGCCGCCCGATATCCGGGCGGTCCACGCGGTTCTGGGTATGAAACGGCGGATTGGTGACGATCACGTCATAGCGACGGGGCAGCCCGCTCGTTACGTCGTGCCACTTGAACTCGAGTGTTGCACGCGAGACGAACCCGGCCAGATTCGTTTTCGCCACATCAAGCGCGCGTCCTTCCGCTTCGTACAGATCGACCGATGCGATCTTCGGGCAGCGTTCGAGCAGCTTCGCCGACAGGAAACCGAAACCCGCGCCGAGATCCGCAGCTGCACCGTGCAGGTCCGCGGGTAACTGATCGGCCAGCAGCTGCGATGCGGGATCGATCCGGTCCCACGCAAAGATGCCGGGGCGACTCATGAAGCGGCCGCCTTCAATCGGCTGCACCGCGTCGAGTGCGAGCCACTCTGCCAACAGCGTGGGGTTGGGTGGTCCCTGCAACGGAGGAGTCCAGAACACGCGGCACTTGTTCTTGATCATGCCGTCGACTGACCCGGCGAGTTGCGTGAGGTCCGCTTCCGCCGAGCGGGCGCCTTCATTGTTGCTGGCACTTGCGACCACGATGCCGCCCGGCCGGATCGATGCGATCGCGCGGGCCATCAACGCCCGCGACTCGTCGCGCTGGCGGGGCGGCAGGACCAGGACGAGCGGATAGGTTTCGGCGGAGCCTGCGGCCGCCCTGACGGTGAAACCCGCGCGTTCAAGCGCCTCGGCATCCGGCCTGAAGCTCTGTTCGCAGACGAGGCCGGGCAGGGCGGTGTGTTGCAGGGCCGATCCCGCCCGCGCGCGCAGGAACAAGGCACCGGCTTGCGGCCATTGCAGCCGACCGCTCCCGAACGGCAGCAGGAGCGTTTCAAGTGCCGAGTCGTAGGTAGAGGCTGAACACATGGAGTAGGGGTAAGGACGAGGGGGCCGCCTATTCTATTGCTCTCACGACCAGATAGCTTTACATCCGGCGCGCTTACCCGAAGAATTCGCTCCCGCTCGTTCCGCCTCCCTCAAGGATCCCGTATGCGCCTCTACCATAATCCGCTGTCGTCGAGCGCAAGGCGCGCGCTGATGACCGCCATTCACCTCGGCGTGAAGTTCGAATCCGTGATCATCGACCTCTCGAAGCCCGAGCACCGCCGGCAGCTGGAGCAGGTGAATCCCAATGCCAAGGTGCCCGTCCTCGTCGATGGCGACTTCGTGCTGTGGGAGTCGTACGCGATCATGCAGTACCTCGCCGACCGGACGCCCGGCCAGACGGTATTGCCGAAAGAAGCCCGCGCGCGTGCCGAAGTGAATCGCTGGATGTTCTGGGGCGCGAGCCACTTCGCACCGGCCATCGGCATCCTGGGCTGGGAGAACTGGATGAAAGGACTGGTCGGCGCGGGAGCGCCTGACCCGCAGGAAGTGGAGCGCGGCGAAGTGGAAGTGGCGAAGTACGCCCCGATCCTCGATACGCACCTGGCAGACCGGGACTGGCTGTGCGGCGACGACGTGACCCTGGCAGACCTGGCGCTGGCCCCGGTGCTGATGGTGACGGACCTGGCCCGCCTGCCGATCCGGCAATACACCAACATCCAGGCGTGGTATGCCCGCGTCCGTGAACTGGACGCGTGGCAGCGGACTTCACTCTAGGTTCCCTGGGCGTCGCGGCTCTGGTCAGGCCATTCCAGGCGGTTGTCGCTCGAGCGCCGTCGGCGGCTTGCCGCGGCGTCGTGCACGGCGTCGCTGAGGTCGGTCAGCAGGCTGTCGAGCAGCGGGAGATTCCACGTGGCGGGGTCGGCTTCAACAGACTTGAGCAGCGCATTGATCTTGCCTGCCTTCGCACTGACGGCCTCGAAGCGGAACATGGCGGCAGAGCCGTACAGCTGGTGAGTCAGGCTTTCGAGTTCAGCGAGGCCGGCGGGATCGCCTTCGTGGATGCGAGCGGCCAGGGACTGGAGGCCCGCAAGCTGGTCCACGGTGCCGCGAATGAATCGCGTACCGATTTCGTCGAGTCGCTTCTGCGTGCGGAGATCCATTGCGTGCGTAGTCTTGCCAGGCAGCCTGAAATCGCGACCCCGACGATACGAGCCGATCGCGCTGATGGCTACCAACCGCGTCGCACTCCGGGTGTGATCGCCACGAATTGCAGCCAGCAGGTTTCTGCATGATCGCCCTGGTACTGGCCGTGCTTGGCTCCGGGCTCGTCGGCGGTTTCGTGGCCGGATTACTCGGTGTCGGCGGGGGCATCGTCATCGTGCCCGTGCTCGAGCTGGCCCTCAGCCTGGCTGGCATCGATCCCCGCATCACGATGAACCTGGCGGTGGCGACGTCGATGGCGACGATCATCCCGACGGCCATTTCCTCGTCCCGCTCGCATGCGCGGCGCGGCTCGGTGGATGGCGCCATCGTCAAGGTCTGGGCGATCCCCATCGTCTTGGGCGCACTGGTCGGCTCGCAGCTGGTGGCGCAGTTCGAAGCCCGCATCCTCGCAGCCGTATTCGGTGTCGCAGCGCTGGCCGTAGCCGCAAAAATGCTGCTGCCCCTCGACGACTTCGTCGTTGCCCGCGACGTGCCACGAAGCTGGAAAGGGGCCTGGTTGCCAGCGGCGATTGGCTGTCTCGCCTCCATGATGGGAGTCGGCGGTGGCACGCTTGGCGTCCCGGCGATGACCCTGTGCAGTGTGCCGATTCACAGGGCGGTAGGGACAGCCGCGCTCCTTGGCCTGTGGATCGCGGTGCCGGCCACCCTGGGATTCCTGCTCGCGCGCCCCACGATCGAAACGCCGTGGCTCACGATCGGCTATACGAACCTGCTCGGGTTCGCGCTGATTGCCCCCGTGAGCGTGATGATGGCGCCGCTCGGTGCCAGGGTCGCGCACACGTTGAGCCGTCGGCAGCTCAGCACTGCCTTCGGGTGCTTCCTGCTGGTCGTCGCTGCCCGTATGCTGTATCGGGGATTCCATTAGCCACGCTGCGGTCTGCATTCCCGGAGGCGTTCATGAAACCGCGAGTCCGCATCCTGAAGGGGTTCACAGTGCTGGCCAGCCTGACGCTGTGTGTTGCACTGGCTGCCTGCGGTGATCGTGATCGCGCTGTCGTTGGATCCCCTGCAGCGCAATCGAAGGCGGAGATCGCGTGGTTCGCAGGTTCCGTGCAGGAGGCCTTCGCCGAGGCCAAGGCAACCAACCGGCCCGTGTTCCTGTTCTGGGGCGCCGCGTGGTGCCCGTATTGCCAGCAGCTCAAGTCGTCCGTGTTCACGCGCCGCGACTTCATCGAGAAATCCCGCTTGTTCATTCCCGTCTATCTCGATGGCGACGAGGCGGGCGCGCAGAAGTGGGGCGAGACGCTGAAAGTCAGCGGCTATCCGACCGTCCTGATCCTGCGTCCCGATGGCACCGAGCTCATGCGGGTGGCGGGCGGCTTGGACGTGGAGCGCTACACCGAACTGCTGGACCTCGCTCTCGCAGACACGCGCCCCGTTGCCGAGATCCTGGCCGGCCTCCCGCTCAACGAGTCGCCCATGTCCGCAGAGGATTGCCGCCGCCTCGCGTTCCATGGCTTCAGCCTGGAGACCGAGCCGGTGGCGGATGAGGCGCATCTTGCGACGCAGCTCGACCTCGCGGCCAAGCGCTGTCCGCCAAGTTCGCAGGTGGAGCGGGACCGGCTCGTCGTGCAGGCCGCGACGCTCGGCTTGTCTGCCGAGGGCGCTGCCATCAGGGAAGGAAAGGCACCCTCGTCACAGACAGCCACCATGCTGTCCAAGATCATCGAGTTGCTTGCAGACAACGCACGAGCGGTGGCTGTAGCCGACACGCTGTTCGTGCTCGACGATCGGTTCTTCACGGCCACACGGCGCGGGAAACTCGTGCCCGACGACAAGTTGCAGCAGCGCTGGTTTGACGTGATGGACCGCGCTTCCGTCGATCCGCGGTATTCCGAATCCGACCAGTTCTTTGCGCTGACAGCGAAATTGCAAGGTGCGAAGGCCTTTGGTGCGCTGACGCCGCAACTCGCGAGCGATGCCCGGGCCAAGGTAGATGCAGCCCTCGCGCGCAAGCACGACGCCTATACGCGGGCCAGCGTGGTCAATTCCCTGCTCTACGTGATGGATGCACTCGATGACCAGGATCGGGTCTATGCGATCGCCGAACAGGAAATGCAGTCGTCCGCGACGCCTTACTACTACATGCTGGACCTCGCGGGCATCGACGAGAAACGGGGTCGGTTCGACGCGGCGCTCGGCTGGTTCGAGCGGGCCTATCTTGAATCCAGGGGACCGGCGACACGCTTCCAGTGGGGCACGTCGTATGTCGCGAGCCTAATTCGCATGAGGCCGCAAGACGACGCACGCATCCGTGACACGACCCTCGCCGTTCTCGCCGAGCTCGACGGCCCCGACCGGTTGTATCAGCGCACGAACGCGCGTATCGAGCGGCTCGAGCGGGAGCTGGCGAAGTGGAATGCCGACGGTTCGAAATCCGCGGCGATCGCAGCCGTGCAGGCACGCATGCAGCAGGTGTGCTCGAAGATTCCTGACGCTGAAAGCGAGGCGAAGGCCGCTTGCGCGGGTTTTCTCAAATCCGCCGCAGCCGTTCTAGCGCCTGCCGCTCCTGCTGCGGTGTAGGCCAGCCGTCCGGGTTCGAGCGCCGCTCTGCCGGCAGGCTGTTCCACCACTCGAGCGTATCGCGGGCCGTATTCAACAGCGGGCGCACGGTCAGTCCCGCCGCCTCCGCTGCGGCCGTCCCGATCATCCACGGCGCCATGTCGGTCGCGACCAGTGGCAGTTCGATCCGGAACAAATCGAGCAGCTCCTGCGTGGGGCCGCGCAGACGAACCGATTTCCTCGCGGCGGCTGCGAGCGTGGCGAGGATATCGCTCCACGGCGCAGGCCGGCTCGCGGCATTGAAGATGCCTCCCGTGTCGTTCTCCGCGAGGCCGATCATCCATGCGGCGAGATCGCGGACGTCGATCCATTGCAGCGCCTCGCTGGCATTGGGCGGACTCAAGACGTCACCGCCTCGCGCTGTCCTGTCCACCCAGTAAGTGAAGCGGTCCGTGTCATCGCCGGGTCCGACGATGTAGGTCGGTCGCACGACGGTCGCTGCAGCTCCCAGGATCTCACGCACGCTGTGATCGCAAGCGGCCTTGAGCGGGCCGTAACTCGCGTTGGTCACTTGTTCGTCGGACGGATCGGAAAGTGCCTGCAGCGGACTGTTCTCGTTGAAGACCCCGCCTTGCGCCAGCTCGTAGGTCGAGATGGTGGAGACGTAAAGATAGCGTCCCACGCGGCCGCGCAGCAGCTCCGCGGAGTCCCGCACATGCCGCGGCACATAGCCGGAATTGTCGATGACCACGTCCCAGCGACGCCGGCCCTGCAGTGACTTGAGGCCCGGGCCGATCTTGGCATCGCGATTGCCGAGCAGCGTTTCGACGCGGTTGCCGTAGAGACCGGCGGCGGTGCGGCCGCGATTGAACATCGTGATCTTGTGGCCGCGTGCCAGGGCGTATTCGATCTGGTGCGGGCCGATGAATCCGGTGCCGCCCAGCACCAGGATGTCGAGCGGCTTCGCCTTGCGTTCGGTTGCAGCGAACGCACTCATGCCGCTCGCACCGAGTCCGAGTGCGGCGAGCGCGCCTTGCAGTAACGTGCGTCGCGTCGCCACGGTTCCACCTTCTGGCTAGGGCATGTCGAACAGCAGGGCTTCGCCTTCGGGTGCGCCCTGCAGCGTGACGACTGCTGCGCCCGTGTCGGCGGCGATGGCCGCGCCGTCGCCGGCGACCAGGGTCTTGCCGTTCACTTCGACGGAGCCCTTGGCCACATGTACCCACGCGTAGCGGCCTGCTGCCAGTTTGTGTTCAACGCGCTGCGCGGCGGACTGCAGGACGGTTGCGTAGAGCTGCACGTCCTGCTGGATGTGGATCAGGCCGTCCTGCTTCTGGTTCGAGGCCACCAGCTTGAGCGTGCCGGCGCGGTCCGCGACGGGATAGTGGATCTGCTCGTAGGACGGCTTCACGCCCGCCTTGTCCGGAATGATCCAGATCTGCAGGAAGTGCACGAGCTCCGCCTTCGAATGGTTGAACTCGCTGTGCGCGATGCCTGAGCCGGCGCTCATCTTCTGGAGGTCGCCGGGGCGGATCACCGAGCCGGTGCCGATGCTGTCCTTGTGCTCAAGGGAGCCCTCGAGCACATACGAGATGATCTCCATGTCCCGGTGCGAGTGCGTGCCGAAGCCCATTCCGGGCTGCACGGTGTCGTCGTTGATGACACGCAGGCTGCGGAATCCCATGAAGCGCGGGTCGTAGTGATCGGCAAACGAGAAGGTATGCCAGCTGTCCAGCCAGCCGTGGGTGCTGTGCATGCGGTCGCCCGCCTTGCGGACCAACATCGTCGTCATGAGTAACTCCAGCGTGAAGCGAATGGCCGGGAGTATAAAGGGGTCGGCTGCGGACGGGTGCGGGACATGAGGGCGGGTGGCATGAACAGGCGGATCTTCGGGGTAGGGGCGTGGGTTGCGATCGGGCTGGCAGGGTGCGGGGCGCCGGATTCGCCTGAAGTGCAGGTCCGTGCCGTAATCGAGGCGGCGGAGCACGCCGCGGAAGCTCGCGATGTCTCCGCCGTCATGCAGCTCGTCTCGCCGGACTACGCGGATGCGGACGGCAGGCAGGCCACCGAGCTCAGCCGTTACCTTCGCGGGTACTTCATCGCCAACCAGTCCATCCATCTCCTGACGCGCATCGATTCCCTCGAGTTTCCGGCCAGGGACGTTGCAGAAGTGGAGATGACGGTTGCCATGGTGGGGCGGGAGGCCGAGGCCGACTCCGACTCCGCCTGGGACCTGGCGGCGGACGTCCATACATTGCGGCTGACCTTGATGGAAAAAGGCGGTGACTGGCGGGTGACTCACGCGGACCGCCCAAACGCCGGGCGCTAGCCCGCGTCTGCACCTTTGCGGGGCAAGGGCCTGGGCGCGGGTTTTTGCAGTGCATTGACGGCAGTCCGCGCCCCTGTAATATGGCTCTACACCGACCGCAGGTTTCGGTCCGCCCCCAACGCGGATCTTGAGGCACGACCTTAAGGCCAGACGGTCGGTCGCGCTCTGAGCGGGCGCGCAGAAGTTGTTCTGCATCAAAGAGATACAAGAATCTTCAGGGGCAGGTGCCGCGCAGGCGCCGAGGCTCGACGCTGCGCTGCGCGGGCGCTTGGCCGGTGGTCGGTTCAGGGGGCTGAGGCGCTGGGACGGTTCTTGCAGGGTCGAGTGTGGGTTTGAAGCGGCGGGTGCTTCCGGAATTTGCTGAAGGGACTGCCATGACGGGTGCCAGAACAGAATCGAGTTGCGAGTCCGGTCTTGATCGGCCTGACGTCGGCCTCTATCGGGCCGCCTACGAGAAAGACAGCTGCGGCTTCGGCCTGATCGCCAATATCGACGACCATGCCAGCCACTGGCTCGTCCAGACCGCCGTGCAGGCGCTGACCCGCCTGACGCACCGTGGCGCTGTCGCTACCGACGGCAAGACCGGCGACGGTTGCGGCCTCATGCTGAAGAAGCCGGAAGCCTTCCTGAAGGCTGCCGCCAAGGAAGCAGGCATCACCCTGTCGCCGGTGTTTACGGCCGGCAACGTCTTCCTCAACCAGGATCCCGTGAAGGCTGACCGTGCCCGCAAGGTGCTCGAGGAGGAACTCGTCCGCGAGGGACTCGAGCTGGCGGGCTGGCGTGTGTTGCCGGTGGATACCTCGGTGTGCGGAGAAGAAGCCCTCAAGACCTTGCCCCGGTTCGAGCAGGTGTACGTCAACGATCCTGAAGACACCGACGATGCCGCCTTCAACCGCAAGCTCTTCATGGCCCGTCGCCGCGCCGAGAAAGTGCTGCAGGATGATCCCTCGTTCTACGTGCCCAGCCTGTCGGCCGTGACGCTGGTCTACAAGGGCATGGTCATGCCGCAGCACCTGGTCGAGTTCTACGGCGACCTTGCGGACGAACGCATGGTGGCTTCGGTGGCGATCTTCCACCAGCGCTTCTCGACGAACACGATGCCGCAGTGGCGACTCGCGCATCCTTTCCGCTTCCTCGCGCACAACGGCGAGATCAACACCGTGGAAGGCAACCGCAGCTGGGCGTACGCGCGCGGCCCGATCATGAAGTCGCCGTTGCTGCCGGCCTTGAGCGAGGTGCTGCCGCTCGTGTCGATGCACGGCTCCGATTCGCAGTCGCTCGACAACATGCTCGAAGTGCTGCTCATGGGCGGTCTCGATGTCATGCACGCGATGCGGCTGTTGATTCCACCGGCCTGGCAGTCCGTGGACGCCATCGATCCTGACCTGCGCGCGTTCTATGAATTCCATGTCACGCACATGGAACCGTGGGACGGTCCCGCCGGCGTCGTGCTGACCGACGGCCGCTATGCCGCGTGCACGCTCGACCGCAATGGTTTGCGTCCGGCGCGGTGGGTAGTCACCGACGACCGCCATCTCACGATCGCCTCCGAGACGGGCGTGTGGGACTACAAGCCCGAGCAGGTGCTCAAGAAGGGCAAGCTCGGACCGGGCGAAATGCTCGCACTCGACCTCACGAGCGGCGAGATCCTCGATACGCGCCGCATCGATGACCTGCTGAAGAGCCGCTATCCGTACAAGCAGTGGTTGAAGCAGGGCGTGCGGTACCTCGAGCAGGACCTGATCGACCCCGCACTGGCGGCCGAACCGATGGATCGCGAGACGCTCGCGACCTACCAGAAGATGTTCAACATCACGGCCGAGGAGCGTGACGAGATCATCCGCGCACTGGCCGAGGACGAGAGCGAGGCCGTCGGCTCGATGGGCGATGACACGCCGATGCCGGTGTTGTCGCACAAGATCCGCTCGCTGTACGATTACTTCAGGCAGCAGTTCGCGCAGGTCACCAACCCGCCGATCGATCCGCTGCGCGAGGCGATCGTGATGTCGCTGCAGACGCAGATCGGCCCCGAAGGAAACGTGTTCGCGCCGAAGCCCCAGCACGCGAGGCAGGTGGTGCTGAACTCGCCCGTGCTGTCGCAGCGCAAGCTCAGGCAGCTGGTAGCGATGGAAGACGAAGGCGTCACGCACGAGTTCATCGACCTGCAGTATGCAGAGAAGAGATCCCTGAAGGACGCCATCGTCGATGTTTGCGACAAGGCCGAGGCCGCCGTGCGCGCCGGCAAGCTCGTGCTGCTGTTGTCCGATCGGTATCTCAAGAAGGACATGATCCCGGTCCATGCGCTGCTGGCGACGGGCGCCGTCCATCACCGCCTTGTCGAGAAGGGCCTGCGCTGCAAGTGCAACATCATTGTCGAGACGGGCACTGCGCGGGACCCGCACCACTTCGCATGCCTGATCGGCAACGGCGCAACGGCCGTGTATCCGTACATGGCTTACCAGACGCTGTTCGACATGCTGCGCAAGAGCGCACCGGCCATGGACCACGAAACCCGCTTCGAGCTGGGTCGCAGTTACCGGCGCGGTATCCGCAAGGGCCTGTTCAAGATCATGTCGAAGATGGGCATCTCGACGGTCGCAAGCTATCGGAGCGGGCAGCTGTTCGAAATCGTCGGCTTGTCGGACGAGGTGGTGGACCTGTGCTTCCGCGGCACCGTCAGCCGCATCCAGGGCGCCAATTTCGACGACCTCGAAAGCGACCAGAAGATGCTGGCGATTCGCGCCCGCAATCCGAAGTCGGCCGTCGACCAGGGCGGACTCCACAAGTTCGTGCACGGCGGCGAGTACCACATGTACAACCCCGATGTGATCGCGACGCTGCAGGCGGCCGTGTCCTCGGGCGACTACGGCATCTACAAGGAGTACGCCGCTTTTGTGAACGAGCGGCCCGCCTCCACGATCCGCGACCTCTTCGCGCTCAAGACCGACCGCGTGCCTGTGCCGGTGTCCGAGGTCGAGTCGGTCGAGAGCATCATGGTGCGGTTCGACTCGGCTGGCATGTCCTTGGGTGCGCTGTCGCCCGAAGCGCATGAGGCACTCGCCATCGCGATGAATCGCCTGGGCGCGCGTTCCAACTCCGGTGAAGGCGGCGAAGACCCGAGCCGCTACGGCAACGAGAAGAACTCGAAGATCAAGCAGGTAGCGTCAGGGCGGTTCGGCGTGACGCCGGAGTACCTGGTCAGCGCCGAAGTGCTGCAGATCAAGGTCTCGCAAGGCGCGAAGCCGGGCGAAGGCGGCCAGCTGCCTGGACACAAGGTCAACGAGATGATCGCGAAGCTGCGGTTCGCGCGTCCCGGCGTCGGCCTCATTTCGCCGCCGCCGCACCACGACATCTATTCCATCGAAGACCTCGCGCAGCTGATCTTCGACCTGAAGCAGGTCAATCCGCAGGCATTGGTCTCGGTGAAGCTTGTCGCGGAACCCGGCGTCGGTACCGTCGCTGCAGGCGTCGCGAAGGCGTACGCGGATCTCATCACGATCTCCGGGCACGACGGCGGCACGGGCGCGAGCCCGATCAGCTCCATCAAGTACGCCGGCACGCCATGGGAACTCGGCCTTGCAGAAACACACCAGACGCTGCGGCTCAACGACATGCGGCATCGCGTGCGGCTGCAGACGGACGGCGGCCTGAAGACCGGCCTCGACGTCATCAAGGCCGCGCTCATCGGCGCCGAGAGCTTCGGCTTCGGCACTGCGCCCATGGTCGCGCTCGGTTGCAAGTACCTGCGCATCTGTCACCTCAACAACTGCGCTACCGGCGTCGCTACACAGCACAAGCTGCTCAGGCAGAAGTTCTTCATCGGGCTGCCGGAGATGGTGATCAACTATTTCCGCTTCGTCGCCGAG
Source organism: Steroidobacteraceae bacterium (assembly GCA_040080215.1). Lineage (GTDB taxonomy): Bacteria > Pseudomonadota > Gammaproteobacteria > Steroidobacterales > Steroidobacteraceae > CAIUGU01. Next base: position 17,201 of record JBEBIT010000019.1, read on the forward strand.
GAATGCCGCGAGATCATGGCGCAGCTTGGGGTCCGCACGATGGCCGAGCTCATCGGCCAGACGCAGCTGCTCGATATCCGCGAAGGTGAGACTCCCAGGCAGCGTCGTCTCGACCTGAGTCCGATCCTGTCCGACTCCGGCCTCGGCAACTCCAAGCCGCAGTTCTGCATCGACGCGCGCAACGCGCCGTTCGACAAGGGCCTGCTGGCCGAGCAGATGGTCGCTGATGCCCTGCCTGCGATCACCACCGGCAGCGGCGGCACGTTCGAGTACGAGGTCAGCAACTACAATCGCTCCATCGGCGCACGGCTGTCGGGCGAGATCGCCCGCCAGCATGGCAATTACGGCATGAAGAACTCGCCGATCACCGTGAAGCTCCGCGGTGCGGTAGGGCAGAGCTTCGGCGTCTGGAACGCAGGCGGCCTGCACATGTACCTCGAAGGCGATGCGAACGACTACGTCGGCAAGGGCATGGCGTCGGGCAAGCTCGTATTGCGCCCCGACCGTAACGCAAAGTTCGTCGCTCGCGAGTCCATCATCATGGGCAACACGTGCCTGTACGGTGCGACAGGAGGGCAGCTGTTCGCTGCCGGCCAGGCCGGCGAGCGTTTCGCGGTCCGCAACTCCGGTGCCATCGCCGTCATCGAGGGTGCAGGCGATCACTGCTGCGAATACATGACCGGTGGCGTCGTGACGGTGCTGGGCAAGACCGGCGTGAACTTCGGAGCCGGCTTCACTGGCGGCTTTGCGTACGTGCTCGACCTGGACCGCGATTTCGTCGACCGCTACAACCACGAGCTGATCGACATCCACCGCATCACGCCCGAAGGCATGGAGTCGCATCTGCAGCACCTGCGCAGCCTGATCGAGCAGCATGTCGTGGAGACCGGGAGCGTCTGGGGTGAACACATCCTCAACGACTTCCGTTCGTACGTCGGCAAGTTCTGGGTCGTGAAGCCGAAGGCGGCCGAGATCGATTCGCTGATCGAAAACCTGCGGCGCGCGGCGTAACCGCGCCCAGCCACCCGCTCAACGCTGACTGTTCAACGCATGGCCGACAAGACGCTTCAGTTCCTCGAGATTCCCCGGCGCGATCCGGAGAAGCTGCCGCTTGATGTGCGGACGACGGGTTTTTCCGAGATCTACGAGCAGTTCGATCCGGACGGCGCTTCGCAGCAGGCGGGACGATGCCTGTCCTGCGGCAATCCGTTCTGCGAATGGAAATGTCCGGTCCACAACTACATCCCGAACTGGCTCAAGCTGATCCAGGACGGCAAGCTGTTCGAGGCGGCGGAGCTGTCGCACCGGACCAACTCGTTGCCCGAAGTGTGTGGCCGCATCTGTCCGCAGGATCGCCTGTGCGAAGGTGCGTGCACGCTCAACGACGGCCATGGCGCGGTGACGATCGGCTCCATAGAGAAGTACATCACCGATGAGGCGCTGAAGCAGGGCTGGCGTCCGGACATGTCCGGCGTCGTCGCAACCGGCAAGCGCGTGGCGATCGTCGGCGCGGGCCCTGCCGGGCTCGGCTGCGCGGATATCCTTGTGCGCAACGGCGTCGAGCCGGTGGTGTTCGATCGCTACACGAAGATCGGCGGACTGCTGACGTTCGGCATCCCGCCGTTCAAGCTCGACAAGGACATCGTCGAAACGCGCCGCGAAATCATGGAAGGCATGGGCGTGAAGTTCGAGCTGGGCAAGGAGATCGGCCGGGATATCCCGTTCGAGAAACTGCTCAGTGACTTCGACGCCGTGTTTCTCGGGACCGGAACCTACACCTATGTGAAGGGCGGTTTCCCCGGCGAGGACTTGCCTGGCGTGCACGAGGCGTTGCCGTACCTGATCTCCAACATCAATCGGCATCTCGAAATCGGCACCGGCGAGTTCGTCGACATGAAGGGCAAGCGCGTCGTCGTGCTGGGCGGCGGCGATACGGGCATGGACTGCAACCGCACCGCGATCCGCCAGGGTGCCGAAAGCGTCACGTGTACCTATCGTCGCGACGAAGCGAACATGCCGGGCTCGCGTCGCGATTTCAAGAACAGCAAGGAGGAGGGAGTCGAGTTCCTCTTCAACCGCCAACCCGTTGAAATCGTCGGTTCGACCCACGTGGAAGGCGTGAAGGTCGTGCAGACCCGTCTCGGCCCGCCCGGACCGCGGGGCCGCCGCATGCCGGAGACGATTCCGGGATCAGAAGAGATCATTCCGGCGGACGCAGTGATCATCGCGTTCGGCTTCCTGCCGAGTCCCGAGAAGTGGTTCGAAGACTCACGGATCGCGCTGCATCCGAACGGCCGCGTCCGCGTGTCAGCGAATCCGAAGACGCCGTTCCAGACGACCAACCCCAAGGTCTTTGCCGGTGGAGACAACGTCCGCGGATCAGACCTCGTCGTCACAGCCGTGTTCGAAGGCCGCGAGGCAGCCAAGGGAATCCTTGGCTATCTCGGCGTCAGCTGAACGCAGGCTCAGTGGTGGTGGTCATCGTCGTCATCTCCCGATGACAACGACACGACGACGGCGGACTGGCGATAACGCAGTGTGTAATCCAGGTTCGCGATCCGCGTGACGATGTCGCCGTAGGGGTTCGGGTTTGCGGCAGTCGACACGAAGTTCCCCGGATTCGCGATGTAGGCATTGCGGACCTGCACGTTGCACGCAGCCAGCTTGGTCAGGGCCTTCGAGTACTTGAGCGTGTCGAAGTAAGCCTTACTGGCAGTGAGGCAGCTCGTCAGTGACGTCTTGACCGTCGACTGGATCTGCGCAGCCTGCACCGTGGCCAGCAGGTTGATGAACTTTCCGCCGGTGAAGCTGTGCAGCTTGTTGGCGCTGGTCACGCCGGCCAGTGCGGCTGACGTGTCGTCCAGCACGAGGCCGAACGTCCAGTCCGAGCCGCCGCGCGTTCCAGCGAGGAGCGGATTCTCGCAGCCCACTGTCGCATCGAGTTGCCCGTTGGACTCGATGATCGAGCCTTCACCCACCGTTGGCGCCCAGGTCACGATTTCCGCGCTGAAGAATTGTGTCCCCGAGGCAGTGCAAACGGGCTTGTTGCCGAGCAGATTTTCCGAGTACACCTTGCTCGCCACTTCCGCGCCCTGCGGCAGGATGAAGTTTGACTCCGAGCTGACCACCGCAAAGCCCTTGCCCGTGGGACCCGAGCCGCCGTGGAGATAGGCAGGGATCACGCTGGTTCCGAAGCCCGGGCACACGCTCGCGATCGGCAGGGGTACATCGATCCAGGTTCCGGTCGATGCGTTATACCGCGGATCCGTGTTGACGATGCAGGGCTCCTGCAGCAGGAATCCGGCGGTGGAGTTCGGGGGGATGTTCAACGCGCGCGTCTTCAGGATGCCACCCAGCAAGTCGCAGCCTTCAGCAGACTGATAGCAATTCGCACTGGCGGTGCTTGCATTTGTGGTTGCGAGGGCTTGTGGCCGGTTGACGCCTGCAGTCACGACTGCAGTGAGGACACCCAGATCGTTGAATTGCAGGATCCTGCCATTCGAGTTATCGGCTACGACCGCGATCGCGGAGGTGCCAAGCCGGGCAGCGCGAATTTTGAACTTGTTCTGCTTGCCGTTGCCCAGACCTGTCGCGAAGTCGGGAAGCTGGGCAGTGGAAGAGAAGCGCAGGATCTTGTTGTATGTGGTGATGAGCAGCGTTCCATCAAGGGGCCAGAGGTCCATGCCGCCCGGCCGGGTATCTTCAGGCAGCCGAATGGCAGGGATCAGCACGACAGGATCGATTTCGCCGGACCCTGCCAGAACAGACTGCAGGCCGGCCGCCGAGTACGACAGCACGCGGGCCGGCTCGCTCGTCAGGAGCAGCAGGTTGCCGGTGGGGGCGAGGCCGGTTCCGCCTTTGACGCTCAAGGTTTCGATCAACTGGGTTTCCTTGCCGAAGTCGTTGTCCACCAATCGCGGCAGGCCGAAACTGCCGGGCAGGGGGCCGAACGAGTTGCGCGGAAACACCCAGAGTTCGGCCTTGATCTTCTCGCCCGACGTGGAGCTGGCGACGTAAAGGTTGCCGCTGCTGTCCAGCGACATGCCGTCCGGGCGAATCGGACCGGCGCCTTCCACCGGGTTCGCAACGGCTGAGCCCGGCTTCCAGATGACTTGTGAATTGCCGATGCCGTTTGCGTACAGCAGTACTTGGCCGCGGGAGGTATCCGCTGCGATCAGGTCAATTGCACCGGTATCGGGGTTTGGCCGGAAGACCAGCGAGCGGATGCCGGTGTGTGCGCTGGCGTCGGTGTTGAGGACAGTAGTCGTTCCCGCGCTGCCGGCGAAGGCCACTGAATAGATATCGCTGCCAGCGCCGTTCGCCGCGACGATCTTTGCGGCCAGCTGTGCGTGCGCCGCCGTGCTCGCGAGCAAGAGCAAGGACAAAGTCGATCCTGCAAACCACGAAAGCCGTGCAAGTCGGCGAGATATCGAATGGGGAGCGGGAGTACGCATGTGAACCGCCTTTACGATGGTCAACCGATCTTTGAGTTCTTTGAGGAATCTGTGACCGACAGCAGAGAATCTAATCTCCGGCTGCGGGTATCGGTCTGAGGCTACACCGAAAAGTTGGCGCGAATGCAAGCGACCTTACATATGTACGGAAGTGCGGGTTTTTGGCCTCCCTCAAGCGACTTTATGCACGCTAATAGGGCGCTCAAGCCAAGGCCGTGAGCCGTGTTGGTGCGAATTTGCCGAACGTCTTCTAGCGCTGCGCAGATTCCATGGTGGCAACGCGCGCCGAGTATCGATTTGCTTCGATGGGTTTGTTCCACTGCGTGTAGAGGCGGGCAAGGTACTTCAGTGACCGCAGGCGATAATCCGGCAGCGCGCCCGAGTCGTTCTCGAGTACGGCATTGCTCTTCAACAACAGGACAGCCGCCTCCTGGAAGCGGCCCAGTCCGGCAAGCGCGGCGCCATTGACGTTCTGGGCGACCGCCGTGCGCCAATGAGTTGCAGATAGTCCCGCCGACAGCATCTCCGTAGCATCCATTGCGAGCTCGGCTGCTTCCTCGAAGTGCCGCGTTGCCACCCGCAGCATCGCCAGGTGGCTCAGCGTTCCACCGACATCCGGATGCACATCACCGAGCAACCTGCGACGCATGTCGAGTGCCTGCGTAAGCAGCTCATCGGCTTCCGCATAGCTTGCCTGATCGATGAGCCAGTACCCCATGGTGTTCAGTACCCGCGCAATCTCCGGGTTGTCGCCGGTGAATACCTGTCGGTAAATGCCGAGCGCTTCGCGCATCGTGGCCACGCCCGCAACAGGATCCCCGCGGTCATATTGGATGAAGGCCAGGTTGCTGAGTGAGTTCGCAACATCGGGATGGACATTGCCGACGAGTTCGCGCTGCATGACAAGAGCCTGGCGATAGGTCGCCTCGGCACGTGAGTAATCCCGCTGGTCGTGCAGCACGATGGCAAGGTTGTTGAGCGCCATCGCGATATCGGGATGCTTGTCTCCCAGCAGTTTCCTGGCCATGGAGAGCGACTCACTCAGCAGCTTTTCCGCCTGCGGATACTTGCCGCTCGCGCGCAACAGGATGCCAAGGTCGTTCAGCATCGCCATCGTATCGGGATGTGGCAGTTCACCGCGCAGCCCCCGCTGCATGGCTAGCGCTTCCTCAAGGACGGGAATGGCGCCTGCAAGATCGCCTCGTTGGTAAATGACGATCGCCAGATCCTTCAGTGTTCGGGCGATCTCGATATGGGTGGCTCCATAACGCTGGTGTTCCAACTCGAGCGCCGAGCGCAGCGAGCGTTCTGCTTCCTCGAGGCGGCCTTGCTTCGCCTGCACGCCGCCAAGACCGACAAGTCCCTCGATGATGGCGGTATCGGCAATGCCGCCGACGCCCTTGTTCCTGAGCGCGATGGCTTCGCGGTAGCGCTGTTCCGCTTGCGAATAGTCCGCCTTGAGCGCGAGCAGCTCCCCGATGCGATTCAGGGAGCCGGCCATGAGTCCCGGGTCGGTGGCATCGCCCTTCTGCCTCCGTGTCAGTGCTCCTTCGAGCAAGGGCCGCGCCTGCTCATAGAGTCCAAGCCTCATGTAGACGGTGCCCACCGTGTCCATCAGCGTCGCCTGGATCGCGGGCTGGTTGGCGAGTTCCGTGTCGATCCTGCTTGCGCCTTTGTCCAGCATTTCACGCGCGGTGATCGTATTGCCCCGGGCCTCGCCCGGATCCGACACCCGGAAGAGGTCGACGAGGAACGCCGCGGTTTGCCGCGCTGTTTCCGACTCGGCCTCGGCGCGAATCCGTTGCCGCTCGGCACTGGCGCGAGCGAACAGCGCTGCCGCCGCCAATCCACTCGTGAGCACCATGCCAGCGATGGAACCCGTGGCGATCATTGCCATCTGGCGCTGACGGCGCTGCTGTTCGCGCTGCTTGAGTGCATCGAAGCCGACACCGAGCAACCCCGCGATCAGCTTGAGACGGGCATTGGGCTTGCCGTCCTTGCCTTCCCTCGCATCGGCAGCGATGGGTTCGGCCTGTTCATCAGACAAGTTGCCGGCGGCATCGAGCTTGAAGCGGAGTGCAGCAGGAAAGCATTCACGCAATGAATTGGCAGGATCGTTCGAGGCCCACGGCTCGCCACCCACGATCAAGCAGAAGATCCGGTCTGCCCGGCCGAGCCGCTTGAAGGCGAGGACCTCCTCGTTCACCCAGCGCGATTGGGCGGAATGCGGGGAGCAGATGACGATCTGGCAGGCGGATAGCTCAAGCGCATTCGTCAGCAGCGTCCCGAGGTCGGTCGCACTCGGCAATTCCTCGCGGTCGCGGAAGATCGGAGACAGCTGCTTTGGAATAGGTCCGCGCTCGGTGACCTGGCCCACCAGATGCTTCGGCGGTCGGTAGGACTCCAGCGACTTGTGCAGCCAGTCCGCCCAGACCGAGTCCCGGTGGCTGTAGCTGATGAAGGCTTTGTACTTGTAGTCAGGCACAGGTCGGCGTTTCGAATGGAGTCGCGGTCAGAAATTGTCGCGGGGCGAAGTCCCGTCGGCTGGGCAACGATCCTGGGCCGGGGACATTGCACGCCGATGACTGTAGCAGAGTGCAAGAAACACGCCCAACGGCAGCCGGATTCTTGTTCTCAAGGCAGTTGCACCGGCACAATGCGGGCGTCCTTCCCTCGCAATGACCGAGACAGCCAGCTTGCCAGCGCCCCGCCACACGAGATTGTCACCGCTCATCATCGGCGTTTCGGGCCACCGCGATCTCCATCCGGACTGCATCGAGCGCGTCAGGGCCGAGGTAACGGCGTTCGTCGATCGCCTCACTGCCTTCCTGCCTAACAGCCAGATCAGGGTCATGGTGGGCATGGCCCAGGGCGCCGATCTGCTGGTGGCGCAGGCAGCGCTCGACCGTCACCTTCCGGTTGATGCCGTCCTGCCCATGCCGCTTGAGCAGTATGCGGACGACTTTGGCGCTGAACCGCTGTTGCAGCTTCGCGAGATGTTGAAGCACCCTGATGTTCGCTGCATCGAGCTGGAGGGGAACCACGCTGCGCAGGGAGAGAGCGCGCTGTCCACGCAGCAGCAGCGCGACCTGCTTTACGTCAATCTCACTGACAGCCTCATCCGCAAGAGCAACCTGCTCATTGCGCTCTGGGATGGCGAGAACTCCCATTTGCCGGGTGGCACCGCGGATACCGTTCTCAAGTACCTCGATGCCAGCCCATCGAAAGGCAGCAGCGCCGAGTTGGGATTCGTCGATGATTCCAACGACGCGACATGGGGCCACCACTTTGTGTATTGGGTGCCGGCCCCCCGCAGGGCCACGACCGGCGAGATGCCGTCCACCCGGCCCTGCTACCTGTCGTCCATCGGCGAGAGCCTGCTGCGCCGCCATTCCGACATGCCCGTCGGGTTGCGTCACCAGCTCGAGGAGCTCGACAACTACAACCGCGAGTTCGCCGCATTGACTGCGCGAGGCAGCCTCGGCGCCACCGATTCCCTGCTGCGGGCCTTGCCGCCGGACATGGCCATCGCGGACTCGTCGCTGCTCGAAGAGATCGACATGGAGTATGGCAAGGCCGATGCCCTGGCCGTCTATTACCAGAGTTACTCGGACCGGCTGTTCAAGTGGTTCAGCCTGATGGCTTCGGCCATGGGGTTGATGTTCCTGATCTACGCCAAGCTGCTCGACAGCAAGGTGTTCCTCGTTGGCTACCTCCTCGTGCTGCTGCTCGGACTCGGCGTGTTCTACACGGTCAGGGAGAAGCACTGGTTCTCGAAGCACCTTGTCTACCGCGCGCTCGCCGAGACGATGCGGACCAAGTTCTTCCTGCGCCTGGCATCGGCGGATCGACACCTCAAGGCGCAGGACCTGATCACGCTGACCGGCATCGACCAGTTCGAGGGCTTCAGCTGGATCACCAACGTCCTGAAGAACGTCGAGCCGTTCGTAGAGCGCAACGCTCCCGAGGGCGCGGAAGCACGTCGCAAGATCGATTCAGTGCACCGCGCCTGGATCGAGGACCAGGAGGCCTACTTCCGCAGGAAGGTCAGGCATCTGGAGCACGTCTCGCATCGCCTCGAGAAGACGAAGGGCTTTCTCTTCTTCCTGCTGGTGCTGATGACCCTCATTATCGTTTTCTTCAGCGTCCGCCTGAAGGCAACCGAGCTGTTCGGCAAGACCTCGCTGAAGGACGGCGTGATGTTCCTGATGGGACTGTTGCCGGTCTGGCTCGGCATCTGGGAGATCTACCAGAACAAGATGGCCACGCGAGAGCTGCTTTGGCAGTACCGGAATCAGCTCCGGCACTTCTCCCGAGCGCGCTTGCAGCTGGCACGCGACGGGGCGTGGCAGAGACACGCAACCATTCTTGCGGAGCTCGGACGCGAATCGTTGATGGAAAGCTATCTGTGGACGATTCACCGGTACCACCGCGAGCACGAGCCGCCCGCATCCGGCTGAGTGATATTGAGAGTAAGCCGAGTGGCCGGGAAGCCGCGTGTCAGGGCTGCCTGCAGGGTTTCGCAGACACCTGCCAAGGGCCGTATTGGCATCAAGATAAGCGCGCTTAACTGGTGAAAATTCCCGCCAGCGCCGTCGCCGCGCTCCGATCGGTGCGGGCCTCGGCGGCCTCACTGGCGGCGGTCTCGGTTACTACATGGACGTCCAGGAAGCCAAGCTGCGCAAGCAGCTTGAAGGCACCGGTGTCAGCGTTACCCGGAGCGGCGACGAGATCACGCTCATCGCGTCCGGTGGCATCGAACGAGACCCCGAAGGTCGTGCACGGAATCGTCGCGTCGAGATCGTGTTGTGTCCGATCACGCAGTAACGCGGCTTGCCGCCTCGCCACGCCAGCGAAAAGGGCCGGCCCGGTTTCCCGGGTCGGCCCTTTGGTTCTGCAATGGGCTGGACGCGCTGGATCAGTTCGCAGGCTCGGCAACCATCTCGCGCAGCTTCTTGATCGCGTGCGCCTCGATCTGCCGGATGCGCTCTGCCGAAACGCCATACTGATCGGCGAGTTCGTGGAGCGTGGCCTTCTTGTCCGCCATCCAGCGGCTGCGCAGGATCTGCTGACTACGCTCATCGAGTGAACTGAGCGCGACTGCCACCCGGTCCGCAGAGTCCTCATCCCACTGCTCGCGCTCGACCGCAATGGCCGGGTCCGCCGAGGGATGGGGCAGGTACGCGGAAGGCGAATACGCCCCTTCCTCGTCATCCGCATCCGGGGCCGGATCAAAGGCCACGTCGCGAGACGACAGTCGTTGTTCCATTTCCGTGACTTCAGCCGTCGTCACACCGAGGTCGCGCGCCACAGCCTGCGTTTCCGCTTCCGACAGCCAGCCCATGTTCTTCTTGAGGCGGCGCAGGTTGAAGAACAGCTTGCGCTGTGCCTTCGTCGTAGCCACCTTCACGAGGCGCCAGTTGCGCAGCACATACTCGTGGATCTCGGCACGGATCCAGTGGACGGCGAACGACACCAGACGCACATCCATCGTCGGGTCGAAGCGCTTCACGGCCTTCATCAGGCCCACGTTGCCTTCCTGGATCAGGTCGCCCACCGGCAGGCCGTAACCCGAGTAGCCGCGCGCGATATGCACCACGAAGCGCAAGTGGGACAACACGAGGTGCCGCGCTGCTTCGAGGTCGTTTTCCTGATGGAAACGCACGGCCAAGGCCCGCTCTTCTTCGCGGCTCAGTACCGGAATCTGGGCAACACGGTCTACATACGCATCGAGGCTGCCAATCGGACCAGCCAGAATGCGGTCTGGATTTTGCCCAAGAGGCGCCATCGGGGTTGCGACGGTCAGGGCGGTAGTCATCATGTGTTCAGGACCTCCCCAAGTTCGAATTCATCTACTAGGTTTGTAGCTTAGCACTCGCGGTATATGAGTGCTAATAACGGTAGGGAGTTCCGTACTGTTGAGGGGGTTATGGGTCGGGCCAGCTGCGGTAGTGGGGCGGGGCGACCGAGAGCGCCGTATATGGTTTATTTAAATTGAACTAATATCAATCTTGGTGGGGGCTGGGAGCCCTCTGCCACAGACGGATTTACAGATAGCTACTTGGGTTCGATGGCACGCAGATGGCGGCTTGCCGCGATGAATGAACCCAGCCACCCAAGCGCGACCCCTGCCCCGACCAGCAGGAACGTCGTCTTGAGTCCAAGTCCGGTCAGGCGGAAATCGCTGCCATAAAGGCCCGTGATGCGCTGGACCGGGCCACTCAGCACCAGAACAGTGACGGTGACGATGAGCAGCGCTACCAGGCTGCCACCGAGTCCATACCATAGACCGCTATACAGGAATGGCCGACGGACGAAGGCATCGCTGCCGCCCACGAGTTTGGTGACTTCGATTTCATCGCGCCGGTTCTGGATATCGAGCCGGATGGTGTTGCCGACGATCACCATGACACCGATGCCGAGCAGGACGGCCGCGACAAAGTTCCCACGGCGAGCCGCCTCGAGAATGGCCTCGAGCCGCTGCACCCACGCGGTGTCCAGTTGCACGATTTCCACTTCAGGCAGCGCCTTCAGGTCGGCTCCCACGCTTTCGAGGTGGGCGGGCGTCAGGTCGCCGGCACCGGGGCGGACGATGAGCGTATGGGGCAGCGGGTTGTCGGCGAGCGCATCGAGTGCGGCCCCGAATCCGGAGAACTCGCGGAACTCCTTCAGTGCCGCCGTCGACGTGATCAGGTCCACCTTGGCGATATCACGTCGCTGCCGGATCCTGTCGGCCACTTCGCGTGCCTGTTGTTCGCTGACGTTGCGCTTCAGGTAGACCGAGATATCCACGGCATTGCTGAGGTCGCCGGTGACGGAGCGCGCGTTTGCGACCAGTACCTGCAGGCACGCGGGCAGCGCGAGTGCGATCCCGATGACGAGGATCGTGAGCAGGTTCGAGACAGGCTGCTGCGACAGTCGTCCCAGCGAACCGACAAGCGTCTGTAGATGGCGGGTGAGCCAGGCGCCCATCAGTCTTGCCTCATCACGAGGGTGGGTGTGCGTGCGGCCATGCTGGTCATTCCATTCCAAGGAAGCTGGCGGGATCGACCAGTGCTGCGCCAGAGGGATTACCCCCCGCGGGGGGCAGCGTTGTTTCGTCCTGGATGCGACCGCCTTCGAGGCGAACCCGTCGCAGCCCGAAGCGCTCCAGCAGGCGAATGTCGTGGCTCGCAACAAGCACCGTGACCCCGACCTCGTTGAAGCGCCGGAAGATCTGCATGACCTCGAGCGACAGATCGGGATCGAGGTTGCCGGTGGGCTCGTCCGCGATCAGCACCGGTGGCTTGCTGACGACGGCCCTGGCAATGCCGACGCGCTGCTGCTCACCCGTCGACAGTTCAAGCGGCAAAGCTTGTTCGCGTGAGAGCAGCCCTACCTGGTCGAGCGCCGCCCGTACCCGCTTGCCGAGTTCCCGCGAGCCCACGCCCGCGATGATCAGGGGCAGGGCGACGTTGTCAAAGATCGTGCGGTCGGCCAGGAGCTTGTGGTCCTGGAAGACAACCCCGACCTGGCGGCGAAACGCAGGAATGCGGCTACGCGAGACGTTGGCGACGTTGAGGTTGTTGACCGTCACCTGGCCGCGCGTCGGGCGCTCGATGAGCGCGATCAGCTTGAGCAAAGTGGACTTGCCCGCACCCGAATGCCCCGTCAGGAAGACCATCTCGCCGCTCGCGATATCGAGCGACAGGTCGGTGAGCGCCTCGCGCCCGTTCGGATAGCGTTTGAAGACGTGCTCGAAGCGGATCATGCGGCCGGCTTGCCTGACGCAAGCAGTTCATCGACGAAGCTTTCCGCGTCGAACACCGCGAAGTCCTCGGCGGCTTCGCCGATGCCGACGAAGCGGATAGGCAGTCGCAGCCGATCCGCGATCGCGAGGACGATGCCGCCCTTCGCCGTGCCGTCGAGCTTGGTGAGGACGACGCCGGTGACGCCGAGCGCTTCATTGAAGAGCTTCGCCTGCTGGAGCGCGTTCTGTCCCTGGCCCGCATCCAGCACGAGCAGCACTTCATGCGGAGCCGACGGATCGACGCGGCCCATGACTCGCTTCACCTTCTTCAGTTCTTCCATCAGGTTCGACTGCGTGTGCAACCGGCCAGCGGTATCCGCCAGCAGCACATCCATGTCACGCGCCCTCGAAGACTGCATGCCGTCGAAGATCACCGCTGCCGGATCGGTACCCGCCGCCTGCGTGATGACCGGGACCTGGTTCCGTTCGCCCCAGACGGCCAGTTGCTCGACCGCCGCCGCGCGGAAGGTGTCGCCGGCCGCGAGCATGATCTTGAGCCCTTCGGCCTTGAGTTGATGCGCAAGCTTGCCGATCGTCGTGGTCTTGCCCGCCCCGTTCACGCCGACGACGAGGATCGCAAAAGGCCTGGGGCCCGACCTCACGTCGAGGGGGAGAGCGCAAGGCTTCAGGATGGCGAGCAGTGACGCGCGCAGTGCCCGCAGCAAGGCATCAAGGTCGTCGAGTTCGCGGCGTTCGACCTGTTTGCGCAGTCCTGCGAGGATCCTCTCCGTGGTTTCGACACCGACGTCAGCCGTGATGAGTCGGGTCTCGAGTTCCTCCAGCACGGCAGCATCGATCTTGCCCCCGGGCAGAAGGTTCGCGAGATCGTGCGTCAGCCACGAGGTGGTCTGCTTCAGCTTCTGCCGCAGCCGCCCGAAGAAGCCCGGTTGCGCACTATCGGCAGTGTTCTCGAGGGCTTTCTTTGATTTCAGTCCAAACATGGGCATTCCGCAGGAGGGCAAGAGCCTTTCCCGGTACGTCGCCACGGCGAGCGGCAGTCCGGCGAGCACGGCTGGCGGGTCGCGCCCACCGTTGTCTCGATTGTAACAGGCAGAGGGCGCGGTTCCGGGATGTCGTTGTCGCAGCCATGCCGGACTGGCGAGGTCCGATTCGCTACCATGCGACCACCGGACTGCGCCATGACATCCAAGAAGCCACCCAACCCACGCGCATCTCCGAACGGTAGCCGCTCGGGTCGCGCCGACTTGTCTGGCTTGCCGCACCAGCTGCGCATCATCGGTGGCCGGTGGCGCGGGACGAAGTTGCGCTTTCCGGCGGTCGAAGCGATCCGGCCCACGCCAGACCGTGTGCGCGAAACCCTGTTCAACTGGTTGGCCTCGGTAATTGGCGGCTCGCGTTGCCTCGACCTGTTTGCGGGTAGCGGTGCCCTTGGCTTGGAAGCGTTGTCGCGGGGTGCGCGCGAAGTCGTGTTCGTCGATCGGGATGCGCGCATCGGAACTTACTTGCGCGAGACGCTCGCGAGGCTGAAGTCCACTGATGGCAAGGTGCTGGTGGGCGATGCGCAGCGCTGCCTCGAGGACGTGGGCGGTCCGTTCAATGTCGTTTTCCTGGACCCGCCGTTCGGAGCGGGCCTGCTGCCGAAGCTGTTGGCGGAGCTCACGTCGCCCGGGATGTTGGCACCCGGCGCCTTTGTCTATGTCGAGAGCGAGGCGGAGGAGGGTGAACCGCTGCTGCCTTCCGGATGGGTGCTGCACCGTTCCGGGCGTGCCGGCAAAGTGGGCTATCATCTCGTCCGGACGGCGGAATAGGTCAATCGGAGGTTCCTGAGCGCATGACCAAGGCGATGTATCCGGGGACCTTCGATCCCATCACCAACGGCCATCGAGACCTCGTCCGTCGTGCCGCGGCCATCTTTTCCGAAGTCACCGTGGCCATCGCGGCCAATCCCGGCAAGGCGCCCCTGTTTACGCTGGAAGAGCGCGTCGCGCTTGCTCGCGAGGTGCTGGCCGACATTCCGAATGTCGTCGTTACCGGGTATGCCGGCCTGACCGTGGAGTTCGCGAAGCAGCATGGCATCGGCGTCGTCGTCCGCGGCCTGCGCGCCGTTTCCGATTTCGAGTTCGAATTCCAGCTCGCGACCATGAGCCGTCATCTGTCGGACAAGGTCGACTATGTCTTCCTGACGCCGACCGAGCAGTTCAATTTCATTTCATCGACGCTGGTGCGGGAGATCGCGAGCTTGGGCGGCAATGTGTCCGAGTTCGTCCATCCCCGAGTGGCCGCAGCCTTGCTCGCCAAGCGCCAGCTGAAAAAGCCCGACTAGCGCTGGCAGCTGGGGCAGAAGTAGGTGGAGCGGCCCCCTTGCGTGAGCTGGCGTATGGGCGTCCTGCAGCGGCGGCAAGGCTCGCCCGCGCGTTCGTAGACGAACAGCTTCTGCCGGAAGTAACCGCTTGCCCCTTCCGGATTTACGTAGTCCCGCAATGTGGTGCCTCCGGCCTTGATGGCATCGCGCAGCACGGCCTTGATCTCGGTGGCGAGGCGCGCCAGTTCCACTTTCGTGATGCGCCCAGCCGCCCGCCGGGGCCGGATCCCGGCCCGAAAGAGGGATTCGCTTGCGTAGATGTTCCCGACGCCGACGACGACATGGCTGTCCATGATGAACTGCTTGATCGTCACCTTGCGCCTGCGCGCCACCTTGGTCAGGTAGGTGCCGTCAAAGCCGTCCTCGAGGGGTTCCGGCGCCAGACGCTTCAGGAGCGGATGGTCGTTGGGGTCGCTAGCAGTGAAATGCAGGCTGCCGAACCGGCGCGGATCGTTGAAGCGCAGGCATTGCCCGGTTTCGAGGACGATATCCACATGATCGTGGGTGATGGGTGCAATTTGTGCGTCCATTACACGCAGATTCCCGGACATCCCAAGGTGCAGGATGAGACTGCCGTGGTCTAGGTCGATCAGCAGGTATTTGGCTCGGCGCCTGACGTTCCGCACCGTCTGCTGCGCCACTGCCCTTGGCAGGTCCTCGGCGATTCGCCACCTGAGGCGTGGTTCGCGTACCACCACGGCGGTGATGCGGCGACCCAGGATCGCAGGTGCGATCCCGAGGCGGGTGGTCTCGACTTCGGGTAATTCGGGCATGAGGTGGTTGAAGATAGCGGAATGAGCGCCACACAACGATTTGAGGATTACGGGGAATCGCTCATTTGTACGCGCCCCGGCCGTTCGCTATAGTGCGGCACGCTGTTTGCCTAACCTCTAGAGGTTGATCCGTGAACCTAGATTTTTTGTATGGAATTCTTGGACTTGGCTTCTGGGGCTACGTCGTGGTCGCCGTCTGCATGGTGCAGTTCACCATCATGGGCGTCACGCTGTACCTGCACCGGGATGCTACGCACCGCAGTCTCGACCTGCACCCGGCGTTGCGCCATGTCTTCCGCCTCTGGCTCTGGATGAGCAGCGGCATGATCACGAAGGAATGGGTGTCGGTCCACCGCAAGCACCATGCACGTTGCGAGACGCCTGACGATCCCCACAGCCCGGTGATCTTCGGCCTCAAGAAAGTGCTGCTGGAAGGCGCGGAGCTGTACCAGGTACAGGCGCGCAACGGCGACACGCTGGAGAAGTTCGGTCGTGGCACTCCGGACGACTGGCTGGAGCGCAACCTCTACGCGAAGCATCGCAACCTCGGCATCATCACCATGGTCGTCCTCGACCTCCTGCTCTTCGGCGTGCCGGGCATCATCATCATCGCGATCCAGATGCTCGCGATGCCGTTGCTTGCAGCGGGAGTGATCAACGGGCTCGGCCACCACACCGGCTACCGCAACTACGAATGCCCGGATGCAGCGACCAACGTGCTGCCGTGGGGCTTCATCGTCGGCGGCGAAGAGCTGCACAACAATCACCATGCGTTCCCGAGCTCGGCAAAGTTCTCGTCGCGCAGCTGGGAGTTCGACATCGGCTGGATGTGGATCCAGATACTGTCGTTTGTCGGCCTGGCGAAAGTCCTGCGCGTGGCTCCCAAGCCGGCCGTGGATCCTGCCAGCCACGTGAACCTCGAGACGGTTCGTGCCGTCATCGTGAACCGCATGCATGTGCTGCGCGCCTATACCAGCAACGTGACGCTGCCGGTTTTCAAGGCTGAGTTGCAGGCGGCGCGCGGCAACCTGACTCGCCGCGTCAAGACGCTGCTGGTCCGCCAGCCCGTGCTGCTCGATGACCAGTCGCACGCGAAACTCCGTGAGGTGCTCGCCAGCAACCAGATGCTGAAGACGGTGCATGATTTCCGCGAGCGCCTGCAGGTGCTGTGGAACGGCGGCCACATGAGCAACGACAAGCTGCTGCAGCATCTCAAGGAATGGATCGCCCAGGCCGAGGCCAGCGGCATCAAGGCGCTGCAGGATTTCGCGGCGTCCCTGCGCGGTTACGCCATGCAGTCGGCCTGAAAACCCTGGCCACTGTCCGCAAGGCTAAAAAAACCCGCCATTAGGCGGGTTTTTTTATAAGTCGGGATTCGCGTCCTTAAGACGAAGACCTTACTTGATCTTCGCTTCCTTGTAGACGACGTGCTTGCGGACCTTCGGGTCGTACTTCTTGATCTCGACCTTCTCGGGGTGCAGGCGCTTGTTCTTGGTCGTCGTGTAGAAGTGACCAGTGCCGGCGGAGGAAACGAGCTTGATCTTGTCGCGCATGGCTTAACTCCGGTTCAGACCTTCACGCCTTCGGCGCGGAGGCGGGCAACGACCTTGTCGATGCCCTGCTTTTCGATGGTACGCAGGCCGCGCGTGGAGACGCGCAGGCTCACGAAGCGGCGCTCGCTCTCCATCCAGAAACGCTGCGTGTGCAGGTTGGGCAGGAAGCGGCGACGGCGCCTGTTATTGGCGTGCGACACGGTGTTACCGGTCGTCGGGCCTTTGCCGGTCACCTGACAGACTCTCGACATGATTACATCCTTCGGTCCGAAATGGGGCGGCGGGTCCCGTTGGGACGGGTCAGCCGGCCTCGAAAAAGCAGTCGCGCTTTATACCAGCGCGGCCCGCGCTGGGCAAGGCCGGAGGCGGGCAAAGTCGTGTCCGACCCCCGAATCCGCCCCTAGAGCAGGCCCCGTTCCGCGAAGGATTCGCAGGACCCGTCCCCCACGACAATGTGGTCGAGGACCCGGATATCGACCAGCCCCAGGGCGTCTTTCAGGCGCTGGGTGATGATTTCATCTGCCTGGCTAGGCTCGGCCACGCCGGAGGGGTGGTTATGCGCCAGGATGACCGCAGCCGCGTTCCTGGCCAGGGCGTGCTTGACCACTTCCCGGGGATGGACGCTGGCGCCATCCAGCGTCCCCCTGAACAGCTCCTCGAAGCCGGTCACCCGGTTGCGGTTGTCCAGATAGACGCAGCAGAAGACTTCATGGGTCAGGTCCCTGAGGCGCATCTGCAGGAACTCCCTCGTGGCCCTCGGGTTGGCCAGGACGCACCCGGCCTGCATCCGTTCCTGGTAGTGGCGGCGGGCGAGTTCCAGCGCGGCCTGCAACTTTGCGAAGCGGGCCGGGCCCAGGCCGGGCGTGGCGCATGCGCGTTCGGGATCGGCACAAAGCAGACCCCGCAGGGATTGAAACTCGACCAGCAGGTGCCTGGCGACATCCACGGCGCTGCGTCCCCGGGTGCCGGTCTGCAGCAGCACGGCGAGCAACTCCGCTTCGCTCAGTACGGCGACGCCGCGCGCCAGCAATTTTTCGCGGGGTCGTTCTTCGCTCGGCCAATCGCGGATGGACATGCCCTTGCCTGCCTCTGGAACAGTGGCCTCCATTCTGCTTGCCCGTCCGGGCCAGCCTACAGTCGAATAACTGGTGCGAACGCAGCGAAAGGCGCTCGCTGGTGAGAGGCAGTGCACATATAGCCTGCGGATATGAACATGCAGCCCAACGCGTTTGCCGTGGTTTGGGCGGATGTCCATAATGCAGCCATGAATGCAGTCTCTCCCGAAGCCCGACCGCAACGAGTCCTGCTGGGTGTCAGCGGTGGCATTGCCGCCTACAAGACGCCCGATCTGGTCCGCCGGCTCGTAGAGAGAGGTGCCGAGGTGCAGGTCGTGATGACGCCGGGCGCGCTCGAGTTCGTCACTGCACACACCTTCCAGGCTGTCTCGGGTCGCCCCGTCAGGACGGATCTGTGGGATTCCGCTGCCGAGGCCGCGATGGGCCACATTGAACTCGCCCGCTGGGCCGATGCCGTGGTGATTGCCCCGGCGACGGCGGACTTCATTGCGCGTCTCGCGCACGGTCTCGCCGACGATCTGCTGTCCACCTTGTGTCTTGCCACCAGCGCGCCGATCACGCTGGCCCCGGCGATGAATCGCCTGATGTGGAGCAATCCGGCGACCCAGTCCAATGTGCGCTTGCTTGAAAGCCGGGGCATCACGCTGCTCGGGCCCGCAGTGGGCGAGCAGGCCTGCGGTGAAATCGGAGCGGGCCGCATGATGGAACCCCGTGAAATTGCGGATACGGTGTTGTCGCGCCAGTCCCTGGCCGGCGCCATGTCCGGCCTCAAGGTGGTCGTCACCGCCGGGCCGACCCGCGAGCGGATCGACCCGGTACGCTTCTTGAGCAACCGCAGTTCCGGAAAGATGGGTTATGCCGTTGCGACTGCTGCCCGCGATGCGGGCGCGAAGGTGGTGTTGGTCAGCGGTCCGGTGAACATTTCGCCTCCGCCGGGTACCACGGTCGTGAACGTGGAAACGGCTGAGCAGATGCTTGATGCCGTCCGCAGTCACGTGATCGGTGCTGACATTTTCATCGCTGCCGCTGCCGTGTCCGATTACAAAGCGGCACAGCCTTCCAGCAAGAAGATCAAGAAGACGCAGGACGCGCTCACGATCGCGCTGGCCCGGACACCCGACGTGCTGGGTACCGTGGCTCGCTCCGACAACCGACCCTTCCTCGTCGGCTTTGCCGCCGAGACGGAAGACGTCGAGCGCAATGCGCTCGCGAAGATGGAGTCCAAGCGCCTGGAGATGATCGCAGCCAACCGCGTTGGCGACGGGCTGGGCTTCGATCAGGACGACAACGCGCTGACGGTGTACTGGCAAGGCGGCAAGCAGGAACTGGCACTGACGTCGAAGGCGGACCTCGCGCGACAACTGATTGCGGTCGTCGCAACTCGCTACGCGGAACGCGAAGCGACCGGCGAACCTGCGGACTCCCAGAACCGTGTCGGCAGCTGACGCGGCTGCCTTTCCCGCCGACCGGCCCCGGCGCCGGCTTGAAGTCCGGATTCTCGACCCCCGGATCGGCCAGTCGTTGCCTTTGCCGGCCTATGCCACGGAAGGATCGGCGGGTCTCGATCTACGCGCCTGCATCGATGCCCCGCTGGTCCTGGTTCCAGGCGCAACCCAGCTGATCCCCACTGGCCTCGCCATCCACATCGCGGATCCGGGCCTCGCCGCCGTGGTGTTGCCGCGTTCAGGCCTCGGGCACAAGCACGGCATCGTGCTCGGCAACCTTGTCGGCCTCATCGATTCGGATTACCAGGGGCAACTGTTCGTGTCGTGCTGGAATCGCGGGCAGACGGCATTCACGATCGAACCCGGCGAGCGCATCGCGCAGCTCGTGATCGTGCCGGTGGTCCAGGTGGAATTCGACGTCGTGGATGCATTCACTGCATCGGAGCGGGGCGCCGGCGGGTTCGGGAGTTCCGGACGGAGCTGAGCCCGGGGGCGAAACGCGGCGCTCGGCGGGCTAGTGAAGGCCCTTCAACTGCTTGAACCGGGCGATGTCCCGCGTGAATTCGGCCTTCAGCTGTTCCTGCTCTGCCAGCTTCGAGACAATGCTTTTCTGGTAGGTCTGCATGCTGCGGACCGTGTTCACCATGTCCTCGGCAAGATGGTCCGGCAGCGGCAGTGCCTCCGGGTCATCGCTGTAGGGACGGAACCGTGCAACCTGGTCCTGCAATTTCGCCTGGCGATCGCGCATCGCGACCATGTTCTGCTTGGTCACGTTGACCTGGGCTTCCAGCAATTCAAGCCGCTGGTTGCGTAGCCGCTCGATGTCTTCCACCGACAGGTAGGTGTCGATCAGCATGCGGTCCCGAAGGGCACGCTCGTCGCGCTGTTTGCGGGCGATGGCTTCCTGGGCCTCGGCCTTGATCCTGGTTGCCCGGGTCTGCTCGCCTTCGATCACTCGCAGGACAGTGCCGCGGTCGTTCAGCACCTGCGTATCGCGGCCCATGCATTCCGGGGGCTGGCTGTCGCCGAAATGGGCTTGGCCGTTGGTGTCGACACAACGGAATACGGATTCGCCCCCCGACTTCTTGGGGGCGGAGGACTGGCGTGATTGCGGCAACGCGGCAGTACTCACCAGCACCGCAGCAATCAGCAACGTCGTCGAGCGCAACAGACCCATTCCCACCTCGGTATCCACCCGTGGCCCGCGGCCATTCTGCCGCAGGTCCGCCCGGGTCTTCCAGCCATCCTTGAGCCAGCCTTTCGGTGCCTTCACGCTGCGGACGTTATCCCATATTGCTCGCGATAACTTCGAACTGCCGCAAGTTGCGCAGAATTCCCGGTGGTCTCCAGGAACGAAATCAGGTCGCCGAGCTTCAGGATGCTGACCACCGGCAGGCCGAACAGCTCCTCGACCTCCTGGACCGCCGATTTGGGACCCTGCCCCCGTTCCTGCCGGTCCAGCGCGATGAGTACCCCAGCGGGCGTCGCCCCGGCCTTGGCGATAATGTCGACGGATTCACGGATGGCGGTCCCGGCCGTCATGACGTCGTCGATGATGAGGACGCGGCCGGACAAGGGGGCGCCCACGATGTTGCCCCCTTCCCCGTGGTCCTTGGCCTCCTTCCGGTTGAAGGCCCAGGGCAGGCTGCGTCCGTGGCCGTCGGCGAGCGAAGCCGCAGTGACGGTGACGAGCGGGATCCCCTTGTAGGCCGGACCGAACAACATGTCGAACGCAATGTCGCTCGAAGCGACCGCCCCTGCATAGAACCGTCCGAGTTCGGCAATGGCCCGGCCCGTGTTGAACAGTCCGGCGTTGAAGAAGTAGGGACTCTGGCGCCCGGACTTGAGCGTGAACGCTCCGAAGCGCAGGACACCGAGTTCGAGACAGAGGGAGATGAAGGCTTGGGGGTTGGGCATGGTTTACGGGAACGCAGTTGTACCGAACCGGGCGGCGCGCACTTTACCAGTTTGATGGAAAAGTCTGCCCCTGTCTTTTTGCACCGGGCTGAGCGTCCGCTTGAGGGGCAATGCGCGCGCCAGCTCTCGCCGACCACCGCTATACTCGCCGCGCCAGAAGCCGCAATTGCACCAACAGAAGGACGTCAGACCGTTGAGTTCCGAAGACCGGTTGCCGGAATCCGCCGGGTGGCGACGTCTTGTGCCTGCCCCCGCGCGCCCGTACGTCGAAGCTGCCCCGCTCGGCGCGCTGTTCCTCGGAATTTCCTCCGGCTTTCCGTTCGCGATGATCGCGGCGACGCTGACATCGCGCCTCGCGCAGGATGGTATCGAGAAGCGGACGATCACCGCATTCTCGCTTGCCTTCCTGGTCTACAACTTCAAGTGGCTGTGGGCCTGGGTCGTCGATGGCGTGCGTCTGCCGATCATCGGCCGGCTTGGCCAGCGCGTGTCGTGGTTGCTGTTCGCAGGCGTCCTCGTGATCGCCGCAGTCATCAACCTGGCCCTTGTCGATCCGAAGGCGCACCTCATGGCGACGGTGTGGGCCGCGATTCTCGTGGCGATGGCCGGCGCGACGTATGACATTGTCATCGATGCCTATCGCATCGAATCGCTCGAACCACGCCAGCTAGGTGCCGGTTCCGGCATGTCCCAGTACGGCTGGCGCATCGGGTCGGTGGTTGCAGCATCGCTCGCCCTGGTGGTGGCCGCTCGTTTCGATTGGCACGTTGCTTACCTCGTGTGTGCCGCCCTCGCGTTGCCCGCCATGGCAGTGGGACTGATCCTTGGTGAACCGGCCAGGCATCGTGAACCCACGACCCGGCAGGGACTGAACGCCGTGTGGCATGCCATTGTCGAGCCGCTTGCGGAGTTCCTGCGGCGCAAGGGTGCGATGCTCGTGCTCCTCTTCATCCTGTTGCACAAGATCGGCGATACGCTCGCCAATCTCACCGTCAGGCTGCTGTTCGAGGACCTGAACTTCACCAACGACGAGATTGCGCTCTTCGACGTGGGCTTCGGTTTCTGGGGTTACCTCGTGGGGATCTTCCTGGGTGGCCTGCTCTACGCGCGCGCGGGGCTCAAGAACTCCGTGCTGGTGAGCCTGATCCTGATGGCCGTCTCCAATGTGAGCTTCGCGTGGTTGGCCGCAACGGGTCATTCCAACTGGGGCATGGCGGGCGCGATCGGCTTCGAGAACCTGTCGAGTGGCATCGGCGGCGTAACCGTCGTGGCCTACTTCTCGGCCCTATGCGATCTGCGTTACACCGCGAGCCAGTACGCGCTGATCTCTGCGGCCACCAGCATGGTCGGCCGGCTCGTGACCGGAACCTCCGCGGGCGCGCTGGTCGAGCAGTTCGGCTACGTGAACTTCTATCTGTTCACCACGGCAGTGGCGCTGCCGGGCATCGTGTTGTTCTGGTTCATGATGCGCGCCGGATTGATCGATGCCTCGGTCGGCACGGCTGCGACGACACCGAGTGCTGGCGACGCTCGCTGACCGGGCAGATGATGAGCGGCAACCACGTGCTGTGCCGGTTCGATGACCTCGCCGATCCCGGTTCTCTCGCCGTGTCGATCGGCGCAGGAGCCTGGCCACTGCGGGCCTTCGTGGTGAGGCGGGGAACGCAGGCGTTTGCCTACGTGAATCGCTGTCCGCATGCAGGTCATCCGCTTGACTGGTTGCCCGATCGCTTCCTGAATGCGGATGAATCGCTGATCCAGTGCGCTTCGCACGGCGCGTTGTTCACGTTTGAGTCCGGCCACTGCGTCGTTGGCCCTTGCGCAGGCAAGCACCTCCTTGCGATCGAGGTGCAGATCGTCGCGGGCAACGTGGTGCTCAAGGAAGATCCGGAAGCACTTGCACAGCGCTTCGGGTGACAGGCCGGTTCAGCAGGCCGATTCAGTGCGAGCGGTCTTCCGGAAACTGCGGCCATTCCGAGTAGCCGCTCGCTTCATTGCGATCGAGGAACTCGAGCGGACCCGCCCACTGCGTCTGCGACTGTGAATCGCTCTGCTGCTCGAAGTCCTCGGGTTCGATATCGACGGAGCCGGTCCAGTCTTCCGGCGCATCGGCGGCGAGGAAGTCCTGGTCGTACCAGGAGTCCGCGTCGAACTCCTCCAGCGTGCCGTCGAAGTGCTGTACTTCAATCGTGCCGTCATCACGATCGATCGCGACAACCTCGAAGAGCGTACCGCCCCGCCGCTGGTACCACTCGCCGATGACGGGAGTCAGTGCAGTCATGATGCCCCTCCATTCCCACCGAAGTCGCTGATGCGGACTGGTCAATCAGAGGTTGTCTTGGACTACTTGTAGTCCTCGCTCTGCAGGGATTCAAGGGAAAGTTTTTCCGCAGGGCATCATCCGTGCCCCGCCGCAAATGGCGCGATCAGCGCGGTTCAGGTTGAGGCGTCTTTCCTGAACGCAAGATCCCATACTCCGTGGCCGAGCCGCTGCCCGCGACGCTCGAAGCGGGTGATGGGGCGCTCACTGTGGCGATCCACATAGAGTGTTTCACCTGCAAGGTTCTTGAGCTCAGGGAATGACTGCAACACGGCCAGCATGTGCTCGGCATAGGGCTGCCAGTCAGTCGCGAGTCTCAACTCGCCGCCGGGCTTCAGTGCGCGCAACAGACGCTCGACAAACGCGGGCTGGATCAGGCGACGCTTGTGGTGGCGCTTCTTCGGCCAGGGATCCGGAAAGAAAATGTGGATCGCGGTCAGGCTGCCTGCGGGCAACTGTCGCTCGAGTACCTCGACGGCATCGTGGCAAATGACCTTGAGGTTGCGCAGGTTCTCTGCGTGGGCCTTGAGGAGTAGATGACCCACACCCGAGCGATGGACCTCCGCGCCAATGCAGTCGACATCGGGATGGGCGGCTGCGTAGGCCGCCAGCGCATCACCGGTACCGAAGCCGATCTCGAGGAGCCGGTCGGCCGTGCGCCCGAAGACGGTATCGAGGTCGATCAGTGCCGGCGAATAGTCGATGCCATAGCCAGGCCACAACTCCGTCAGCGCACGCTCCTGCGCGCCAGTCAGCCGTCCTTCGCGCAACACGAAGCTGCGAATGCGACGGTGCGGCCGTTCAGGTGCGTCGGGGGCGTTCAAGCGGGAATCACGCGGCAGCGATCAGGCGTCAGTCGGAGGGCGCTGTGCTCGCAGCCGTGCTGCTGCCGTGCGCTGCGCTACGCGGTCGAGCAGGGAGACCATCTCCTCGAGGTCCTGCCGCTTCATGCCTTCGGTGATGAAGACGATGCGCGTCCTGCGGTCGTCATCCGGCCAGCGATCGAGCCACACGAGGTTATGCAGCAGATGCTGTGCACCGTGGATGACGGCCGGCCGGTCGGGCTCCTCCGCCACGTGAACCAATCCTTTCAATCGGAGCAGCCCCGGTCCCAGGTTGTTCTCGACGGCCGCGAGCAGCAATTCGAGTCCGTACAACGTCGTCGGTTCGTCGCGCGTGAGGCAGAAAGACGCAATCTTCGCATGCGAGTGGGCACGGGACGGGCCTTGGTCAACCAGCGGGGCC
The DNA here is from genome assembly GCA_040080215.1 of Steroidobacteraceae bacterium. GTDB lineage: Bacteria > Pseudomonadota > Gammaproteobacteria > Steroidobacterales > Steroidobacteraceae > CAIUGU01. The sequence continues at coordinate 42,096 of JBEBIT010000019.1, forward strand.
TTGAGCTGGTCCGCGTCGGTGGCAGGCAGGTAAGCTGCTTCGTTCAGCCACGCAGCCGCATCTGCTTGACCGCGTTCGAGCGTGAAACCGGTCGTGCGCAGCATCTTGATGGGATCGATGTCAGGGTCGTCGACACGATGCACGCGTGCAGCCGGGTTCAGCAGCTTGAGTCGCTGACGCAGTTCGGCCTCTCGCGCGACAGCCTGCGATGGGTCCATGAGGTCCAGCTTGCTGATCAGGATCTGGTCGGCCAACGCGACCTGCCGTACTGCCTCGTCGTGTCGCTCGAACGTGCTGAGGTAGTTCACGGCATCGACGATCGCCACCACGGAGCCGAGGCGATACAAGCCTTCCAGAGTGGGGTCCGACAGGAACGCCTGCAGGACAGGCCGCGGATCCGCGAGACCAGACGTCTCGATCACGACGTGATCGAACGGAATGATCTCGCCTGCAGCACGCGCGTGGTAAAGCCGGTTCATCGTGCCGATCAGGTCGCCGAACACGGTGCAGCAGAGACAGCCGTTCTCAAGCAGCGTGATCTGGTCGTTGCTCGTCTCCGTGAGCAGGTGGTCGAGCCCGACTTCCCCGAACTCGTTGATGACCACTGCGGTGTTGGCCATCGCAGGCGAACGCAATGCGCGGTTGAGCAGCGTCGTCTTGCCGCTGCCGAGGAATCCGGTGAGCACGGTCACCGGTGTCCGCTCGTCGGTGCGCGTCCGGGCAACGGAAATCGCTGGGTCTTGGGGAGCTGCAGGCGTCACGATCGACTTCCTTCACAAAGGGAAGGTCCCCGCTGCTTGCGGGGACCTGATCCGCGCATCTTCAGCCCTTGAGGCCGCTGGCGACCGCTTGTTCGTGGGCCATGATGGCCCAGTCCTTCTCCGCGTCGCCGTGCGCGATGGCGCTCAGCAAGCGGTCGCGACACACGCTGACGCTCGGCAGCGGCACGGCCGCTGTCTCGGCTGCGGCGAGCGCAAGGCTGACATCCTTGAGCGCGAGCGTAGCCGTGAAACCGACCTTGTCATACGACTTGTCGGCAATGATCGTGGCATAGGCGTTGTAGGCAGGACTCGCGAACATGCCATCGATCAGGATCTCGCGGAAGAGCGGGCCGGGGGCACCGGACTTTTCCACCAGCGAGAATGCTTCACCCATGGCCTCGATGGCGCACGCGAGCAACATGTTGTTGGCCAGCTTGACGGCCAGCGCGGCACCCGGTTCTTCGCCAGCAGCGAACAGCCTGCGGCCAATGGATTCCAGCGCAGGACGCGCCTTCTCCGCGGCCGCCGCTGGCCCGGCCACGATGATGCCGAGCTTGCCCGCGGTCACCGCTTCAGGACGACCGAGCACCGGCCCCGCGACCAACGCCTGACCAGCCTGCGCATGCCTTGCAGCGAGCGCCCTGATCGTCCCCACGGCATGCGTGCCCATCGCGACGTGCACACCGTTCGCAGGCAGGTTGGCGATCAAGCCGTCAGGCCCGTCCGCCACTGCGTTCAATGCCTTGTCATCTGCGAGCATCGACAGCACCAGTCCATCGGACTGGGCGGCGGCGCTCTTGATCGACGGAGCATGGACGGCGCCACGATCGAGCACCGCCTTCAGCTTGTCGACGGAGCGGTTGTAGACCACCACTTGATGGCCCGCATCGAGCAGGCGATTTACCATCGCCTGCCCCATGCGGCCGAGACCGATGAAGGCAACCTTCAACGGAGTACTCCGTTAGCGCCTGCCTTGATCACGTCGGGTTCATCGCGACAATGGCCGCGCAGAGCGCCCAAAAAAGCGGGTACTCGCAGCCGCCCAGGTTCCACAGCCACTTGCCTTTGGTGACCTTGAAGACCGAGACGGTAGCGACGAGCATGAACGCAACCGTCAGCCAGGCGGCGATTGAAGTGTAGATGCCGAGGATCAGCGCAAGGCCAACCACGAATTCGAACAGGATGCCGAAATTGACGAACAGGCCGGGATTCGGATAGCCCGCCGCGGTGAAGAAGCCCAGGGGGCCCGGACGGAAGGTGATCTTCGCGACTCCGTGGGGAATCAGGAACAGGCCGACAATGAGCCTGAGCAAGACATACCCGTTGCTTAAGTCGAAATTGAACATTGCTGATTCCCCTTACTTATTGGAAAGTCGTTTTTACCATCGGAAACGGATTGCCCGCTTAACTCTTCAAATGTGCAATACCCTTCCGTATGCGTCAAGGACAGACTCATGCATGGATTCGGAGATCGTCGGGTGGGGGAACACGGTGCCCATCAGCTCTGCTTCCGTTGATTCCAGCGTCATTGCAGTGACATAGCCCTGGATCATTTCCGTTACCTCCGCGCCGATCATGTGCGCGCCGAGCAGCTGGCCCGTCTTTGCGGAAAATACCGTCTTGACGAAGCCGTCCGTCTCCCCGGCCGCGATCGCCTTGCCATTGGCCTTGAGCGGGAACCGGCCTACCTTCACTTCATGGCCTGCCTGCCTGGCCTGTGCCTCGGTAAGCCCGACCGATGCGACTTGCGGATGCGCATACGTGCACCCCGGGATGGGCGACTTGAGTGAAGGCGCCTTGACACCTGCAATGTGTTCCACGCAGTGCACACCTTCATGGCTGGCCTTGTGGGCGAGCCACGGCGCTCCCGCGACATCGCCGATGGCATAGAGACCCGGAACATTCGTGGCGCAATGGCCGTCCGTCACGACGTGGCCGCGGTCGACCTTCAGCCCAAGCGCCTCGAGCCCCAGGTTCTCGACGTTGCCTTCAATGCCGACAGCGATCAGAGCCACTTCCGCCTGCAGCGTTTCCGCCTTGCCGCCGACATCGAGCTGCACGGTGACTCCCGCCTTGTCTTTGGCAACCTTGCCCACTTTCGCACCGATGCGGAACTTGAAGCCCCGCTTCTCGAAGCTCTTCTGTGCCGCGGCCGAAATCTCTGCATCCTCGACGGGCAGGATGCGGTCGAGCGACTCGATGACGGTGACGTCGGCGCCGAAAGCACGATAGAAACTCGCGAACTCGATGCCGATCGCGCCTGAGCCGATGACGACGAGTGACTTCGGCAGGAACTTCGGCGTCATGGCTTCACGGTAGGTCCAGATGCGTTCGCCATCCGGCACCATGCCGGCCGCCTGGATGACGCGTGCGCGTGCACCCGTTGCGAGGATCACGGACTTCGCGGTGAGTGTGCGCGAGCCGCCCGCCTTGAGGTCGACGACGACATTGGGCGTGGTCTTGCCCTTGGCGAGGCGCGCTGTGCCTTCGATGACTTCGATGCGGTTCTTCTTCATCAGGTAGCCCACGCCGGTGTTGAGCTGCTTCGCTACATTGCGCGAACGCTGGATCACCTTGGAAAAGTCGAAGTTCGCGCCAGAACACGACAGGCCGTAGTCGCCGAGGTGCGAGAGCTGCTCATAGACCTCAGCTGACTTGAGCAGCGCCTTGGTCGGAATGCAGCCCCAGTTGAGGCAGATGCCGCCTAGGCTTTCACGCTCGATGATGGCCGTCTTGAGGCCGAGCTGCGAAGCGCGGATGGCTGCCACGTAGCCGCCGGGGCCGGAGCCCACGACGATGAGATCGAGATTGTCAGAAGCGCTCGGTTGGTTCACGATCGGTATGCTCTGCAGGGGTTGGCTTTAACGAAAAATTCGGGCTTCAGGGTCACGGACAACAACAATGAACGGCAACGACACTCCGCGCGAGCCTGGCAGCGCGTACAAGTACCTGGTCCTCATCGTCCTGCTGGTCGTCTACCTGTTCAACTACCTCGATCGCCAGCTCGTGTCGATCCTCGCCGAGCCGATCAAGCGCGATCTCGGGCTGTCCGACACGCAGCTCGGCATGGTCACCGGCTTCGTGTTCGCACTGTTCTACACGACGTTCGGCGTCCCCGTGGCCTGGCTCGCGGACCGCAGGCGCCGCACGACGATCGTTGCAGTGGCGTGCGGCCTGTGGAGCGGCTTTACCGCGATGTGCGGCTTCGCCGGCAACTTCATCCAGCTCGCGCTCGCGCGCGTGGGCGTCGGCATCGGCGAAGCGGGTGGCGTGCCGCCGTCGTACTCGATCCTGTCCGACTACTTCCCGCCGAAGAAACGCGGCCTCGCGATGGGCCTCTATTCCCTCGGTATTCCCTTGGGCACGTTTGCCGGCGGGTTGTACGGTACCTGGGCCGCCCAGCATTACGGCTGGCGCGTCGCGTTCTTCGGTCTCGCGATCCCCGGACTGCTGATCGCCATCCTGTTGCCCATCCTCGTGCGCGAACCCAAGCGTGGCGGGCTTGATGAAGGCGTTGTGCTGCCCGCGGAACCCGTGAAGCTCGGCACCGTGGTCGGCGACTTCCTGAAGTCCGCATCGCTCGTGCTGGTGGCGCTCGGCTGCAGTCTCTCGGCCGTCGTCGGCTACAGCCTGATGAGCTGGTCGCCTGCTTTCCTGATGCGAGTGCAAGGCGCCACGCTTGCCGACATCGGCTCGCTCTACAGTCCGCTGATCGGCATCAGCGTCGCCATCGGCATCGTGGGCAGCGGCTACATCGTCGACAAGCTCGGCAGCAATAATCCGCGTGCCTACCCGCTCGTGCCGGCTGTCGCCTTCGTGCTGGCGTTCCCCCTCTACCTCATGGCAATTTCGGCCAAGGACTGGCACACGTCCGTGATGCTGCTCGCCATCCCGCAGGGGTTGACGTTCATGTATCTCGCGCCCGCTGTTGCCGTCATCCAGAACCTCGTGCCGCCGGAGCGTCGCAGCACCGCGTCGGCCATGCTGCTGTTCGTGCTGAACCTGCTGGCTGTCGGATGCGGGCCGCTGTACGTCGGTGCTGTGAGCGACTGGGCGCTCGCGGAGTACGGCAACGAGTCGCTCAGGATTGCGCTCTACGCGCTGATCCCGTTCTTCGTGCTCGGGGTGGGCTGCAATCTCGCCGCCGCCCGTTCCCTGTCGAAGCGCAAATGACAGGGACGGGGAGCGCGGCATGACAGCGACGCGGGTCTGACCGGGGTCAGAACACTTCGCAGCCCGGCAGGCCGCAGGAAATCAGCCGGTCGGACGGGAAGTTCGTGATGATCTGGCAGCTGTCCTTGGTGACGACGACTTCCTCCTCGATGCGCGCCGCGCCCGAGCCGTCCTCGGCACCGCACCAGGTCTCGAGCGCGAACACCATGCCTTCCTTGAGCGGGCGAGTCTGGCCGTGGTACCGCTTGGAAATGATCGGCCGCTCCCACAGCGACAAACCCACGCCGTGGCCGTACTGCAGCAGGAACGCCTCGGCTTCGTTGCGATAACCGAATTCCTCGGCGTTCGGCCATACGGCGGCCACTTCATCCGGCGTGACGCCCGGACGGATCATGTCGATCGACGCCGAGATCCACTTCGATGCCTTCTCGTAGGCTTCGATCTGGTACTTGTTCGGTTCGCCGCAGATGAAAGTGCGGTAGTAGCAGGTCCGGTAACCGTTGTACGAATGCATGATGTCGAGGAACACCATGTCGCCGGGCTGGATGATGCGATCGGTGAACGTGTGCGAATGCGGACGGCCACGCGGCCCGGACACGGAATTCACGCACTCGACGCGCTCCGAACCCAGGCGATACAGGCGGTCATTCGCAATCGCGACGAGTTCGTTCTCGCGCGTGCCGGGGCGGATGGCCTTGACGATGTCGACATAGGTTGCATCGACCATTGCCGATGCGAGCTTCAGCAGTTCAATCTCGTCCGGCGTCTTCACTTCGCGGGCATCGAGCATGGCCTGCTGGCCGTCAACGACTTCGATGCCTTCGGCTTCGAGCGCGCGGATCATCGGCAGCTCCATGATGTCGATACCGATCGGCTGGCCCGAGATGCCGAGGTCCGCCATGCCCTTCTTGATCTGGCGGGCGAAGTCGCCCTGGATGCCCATGTTGAGCGGCAGGCCGCCTTGCATCGTGGAGATGGGCGCTTGCACGTGGTTGGCAATCCACGGCGACGCAATGCGCTTGGCAGGAGCAGCAGGATCCCACAGCAGCGCCGGGCCTTCGGCAGCGGCCATCGCATAGCGCATGAACTTGTCGCGCGCCCACTCACCGATGTGCGTGCCGGTCAGGTAGCGGATGTTGTCGAAGTTGAAGCACAGCACCGCGCCGAGGCCGTTGGCCTTGACCGAATCCTGCGCGCGCTTCAGGCGCTCCTGGATCAGGCGCTGGTAGTCGATGCCGCGTTCCCAATCCTTGGCCTGGGTACCCCAGGAGGCGACAGCATGTGGGCGGTTGTACTTCATGGCGATACCTCTACAGAAGCAGGCTTAACGGGGCTTCGACGATGGTGCGGAACGCGGCAAGCAACTCGCCCGCGACCGCGCCGTCAACCACCCGATGATCGACCGACAGCGTGACGGTCAGTTTGCTGGCGAAACGCACGCTGCCGTCGGTAGCCTCTTCGGGACGGCGTTCCGCGGCACCGACGGCGAGAATGGTTGCCTGTGGCGGGTTCACGATGGCCGAGAACTGGCGGATCCCGTACATGCCGAGGTTCGACACGGTGCCGGTGCCGCCCTGGTATTCGGCGGGTTTGAGCTTGCGCTCGCGCGCCCGCTTGGCGAGGTCCGAAATCTCCGCGGAAATCGTTGCCAGGCTCTTCAGGTCTGCACTGCGGACTACCGGCGTGATCAAGCCGCCTTCGATCGCGACAGCCACTCCGATATCCGACCGTTCGTACTGCAGCAGCTTGTCCTCGGCCCAGATGGCGTTCGCGGCCGGGACTTTCTGCAGTGCAAGCGCGTAGGCCTTGACGATGAAGTCATTGACCGAGATTCGTTTTGGCGTAAGCGTGTTGATCTGCTGGCGCAACGCGAGCAGTGCTTCGACCGAGACATCGGTGCTCAGGTAGAAGTGAGGAACGGTCTGCTTCGATTCGACCAGGCGCTTCGCGATCGTGCGGCGCATGCCGTCGAGCGGGATTTCGCGATAGGCGTTGCCGGTGGCAGCGGCTGGTACGGCGGCCGCTTGCGCAGGCTGTGCGCGCTTGATGTCGGCGGCCACGATGCGGCCGTGCGGCCCCGAACCCTGCAGCGTGCCGAGGTCAACGCCCGCCTCGGCAGCGAGTCGACGCGCAAGCGGCGTGATCTTGGCACCGCTCGGCAGGGTCGCCTTGCCGAAATTCTTCGGCGGCGACTGCACGGAATTGAACGGATCGATGTCCCGCTTCACGGCAGGCGGTGCCGCAACGGGCTGGGGGGCGGGCGCCGCTGCCGGAGCGCTCTTTGCAGGAGCCGCGGTCGCTGTCGCGATTTCGCCAGGAGCCGTTTCGATCGACACCTTCCCGTCGGCGGTGATGATGCAGACCACCGCGTTGACCGGCACGGTCTGGCCCTTCTGGGCGCGGATCTCGGCCAGGATGCCGCCCGCAAGCGCGGGCACTTCCATGGACGTCTTGTCGGTTTCAATCTCGAACAGCACGTCGCCTGCGGCGATGGTGTCGCCGACGGACTTGTACCACTTGGCGATGGTGCCTTCCGTTACCGTCTCGCCGAGCTGCGGCATCAATACATTCATGTTCCACTCTTCCCTGCCGGCGCTTCAGGCCGCAAGCGATTTGCGAATCGTTGCGACGATGCGATCGACGCTCGGAATCGCCATGTCTTCCAGCTGGTCTGCAGCCGGCAGCGGGATGTTCGGAGTCGTGATGCGCACCGGCGGTCCGTCGAGATCGTAGAACGCCTCGTCCGCGACGATCGACACCACTTCCGCACCCCAGCCGAGCACGCGAGGATTCTCCTCGACGGTGAACAGTCGGCCCGTCTTCGCAACCGAACCCAGGATGCACTGCGTGTCGAGCGGGACGAGCGAGCGCACATCGACCACTTCGACGTTCACGCCGTACTCGGCCTGCAGCCTCTCGGCCGCAGCGACCGAACGCGGAACCATCATGCCGAGCGCGAGGATCGTCGCATCGGTGCCTGCGCGGAGGATCTTGGCCGTGCCGAGGCGATCGAGGATCTCGCCGTCAGGCACTTCGCCCTTCGTGGCGTACAGCGACTTGTGTTCGAGGAACATCACGGGATCGTCGTCGCGGACCGCAGCGGCGAGCAAGCCGATCACGTCGATGGGCGAGGAGGGCGACACGACTTTAAGTCCGGGGAACTGCATGACCCAGTTCTCGATGCACTGGCTGTGCTGCGCGCCGAAGCGCGAGCCGCCACCACCGCCGCAACGCACGACGAGCGGGCAGCCCACCTGGCCGTTGGTCATGTAACGCGTCTTCGGGAATTCGTTCGCGATGTAGTCGTAGCAGACCGCGATGAAGTCGGCGAACATGATCTCGGCGATGGGGCGCAGGCCCGTCATCGCTGCACCCATTGCCGCACCCAGGATGGCCTGCTCCGAAATCGGCGTGTCGATGACGCGCTTCGGGCCGAACTTGTCCAGCAAGCCCACGGTGGCCTTGAAGACGCCGCCGGCTTTGGCGACGTCCTCGCCGAGGAACACGACGTTCTCGTCGCGCGACATTTCCTGCGCGATGGCGCGGGCCACCGCGTCACGATAGGTTAATTCCGCCACGCCCAACCCCCATCCGCATATACGTCGGTAAACAGAATGTC
>JBEBIT010000152.1:0-2713 GCA_040080215.1 Steroidobacteraceae bacterium
TTCGATATGGTGCGCCCGGAGAGATTCGAACTCCCGACCCCAACGTTCGTAGCGTTGTACTCTATCCAGCTGAGCTACGGGCGCGCTGTAAACCTTATTCTATCGTGCGGCAGACGCCGCTTGCATGACCTCTTCTTCTTTCTTTGGACAAATCCAAAGACAGAAGAAGCAAGAAAGAAAAATTTGGCGGAGAGTGAGGGATTCGAACCCTCGATGGACTTTTGATCCATACACCCTTAGCAGGGGTGCGCCTTCGACCACTCGGCCAACTCTCCGCAGCATCATCCCGCCGGCATTTTGGCCGGTGGGTCTTGCGCTTCGAGGGACGAGCCCCGCCGCGAAGGGGGGCAAGGATACTGGCCGCAGAGGGGGCAGTAAAGGCTGGAGTGATCCAAAAAGCCGCGATCAGGTACCAGAACCGGTAGCGGGCCGGACGGGAGGAACCTGCTCTTCGCGCTTGATGCGGTCGAAGATCTCCTCGCGATGCACGGCGACTTCCTTGGGTGCATTAACGCCGATGCGCACCTGGTTGCCCTTGACGCCCAGCACGGTCACGGTGACGTTCTCACCGATCATCACCGTTTCGCCTACGCGCCTGGTAAGAATCAGCATTTCCTGCTCCTTCAGTCCGTTTTATGGATTCTACCGCTGCATTCTCAAGTAGGCTCGGAATTTGCGCCACAACGTTCGTAAAGCCTATGACAGCCCCGGGACGCCCGGGATCGGTGATTCCCCTAAAGCCGGCAAACCATCGACTGGGTCAGGAAAGACGGGCCTGAATCCAGGGCACCACGGATGCCAGGGCGGCATCCAGCTTGGCGGGCTCGGTCCCGCCTGCCTGCGCCAATTCCGGGCGCCCGCCGCCGCGGCCACCCACCTGCTGCGCGACTGCATTGACGAGGTCACCGGCCTTGACGCGCTTGGACTGATCGGCCGTGACACCGGCTACCAGAACGACCTTATCGTCAGCATCGACCGTTGCGAGCACGATTGCGGCAGCCACAAGCTTGGCCTTGAGCTGGTCAACCGCAACGCGCAAACCTTCTGCGTCAGCGCCATCGAGACGAGCCGCCACCACCTTGATGCCGGCGACATCCACGGCGCTTGCTGAAAGATCGTCTCCCTGTCCGCTTGCGAGCTTGGCCTTGGCCTGGGCCAGGTCCTTCTCCAGCTTGCGACTGCGATCGATCAACTGCCTGATCTTGTCTTCGACATCGTCGCGACCGGATTTCACCAGGGACGCCACGTCGCGCACCATCTGGTCGGTGCCGGTCACCCAATCGAGTGCACCCTGGCCCGTGACGGCTTCGATTCGCCTGACGCCAGCGGCCACACCGCCTTCGCTCACGATCTTGAACAAGCCGATGTCTCCTGCGCGCTCCACATGCGTGCCACCGCAGAGTTCGGTGGAGAAATCGCCAATGCGCAGCACGCGGACTTCGTCGTCGTACTTCTCACCGAACAGCGCCATCGCACCCGAAGCGACAGCGGCCTCATAGTCCATCAACTGCGTTTCCGCTGGCGCATTCGCGCGGATCTCCGCATTCACGAGGCGCTCAACTGCCCTCTGCTCTTCCAGCGTCACAGGCTGGTAGTGCGAGAAATCGAAGCGCAGGCGATCAGGCTCGACCAGGGATCCCTTCTGCGTGACATGGGTGCCGAGCACCTTGCGAAGCGCCGCGTGCATCAAGTGCGTTGCAGAGTGATTGAGTCGCACTGCCTCACGCCGTTCCGCATCGACAGACGCCGTGATCTGGGCGCCGACCGTGAGCGTGCCATCGACGACCTTGCCGACGTGCACGATCGATTTGCCTGCCTTGCGCACATCGGTCACCTGCACTCGCAATCCCTGCCCCGACAGCCACCCGTGGTCTGCAACCTGGCCACCGCTCTCCGCGTAGAAAGGCGTGCGCTCGAGGATCACCTGGACCGACTCGCCCGTCGCTGCGCTCTTGATCTCGGTGCCCGCTTCGCCAATCAGCGCGGTGACATGGACAGGCAGTTCCAGCGAATCGTAGCCGCAGAATTCGGTCTGCCCTTCGATCTGCGCGCCACCGCGCAGATCGACGTTGAACTTGCTGGCGGCGCGCGCACGATCACGCTGGGCCTCCATTGCCACTTCGAACCCCGCCTGGTCGATTTCAAGCCCGCGTTCGCGCGCGACATCGGCCGTGAGGTCCACCGGAAAGCCATACGTGTCGTACAGCTTGAACACGGTTTCACCGGGAATCGTCTTGTTGCCCTTGAGGCCGCCGATGGCAGCTTCGAGCAGCGACATGCCCTGCAGCAGCGTTTCTGCAAAGCGCTCTTCCTCCTGGCGGAGCACGCGTTCGATGTGCGTGCGCTGGGTCTTCAACTCCGGATAGGCCGCACCCATCTCGCGTTCTAGCGCGCCAACGAGTTCGTAGAAGAACGGCTTGGTCTGCCCGAGCTTGTAGCCATGGCGGATGGCACGTCGGATGATCCGGCGCAGGACATAGCCGCGGCCTTCGTTCGATGGCAGCACACCGTCTGCAATGAGGAACGAGCAGGCGCGGATATGATCGGCGATGACACGCAGCGAGCCCGACGTGAGGTCACTCGCGCCGGTGACCTTTGCGGCCTCGGCGATCAACCCCTGGAACAGGTCGATCTCGTAGTTCGAATGCACGCCCTGCATCACGGCGGCGACGCGCTCGAGTCCCATGCCCGTATCGACCGACGGCTTCGGCAG
>JBEBIT010000083.1:0-11685 GCA_040080215.1 Steroidobacteraceae bacterium
CCAGATCGACCGGCAGCGCGGCTTCACCCTGCTCGAGATCCTCATTGCCGTGGCGATTTTCACGATCGTCGGCGCCATGGCGATGGGCGGCTACAACGAACTCTCGCGACAAAGCGCGACCGTCGAAGCCAACATGGAACGGGTGCGTGCCGTTCAGGGTGCGGTGATGCGCCTGTCGCAAGACTTTGGCGAACTGGAACCCAGGCCGATCCGCGAATCGGTGGGTGACGGCACGCAGGGCGCCCTCAAGGCCGACGGGGTAGCACTGGAACTCGTGTCTTTGACCCGTTCGGGCTGGACCAACACGGCCGGAGTGCAGCGCTCGACGCTGCAGCGCGTGACGTACCGGGTGCAGGACGGCAAGTTGTATCGCGACCATTGGGCCGTGCTTGACCGCACCCTGGCCGTCGAACCACAGACCGTGCAGCTGCTCGACAAGGTAACGTCGGTGAAGCTGCGCTTCATGGACCAGAGCCGCGCCTGGCGCGAAGCCTGGCCGGGCTCGGGTGCCGCCGGACCCCAGGCACAGCGTTCCCGTCCACTCGCCGTCGAAGTCACACTGGAGCTCGAGGACTGGGGCAGCATCGTGCGGCTGGTCGAGGTGGCCGGATGAAGGCGCGCTCTTCCTTCCCGCGTCGCGAACACGGCGTCGCGCTGATCACGGCCGTCTTGATGGTCGCACTGGCCACAATCCTTGCGGTGAACGTCGGCTTTCGGGGTTATCTCGAACAGCGGCGCAGCATGACGCTGTTTGCGCTCGACCAGGGCTATGAGGTCGCGCTGGGCGCAGAGGCCTGGGCCGCGGACATCCTTCGCGCCGACAAGCGGGATTCGAAGACCGACCACGGCGCCGAGATCTGGGCAACGCCGATCCCCCCGTTGCCGATCGACGGTGGCGAACTCGAAGGACGGCTGGAGGACCAGCAGGGGCGCTTCAATCTGAACAACCTGCTGCGTGCGGACGGCAAGGCGAACCCGCAGGCGCTCGCGCAGTTCGAACGCATCCTCGTCGCCCTCAACCTTGAAACGCGATGGGCAGGGATGATCGTGGACTGGATCGACGCGGACGCGAATCCCAATTTCCCGGATGGCGCTGAAGACGGCGTCTACCTGGGCGAATCGCCCCCTTTTCGAACGGCCAACATGCCTATAACCCGCGTCAGCGAGTTGCTGTCGCTGCCTGACTTCGGCCTCGAGCGCTACCAGAAGCTCCTGCCCTATGTGACCGCCCTGCCCTCCGGCACGCCGCTCAATGTCTGCACCGCGCCGGGTATCGTCATCGACGCGCTGTCGGACGGCGTACAGTCGTTCAGCACGGACTTGAAGCACCTGGCCGATATGCGGGCGGACAAGTGCTTCCCGAACCTGAATGACCTGCGCGCGGCCATCGGGCAAGCCGCTTTCGACGGCATGAAAGAGAGCCTGAGCGAACAGAGTTCCTATTTCGGAGCGACAGTCTGGGTCACTATTGGCACTACCCAGTTCACCCTGTACAGTCTTTTGCACCGCACCGATGCGGGGCTGGTACGACCCGTCCTGCGCAGCTTCGGGACCGACTAAGAGAGATCAATGGCAGAAGTGCTCGTCATCCGGCTCAAAGGCAACAGCCCTGCCACCCTGCAGGCGGAGTGGCTGCTCGTCGACTCGGCCGGGTCGCGCCTTGGCAACGTCGAGTCCGGTCCGCTCACCGCCGCGGTTCCTGCTGCGGGCGGCCGCTCGGTCATCGTGCTTGTCCCTGGCACCGACGTCCTGCTGGCAGAACCCGAACTCCCCGTGAAATCAGGCGCACGTGTTGCGCAGGTCGTGCCGTTTGCCCTCGAGGAGCAACTGGCCAGCGACGTGGAAGACATGCACTTTGCGGTCGGCCGGCGCGAAGCGAGGCCCGGCACACCGGTTGCTGCCGTGGCGCTGACGGCAATGGACACCTGGCTGGGCGCGCTCAAGTCTGCCGGGATCTCCCCGTCCGCGATGTACTCGGAGTCCGCGGCGGTACCGCTGACGCCGAACGGAGTAACGCTTGTCGTGGAAGGCGTGCGCATCCATGTGCGCCGCGCCGACGTGCCCGCCGCCGTCGTGGAAGCCGAACCCCTGATCGAAGGACTGCAGCTCGCACTCGCCTCCGGTGACGAGACCCGCGAGAACGTGTCCCTGTTCTTGAGCCAGGCGGACTACGAACGCGATCGCGACATGATCGAGGGCTTGCGCGAATTCACGGCGAGCTTGCAAGTGAAGCTGCTGACGGAGGGGCCGCTCGCGCTGCTGGCAGTCACCATCGTGAAGCAGTCGGGAACCAATCTGCTGCAAGGTCCCTACGCCGTTGCCGGTTCCATGAGCGGGTCGCTCGCTCCCTGGCGCTATGCCGCGATGCTCGCGGGCGCATTCGTGGTCGTGCATCTCGGCGTCAAGGGCGTGCAGTTCTGGAAGCTCGGCGCAGAAGAAGCGCGCCTCGACAGCCAGATCGCTGCAGTGTTCTCGCAGGCGATGCCGGGCACGCGTCAAGTCAATGCACGCACGCAAGTCGAAGGCAGGCTGGCGCAGCTTCGCGGCAACGGCGTTGCCGGCGGCCTCATGACCAGCCTCGGCACACTGGGGCAAGCGATTGCGCAGGCGCCGGAAACCAGCGTTGAGGCGCTCTCCTATCGCGCCGATGTCCTCGACCTCAGGGTGCTCGCCCCCAGCGTGGATGCACTCGATCGAATCCAGCATGCAGCGACCGAGCGCGGCATGAACGCGGTCATCCAGTCCGCCACGCCTCGCGACTCCAAAGTCGAAGGGCGCCTGCAGTTCAAGACGACGGGTTAAGGAACCTCTGATTGACCTATACGCACTCGCGTTGCGTCTCCAATCCTCTGCTGCGAGGCATCGGGCCGCAGGCGATATCGGGAATATGGACAAGGTCCGTAACGACGCAGCAGAGGATTAGAGGCGCAACCCATTAAATGAATATTCATACTTTGATCGGGACGGGATCCATTTCGTGCATGGCAGCGTTGCTCCTCCCTTGTGTACATTCAGTACACGGCGGTCGATCGCGCCTCGCCCTGCACGAAATGGCTCGCCGTCGCGAGCGCGTATAGGTCAATCAGAGGTTCCTTACCATGAACGCACTGCAGGCTCGCTTCCAGGCCCTCGATTCCCGCGAGCGATCCATCGTGATCGGCGGTGGTTGCGTAGTGGTGCTGGCCCTCGTCTATTTCCTGCTGCTGTCGCCGTTCTATTCTGCCATCGACGCCCGTGGCCGCCGGGTTGCTGCCAAGCAGGCGGACCTCGCCTGGCTGCAAGGCTCGCTCGCCGAAGTACAGTCGCTCGCGGCATCGCAACCGCAGGCAGCAGGTCCCACGGGCGAATCCCTGGTGGTGCTGATCGACCGGACCGCACGGGAAGCCGGCCTCGGCGCTAGCCTCACGGGTCAGACGCCGGCCGGGGACACCGGTATCAGAGTGCGGCTTGAGACTGCGCCTTTTGATGCCGTCGTCCAGTGGCTCGGGGTCTTGCAGCAGCAGTACGGCGTCGCCATCGAGGCCGCAACGATCGACCGGACGGCTGCTCAAGGCGTCGTCAACGCGACCCTGACCCTGCAGCGCGCAGGCGGCGAATGACCCGTCCGCGCCTTCTTGTTGCGCTCGGGTTGAGCGCGTTCTTCGTGCTGTTGCTTGTCACGCTGCCTGCGCAGGTCGTCGTGGGGCGGCTCGGCAAGCTCGGTGTGCAAGCTACGGGGGTATCGGGATCAGTCTGGAACGGACAGGCCGCCATGGTCACGGTCCGCAATGTGCCGCTCGGCCAGCTTGAGTGGCATCTGCATGTCCTCAAGCTGCTGACGGGACGGGCGAGTGCCACGGTCGCCATCAAGCAAACCGGCGCCTTTGCCCAAGGCGACGTGTCCGCCGCCCTGAGTGGGCGAATCACATTCAGCGATGTCTCGGCCTCGTGGCCGATCGCATCCCTCGCTGCGGCCGGATTGCCTGCGGGCTGGACGGGGACGGCCAGCGCACGACTCTCGGAGCTGATCGTCGAGAAGGGACTTCCCGTCGCACTCACCGGCACCCTTGACGTGGCAAACCTCGTCGGCCCGGCGAATCGGCCTGCGAAGCTCGGCAGTTACCGCGCGACGTTTCCCTCCACCGCAGGCAAGGCCGGAGATGGTATCGCGGCGGACCTCAAGGACGTCGATGGACCGATCGAAGTGACCGCTACGCTGCGCGTGCAACGAGATCGCAGCTACCTGATCGAAGGGCAAATCGCGACTCGACCCGATGCGCCGTCACAGGTCATCTCGGCCCTGCAATACCTTGGTGAAGCGGATGCTTCAGGGCGTCGGCCGTTCTCGCTCTCCGGGACTTTCTGAAGTTCCGAGGTACCGCCCGGCGCGCTAGCCGTTCGCGACGTCGACTTCCTTCCACGCCTTGAGCAGCGGGAAATAGAGCGCGGCTTTCACGGGCTCGCCGGGCTGATACGCGCGCATCAGCTCGGCATAGCGCTGCAACTGGGGCTGGTAGCGGACAGCCTCGCTGTCGAGAAAAGCCTCGAGTCCGGCGCCACTGTGCAGGCTCGTCTTGAAATCGACGATCCACCGAGTGCCCTTGACGTCAACGAACGTGCGGTCGATGACACCGTTCACGATGGAACGACCGACGATTCCCGACAGCGCCAGCTCCGACGCGATGTCCCGATGCGTGTCCGCACCGGCCAGCAACCACCGTCCGCGTTCGTCCTCAAGCAGGTTCGTCATCGCCGCAGCCACGCGTTGCGCGGCACCCGGCCGGTGGGTTTCGGGGACACCGAGTTCCGCAAGCTCGCGTTCATACCGCTGCAGTGATCGCTCATCCGGACGCAAGGCGTCCCGCAACCCACGCGCAGCCAATCGCTCGATCTCACGGTGAACGAGCGTGCCAACGTGTCTTCCCGTCTCGCTGACCCAGTCGAATTCGGGTTGCAGGCCCTTGTCGACGCTTGTGACAGGAGGCTCGACATCGGTGCCTGCCAGTCCTTCGAACGAAGGCGACCAGGACGGGGGGAGCCGGCGCAGCGGCGTCGATTCGAACTTGTCGCCGACGGAGTCGCTGGCTTGCGTCTGCACCAGCAACGGCTGGAACTGCGAGATCACGAGGGGCCACAGCAGCTTCAGGAAAGAATCCGGATCCGGCGGCTTGAAGTCGAGCGTGCCCTTCTTGTCCACGATCTGCGCCGACCCGATCAGGTGCAGCTCGCGGATGGCCCGGGTGGCGCCCACATACAGCTGCCGCCCGCGCTCGAAGGCAGCGCGTTCCTTCTCGATGTCGCCGAGCCACTTGTAGAGGGGATCCTTTTCTTCCTCCCGCGCCGCCAATGGACCGAGCAGCAGCGACGGTCCTTCGTCCGCCCGCGGCAACTCGACCCACCTGAGCAGCCGTTCGCCATCGCGGCCGCCCTTCCGCTCAAGGCCGGGCAGAATGACGGTGTCGAATTCGAGTCCCTTGGCCTTGTGCAGCGTCATTACTTCGATCGCCGGCGGCCCCTCGCCCACCGCATCGGGTACGGCATGCAAGTCCGCGATCTCGTCTTCCAGATTCGCGATGTCGTCCAGATCGCCTGCCTGGCTCAGCCGGTCGAGCCGCACGAAGTACGCCTCGGCATCCGCGAGCTCCGCGGCTGTAGTGGTCGCTGCCGGGCCACTCAATCCGAGCCACGCGCGCTCGACCCAGTCCCGCAAGGGCCAGCGGCCGCGTTCGTCGAGCGCCAGCGTCAACGTGCTGCGCAGTCGGGCTACACGCTGCCGGCCATCAACCGAGAGTCTGGCCACGACCTCGGAATCATTGACGCGACTCCAGATCGCCGCGACTTGCCAGCGACTGCCACCGGCGTCCGCGGCGATCACATGCAGATCGTCGAGCGTCAAGCCACACCACGGTGCCCGGAGGATGGCAAGCCACGCTGTGCGGTCCGCGAGGTGCACCAACGCGCGGGTCAACGCCAGCAGGTCCTGCACGACGGGACGGTCCCTGAGCGGATCGATGTCGACAGCCTGGTAGCGAAAGCCGCGGCCAGCCAACGCGGGCAGGATCGACACGAGGTGTCCCCGCGTCGGCACCAGGATGGCGATCCGGCATTGCGGATCCCGATGCCGTGCGGCGGCGACGATGCTCGCCACACGCTCTGCCTCCTGTGATCGAGCCGCGTCCTTCGTCCCGACCAGCGCGTGGAAGTGCACTCCGCCTTCCTGCGGCACGGCGGGCCGTGACTCGCTTGGCGTAAACCGGACGCCACCGCGTTCCGGGTCATCCTCGGCGGGAAGCACGCGACGAAAGCTGGCATTGACCCAGTCGATCACCGGCTGCGTCGAGCGGAAGTTCACCGTCAGCGTCAGCGGTTCGAGGTGCACATCGCCCAGCCCTTCGCCCTGCAGTTTCAGGAACAGCCCGACGTCCGCCTCGCGGAAGCGATAGATCGACTGCATCGGATCGCCGACCAGGAACAGCGAGCGACCATCCCCCGGCGTCCATCCCGCCGTGAGCAATCGCAACAGGCGGATCTGGCTACGCGACGTATCCTGGAACTCATCGACGAGCAGGTGTTTCAACCGATAGTCGAGCTGCAACGCGAGGTCCGTCGGCGCATCGATGGTCCCGAGCGCCTGCCGACCGGCAAGCGCAGCGGCAACATGGTCGGCTTCGCCCCGCTCGCGAAAGACCAGAGCGAGTTCAGCCACGGCAATCTTCAGTACTTCCAGCAGAGCCTCGAGCGCCTTCCACTGCGAACCGGAATAGCGCACCGGCGGCAATGTCCGTGTTTCATCCAGCACGCCGGCCAGATCGCCGCCCAACCGCCCGTCCACGGAGCGGAGCTCATCGAGCAATGCATTGGCGGCGCGGTTATCCGCCTTCTCGTCTGCCGGAATGCCGTCGCTCTTGGTGATCTTCTTGCGCCACGAGCCGTCCGCAGTCAGCAGCAACTGGCGCAGACCTTGCCAGTCGGCGAGGTCGTCCACCGAGGAGCCCGGAAACGCATCGAGCGTGCTCGCTGCAAGTGCATGATCGGCACCGGCCGCACGCAGCCGGCCACGTGCGGCACTCGCGAGGGCAAGCAACTCACTCGACACATGCGCAGGCCAGAGGTCATTCAAGCGCCTGAGTCGCTGGACGACGGCGGCTTCGAGTGCGGATTCCAGTCGTTCCTTGAGCACCGTGCGGTCGCTGTGCAGCAGGTCGAGATCGAGCCAGTGATCGCGGCGCTGCAAAAGGTCGGTGAGCAAGGTCGTCAGCGTGCCGACCTGGTTGTCGAGGTGCCGGACCAGGCGCTCGACGGCAGCGGCGACAGGCGAATCGGTACCCAGGTGTTCAATGACCCGGAGCACCGCTTGCGCGTACAGCGGCTCGCTGTCATCGGCAATGCGCAAGCTTGCGCCCGAGCCGGACAGAATCGGCAGCTGGCGGGCCAACGTGTGGTTCAGCGCGTCGATGGTCTGGATCTTGAGCCGCGCAGGATGCGCTTCGAGTCGCCAGCCGTGACGCGCATCGGCCGCGCGTGCAGCCCTCGCGAGCTGCCACGCCGCCTCCTTGTATTCCTCGGGAGGCGGTTGCTCGCTGGCACCAAGCGCCAATGCCTTCAGGATCCGTCCCCGCATTTCGGCCGCTGCCTTGCGCGTGAAGGTGATGGCCAGGATGTCCTCAGGACGCTCCACCACGGCGAGCAGTCGCAGGTACCGGCGGGTCAGCAGTTCCGTCTTGCCGGAGCCGGCGGGCGCCTGCACGATGAAGCTAGCTGACGGATCGAGCGCACGCTCGCGCACGGCCGCATCGGCAGGTCGCGGGGACTGACTCACAAGGGCACCTCATCGAGTCCTGCCGCGCTGCTGGACTCGTGCACCCGACAGAGCCCCGCAAGATGGCAGCGATTGCACAGCTGCGGTAGCGGGTCGACGCGCGCATCACCGCGGGCATACGCACCGATCAGGCCATCCACGGCCGTCTGCCAGTCATCGAGCAGGGAATGCCATTCGCTTTTCGTCGCTTTGACGGCGGGCAGGATGCCGTCGCGCACAGCCACCCCGGCAAAACCCGATTCCTTCGCGTTCAGCAGTGCAAAGGCCACGGCAGCGAGGTCTTCACGACGCGCGACTGCATAGAGGGGAAGTTGAGGCTGCTCCGGGCGGTCGCCCCACCACTTGGACGATTGCGCGGAGTTGCCGGTCTTGTAGTCGATCACCACCTCGCCGCCCGCGTCGAGAATGTCGATGCGATCGATCTTGAGGTCGAGCGTGATTCCCGCTGCCGTGTACGTCTCGGCATACTCCGGACGTTCGAGGACCTTGAACGACTGGCGCTCCCGTTCGAGCGCGAGCAGATCGCAGAGCTTGCGCGTGGCGATGTCGACTTCGATCCGCAGCAGTCGCGCGCGATGTGGACTGGCCCCCTTCAGGAGCGGCACGCTCAGACGGTCGAGCGTGCGGAAGACGCGCTCATGCAGCGCTTCCTCGGGAACAGCGAGCAGTCCTTGCTGGCTGCCGAACTCACCCCAGAGCGCTTCCAGCGCCTTGTGCAGCAGCGTCCCCCGCTCCCGCGCATCCACGCCGGGTGACACTTGATCCAGCGGACGCGCACCGAGGCGCAGTTCTGCCTGCGCGCGAAAGGCACACCAGGCTTGCAGCTCGA
The DNA here is from genome assembly GCA_040080215.1 of Steroidobacteraceae bacterium. Classification (GTDB taxonomy): domain Bacteria; phylum Pseudomonadota; class Gammaproteobacteria; order Steroidobacterales; family Steroidobacteraceae; genus CAIUGU01. The sequence continues at coordinate 8,628 of JBEBIT010000083.1, forward strand.
CGACCCGCGCTCCGCCGCTTGCACGACCGGCCGGAACGGGTGGCGCCACGTCGTCGACAAGCGTCGCCAGCGCGGGACGCTGGTCCTGCAGCCAGCCGGCCAGTGACGGCTGCACGTTGATCGCCTCCGTAAAGGGCTCCAAGCCATCGAGCAGCGGACTGGGCGTCTGCTCCGCATCCTCGATGTGGCGGGACCAGCTGCAGACGATCAGGTCGGCAGCGCTGCGCAGATCGGCAAATGCCCGCTCGGCGCGTTCACGAGTGGCCGTGGCGTCCGCGCCCGGCACGCCGGCCTGCTGCTGGAGTCGTAACGGCAGGAACGGATCCGGCTCCGGCGCCGGCGGCAGCCGCGCAGCCTCGCAGCCGAGGAGCCAGAGCGCCTCGAAGCGCATGCCGGACACCGACTCCGGATCCACCACGGTGATGGGCGCCGGCAGCGTCTGTGGTTCGTAGGCCGTGGACGACGCCCACTGCTGGAACTCCGCCACCGCGCTCCGGAGCGAGACCTTCCCGAGCAGGTCGTCAAGCCCGCCGAAGGAACTCAGCGCGTCATTCAGCTTGGCGAGCGTTTGCTGCTCGTCGCTGCTCGGCGTGCGATCACCGGGCCAGCCCGCATTCGTCCACAGGGTGAGGAAGCGTTCGGCCCATTCGCTGGCGGTGGCGACCTCGCGGGTGCGGGGCAGCGCGGCACGCATCGCGGCGAAGTGCGTGGCGAGAAGCGGGCAGCCATTCGCGCCAGCAAGCCGCTCGAACGAAGCAACGTCAAGCTGTTCGGTGCCATCGGCGCGCAGGCGGGCATCGGCCAGCGCCCGGGGGGCCGCCTCGGTGGTGAAGCCCGCGAGGAAAGGACTCCGCAGCAGCCGCCCGGCCACCCAGCTGGGTGCGTCGCCTTTCACGAGGTCGAGTACATCGAGCGCTGACCTGACGATGGGGAACTCGGCCAGGGCACCGTTGGCCTCGATGGTAAACGGCACCACCCGACTCGCCTCGCCCGAACGTCGGCTGGCGGGAATGAACGCATCTTCAAGCAAGCGGCGTATTGCGTGCCGACGTGTCGCAAGCGATGGCACCACCAGCCCGATCGACTTGCGGCCCGCGTCCAGCTGGGTCCGCGCCCAGCGCGTCGCGCTCAGAACCTCCTGATCGGCATCGATGGCGATGAAAACCTGCGTCGTGCCGGACTGCCCCGTCGCCAGCTCCTCCCTCACGACGCTACCCGACTCCGCCAGTCTGTTCAGCAGCGCGCGTTCAGCGGGCGTGGGTCCCTCGCGGAGAGCAAGCTGGACCTTGCACGTCGGCAGCAACTCGCAGCTCACCAGCTCATGCGGTAGTCGGGACGCCGGCAACCAGCCACGAGCGTGGCAACGCTCTTCGAACTGGCGACCCCAGTCCGCAAAAACGAGGGCTTCCTCGCCCCCTTCCGCCTCAATCGCAGGCAGTGCGATGCCATATGCCTGGGCGAGATCCCATGATCGGGCCGCCGCCTTCGCGGCACTGGAGGGATTCAGCAAGGTAGCCGCTGCGGGTGATTCCGCGACGATGCGCTCCCACAGCACGAGCGCCTGCTGCGGCGACAGCAGACGCCGCGAATCCGGCCGCAGGCTGAACCACATGCGCTCGATCCAGGCGCGCGTCGTCAGCACATCGGGAGTCAGCCAGGCGCGCCGGCCGGTAGCGAGCACGTGTTCGCCGTAGGCCGTCCGCAGTGCATGGGCCACGCGCCGGTTCGGCACCAGCACGGTGAATCCCTCTGCCAGCGCTGCAAGCAGCCCGGGATGCAGTGCGTCCATGACGACGATCCCCGGCCCTTGAGTCTGCGTCAGCGTCGCTGGCGCTAGACGACTTTCAGCTCGGCCGCCCTGGCCGCAGGACGCTGACCGGCAGCGTAGCTGTCGAGCAACTCTTCCATCCGCCTGAAGACGTCTGCCAGCACTTCATGCGTCGGCAGGTTGGTAATGCGGAAATGGTTGTTGTAAGGCGTGTTGAAGCTGCCGCCGGGCGCAATGAGGACGTGGCGATGCTCCAGCAGGTCCATGGCGAACAGCCTGTCGTCGAAGTCGGGCAACGCGTCCTTCCTGACTTCGATGAACGAGTACAGCGCACCCATGGGCTTTTGCAGCTTCAGGTACTTGCTGCGGGCCACGCCGTCCAGGATCGCCTGGCGCGACTCGAACAACCGGCCCCCCGGGCGCACGAGTTCCTTGATGCTCTGGTAGCCGCCGAGTGCGGTCTGCACTGCCCACTGTCCGGGCACGTTGCTGCACAGGCGCAGCGACGACAGCAGTTCGAGCGCGCTCAGGTATTCGCGAGCATGCTCGAGATCGCCCGAGAACACGGCCCAGCCCACACGGTACCCGCACGCACGATAGACCTTCGAGAGGCCCGACATCGTGGCGCACAGCGTGCCCTGCACGAGGGTCGCCATCGGAATGAACTCCGCATCCTCGTAGGTCATCTGGTCGTAGATCTCATCGGCAAAGACGACGAGGTGATGCTTCTCCGCGAGCTTCGCGATGCCCTCGAGCGTGGCGCGCGAATACACGGCGCCCGTCGGGTTGTTCGGATTGATCACGACGATGGCACGCGTGCGGCTCGTGATCCGCGATTCGATCTCGGCGACATCGGGCTGGAAGTGGTTCTCAGGTCGGCAGGGATAGTGCACGGCCTTGCCTCGATTCAGGTTCACGGCCGCGGTCCACAGCGGATAGTCGGGGCTTGGCACCAGCACTTCGTCGTCCGCCGACAGCAGCGCGCGCAGGACCAGGTCGATGAGCTCGCTCACACCGTTGCCGATGAACACTTCCTCGACGCTGACGCCGCGGATGCCGCGATTCTGCTGCTGCATCACGACGGCTTCGCGCGCCGGGAAGATGCCCTGCTGGTGGCAGTAGCCTTCCGCGGCCTGCATGTTCTCGATCATCGCGAGGCGCATCGACTCCGGGGTGCGGAAGCCGAACACGCCGGGATTGCCGATGTTGAGCGAGATGATCTCGTGCCCCATCCGCTCCATCTCATGGGCTCGACGGGCGAGCTTGCCGCGGATTTCGTACTTGACGTTA